>DATLEK010000018.1:0-101354 GCA_035525365.1 Acidimicrobiales bacterium
ATTCGCCACGCCCGCTTCTCGACCTACGGGTTCGACCTCGGGATCTACGACCAGGCCACGTGGTTGTTGTCGCAGTTCAACGGCCAACTCATCACCGTCCGCGGGCTCAACGTATTCGGGCACCACGCCACTCCGATTCTCTATCTTTTCGCGCCCTTCTACCGACTCGGCGCTGGTCCAGAGTTCCTACTGATCGTCCAGGTCCTCGCCCAGGCCAGCGGGGCCGTGGCCGTGTATCTCCTCGCCCGTGATCGCTTGAAGAGCCGATGGCTGGGGGTCGGGCTGGCCGGTGTTCTTCTGTTCAACCCCACCTATCAGTTCCTCGCCTGGGAGTACTTCCATCCGGAGACGCTGGCCATCGCCCCGCTCCTCTTCGCCTACTGGGCGGCCAGAGCCCGGCGGTGGGGCTGGTTCTGGGTCGCCGCCGGTCTGGCTGTGGCCTGCAAAGAGGATGTGGCGCTGGCGCTGGCGGTTCTAGGAGTTCTGATCGCAATTCGTGGGGATCGCCGGGTCGGCGCTTTCGTCGCTGCGGCCGCTGCCGCCTGGTACCTCCTGGTCACCCGGGTGGCGCTACCCGGGTTCAATCACGGGATCCCGCCCTTCTACGAGGGGTACTTTGCCGAGTTCGGCAACAGCGCCGGTTCCGTCGCCCGCAACGTGGTCGGCCGGCCGGTCAACACCCTCCAGGCCATCACCCGGAATGATCGGCTCGACTACTTCCTGGGCATGCTTCTGCCGCTCGGGCTGCTGCCGCTCTTCGCTCTCCCGACGTTCCTCGTGGCCGGTCCGATGCTGGCCATCAACGCACTGTCAACCTTCCCCTACCCCCGCGACATCAAGTACCACTACGGCGCCCTCGTACTCGTCGGAGCCTTGGCCGCCACCGTCGAAGCGATCGCCTGGATGGGCCACACCAGGCGAGCCAGTCGGGTTCTGGTCAGCGTGTTGCTGGTCGCTGCTCTGGCCACCACCGTGGCGTGGGGACCGTCGCCCATCAGCACCCAATTCAGAAAGCAGCAGCTGTGGCCACTCGATGTCGACTCGAGGCAGGACTCCCGAGAAGCAGCGGTATCGATGGTTCCCTCCCGCGCTGCCGTCAGCGCCACGTTCGCCCTGGTTCCCCACCTAGCTCACAGGACCCGGATCTACCAGTTCCCAACCCCGTTCGTCGCCGGACTGTGGGGCGTGCAGGGCGAAAATCTTCCCGATCCGGGGGTGGTGCAGTGGCTCGTGCTCGACCGAACACAATTGGGTCCCGAGGACCAAGCGGTCGCCGACGAGGCTCTGCTGGCGGAGTTCGTGGTTCGCTTCAGTCGCGAGGGCATCGTCGTGGCCGAGCGTCGTCCGGCTCCGAGCTAGACCCGGCGCGGCATTGACCTCGCGTTACCCGGCGGCGGCGATACCGACCATGGGCTGGTTGAGGCGGATGGCGCCGGTGGACCCGTGGAACGTGGCCCGGAAAGCGAACACGCCGCCGTCCCTGGCCACCAGCCAGTAGCCGTCGCGGTCGGGATCCGTCGCCATTCCCACCATGGGCTGGTTGAGCCGGATGGCGCCGGTGGAGCCGGCGAAGTTGGCGTCGAAGGCGAACACGCCGCCGTCGGCCGCCACCATGAAGTAGCCGACACCGTCACGATCAGCGGCACCGCCCACCATCGGCTGGTTGAGCCGGATGTTCCCGGTGGAGCCGGCGAAGCGGGCGTTGAAGGCGAACACTCCACCGTCCCGGGCGAAGAGCCAGTAGCCGTTGCCGTCGGGGTCGGCGGCCATGCCCACCATGGGCTGGTTCAGGCGGATGTTGCCGGTGGAGCCACGGAACACGGCGCCGTTGCCGAATGCGAACACGCCACCGTCGGATGCCACCAGGTAGTAGCCGAGCCCGTTGGGAGCCGCAGCCATGCCGACGATGGGCTGGTTCAGGCGGATGTTGCCGGTGGAGCCGAAGAAGGGCGCATCGAAGGCGAACACGCCACCGTCGGACGCCACGAGCCAGTAGCCGAGCCCGTCAGGGTCCGACGCCATGCCCACCACCGGCTTGTTGAGGCGGATGTTGCCGGTCGACCCACGGAAGCTGGCCTGCGGCCCGAAGGCGAAGATCCCGCCATCAGCAGCATCGAGGTAGTACCCGCCCGTAGCAGCGGCGCTTGGCGTAGTAGTCGTAGTGACACCAGCCCTTGTCGTGGTGGCGCCGGCACTAGTCGTGGTCGTCGTCCCGTAGCCGTAGCCAGCAGGAGACGTAGTAGTGGTCGTGGCCCCCGCCACCGTGGTGGTCGTCGTCGAAGTGGTGCACCCGCCGACATGTGCCGTCGTAGGAACTGTGAGCCCGCCGGTGATCGTCGAAGTTGTCGTCGCCGAGCAGGCCTCATGGCCGGCTGTATCGAACGACCCACTGGTAACGACCGATACGAGCAGGCCAACGGCCAACAACGCCCCCACCGCCGACTGAAGTGCGTTTCGCCGAATGACACTGATCATCTGTAGAGACCCCGCTGTCGCTCATCGATCACAAAAAGGAGGAATGCCCGCTTCACTGCCCGAACCTACCATGACCTGCAACCATCCTGTGACCAAGTTCGGGCCTCCCTGCGTTCGTCCAACGACATCGCTGATTGGTCCAGATCGACATCGGGCCCGTCTGGAACGGTTGTGTGAGGCTGTGGTCAGATCTGGTGCGGGCTGCGGATGTACGGCTCACGGTCCGAGAGCTCCGAGGTGGACCGTTGGCGCCGACGTTTCTCGACAAGTTCGCTGCCGGGGACCCGCTCGGCATCCCTTCGACATTCCCGACCTGCGGGGCTGTGGACCTCGCTCTCACCGGGAGCTATCCGGAGCCCGCCTGCATCTGGGAAGCCGTGCGCGCCAGGAATGGCTGGACGGGTACCTGGACTAGCTCCTCACCCGTGACGCCCCGACAATCGGTGGAGGGCGGACCCGATCAGGATGCGCCGCTACTTCGAGGCCCTGGCGCTCAACACCGCTGGGCTCGTGGAGGACAAGGCGCTCTACCGCATCACCTGTGGGCTGATGTCTGCGCCAAGTACCACCGGTACGTCTGCTCTATCCCACTACGCAAGGGGGTATCTGCCTCCCACCCCAGCACCGCCAGCGCCCCTACGTCGAGCACCTTCCGGGGCGTCCCGTCAGGCTTCGTCTTATCGAAGACGAGCCTGGCCCCCGGATACACGATATCTCGGACGAGTTCAGCGAGGGCGCGGATGCTGAGATCCTCGCCGGTCCCCACATTGATGTGGCCGTGCTGGTCGTAGTTCTCCATGAGGAACATACAGGCGTCGGCCAGATCGTCGACGTGGAGGAACTCTCGCATAGGGGTACCGGTACCCCAGATAACCACGTCGGCTTCGCCGGCAATCTTGGCGTCATGGAACTTGCGGATGAGAGCGGGCAGGACGTGGCTGCTGTTGAGGTCGAAATTATCGTTCGGCCCGTACAGGTTGGTGGGCATGGCCGAGATGAAGTTACAGCCATACTGCACGCGGTAACTCTGACAGAGCTTGATGCCAGCGATCTTGGCCAGCGCGTAGGCCTCGTTGGTGGGCTCCAGTGGGCCGGTAAGCAACTGATCTTCATCGATGGGCTGGGCGGCATGGCGGGGGTAGATGCAGGAGCTGCCCAGGTACAAGAGCTTGGTAGCTCCGAATAGGTGGCTGGCGTGGACCACCGTCGCGTGGATCATCATGTTGTCGTAGAGGAACTCCGCCGGTCGGGTGGAGTTGGCGATGATTCCGCCCACCGTGCCCGCGACGAGGAACACATACTCGGGCCGATTTGCCTTGAACCAGTAGTTGACCGCCGCCTGGTCACGAAGATCCAGCTGATCGCGGGTGGCAGTGAGCACGTTGGTGAAACCATCAGCCTTCAGGCGGCGCACCAAGGCCGAGCCGACCAGGCCACGGTGGCCAGCCACATAGATCTTGGAGTCCTCGACCATCGTCATCCCTCGTCTACCGACCTACCCCTGCTGGTCATCGCAATCAATTCGAACGGTGAGCTAGCCAGCTCGCCAGCTCCTCAAGCGTATGGTGGGCCTTCAACTCACCCACACCCTGACGGGCTGAGGATGGATCCGTGCCCTCCACTCCACAGCTTGCCCCGGAGGTAGCACTCGGCGACATCGGCCCGCTCTACGCGGCGATGTCGCGTAGACGCCAGTCCGGACAGGCACCACACCGTGTCAAGCAGGCCGCTTCGGCGGCGTAGCGCAGCCCGTCGAGGCCGGGGCGGTCGAGGCGGGCGCCGGAATGGCCGTCGTCGAGGAACAACGCCACCAGCTCGTGTTCCTCGACCATGCCCTCAGCACCCGTCGCCATCGATGGATCTCCCGAGAGCGCTCCAAAAGAACACGTAGACTTTCGCAACCATCTTCATCCGGTTCCGCCCGAATTACTTCAGTTGACCGATTTGCCTGTTCGCAGACCCCTTCGCTTCAACCCTATGCCGTTAGGAGGCGTGCCTGCCTACGGTCGAGCCGGAGTCGCTCCATGTCTTTAATCGCCGACGGGTCCCCTGAGATCTCAATAATTATACCTACCCGCGACGAGGCAGAAAACCTTCCCTGCCTGCTGCGTTCGATTGCAAACCAGCGCGAGGTCAAAGTTGAGGTCGTCGTGGTCGACCAGGCCAGCGATGACGGCA
The DNA here is from genome assembly GCA_035525365.1 of Acidimicrobiales bacterium. Lineage (GTDB taxonomy): Bacteria > Actinomycetota > Acidimicrobiia > Acidimicrobiales. The sequence goes on from DATLEK010000018.1 coordinate 4,654, forward strand.
CCAGAGCAATCGCCACTGAGTTCGGATGCAAGGTACTCATGGTGCCCCCCAGTGGCTATTACTCGCCACCTTCCACAAGCCGGAACGCCGGTGCTGAGGCGGCTCAGGGCTCAATCCTGCTTCACCTTGACGCAGACATGGAACTCGCCCACCCCGAGGTGTTGTGGGTACTCAGAGAGGCGTTCCGGCAGGGCTATCGCGCCGCGATTCTGCGAGAAATAGATGTTGCCCTCGGGTTCTGGGCACATGTCAAGGCAGTGGAACGTCGCTGCTATTGGGGCACTGCCATGGAGTCAGCGCGAGCATGCGACAGTCTTCTTTTTCAAGCTCTTGGCGGATACGACACCACCATATCGTCTGGAGAGGACTTCGACATATCATTTCGCCTTAGTCGCTGCACTGAGATTCATCGCGATGATCGGCTGCTTGTACTTCACCATTCCAGACATGCGTCCCTTGTAAAGCTACTCGACAAGAAGTTCAATTACGGCCGAACCGCCAATACCTATCTCACCAAACCTGCTGGTTCACCCGATAACCGCGCGATTGCCATCTCTTTATCATGCTTAAAGGCATACGTGAAGGCGAGGATCGAGTTCCGCTCCAACCCACTTCAGTATTTGGCCATCTTCCCCCTTCGGCTATTGGAGCTACTCGCGGTACTTTGTGGTATAGCGTATTCACACATAACAGAGGGGCGAGGTCACCGATAGCCGCTATGTCCCACACCAACGTCGAGCATTCTCCTCTTTATTCTCCCGTTAGGACGCTTAAAGTTCTCGTTGGTCCGGCCCATTACCAGCTCGATATGTCTTTCGGCAGTGAATGCCAATGGGCCGCAGAACTTGTCCGCGAAATAGCGGCAGCCGGGCACGATGTTATTGCGTTAGCCGGTAAGTCGACGGTTGCCTCCCACGCTTCACTCACCGTCCGGCCACTTTGGACTCGAAACTCTCCGGCGCTGCTACGCCATCGGCTTGAGTTTCTGGCCCGTTACACCGCTGCCGGGATAGGCCCAGTGCGACGTGGCAGCATTGATGTTCTACACCATATGCTTCCGTTCGCGCTGGGGTGGACCTTCAACCCGTTAGCCCTCTGCGCCCCTTCCTCTTTGCCCTTCGTTGTTGGTCCAGTGCAGACACTCCACGGGGGAGATCTAACTGATGAGGGGCCGGAGTCTCGGATTTTCGAAACGTCGCCATCAGGGCTGCGGTCATTGACTCAGTTGAGACCGCTCTTCGAGCGACTCTCCTACCGGACACTGGCACGAGCCGATGTAGTTATTGCAGTATCGCGAGCAGCGCAGGAAATGTGCCTTGCCGCGGTTCCGTCTGCGAACGTCAAGGTTGTGCCGCCAGGCGTGGACGCCCGTCTTTTCACTCCCCCTATCGGACGTTCCTGTCGTCACGCAAATGAGATTCTCACGGTGGGACACCTCGTGAAACGCAAGAACACCTATTTGCTTATTCGCGCTGTCGCTCAACTTTTGAAGGAGGGCTCGACCCTCACCTTGAGGATCATTGGCGACGGACCCGAACGCAGCCGGCTGGAGACGCTCGCCCGGAATCTCGGGATCTCACGTCAGGTGATTTTCCAAGGACTCGTGCCGAACTCGGAATTGCCGGCGTATTACCAGCAGGCCGCTGTTGTATGTCTGGTATCCCGTGCGGAGGCAGCGGCCGCCGCACCCCTCGAAGGGATGGCGTGCGGGACCCCAGTCGTGTGCACTCCCACGGGCATTATGGGGGAGATCCTGCAAGAACGCGAGATCGGTATCCTCGTAGACGGTAACGCTGCCTCCATAGCCGGGGCACTTCGCACCCTCCTTGCCGATGAGCAGCTCCGTTCCCGCATGGGAGTTGAAGGCCGAACGGTCATTGAGCGTCAGCACACCTGGGGTCGCATCGGTGCCTCATACGTCGACGCCTACTACGAGGCGTGCGACTTACGGCCAAGCCATTCCAAGCCGTGATTCGACACCCAAGATCGACACTTCGTCCTCGGCCTTCGGCTCGGCCGGCGCCAGCGGCCGTTGGTCGCGCGCGCACGATTAAACAGCTAGCAATGCAGGTAGCACGACATCGCCCTCTTCCCACAATTGCAAACGCACCTCCTATCGCTGGGTCCGCACGGCTTGGCCGGACACAACCCCCTCCCACGCTGGCCTGGCTCACCCTGGTTCTTGTTTTTGGTGGCCTTTTTCTGCACCGAGGTTGGTTCGGTGGAGGAATAATTTCTTTTGGTGACTGGACCTATTACTCCAGCGATACAATGAACGACCTTGCTCGATTCCCGCACGCCTGGGAGGAGGCTCGAGGACTCGGAGGTTTCAACACCTCCCTTAGTCTAGCGCCTCACGAGATTGTCTATGGCGTCCTAGGAAAGCTGGGGCTCTCTTATGCACTTACTCAACGTCTAGTAACCTTTTTTCCGTTTGCTTTTCTACCTTTTATATCGATGTTCATGTTCATGCGACGGTTCAGTAGCCAAGGGGGCGCCAGAGCAACGGCGGCGCTACTCTACGGTGCGAACACCTACATTATCTCTGTGGGAAATCAGCACATGTTCATCGGTCTAGTCTACGGCATTGCTCCTTTCGTGATTGGGGGCTACCTGGATGCGTTCGAATCGGTTAGTTGCCCCCGAAATGCCCGACGGTACTTCTCCCGAATGACACCTGCGATCGGCCCAGGGCTATTACTGTCTCTCGCCCTCATGCTCGACGCCCGTATCGCACTTCTCATCCTGGCGGCTTCCGTCTTTCTCGGCATAATATCCATTATTGTTAATCGTAAATGGAAGCCTATCGCCTGCGCTTTTGGATTCTCACTAGCTATCGTCGCGGGGACGCACGCCTATTGGATAGTGCCCCTTCTTCTTCATGGCCATGGAGCAGCCTACGCTGGGATTCTTCCTCCTGTTCCTTGGATAAGCTGGGCAGATCTTCCTCATGCAATCGCTCTTAACGAGCCGTTCTGGACCGGTGCTGAACAGACCTACTTTCACCCTAATGCCCCGTCGATGGTTCTTCAACTTACGCCCGTCTTTGCGTTCGGGGCGCTGCTTATCAGGCGGCGCTATCGAGATTGGCGACTTGGAGCATTTGGGTTTTTATCCTTGATTGGTGTCTTCCTGGTAAAGGGGGAAAACCCTCCATTTGGTGAGGCGTACCGCTGGCTGTTCCTTCACTTACCTCCGATGCGATTGTTCCGTGACATGTCAAAGTTCAACTTGTTCGTCGCCCTTGGCTACGCGGTGCTTATTGGGTCCTTCGTCGCCTCGCTTATCGAAGGTCGCGTCAGGGACAGGAATGGAGTCAGCTTCATTGGCGCGAACCGTACATTTCTCGGCTGGCTGAACCAGTTGGTCCGGCCGGCCTTGGTCTGCGTTGTCATCGCCGTGGTGCTGTTTGGAGCTCGCCCGCTACTGACGCAAGATATGGGCATCATGAGGACGCGTGCTGTTCCTTCGGCTTACGCAGAGGTGGCCCGGGTCCTAGGCCGCGACCCAGAATTTGGACGGGTGCTGTGGGTGCCTGGAGAGCCTCGGTTTTCTAGCCGATCGCGGCGGCATCCAGCTGTAGTGCCGGCTGACTTTGTCGACTTAATTCCCGAAAGTAGCCGCTTTGTCGATACACCAACGGAGTTGCTGTTCCAACGGAGCATCAATGAGTACCTTTACGCCTACGCTGTGCGCTACATCGTCGTCGATTTGCGCGAGGAGTTGGCGGGGTATCCCGGCGCTAACAACGAACAGCGGTCGTTCTATGGGGCCTCCGTTGAAGAGTCTCTCGATTCTCTGTCATCCACGACACTTCTTTCTCGGAGCGGCGGAGTAACGGTTTTTGGGGTACGCGGGACACCTGCATTTGCAACAGTATCTCTCCCCGATGTACGGGGAGGCCCCGATGTCACGTTTTCCCGATCATTTGACGGGGCCCGCCGTGTCGAGTGGCGGCCGTCTCGCAATGGGGCTCAGTCGCTCATTATTAGCGAGCGCTTTCATAAGGGATGGCATGGTGAGTTCGTCGGACAAACTGCCAACGGAAGAGAGATCCCTGTTCGGGCACGACACGTGGTCGGGACGCGCGACCGCAACAGCTGGGAGGTCGACGTGCCCTCAGGAGTTGTCACTGTCAAGGGCCAGATGCGGCTTCGAGCACAGCGGTACGCCAATGCGGGCGTCGCCATCAGCAGCGTAACCTTGCTTGCCCTGCTAGGCGCGATCTTCGCCCGTCCGAGAAAGCGCACTCGATCATAATGAGCCATCAGGACGGCCCAACATTGCTTTGGCACTTCAGACTTCTCATGGGGGCCCTCATCGGGTTGGGTGCAATTATTGCAAGCCTGGCGGGAACCATGCCTGCCCTGAGATTAGCGATCGCCGCCTTGTGCGCGGTCGGATTGGTCATCGTTAGGACAGACTTCCGTCTTGTTCTGCTCGCCGGCGTAGGGGCTGTCGGCGGCGGCGGCGTAGCTACTCTGGGCGGGTTTGGCGTGCGAGACTCTCTCCTGCTCGTTGGCTTAAGCTTGCTCGCCACCTCGGCCGTCTGCGCTTCATTTACTCCCGCCTCCCAACGGTCGGCACTTTCACGAACGATCCCTGGGATTTTCCATCTTTCTCGCGGACGAGGTGACAGACCAATTGACAGCAGTGACCGCCTAGTTCCATTGGCCGCGGACAAAACAGTGAAACGCATCCCTTGTTCTATTTCAGACGTACTGCTCGCGACCGCGATCGGCGCGTTGCTCCTCACGGCATGCGCTGTTGTCGCTCACCCGCAATCAACGGGTTCGCTTTCAACTTTAGCATTGGTGCTTCTCCTTTCCGGCACGCTCACATGGACCGTTCAGGCTTTCAAAGGAGATAAGGGTTCCGAATGAGGCGATTCGGATCATCCATTGGCCGTCTAGCTTCGTCCGCCATTGCGCTCGGCCGCACAGCCGGGAGCGCACAATTCTTTGGGCCAAAACGAGAATCAGGACAGGTGTGTCTTGGTCGCGAGTTGTCACGGGCCCGGGTTTTCATCGCAAGCCACGAACTTTTTGAGGATGGCCCCACCCAGGCACTGGAGCGTCACCTCGCTCCGAAGGTCAGGAACCTCGAAGTCGTCCTTCTACCGTTTGCTGAGGCGCCCGAACCGCGTTGCGGGTACCGCAGCTATACGGACAACGTCCGAAAAGTCAACCAGCGATGGTCAACGCCCCACTGGATGACGAGGCAGCCATTCATATGGCCGCGTGACGCAGGGTTTCTAGTCTTTCATTGTCTTCGATCTCGCGGCGCACTAGACCTATACCTCGGAGTTGACCCTTTTACCTGCGCCATCGGGCTTCTGCTTCGCCACCTCAGGTTTCACCGTGCGGCTGTGGTTTTTTACTCAATCGACTACGTTCCCAATCGTTTTGGCCTAAGGTTGCTGAACATCATTTACCATCATATCGACGAATGGAGTAGTCGCCATGCGGACATCGTGTGGAATGTCTCGGTCGGAATCGAGCGGGGGCGCTCAGAGCGGTGTCCCTCGGGCCGGCGAGCCCCTCATCTTGTCGTACCCATTGGCGTAACTTCCATAGTAGGATCGCCGCAGACATTCCCGTTTCCCAGGCTCGTCTTTGTAGGCAACGTCCTAGAGAAGCAGGGGGTGCAGCACCTTCTGGCAGCTCTGCCGATTGTGGCTGCTCAGATTTCCCGAATTGAGCTTGTGGTCGTGGGCACTGGACCTTACTTGGCCTCTCTGCGCAGGCTCGCATCAGCACTCGGGGTCAACGCCCACGTCCGGTTCCTCGGGCACATTAAGTCCGAGAAAGCTTTAGATGAAATCTTGGCGCTCGGGGGAATCGGTGCAGCGGTTTACGACTGCGACGCGTCATCGTTTACGCGTTACGCGGACCCAGGAAAGGTCAAACGCTACTTGGCTGCCGGACTCCCGATTCTCATAACAGACGTGCCTGATGTGGCGCGGTTGCTCGCCGATCGGGGTGCCGCCGTACTGGTCGAACCAACCGCCGACGCAGTGGCAACAGCGACCATTCGTCTTCTCCGGGACCCTGATGCGTTCCAAGCTGCTTCACGGGCGGCTCTCCAGTCAGCTGCCGGACTAACGTGGAACGAAATATTCGACTGGGCGCTGATGGAGAGCGGCATCTTGTGAGGCATCACGCCAAGGCGAAGAGGATCACTGCGAAACTTGGCCATTCAGCGGCCCGCCAATTGGGACGGGGAACCGCTCTCCTGCGCGTGACCAGCCGACTTGAGCGGCACCTCATGTCTTTGCACCCCGAGGCCCGGCGTCGCTCGAGTCGTCTGCTCTCAATCTATCAAAAGCTGATTGGGCCGGGAGATCTTTGTTTCGATGTTGGTGCGCATGTTGGAGTCCGAACTGAACTATTCCGTTCCCTTGGCGCTCGCGTGATTGCAGTCGAACCCCAACCAGACCTTGCTGCCCGTCTGGCGCGCCGCTGGGCTGGAGATAGCAATGTGACGGTGGTCGCCAAGGCGTTGGGAGCCACCCCGGGTTGTGGGTTCCTCGCCATCCCTCCGGGAGCCAGCAAGATCGCGTCAATGGCCCCTCGCTGGAGAACCGGGCGCTTTTCGGATTATGATTGGAATAGGACGATTGCCATCGAGGTAGGGACGCTCGACTCGATCATAAGTTGCTACGGCACACCGGCCTTCTGCAAAATCGATGTAGAGGGTTACGAGCTCCAGGTCCTTTATGGACTTTCACGCCCCCTTCCAGTTCTATCTATTGAGTTCACCAGCGAGTTTCTTGATGATCTTGAGGCGTGCCTCGCGTATCTCCAGTCATTTGGCGAACTCAGGGTGAACTTCACCGTTCAGGAGGATGCCCGATGGAGCTTTCCTGAATGGATACCGCCGAAGGCCGTGTTAGACTCGCTGCAACAGCTTGTAATGCATCACCCAGACCTCTGGGGAGATGTATACGTTGCTACCGCTAAATCCGGGTAAAATTATACATCCCGCATGCATACCCTGCATTTGCCAACCCATCGAGGTCTGCTGGCGCGACGAAGACCGCATCGTCTGTAACTGCTGCAGCCTCAAGCAGGACAAGTTCTGGAAAATACTCAATGACCTGGCGCGGTGCCAGCACGCGATGAGCATTGAAACAGACCCTGCTCCTTCCGATTGGAACCGAGAGCAAGAGTCGGCCACCAGCTGCAAGAACCCGCTCAAGCTCCCGGCACAACTTCTCTGTGCCATAAGGATCAAGCGCGTCACCATATCGCCCAAGACCCACATGCTCCGCGACGTGGAGGCACGAGATAGAACTCAGTGATGCATTTGGAAATGGGAGATGCAGTCCATCCGCAGACAATCGATGCAACTGGTCGAGACTCGCACTCAGTGGACGAATGTCAACGAAGACAGTTGGTATTGCCGACGATAGCGTTCCGATCAGACTCAGATCTGAACCAACATCTACGTGCAAAGCGGGCATCACATCGAAGATATGCTTCGCTGCCCAGGCGTTCTGATAGAAGTAGTGCGCGTCGAACGCTGTCACATCCGTACGGTCGTGAAGCCTGGGATGGGTATCACTGATTCGAATATGTTCGGCGCCTGGAAGATGGCGGTATGCCCGCCAATCGAGGAGATATCTCAGGAATCCAGGACCGGAACCAACGAGGCGGACTGGGTCAAGGATGGAATCGACCCAGTGGTGCAAGCATGCAAGCCATCGAGGCGGGTTGGAGTGCCGACGACCACCAAAGGACTTGAATGAATTGCCGGGGCTCATTCGTTCGGACTATCGGCGGAAGGCGCCGCGAGATTGCTGAGGATCGCTGATGCTACGGTCGCCCAGGAGACGGTATCAGCGAGTAGGCTGACGAGGCCTGGGCTGCGAAATTCTGGCATGCGTCTCACTAGGTCAGCGGCGAGGGACTCGGGATTGGGCTCAACTAAATAGCCACCTGAGCCTGCAACAGAGTCACGAAGACCTGGAACGTCGTAAGCGACTGCGGGTGTGCCGACCGTCGCCGCCTCGCTGATGGTCATTCCCCAACCCTCGCGCACCGATGTCGCGACGATGACGTGCGCCCTGCTCATGAGTTCGAGCTTCTCCTTTTCGGAGACTCGGCCGAAGAAGGTCGCTTCGGCGTGCTTCCCTTGGAGCCGCTGCTCCTGCGGACCAGATCCGATGACCCAGGCCCGCAAATCTGGCAGCCGGACGCGTGCTATTTCGGTGGCTCGAAGCGCGTGGGATGGCCTTTTGTTGGCCGTAAGTCGACCGACGAACACTACGGTGGGTTCTGCTTCCTTCGGTCCAGCTGAGGGCAACTCGACTCCTTGGGTACCAACAGGCACGATGGACACATTCGAGAGGCCGTAGTCAGCTAGCGAGGCGCGACTGGACTCGGAGATCGTCATTACTGGCACGTCGCGATACACACGGAGCCATCGAGGCTCCAAAAAATACCGTCCAATTACGGCGATCGGAAACGGGACCTCGTAGAACCAGACCTCGCGACAGACCTGGAAGATAAGTGCGACCACAGGCACATCACGGACGAATTTGGGACACAGGAAAGGTCGTGTGTTCACGACATCCACCACGATGTCGAAGTGACCCTTGCCTTCGCGCTCGTAGAACCGGCGTGCCTCTCGATACACGCCGAAACGGCCACCTCGGCGCACGATCTTGATTCTGTCCACCTCCTCGACCGAGGGACGGCCTTCCACCGCGCTCGTGAACCAGGTCACCTCGTGGCCCCACTCCACCCAATGCTTGGCCACGTTGTGGGTGTAGACCTCGGCGCCGCCGGCCCTGGGGTGCGCCATGTCACGCCAGTTGTAGATGAGGATGCGCATTTAGCGAACAACGGGCTGGCCAGCCAGCACATTCGGCGCCGTTTCGCCCCTCCGTCGGGGCCCGTAGAAGCCGAGCAGTCTGAGCCTGTAGAAGATGGCGAGGGTGTCCACAAACATTGGCCAGACGGATTTCATCGAGACTGTGCTGGAGAAGCGTTCTGTTATGGCCACGGGTGCCTCCACGAACCTGCTCCAGCCCAGGCGGCGGGCGACGACGAACAGCTCAAGGTCGAATGCGAACCGCTTTTCCACCATGCGGGGGAGAGCTTGGGCGAGAACCTCTCGGCGCACCAACTTGAGGCCGGTCTGGGTGTCGCGGACGTCGAGGCGGAAGAGCACCCGGATGAGCTGCTGGTAGCCCCACGAGTAGATCCGCCGGAGGGGTGGGTAGTCGACTGCGGACAGAGGATGGCGCTTGCTGCCGAGAACCACGTCCGGTTCCTCGTCCGCCGCCAGGTCGAGGAACGGGAGGAGCAGGGTCGGGTCCAGGTCGCCGTCGGCATCGATGAAACCGATATAGCGACCACGCCCCATGGACAGACCGACCCGCAGGGCCTGGCCTTTCCCGCGGTTGCGAGCCAAGTCGACGAAGCGAACCATCTCTGGGTCGAGCCCAGCCAAAGAGCGTTCACTGCCGTCGGTGCAACCGTCGGACACGGCGACGACCTCGAACGACGATCCCGACGACGCCAGCACCTCGACAAGACGGTCGATGTTGGGGCGAAATCTCGGTCCAGGGTTGTAGAAGGGCACCACGATGGTGACGTCACGGTCGGCCTCGGGCAGGTCCCACAGGTCGCGACCGAGCGAAAGGGCGGCGAGGTCGGCGTCATCGTCGGCGCGGAAAGCAGCCCACAGCATCAGGACGGCCACTGTGCCGGCTGCAACGACCACCACCCAGGCCAGGGCCAGGGGACTGGAGTGCCATAAGACAGCGCCGGCGCCGGCGAATGCGATGCCGGCCCAGGACATGGAGGCGGCCGCCCGATTCTGGCGGGCGAGGTGGAAGTGCATCAGCAGTCCGGAAAGGGCGAAAAAGGCGCCGGCAACGGCAAGTATCCCCACTACGGCGGTGGAGGCGGCGAACTGCGGACCGAACAACAGGCGGATCACCAGCGACGATCCCACCACCGCGAATGCGGCTGCGCCGAAGGCCAGAACTCCCACAACGGCCAAAGCCTGCACCAGCGCGGCTCTTGCCTTCGAGAACGAGGCACCCGCAGCCACGAAGCGCGGGAAGGCGACGAACGAAACGGCACCGGGGAGGAACATGGCCGCGGTGGCCGCGGTCCAGGCCGCGGCGAAGAAGCCTGACTCGGCTCTGGGGAGATAGTGACGGGCCAGGACCGTGCCGATCCCGGTGAACAGCCAGAAACCCACCATGGCGACAAGCGCAGAGCTGGTGTCGCTCCAGCGGGTCCGCAGCGGCTCCACGTCCTCCGCCTCCTGAAGCATGGAACGCATCCCGGGAAGGAGTACGGCGGCCTCCACCACCGCGGCGATCACCGAGGCGGCCACCGCACCGTTGACGCCGGCGCCGGCCTCCACGAGGATCACCCCGAGGATGAGGCGCGCCAGGCCCCCGATAACCGTGGCCAGGGCGACCAGCTTGAACCTCATCTCCCCCAGCAGCACCGCCCGGGGCACAAGGCCGATGGCGACGGGTACTGCGTAGGCGCTCAGGAGCAGCGCCGTGGAGATTGACGGAAGGTGGAGGAACGAGCGCAGGAGCGGTGATGCCGCGGCCAACAAGAGAGCAGCGCCCGAACCCCAAAGAACCGCCTCGGCCAGCAGGGGGCCGGCCACCACAGGAACTATGGCGCCGTCCTCGCCTGACCGCCTTGCTGCGACCTCACGGGTTATGACCACCTGGAGCGCCCCTGCCGGAACGGTGAGCACGAGGATGATCCCCAGCAGAGCGCCAAGGGCGCCATAGGAGTCAGGGCCGAGGCGGCGGCTGATGATGAAGTGGAAGGCGAAGTTGGTGGCGTTGACCGCAGTGAGGCCGGCCACCAGCATGATCCCGCCGCCGGCGACGAGTTGGGATCCCCGCAGCCCCCCTAGCTTGACGGAGAGACGACCAGCCATGGGAACGCGCCTGCCACCTTCCTCGATCCTTCAGGACATCGGGGATCTGCCCGAGCGGGAACAGGATACCGGCGCCCTTCCCGTGCCCCGCCGGCACGAGCAACTGGTCACTCTCGCTCAGGTCAGCATCGCCGCAGCTGTCGGTATGGCGGTGGTGCTGCCGTGGCTCGGCCAGGTCCTGCTGCTCGATTGGGTGCTCGGGCCTCACGTACCGGTCCCCCGCTCGTTCTGGGGCCTGGACGACGGTCTTCAGTCCGGGATGCCCCTGGCGCTGCTGATCGTGGGCGTCACACACCTGGTCGGAGCGGTGACACTGAGCTGGCTGGTCATAGCGGCCGCTCTCGTGGTCGGTGGCGTCGGTGCGGGGCGATTGGTGAGTGGGACCCTTTGGGCTCGCCTCGCCGCCGGCACGCTTTACGTCGTCAACCCGCTGATGTTCGACCGGATCTTCGCAGGCCACGTCGGCTACCTCCTGGCCTACGCGGTACTGCCATTCGCCGCCAGCTCGATCTTGCGGTGGAGGGACCACATCTCGTGGCGGGGCATGCGACCGGCGCTGTGGCTGGCCCTCGCCACCGTCCTCACGCCCCACTTCTTCTGGATCGGGGGGGTGGTCCTGCTGGCCCATGTCGTCACCAGCAGGACCAGGCGTTCCCTCGCCTGGGTCGGCCTCGTCGTGGGCGCCACCTTGCTGACCAGCGCCTACTTCATCGTGCCTTCGGTGGGGCGGTCGGCGAATGTGCGGGTGGGCGAGCCCGATCTGGTCGCCTACCGCACCCGCGCCGATCCCACCTTTGGGCTCGCCTTCAACGTCGCCGGTCTTTACGGGTTCTGGCGGCCCGAGCCGAAGCTTCCCAAGGAGGATGTGGGCGGCTGGCCGGTGTTCCTCGGGGCCATCGTCCTCCTTGGCGGCGCCGGGCTCTGGAAGGCCGGTCGCTCCCGGGACGAGGCCAGTCGCCATCTGGCCCACATGCTCGCTGTCGGCGGAGCGGTCGGCTTCGTGCTCGCGCTCGGCGATCAGGGGCCCACGGGGCCGGCGTTCCGGTTCCTCTTCGATCACCTGCCCGGGTTCGCCATCATGCGGGAGCCCCAGAAGTTCGTGGCGCTGCTGGCGCTGGCCTACGCGGTCGGCTTCGGCTTCGCCGTAAACGATCTGACCCGCCGGACACGGGGCAGGCGGGGGCGCCTGGCCGTGGGTGCGCTGGCGGTTGGGCTGCCGATCCTCTACACCCCGACCCTGTTCTTCGGCCTGGCCGGCCGGGTGGATACCACGCAATATCCCTCCTCCTGGGCGACCGCTGACCGGCTCATGGGCACCGGCGACGGCAAGGTGTTGTTCCTCCCCTGGCACCAGTACCTGGCCTTCCCCTTCACCGGCCGGGTGATCGCCAACCCCGCCGACGGGGTCTTCCGCCGCGATGCCATCGAGGGCGACAACGTGGAGCTGGCCAACCTGGCCACGTCGTCCACGCTGACCCGCTCCGCCTATCTCGAGTTCCTCTTCGCCAACGGCGAGAAGCTGTGCGCCTTCGGTGCCCTCACAGCGCCCCTCGGGGTGGAGTACGTGGCCCTGGCCGCGGGGGCGGACAGCCCGCGGTACCGGCCATGGCTCGACCGCCAGGTGGACCTGAAGCGCGTCCTCGACCGCCCGGAGATGGTGCTCTACCGCAACACCGCCTATGCCGGCGTCGGTAGCCGAACCGCCCGACCGAGCCGCGCTGCGGACTGGGGAGATCTCGCGACCCTCGTCAACAGAGGGGTACTCGAGCCGGGCCCATACCGGGTCACCGTCCAGGGGCCGGGGCCGGTGGCGCCGGAGTCCTGCGACGGCGCGCGCCCAGCGCCGGCGTCCGGTGGCACTGATGCGGTGAGAACGGCGTCACCCGTCGCCTACCGCGTGCCGCCGGGCCCAGCTGGCTTCGTCGGCCTGCCCGAGCCCTTCGACCCGAGCTGGCGCCTCGACGGCCGAAAGCCCGTCGAGTTGGCCGGCGGCACGGTCGGTTTCGCCACCGACGGGTCCCCGGGAACGGCCCGGTTCGGCCAATGGAGACGGGTGCTGGCCGGCTACTCGATCTCGATGGTGGCCGTCGTGGCTCTGGCAGTAGGTGGCCCGCTCACCGCCCGGTTCCGCCGGCGCAGGGGCTGACTGGCTTGCTCGGTCACACCCGATTGCTACGGTCGGTGCAGCTCGAAAGCGGGCGTCATCGCTTTCTCCCTTTTCAACCGGTTGATTTGGAGAGACAATGACGATCAGTGAACAATCCCGGCACCACCTGCACCAAAAGCTCGAGGAGTTCCTCGGCCCTGACGAGGCGGCGACCCTGATGGAACATCTGCCTCCCCGAGGCTGGGCGGACGTGGCCACCAAGGCGGACCTCGATCATCAGTCAGCGATCACCAGGCGAGACCTCGAAGCTCTGGCGGCCGTTACGAAACACGCTCCCTCCGAAGACCGGCGAACACTCCGGCGTCGCGTGGATGTCCACGGACTACTTCGGCCAGGACGGCGGCGACGGTGCCCACGGGGAGCTCGCGGCGCCTCATCTCGGCCACCAGCGCCCGTACCCGGTCACGACGATCGGCAGGACCGTGGGCTACCGCCGAGATGGCCTCGCTGTCAAGCAACAGCATCAGCCAGCGCGGCGGCTCTCAGGAGCCGGTGACCGCCCGGCATCCCACCTGTCCACGATCTGGGCGGCCCACTCCAAGGTCTCCGTCGCGACAGGGCCGTGCTCTCGCTCCAGTTCCGCCAACCAGTCGTCGACCGCAGCCAAGTGGCGCAACTTGATCAGGTGTGCGCCCACCGCGCTGTCGACGGCGGCGGACAGGCTTCGAGCGCCGGCGATGTCACGGAGTTCGGCTAGTTGGCCGGCGTCGAGGGTAAGGGTAACTTTCTCTTTGGCCATTACCTTACAGTAGTACCTTGACACAGGATATCGGCCAGGGCCTCCGTCAGTCGATGGTGCCGGGGGGAACGATCCACTCCGTGGTTTGGCCCGTGACTGACGCAATGTGGTCGAAGTCGGCGTCGTAGTGGAGCACCGTTCGATCCGTCGCCTCAGCCACGGCAGCAATCAACAGGTCAGGCACCTTCCTTCCCTTGAGCCCCTGAACGGCGAGCAGTCGCTGGACCTGGCGAGCCCGAACGAAGTGACGAGCATCGACGTCCATCAGCTCGAACGCCTCCAGGGCGCTCATCAAACCGTCCCACTCGTCGCCGTTGCGGGCCGAGAACCCGACCTCGAGGTCCGTCATCGCAGTACGGGCGAGGCCGGCGCCATCAAGTGCCTGGACCCGTTGGCGCACAGCAGGAACGCGAAGCCGCGTCACGACGCTGGTGTCAATGACGAAGCTCATCGCCAGGCTGTGGAGCGGTCGTCGAGGTCGGCGTTGGACAAGACCTCAAGCGCTTGGTCCAGCTTGGCGTGGCGGGCTGCTGCTGTTCGCCGAAGAGCCTCGTTGACGGTGTCCTTGATGGTCCGCGTGCCCAGCTGCGCGCGCGCTGCACCCAGAGCCTCGTCGTCGACATCGATCAGTCGCTTCGTCATCGCTTCAAGTATATACGCACGGAACCTCCGTATACAGGCGACTCCGTCGTCGAGGACCTCGATGACGGTCCTCTCGGCACCGTCCGCGCCGGTCAGCGAGCCGTGAACGACGAGTGCCACTGGGTGCTCATAACCGACCTACTCGTTCTCATCTTCGTTCACAAAGGGAAGTTGGGCGTCGGTATCAGCGCCGGCGCCTCGCCGCAGCCGGTTGCTTGCGGCTCGGGAAGCTAGGACCGGGTCCGTAGGTGACGCGCGGTCCTCGTTCGTGGGCGGAGGTCTTGACGAGGATTGACCGCTCGACCATGTCGCTGAGGATCCTCGACGCTCGCTCCACCTTGACGTCGAATAGCGCTTGAACAACACCGTTGGTGATCTGGCCAAGCTCGATGACGGTGGCAACGATCTTGCGATCGATCTCGTCGCCGGTGCGACGGTAATAGGTCACCGCGGTGCCGAGCTCTTTGAGCACGTGCTCGCGGAACCGATATGCGGGGTGACGGCGTCGCGTCGTCTGCCGGGTTGGCTCGAGCATGGCTACGTCATCGGCCGCCAGCGACCGGAGGACCGCTTCGACCTCGTCGGTCGGCTTCTGGAGCACGTGCTCGAGACTGGCGGCGGCCACCGTCCGTTGCGAAAGGAGCGTGAACAGGACCAGCATCGCGTCAACGTCGTCGGCCGCGATCTCGGGCAACGTTGCGACATACCGGGCAAGTGGCTTGTTGGGCGCGCCGCCCGAGAGCGCCACTCGCACGTAGTCGGACTCGGTGATCTTGGGGGGCTCGTGGCCGCTACGAATCATGTCCCGGTACATGCGATCGATCCCGACGCCTGCTTGCTCGGCGAGACCGAGCTTGCGGATCACCTCGGTCAGTAGCCGGTTCCGAGGCTTCGACGGATGGGCGAGGATGTTCTCCACCGTCACACCCGACACCAAGGGGCCAGGCGAGTCCACGACGAGCCGCGTGGGCGCGTGCTCGACCGAGATCGGGTCATGCAATCGCCAATCGCGGTGGGCCACCGCGTTCGCGAGCGCCTCGCGGACCGGGCCCTCCGGTAGGTCGGCCAGATGCACCTGTTGCCCCGAAGGCAAGGAGACGGGCGTGCGGTCGATCCGCGCCGCGATCAACTCAAGTACCCGCTGGAAGCCGAGTAGCAACGGGCGGCCGAATCGCTGGATGTCGGCCGGCTCGCCTCCCGCACTCCGTCGATGCTGGTACATGAGGAGATCAGGGCCGGGTCCTTCGCAGAACAGAAGGTCTCCCGCCCGAAGCAGCTCGCCGTCGCTCGTTGCGACACCCAACGTTCGGAGAAGGTCCGCGTCGCTCAGTCCTCCGTAGGCCTGCCGCTGTGGGTCCGGATGGGTCCGCAGCATCTGCCGGGCCGCCGCCAGCGCGAGGGGGGAGACATCCGCGGTTGCCCGGCCCGCGGGCTCCGCCGACCAGTCGACCCCTCGGCGTTCTTCGATAAGCCTGGCCTGCTCCGAGGCCGACATCGGCTCACATGACTTTCCGACCCGGTGGCTCGCTCGCCCACCAACCGAGTGGACCTCGAGACCCTCGGGGACGACGAGTACGACGAGATCGCTCTCGCCGGCTCGGACGGTCTGGGCCGTGACGGTGACGCTCGGATTGGTCAGCTCCCAGATCCTGCGCCGGAGCGCCTCCGCCTCGAACCCACACCCAATGAACGCGTCCTGGCCAGACCGCTTGTCATCGACACCGACGACGACAGCCCCACCACGGGCGTTGGCGAAACAGGCCACTGCCTCGGCCAGGTCGCGAGCGGTGTCCTCGAACGAAGCCTTTGCCCGTTTGAAGTCGAGCGTCACTGACTCAAGGTCCGCGGCTCGCGTTCCGTGCAGGACAGCATCGATGGCCTCCTCGACCCCACCCGTTGCTCCGAGCTGCATAGCCGGCGACTTTACACGAGAGTTGCTCTGCTCTTCCTAGTGGAGGGCAGCACAAAACTTCGAGAAACTCCGGCCCGACCTGTCCACCTCCGAAGGCCGGCGAACACTCCGGCGTCACGGGTGTCCATGGATGACTTCGGCAAGGACCGGGACCTGCCCAGATCCGAGACTGGATCGACGGTCTCAACCAGATCGGCGCGAGCGAACGGCCGTTGGAGGAACTGGCGACGGCTCACAACCGCTTCGAGCAGATCCACCCGTTCCTCGACGGCAACGGGCGAACGGGCCGGCTGCTGCTCAACCTCGTGCTGGTCCGGCTCGGGTACGCCCCGGCGATCATCTACAAGCGCGACCGAACGCGGTACCTGACGGCGTTGCAAGTCGCCGACGCCGGCGACCCCGGGCCCCTCGGCGAGATGCTGGCCCGGGCCGTGCTCGACAACCTGTACCGGTTCATCGTCCCCGCCGTTGCCGGCCCGAACCACCTGGTCCCACTCGCCGCCCTTTCGACTTCGGTGCTCACCGAAGGGTCGTTGCGGGTGGCGGCAAACAGGGGCCGCCTTCGTGCCCAGAAGGGTGCCGACGGCCAGTGGCGCAGCACCCGGGCATGGGTCAACGCCTACACGAAGTCGCGGCACAAGAGACGGCCCTGACCCTTGTCGAGTTGGCAGGGGACCAACGATTAGGTGCATCCTGCGTGACACGAGAAACCAGCGAATGCGGTAGTGGTGGAGCTAGCCAAGCCCTTCTCGGTGATGGTCGACCTGCGGTACTTTACGCCGTTCACTAACTCCGCAGTGTCCTAGGAGGAAAGGTCGTCCGCTCCGCCACTTGCAGCATTCACGAACGGGTCGTGATCCTATGCCGACATCCTACGACAGCGCCGGTTGGTCCAGATCGACATCGGGGAGCGGTCTGAAACGGTAGTCTGAGGCTGTGGCCAGAACGGGGTACACGCCGCGACTGGTTGATCAGCGCCTGAGTGAACTGCTCTCCGAGCTGCCGGCGCTGTTGGTGACAGGACCAAGGGCCACCGGCAAGACGACGACCGCTCGCCGCCTGGCTCGCACCGTCGTCCGCCTCGACCGTGAAGCAGAGGCGACGGCGTTCCGGGCCGACCCCGACGCCGCCCTGCGGTCCCTGCCCGAACCGGTGCTCCTGGACGAGTGGCAGGCGGTCCCGGGAGTCCTGGGCGCCGTCAAACGTGCGGTTGACGACGACTCTCGTCCCGGTCGGTTCCTGCTAACCGGCAGCGTGCGTGACGACCTCGACGCGCCGATGTGGCCGGGCACCGGTCGTCTGGTGCGGCTGCGGATGTACGGGCTCACGGTCCGAGAGCTCAGAGGTGGACCGTTGGCGCCGACGTTTCTCGACAAGCTCGCCGCCGGCGACCCGCTCGCCATCCCCTTGCCCACCGACGTTCCCGACCTGCGCGGCTATGTGGAGCTCGCCCTCACCGGGGGCTATCCGGAGCCCGCCCTGCATCTGGGAAGCCGTGCTCGCCAGGCATGGCTGGACGGGTACCTCGACCAGCTCCTCACCCGTGACGCGCCGACAATCGGTGGAGGGCGGGACCCGATCAGGATGCGCCGCTACTTCGAGGCCCTGGCGCTCAACACCGCTGGTCTCGTGGAGGACAAGGCGCTCTACGACGCCGCCGGCATCGACCGCAGGACAGCGATGGCATACGAGCAAATTCTGTCCAACCTGTTCGTGTTGGACCGGGTCCCGGCCTGGAGGAGCAACCGCCTGTCGCGCCTCGTCAGGGGAACCAAGAGATATCTCGTCGATCCCTCCCTGGCCGGCGCCGCGTTGCGGCTGGACACCTCTGCCGTGCTACGCGACGGCGACCTCCTCGGCAGGGTCATCGACACCTTCGTGGCCGCCCAGATCCGGCCCGAGCTCGATCTCAGTCCCTCCAGGCCCCGGCTCTATCACCTGCGGGAGAAGGATGGTCGGCGGGAGATCGATCTGCTCGCTGAGATGACCGCGACCCAGGTTGTCGGCGTCGAGATCAAGGCCTCCGCCGCTCCGCGTACCGAAGACGGCCGTCACCTCACCTGGTTGCGCGACACCCTCGGCGACCGCTTCCTGGCCGGCGTCGTGCTGCACACAGGACCCGGTGTGTTCGCGCTGGGCGAACGGGTCCTCGCCGTTCCCATCTGCGCCCTCTGGGGCTGACCGCAGTTCCTGCGCTTCTGGCGGTGGGTAGCTACCCGCAGATGAGATTAGCCAGTTGCCGAAGTAACTCGTGACTCATCTCCCACCGGCTCGATGTCGAGGTCTTCGTAGGTAACCAAGGGCTCATAGCGGATGCCTAATTCGCGGAAAACGAGTCGTCCGAACGGCCCGCGGTCAACGAGGCTGACGGCCGCTACAACGGGCGCGCCGGTCTTGTTGATTTCGCCGAGCGCGTCAGCGATTGAGTCACCACGGGTAACGACATCGTCCACCAGGAGGACCCGCTTGCCAGCGCCAAGCACGGCGCCCTCGATGCGCTTCTTCGTCCCGCGCTCCTTGGCTTCTTTCCGGACGGAGAACCACTCGACGTCAGCCAAGATGGCGACGCCATGCGCGATTTGATCGGCGCCCATGGTGAGGCCCCCAACTGCGTCGAACTCGACGTCCATCTCTTTGACGACCTCGATCACAGCCCTGCTCGCGAGTTCCAGGTGCGAACCTCGCGCCAACGCCAGCTTCGTGTCGATGAAGTGACGACTCAGGTCGCCGGAAGCGAGTTGGACGGGCGGATCTTGATGCGTCAGTCCGAGATTGCGGACGATCGCGATGAGCTCCGTTCGCAACTTGGACAAAGGCATGGGCTCCAATCGTGGTCTTGGGACGCGCCGAAGGCGCCATCGTGCCACGCCCGCTTCCCCCTTTACAAGAACGCCGTTGTTCATCGGAGTCAATCCTGCCATCCTCCGGGCGCTAATCGAGGGATGTTGCCCGGGGCAATCGCACCGCCGGCCAGGTCGCCCACCGCCACGATGAAGATCGATCGCTTGCTCCGACCCCGCACCGGCACCTCCGAGCAGCTGCCCTGCTCGCACGCCCACACGGGTGTCTAGTCGACACAGGCGTGTCCCCAAACCCCGGCTGGTGGTCAGGGCCGAAACCTCCGCCTGGAGCTACAGGACGTGGAACGCCACACCGTCTGCCTCGGCGGCCGCTTGAAGGTTCGGTCCGACGTCGTTGTGTGACACGGCGATGGTTTGGCCGAGCCGGTGGGCGGCGGCAAGCGCCTCGACCATGGCCGCCGACAATGACCGCCCCCCAGCGCGGTGGCGAGTCTGCAGGAGCGCCATCGGCCAGGCCATGTCTCGGAGGCTCAGGACCTCGATGGAGGCGGGCAGGGCGACGAGTTGTTCCCGAAAGAGCGCCTGCATGTTCTCCGGCAGTGAGGCGACCGGACCCGACAGCTTGCCGACGACGGTGGGATTGGCAAAAGATGAGCACAGCCGGAACAACCACAGGCCCGTGGTCGCGACGCCGTCTGGCGTGAGTCCATCGAGGGTCTCATCGCGGTGACCGACGAGGATGTCGCGCAGTAGCGGGGGTATTTCCCGACTCGCCGAGGATCACGACAAGGGGTTTGCGCCAGGGCTTGCCTTTCACCACCTCCTCCTCCACGGCGAGCTTGTCGACGATAGCAATCCGTCTGACCTTTGGTCGTCGCCAGGTCGCCAGGGACGGGCCTCATCGATCGGGGTCCGCCTCAGTCCGACGCCACTTGGCGCTCCGGCCTGTTCCGTCGTTGGTGATGCGTCCCGCGCCCTTCAGATCGACGAGGACCAGCCGGATGGTGTTGTCGCTCACGCCGGGCAGTGCCTTGCGGATGTCGGCGATCGTGAACGTGTCGGCGGCATGGAGGAGGACGAAGTCGCGCACCCGGTCCTGCTTCGTACCTCCTGAGGTGCCCGCGGCGATCCGAGCTTCGAGGCGGTCGTACGCCTCGTGCAGTCGAGCGAGGAGGTAGCGGGCCCACGGCCAGAGATCGTGCTCGCCATCGTCGAACCATCCCGTCGTCGAGGCCGCCAGCGCGTCGTAGTAGCCGTCCTTCTCCTCGAAGATCAACAGCTCGACGCTCACGTAGCGACCGACCCCGTAGCCGGTGTGCTGGAGCAGGTAAGTCGTGACGAGCCGAGCAACTCGCCCGTTGCCGTCGGCGAACGGGTGGATGCAGAGGAAGTCGAGCACGAACGCGGCAGTGACGATGAGCGGATGATGCGCCCCTTCGGCGAGCTCGGCGGTGACGCGGGCGACGAGCTCCTCCATGTAGTACGGGGTCTCGCGAGCGCTGACCGGCTCGAACCGCACGGTCCTCGTACCGTCCTTGTTCCGCCCGACCACCAGGTTGTCGTCGGTCTTGAGGTAGCCCCCACGGCCTTCGGTGAACGAGAACAGCAGCCGGTGCAGGTGCAGTACGAGCCCGACGGCCAGCTTGCCTGGGTCTTCCTGGTTCAGGTAGTCGAGGGCGGCCCGGTAGCCGGCGAACTCGGCCTCGCTCCGGTTGCGGAACCGGTCAGGGGTTCCGGAGACGAGCCTTGGCACACGCCCTTGTTCGACGATCACGCCTTCGATGGCGCTCGAGGCGGTGATCGACTCGACGCGGGCCTGCTCCCGCAATGCCTCCAGGAGCTGGGGCAGTTGGTCGGCGTGGCGCGCCTCTGCCCCGGCTGCCTGGTCGATCCGGCGCAGAACCTGGACGACGTCCCCTGGCACCGGATCGAGCGTCTCGGCCCGCTGGAAGCTCCTCATAGAACCTCACAAACCTACCAAGATGGTCCCTCATTGAGGTGTTTATCAGGTTCCCTGTCAGGAGCGGCTCGCCCACGAGGAACCGCTGCAGGGCACTCTCGAAATCGACCTGATGTCCGAGGCGCGACGAGATCCGCTCGCCTGATACCCAAGGACCACAGTCCGCCAGCTCCCCAAGTAGGTGCCGGCCCACCCTCGCGACGATGGGTGTGCGATTCCGCGGAATCGCGAGGACAGTTCCCTAGCGGAGCCGGCGGCCACGTTCGTCCGCTGGCGCCGCCGTCACCTAAGGACCGGGCTTGATGGCAAGGCGAACCGGGTACCAAAATTACAAAAGGCATTGGCATCCTCCGCAGCATCCTGGGGCCCGCACTTCGGATACGCCTGGCCCGTCGGCACCGGCGCACAGGGTGACCGCTGACCATCCACAGTCAACGAAAGGAGGTGGGGTCACCATGGCCATCATCCTGCGGGAAGGCTTCGAGTTGTCCGACGATGACGAGGTCGTCATCCACATGGGGGCCGGGGCCCACACCGACGTGGTCCGCGCCCTCTGCGGAACTACCACGACTACGCCGGCATAGCCGGAAGGCCAGGCGCGTTCACCATGTCGGTCTTCGCCGCCATCGGCGGCGTCTCGAAGGACGACATCCTCACCGCACTCCCGCACCACCGCTTCGGTGTCGCCACCTACGCCACCTTGGGGGACCTTGAGCTGTGGCCGACGACCATCACCGGGACAGCGATCCCGGAGCGGATCATGGCGGTGCACTTCGACATCGTGCTTGACCACGGCACCGTCACCATCCCCGCCGGCCGCCGCATTCCAGACCTCACCGACTCCGAGCTCGCCGAGCTGGCTGGATTGCTCCGGCCGGCCGTTGCGGCGATTCTCCCCCTGTTCGAGCCACGGGAGGAGAGGTAGCATGGGCATCGGAGACACTCAGATCATGCGTACCGTGTTCGTCGACTACAACCGCGTCGGCTACGCCACCCGCTTCCGGACCCAGCTGTTCCGGTCCGAACGAGAGGGGCTGCTCCCCGGTGAGCAGGTTCTCGTCACCGGTGATGCCGTGCCCGACCGGGTAGCCCGCGTCATCGAAGTCGATGATACCGGGGCGCTGCTCGAGTTCGACCAGCCGCTCGCCAGCGCTAGCTGAACCCCGAACGAGCGGCCCGGACCGCGTTTGTTCGCGCTGGGCGAACGGATCCTCGCCGTTCCCATCTGCGCCCTCTGGGCTGACCGCAGCTCATGCTCGAGATCGTTGTGCTCGATCCGGATGACGACCCGGTCGTGATCCATGCATCCGCTCGCCTGATACCCCAAGGACCACAGTCCACTAGGTCCCGAAGTAGGTGCCGGCCCACCCTCGCGACGATCGGTGTGCGATTCCGCGGAATCGCGAGGACCGGTGAGGCTGCCGCGGTGTCGGGGCGGCTCTCGGATTCGGTCACCCGCCGATGTCAGCAACCACGACGTTGGCTGCATGACCGGCCAGCCGCTCCAGATCGGAGGTGTCTACGGTCGCCACGCACCGCCGGCCAGGTCGCCCACCGCCACGATGAAGGCGTCGATCGCATGCTCCGACCCCGCACCGCCACCTCCGAGCAGCTGCCCTGCTCGCACGCCCACACGGGGGTCTAGTCGACACAGGCGTGTCCCCAAACGCTGGTGGTCAGGGCCGAACCTCCGTTTGGAGCTACAAGACGTGGAACGCCACACCGTCTGCCTCGGCGGCCGCTTGAAGGTTCGGGCCGACGTCGTTGTGTGACACGGCGATGGCTTGGCCGAGCCGGTGGGCGGCGGCGAGCGCCTCGACCATGGCCGCCGACAATGACCGCCCCCCGGCGCGGTGGCGAGTCTGCAGGAGCGCCATCGGCCAGGCCATGTCTCGGAGGCTCAGGACCTCGATGGAGGCGGGCAGGGCGACGAGTTGTTCCCGAAAGCGCGCCTGCATGTTCTCCGGCAGTGAGGCGACCGGACCCGACAGCTTGCCGACGACCGTGGGATTGGCAAAAGATGAACACAGCCGGAACAACCACAGGCCCGTGGTCGCGACGCCGTCTGGCGTGAGTCCATCGAAAGTCTCATCGCGGTGACCGACGAGGATGTCGCGCAGTAGGTGATCGTCGACAACCGTCGCCGGCACTACGTGGTGGCGAGATCGGCATCGTCGAGGCCGGCCACGAGAGCGATGTGGTCCTCGGCCGACAGAGCTGCGCCGAGCAGCCCGGCTCGCCCGCCGGGGGGAAGCAGGACGACGGCATCACCGAGATCGACCACGGTCACGGGTCCGCCCTGCTCAAGGCCCCACCGGTGACGAACTGCGGCCGGGACGGACATCTGGCCGCTGGAGGAAACGAGGAACTCCGACGCTGCGGGCACGCCCACTCCGATCTACTTGGTAAGTCTTCACCTTACCAAGTGTGGACACATTTCGCCCGCGGGGTAGAGATTGCCGAGTGTGCCAGGAAGCACGGCGGTTCCGACGCTTCTGGCGGGGGGGCGGCTACGTTCGTCCTATGGCGCCGCCGTCACCTAAGGGCCGGGCTCCGCTGCGGGGGCTGGTGCTTCCCAAGACGGTGCTGGGCATGGCCGTGCTGATCCTGGCCTTTGCCGTGGGCAGCGCGGCCAGCGGGGTGGCCTTCTACTCGTACTACGAGTTCAAGAAGGACAAGACCGAGCAACGGGTGGCCACCTTCCTCGAGGGCTTCGACAAGCGATTCCAGGCCGCCACCAAGACCATCGAGGCCGAGCGCCAGAATGCCAAGGCGGAGATCCAGAAGGAGCTGGAGCCCCTGAGGCGCATCCGGGCCGAGGGCGAGACCCTCGACGCCCTGGTGAAGAAGGTGCGGCCCTCGCTGTTCTTCGTCAACACCCTCGATGAGGCGGGCCAACCGTCGGTGGGCACGGCCTTCGCCGTGGCTTCGGACTCCGAGCAGACCCTTCTCATCACCTCCTACAACACCATCAAGGCGGCCACCCGCAAGCCCGGCCCCGCCCTTCAGGTTCGCCAGGGTGGCGACGAGTTCAAGGCCGAGCTGTGGACCTGGCAGGAGGACAAGGACCTGGCCCTGCTCGTGCTGGCCAAGGGCAGCGTGCCCCGCCTCCCCTTCGCCGACAAGGAGCCGCCGATGAAGACCGGCGAGCGCCTCTTCATCGTGTCGGGCCTCGGTGGCGCCGGCGGGTCCATCACCCAGGGATTCGTGGCCGACGTCTCCGGCGCCGGCCTCCAGCACGACGCGGCGGTGGGCCAGTCCTTCCAGGGAGGGCCACTCATCAACTCCGAGGGCGAGGTCCTGGCCATCGCCTCGCGGGCATACGCCCCCCTCGGCTTCACCAGCGAAGGCGTCTACTTCGCCCCCCTGGTGCGGGCCGCCTGCGAGAAGGTCGTCAAGTGCCCCGGCGGCGACACCGTGGGACGGGGCGACAAGCGGTAGGCGGCGGCGCTAGATGCGTGGGTTCGTCTCCAACAGGTTGAGCATGGCCTTCGGAGTCATGATCCGGGCGCCGCCGTGGCTGCCGAGACCGAGGAGCCCGTCATCAAGAGTCAGCAGGTGGGTGGGGAAGAGAAGCTCAATCGCCCGGACCAGGTAGGCATCCTTGCGGTTGTCCGGCAGGATGTTGCCGGGGCCAGGTGTTCCGCCGCCCAACTACCTACGGCTCTACATCGGGGGGCGGACTCTCGATCCGATCGTCGAAAAACCGCTGCGCAATGGTCTCGTCCTCCTCGTCAAGCCGCGGCGACTTGAGGAACTCGACAGTGTTGCGCACAGTTCGGGTCTTCAGCCACGCCTCGAACTCCTCCGCGTTGATGAGGTACTGCTTGGTGGAGCGTGGCCGGTACGCCGGAAGCACCCCGGTCCTGCACCAGAGCCTTACCGTCTCCTCTGACAACCGCAGCGCAGAGGCCACGTCACGAACCTTCAGGATGTTCACCGCTGTCTGACTCACGCTTCTAATTATGCCTGGTTGAACCGGTATACACAAGGACAACGGTATTTCATGTATCTACAGCGACCAAGTTCATCGCCGGCCAGAACCTTGGCATCGACGATCACGACGGCCTGGTAGCGGTCTCCGCCGTCACGGGCCCTGGGGACCGTACCGGAGCATCGTCTCGGCCATGGACACCAGGGCCCTCCGGAGTTCACCAATCGCGATTCCGCGGAATCGTCGGGACCCGTCGCCTCCGCGGAACCCTCGGTGGCGCCGGCCGGCGACGTCCGCGATTCCGCGGAATCGTCAGGATCGGCGTGATCGTGCGACGAGGTCCGCGATTCCGCGGAATCGTCAGGACGGGTGTGATCGGCCGGCGAGGTCCGCTTTTCCGCACCTCCCCGACAACGTCGATCTGTGCACTCAACCGGCGAGGGCCGAGCCGGGTGGGCGGTACCTGCCCACCGAAGGTACGGAGACAGCAAACCGCCGGGGCCATGTGGCCCCGGCGGCTTGCCTACTTCAAAATGCTAGGTGCGTCAGACCGACGTTCCACCCTGGGAGAGGGGAGCGTCGCAACCGACTACCGGCTGGTTCAACCGGGTGGCACCCATGGAGCCGAGGAAGCGGGCGTTGCCGAAGGCGAACACGCCGCCGTCCCGGGCGCACATCCAGTAGCCGCCGCCGCTCGAGGTCGGCATGATGCCGGTCACGGGCGAGTTGAGCCTGATGGCGCCGGTGGAGCCACGGAACACAGCGTCACCGAAGGCGAAGATCCCGCCGTCGGTGGCTACCAGGTGGTAGCCGAGGCCGCTGTTGGTACGTGACATGCCCACGATCGGGCGGTTCAGGGTGATGGCACCGGTGGAGCCGAAGAACCTGGCGTCACCGAAGGCGAAGATGCCGCCGTCCGCAGCAACGAGCCAGTAGCCGTTGCCGGTGGGCGTGCGGTCCATCCCGACGATGGGCTGGTTCAACTTGATGGCGCCAGTGGAGCCACGGAACACCGCGTCACCGAAGGCGAAGATCCCGCCGTCGGAGGCCACCAGCCAGTAGCCGTTGCCGGTGGGCGTGCTGCGCATGCCCACGATCGGACGGTTCAGGGTGATGGCGCCAGTGGATCCGAAGAACCTGGCGTCACCGAAGGCGAAGATCCCGCCGTCGGAGGCCACCAGCCAGTAGCCGCTGGTGCTGGGGGTGTGATCCATGCCCACGATGGGCTGGTTCAGCTTCAGCGCACCAGTGGATCCGAAGAACCTGGAGCTACCGAAGTTGAAGATTCCGCCGTCAGCTGCGACCAGGGCGTAGCCCTGCTCACCGCTGGCTCCAGGACCGCCGCCGCCGCCAGGTGTGGTGGTGGTTGTGGTACCGCCAGCAGGTGCTGTCGTTGTGGTGGTACCGCCACCAGGTGCGGTGGTTGTAGTGGTAGCGGGAACTTCCCACGTCTTGGTGACAGTCTCAGTGCAGACACCAGCGGGGGTGCCGGCTACGACGTCGAGGTTGGTGTCAGCGTCGGGCGGTTGGTTGGTGTCGTCCGGCTGCTGGTTCGCTCCAAACTCGCACTGCTCATCCGGAGTCGCTGACGTGGTGTGGGGGATCGTGCCGGTGATCTGCTGCGTGCCGGTCTCGCTGGTAAGGGTCGTCGTCTCGACGATGACCTGACCGTTGGTGCCGGTGGTGGCGTTGATTGCGCTGGGCTCAGTTGACGGTCCGCTGTTGAAACGGCCCGGCCCGGTCTCGCTGAAGTTAAGCAAGATGCCAGCCACGGGGTTACCGAAGCGGTCGGTGACAGTGGCGGTGACCTGATGGGTCGTGCCGGGTGGGTTTGTAGCCGTGTTCGGCGTGAGGTCGATGACACGGGCATCCGCGGGCGCGTTGACCCATGCCTTCGTGCCTGTGTCACTCACTCCACCGGCCGTGGCGGTCACGGTCTGGGTACCGGTCTGGGTCGAATGGAGATAAACCCGGGCGTACCCGTCCGGGTCGGTGTTGACCGTCGCCGGGCTGGCAAGGTCGCTGTGGGTGGCACTGCCCGAAGAAGCGAAGTGCCCGACCCCGCTCGAGGTGAAGGTGACATCACCAAGAAGCACCTGACCAGCGGCATTCTTGAACGTCGCGCACACTAGATGGGTCGTGTCGATCGGGTTTGCGGGGTTCGCAGCCGATTCCCAACTCGCGTCATTCAGTGATCCCTGGTTGCCGTTGCAGTTGGCACCTGATTCCATGTCAATGGCAATGGAGGCTGGCGTCGGAGCGGTGGCTGTGTACAGCTTCGTCGCGGTGTCGTTGGGCTCAGTACCGCAACCACCGCGTGGGCACTCCGTTGACGCGCCGCTCCCATTGGCGTCATCGTCAAGGTTATTGCTAGGGGCAACGTCTGCGAAGGCCCTGATGGTGTCGGTACCAGCGTTTGCTCCCGTGTAGGTGCAGGTCGCCTGGCCGCTGGCGTTGGTCGCTGTGTTCAAGCAGGTTGCAGCGTTCGCTCCGGTCACGGCGAAGTCAACCTGCACGTTGGGAACGACCGCTCCGAACTGATCGAAGACCGTGGCGGTCACCGTATGGGGCTGACTGGTCTGATTGGTGTCCGTCCGTGGGTTGAGCTCAAGCCTGAACGCCGCCGGCGTGGCCCAAGTCTTGGTCACCACGTCGGTACGGGGATCGGTGTCACCGGCCTGGGTCTCGGTGTCGCAGGCGCCGCCGTCCTCGGGGATCCCGTTTGGATCGAACACAGCGTCGTTGTCGTCATCGGTGAAGAAGCAGACATCCGCTGTGCCAATTTGCGACTCGGAAGCAACCAGATTGAACGTGCAGGAACCGGTGGCCCCAGTCGTGCAGGCGTTGTCGAAGTCAACGGTGCCGGCGGCGGCAGAGTTATCGGGATCGTTGACGCCGTTCAGGTTCTCGGCGTCAACGCGGACTCCGCTGATCGGTGAATCGTCAGTGGTGTCGCCCGGAGTGCCCTGATTGTTGACCACGGTACAGGTGTAGGTCTCCGTCGACCCCGCCCCAGTGGGGGGATTCGTGGCTGTCTCGGGAGTGCAGTCGAGCACGGCATTCGCTGGGAGACCGACGAACCAATTCTTGATGACGACATCTGTCGTATCGGATTCCGTCTGTGAGCCGGGCTGGAGGGTCTCATTTTGGCCCTCGGTGAGGTCTGCCTCAACAGTGGTGTTGTTCTGGTCCACGTCGATCCAGGCACGGATGGTGTCAGTGCCAACGACGGTGCCGGTGTAGGTGACGGTACAGGTGTTGTTCGTCGCAGGGTTAGCAACGATGCACGTGCGATCCGGTGACCCAGGCGTATCACCATCACTGTTGGGATCGTTCGGACCTGTGATCTCGAAGTCCACCTCAGTGTTCACCGGGCTCGTGGTAGGAACCTCGGCGGTAAGAACATGGGGAGTGCTGACGGAGTTGTCCGCTGTTTCAGGGGTGACATCGAAACGGAGCCAGGTCTTGGTCACTACGTCGGTGGCGTCGCCCTCAGCGAATGTCCCTGGCGTCGTCGCTTCGTCCTGACCCTCAGTAGCGTCGACGACCTGCCCACCTCGGCCGGGTGCGTCCGGCGAATGGGCCCTGATGGTGTCGGTTCCGACCACGGACCCTATGTAGTTGACGGTACAGGATACTTCGTCGATAATTGTGCAGGTCAGGTCTGGGGGAGCCGCGTTTCCGTCACCGCCGGGATCATTGGGTCCGACGACTTCGAAATTGACCGTGCCGTTGCAATCGCTCGAAAAAGCGGCGGGGTTGCCAACCAAAACTGCTACCAAGGAGTGCGACTCGCCGAGCACATTGGTGCTCGTCTCGGGAGTTACCTCCAAGAAACAGTCGTGGCTGGCGAACGCAACGTCCGTGCCGACTACGGGGACCAGGGCCAGCGCGAGCGCCAACGTGGTGAATATTGCCTTGACTGCTCTGCGCATGGAACTCCCTGTGGTGGTGGTCTGATCTTGCACGGGCATCTCCTCTGTGTGGATCCTCTTACTTGGGTTTCTTCAAGTACCGCCGGACCCTCACGGGTCGTTGCTCCCGACCCACCCGAACTGACACCAAGTGGCGCAAGCGGGAACAAAGAGTCGTGTGCAGCGGGGCACCGTAGGCGGGTGCGCTCGGTGTGTCAAGTCTTCATGGACAGAGATTTCTGCCAATTCTCCACCTCAGGGTCGCGGTAGGAGCAAGGGCCTGGTGGTGGTAGTGGTGCTGGTGGTGGTCGTGGTGGCGCCACCAGGGGCTCCGGGGGGCGCCGGCGTGGAACCCGGCGCGGGGGAGAAAGGCGTACCGGGTATGGGCGAATCCACTGGAGGGGGCGGTTGCTCTACCAGGTACTTTCCGCCGGGATCGGGCTCGGACTGCTTGCGCCGGTCGCCGGGATCGAAGCCGCCGCGGGCGTCCCGGCGGAGGGCGGCGGCCAGGTCCTTGATGGGGGCCGCATCGGTGAACTCGGTGACCGGGACGCCGGCGAGGGCCTGGCTCATGAAGCGCTTCCAGGTCTGGGAAGGAATCGTTCCGCCGTAAACCTTGTCGATGCCGCGGATGCCACGAAGCGGTGTCTTCTGGTCCTTGGAGTACCCCAGCCACACCGAGGTGCTGAGGGTGGGGGTGTAGCCCACGAACCAGGCGTTGGAGAAGTTCTGGCTGGTCCCGGTCTTGCCGGCCGAGGGCCGGCCGATGGCAGAGGCCCGGCCGGTGCCGGAGGTGACCACCTGCTTGAGGATCTCGGTGGTGGCGTCGGCCACGATCTCCTCGAGGACCCTGGTGCGCTCGGGGCTGGTGTTGTCCTCCAGCACCCGGCGCTTGCCGTCGACGGTCTCGGCCACCTCCAGAACGGGGGTGGGCTCGGCCCGCTCGCCCCGGGCGGCGAAGACGCCGAAGGAGGAGGCCATGTCGAGAGGGGAGACGTCGATGACGCCCAGGGCGTAGGTGCCGCTGCAGGTGTGGAAGCTGGGGCTGTACCAGGCCGAGGTGATCCCCAGGTCCCGGGCCATCTCGGCGGTCTCCTTGCAGCCGACGTCGCGCACCAGCTGGGCGTAGACGGTGTTGATGGAGGCGGCCGTGGCCCGCTCCAGGGTGGCGCTGCCGCCACCGCCGCCCTCGTTGTTGCCGATGGTGCACTTGTTGGTGGGGCTCTCCCGGCAGTCGGATCCGGGGATCTTGAAGACCCTGGGCGCCGGGTAGACCTTGGACGGCAGGAAGCCCTTGGACAGCGCGGCGGCCAGCACGAAGGGCTTGAACGCCGATCCCGGCTGGCGCCCGGTGCCGCCGCCCTCCACGAACCTGCCTTCCAGGCACGGGGGCGCCACTTCGACCTTGAGCTTGGGGTCCCGGGCCCGGCCGGGGCAGCCGCCGAGGGCCAGGTTGACCTGGGAAGCGGTGAAATCCCGGCCGCCGACGAGGGCCTTCACGTAGCCGGTGGGCGGCTCCACGGCGACGAGCGACATCTCCAGGGGTGCGGCGGTGCCCTTGAGGGCCTCGCTCACCGACGCTTCGGCCTGGTCCTGGAGGGCGGGGTCGAGGGTGACGGTGATCTCCAGGCCGCCCCGGAACACCTTGTCCTGGCCGTAGCGCTCCTCGAGGTAGCGGCGCACGTAGTCGACGAAGAAGGGGAAGCGGCTGTTCTGCTGCTGGGAGGGGTGGACCACGGTGACCGGGCCGGGGGGCTGAGCAACTCCTTTGGGGGCGAGCCACACCGGGCGGGCCACGGCCTCGTCGTGCTGGGCCCTGGTGATGTAGCGCTCCCCCAGCATCTTGGTGAGCACCAGGCGCCGCTTGGACTCGGCCAGGGCGGGGTTGCCCCGGGGCTCGTAGCGGCTGGGGGCGGGGATGAGGCCGGCGAGCATGGCCGCCTCGGACACGTCGAGCTGGGCCACGGGCTTGCGGAAGTAGCTCTCGGCCGCGGCGCCCACGCCGTAGATCCCCTCGCCCAGGTAGATGTTGGACAGGTACTTGAAGAGGATCTCCTCCTTGTCGACCTGGCGGTCGAGCTGGCTGGCCAGCACGGCCTCTCTGATCTTGCGCACGAAGGTGCGCTCCTCGCCGACGTAGGCGTTCTTCACGTACTGCTGGGTGATGGTGGACCCGCCCTGGGCCAGGTTCTTGTTGCGCACGTCGGCCCAGACGGCACGCAGGCTGCCCCGGGGGTCGATGCCGCCGTGCTCGTAGAAGCTCTTGTCCTCAGCGGCGACGACGGCCTGCTTGAGGATCTCGGGGATGTCGGCCAACTTGACGGGCACGTTCTGCTCGTACTCCCTGAAGGCGCCGATCTCCATGGGCCTGCCCTTGGCGTCAATGGCGTAGACGCGGCTGATGCGGGACTCCACGGTGGGCCGGGCCTCGGGCAGCACCGCCGGCAGGGGGGCGAGGATGAACATGGCCAGGACGGTGACGGCCACCGTGACCGGCACGGCGAAGGAGCACAGGAGGAACAGGGCGAGCGAGCGGAGCACGCTGCGCACCAGGGGCGGCATCATTTCGGTGCGATCTTCCCACGGGTCGCCGGCTCGATCAGTCCAGCTCCGCCATGACCTGGCCTGATTCGACCCACGCCTCGTAGGCGCCCAGGTTGCCGGCGGTGCGGTGGCCCACCAGGGTTTGGCCGGTCATCAGGTCGTAGACCCAGCCGTGGAGGGGGCAGATGACGCAGCCGTCGACCACGGCTCCGTCGGCGAGGGGGCCGCCGGTGTGGAGGCAGGTGTTGTCGACCACCCGAACCTTCCCGTCGACCAGGAAGACGGCGAGGTCATGGCCGTGTAGGCGGACGCGGTGGCCCCGGCCGGGCTCCAGGTCGTCGAGCGCACACAGCTTCACGGGGGGCACGGTCGTAGTCTGGCGGCTGTGGCCGCGCATCCCCCTTCGGTTGACGCCCTGGCCCGGGAGCTGGCCGATGTGGGTCTCCCCCACCCCCTGCTGGTGGACGCAGCCCGTGAGGCTGTGGCCGCGGGGGACCCGGAGTCGGCCAGGGCGCGGGCCGAGGCCGTAGCCCGGTCGCTGTTGCGCCCGGTGGTGAACGCCACGGGGGTGCTGTTGCACACGAACCTGGGGCGCGCTCCTCTCGGGGCCCACCAGGACGCCCGCTACGCCAACCTCGAGTTCGACCTGGGCACCGGCCGGCGAGGGTCCCGCAGCCGCCATGCGGGGGCTCTGCTGGCCCGGGCCTGTGGGGCTGAGGCGGCGCTGGTGGTGAACAACGGCGCCGCGGCGTTGCTGCTCGTATTGTCCGCTCTGGCCCGTGACCGCTCGGTGGTGGTGAGCCGGGGCGAGCTGGTGGAGATCGGCGGGGGGTTCCGGGTGCCCGAGGTGATGGCCGCTTCGGGGGCCCACCTGGTGGAGGTAGGGACGACGAACCGCACCCGCCTGCGGGACTTCACGGCGGCCCTGGGCACCGAGCCGGCGCTGCTGCTCAAGGTGCACCAGTCCAACTACCGGATCGTGGGCTTCACCGAGGACGTGGTCGTGCGGGAGCTATCCGGCCTGGGCGTGCCCGTGGTGGCCGACATCGGATCGGGCCTGCTCGACGCGGCGACGCCGTGGCTGGAGGGTGGGCCGCCGGCGTGGCTCGCGTCCGAGCCGGCCGCCCGCCAGACCCTGGCCGCCGGCGCCGCCCTGGTGACGTTCTCGGGGGACAAGCTGCTGGGCGGGCCCCAGGCCGGCATCATCGCCGGGTCCGAGGACCTGGTGGCGCAGTGCGCCCGTCATCCCCTGGCCCGGGCGCTTCGGCCGGGTGGGCTGGTGCTGGGCGCCCTCCAGGAGGTGGCGTTGGCCTACCTGCGCCGGGACGGGGACGCCATTCCTTTCTGGCGGATGGCCGCTTCGACGGTTGAGGTCCTGCGGGCGCGGGCTGCGGCCTTGGTTCCTGCAGGCGGCGCTGAGGTAGTCGACTGCGACTCGGTGCCCGGAGGGGGTTCGGTCCCCGGCCTCACCATTCCTTCGACGGGCCTCTCCCTCGACGGCGACCACAGTGCCGCCCTGCGGGCCCACGACCCGCCCGTCATCGCCCGGGTTCACGAGGGGCGGACCATCCTCGATCTGCGTACCGTGGACCCGGCGGACGACCCGGTGGTGGCCAAGGCTCTGGCCTCACTCGGCGCAGCTCCCGACCCGCTGTAGCGACGCCGCCGCAACCATCCGGGAGACTGTTCGACCAATGCACGTCGTAGCCACCGCCGGCCATGTCGACCACGGCAAGTCCACGCTCGTGCTGGCCCTGACGGGGATGGACCCGGACCGCTTCGCCGAGGAGAAGGCGCGGGGCCTCACCATCGACCTTGGGTTCGCCTGGACCCAGTTGCCGGGGGGACGGGAGCTGGCCTTCGTGGACGTGCCCGGCCACGTGCGCTTCATCAAGAACATGCTGGCCGGGGTGGGGGCGGTGGACGCCTCTTTGTTCGTGGTGGCGGCCACCGAGGGTTGGAAGCCCCAGTCCGAGGAGCACCTGCGCATCCTGGAGGTGCTCGGGGTGGAGCACGGGCTGGTGGCGCTGACCAAGGTGGGGCTGGTGGACGAGGAGTGGCTGGAGCTGGCCCACCTGGAGCTGGCCGACCACGTGAAGGGGACCTTTCTGGAGGACGCCGACGTGGTGGACGTGGACGCGCTGGCGGGCACGGGGCTGGGCGAGCTGCAGGCGGCGCTGGACCGGATGCTGGCGGGCACGCCCACCGCTCCGGATCGGGGCCGGCCCCGGCTGTGGGTGGACCGGTCGTTCGCGGCCAAGGGTTCGGGAACGGTGGTCACCGGCACATTGGCGGGTGGGCCGCTGGCGGTGGACGACGAACTGGTGGTGGTGGGGGGTTCGTCGCCGTCGGTGGCGGTGTCGGGGCGGCGGGCGCGGGTGCGCAGCCTCCAGAGCCACAAGTCGGCGTTGAGCGTGGCGTCACCGGGACGGCGTCTGGCCGTGAACCTGGCGGGCGTGCACCACCACGAGGTGGAGCGGGGCCATGCCCTGGTGCGGCCGGACCAGTGGGCCCCGACCCGGGTGCTGGACTGCTCGTTGACGGTGCTGGCCGCTTTGGACCATGACGTGTCCCGCCGGGGCGCCTACCAGGTGTACCTCGGGTCGGGCGAGTACCCGGTGCGGATGCGGGTGCTGGGGGCCGAGGCGCTGGCGGCGGGTTCGGTGGGCCTGGTGCGCCTGCACCTGCCGGTGGCGCTGCCGCTGCTGCCGGGGGACCGCTACGTGCTGCGGGAGAGCGGCAGGGCCGAGACGGTGGGCGGTGGCGAGGTGCTCGACGTGGACCCCGTGCTGCCGGCCAACCGGGCCCGGCCCGACCGGTCGGTGGACCGGGTGATCGCCGAGCGGGGCTGGGTGGAGGCCGGCGTGCTGGAGCGGCTGACGGGCGAGCGCCGGCCGGCGGGTGTCGGGGGGCGGTGGGTGGTGGACCCGGGCGTGCGTGCCGCGGTGGAGGCCCGCTTGACCGAGGCGGTGGCGGCGGCGGGGCCGCTGGGCTTCGACGTGGCCGGCCTGGACGAGCGGGAGCGGGCGTTGCTGGCGGGGCTGGAGGGCGTGGTGGTGGACGCGGGGCGGGCCAAGCCGGCGGGGGGCGGGGGGGGCGCCGGTGCGGGTGGCGGTGGCGGTGGCGGTGCGGGTGGCGGTGCGGATGGGCTGGCCGATCACCCCTACCTGGCCGCGCTGGCGGCGTCGCCCTTCTCGCCACCTCCTCCGGATGGGGTGGACCGGGCCGAGCTGCGGGAGCTGGGCCGGCGGAACCTGGCCGTGGAGCGGGAGGGCGTGTGGTTCTCGCCGGCGGCGCTGGAGGAGGCGGGGCGTGTGGTCGCCCGCCTGCTCGTCACGTCACCCGACGGGCTGACCGTCGCCCAGGTGCGAGACGCCCTGGGCACCAGCCGCAAGTACATCCTGCCGGTGCTCGCTCATCTGGATGCGACCGGCGTCACCCGCCGGCGGGGCGACCTGCGCATCGGTGGCCCCCGCCTGCCGGCGGTGCCCTGAGCCCCGGAGTCAGCCCTCGCGGGCCAGGAGGTCCCGGCGTTCGGCCTCGTTGAGACCGCCCCAGATGCCGTGGGGTTCCCGGATACGCAGGGCGTAGTCGAGGCACGGCTGGCGGACGGGGCAGTCGGCGCACATGGCCTTGGCCCGGCCCTCCCGGTGCTCCTTCTCCTCCTTGCGTTCGAAGTGCGACGGCGGGAAGAACACCGCGGCCAGCGGACCACGGCAGGACGCTCTTACCTGCCAGATCTGTTCTGCTTCGAGTTGGACGCTCACGAAAGTTCCCCTTTCGGACAACCGACCCTACCGCCGTTTTCTGGAAGTAACAAGGGGCAATTTTCGGTTCCTCACGCCCGCTGAACGGCTTCTGACCTGCGGGTTCCTCTCAGTGGCGGTAATCCTTGGCCCCGCCCGCCTCGGGCTCGACCTCCAGGAGCAGGCCGTCGATACCGACCACACGCACGCTTTCCCCAACAGCAATGGGCGTGGCCCGGTTGGTGCGGGCCCGCCACGGAGCGCCCCGCACCTCGACGGTTCCCTCGGGATCGACGGCGGCCATGGCCAGGCCCAGTTCTCCCACCATCGACTCGCGGCCCACCGTCGGCGTGGAGAACCGGGAGCGCACCATGGCGGGAAGGCCGGCCACCATCATCATGCCCACGCCCCCCACCACGATCACCAGCACCAGAGGTGAAGGGGCGAGGCCGTCCTCGTAGAGCCACAGGCTGCCGCCGGCGAGGGCGGCGGTGCCGATGACGGTCCAGGCGCGGGGCGAGCCGGCTTGTATGTCGATGGCGTAGCCGAGCATGCCGGCCAGGATGAGGCCCACGGCCAAGGGCCGGGTGGGCAGGGTGGCCAGGCCGTAGGAGGCCAGCACCAGGCAGACGGCGGCAGTCACGGCGGCGGCGCCTATGCCGGCGGTGTACAGCTCCAGGATGATGAGGGCCAGGGCGACCACGAGGAAGAGGTAGGCCACTGACGGGCTGGCCGCGCTGTGCAGGAGGCGGGGCAGCAGGCCGAGCTTGGCGAAGCGGACCTCCACCGTTGGGCGCCGGCGGGGGTCCTCGCCGGGCTCCCGCACCACCTCGGCCGTCTCGATGGTTTTGCTGCCCACCCGGCGGCCGTCGAGCTCGACGATGAAGTCGCCCAGGGTGGGGGCGCTGATGTCGACCACCTTCTCCTTCAGAGCCTCGGCCGCTTTCAGCTTGCGACCGTCGGGGCCCACCCGGCCACGGGTGGTCATGCCGGTGATGGGCGCCGCCTCCAGCAGCTGGAAGGCCTGGCCGTGGGCCCGGCTCCCACTGGGGCCGACCCACAGGGCGACGGGCACCGGGGAGTGGGCGATCCTGAAGGCGAGGACGTCGACGTCCTTCTGGGGGGCGACGCCGCCGCCGCTGTCGACCTGGATCACCAGGGCCTCGGCGCCACCCTTCTCGGCGTCCCGAAGGGCATCGGTGACGAAGTCGACCTGGATGGGGTCGACCAGGCCCACCACCTCGATGACGTCGACGTGGGGCGGCAGCGGGGCGGCGGCTACAGCGGCAGCGGGCCGGGCCGTGGCGGTGGCCCCGAGGAGGCCGAGCCCGAGCACCATCAGAGCGAGGGCGCCGGCGAGGAAGGGTACGGGTCTGGCCACAAGGGCGGTCGGTAGTCTGCGCATCGAATATGGATCCTGCCGGGTTCTGCCGCCAGGCCCGCGTCCTCATCGTCGCCGGGAAAGGCGGTGTGGGCAAAACCACGGTGAGCGCAGCGGTGGCCCGGATGGCGGTCGAGGCCGGGCTGACGTGCCTCATCGTAGAGGTGGAGGGCAAGAGCGGGTTGGCAGCCGCCTTCGGGAGGAGCGATCCCCTCACCTATGAAGAGGTGGAGCTGTCGCCGGGGATCCGGGCTCGGACCCTTACGCCCGACGAGGCACTGCTCGAGTACCTGGAGGATCGGGGGATGCGGCGGTTGTCCCGCCGGCTGGTCTCCTCGGGGGCCATCGACGTGGTGGCCACGGCGGCGCCGGGGATCAAGGACATCCTCGTGCTGGGCAAGGTCAAGCAGCTCGAGCGGGCGGCGGTGGCCGACCTGATCATCGTCGACGCACCGGCCGCCGGCCACGCCGTCACCTTCCTCACCAGCGCGGCGGGGCTGTTGGACGCCGTGAAGGTCGGGCCGATACGGGCCCAGGCGTCTGATGTGCTGGAGCTGCTCGGTGACCCGGCCCGGTGCCAGGTGCTGCTCGTCACCCTGCCGGAGGAGACGCCGGTGAACGAGGTGGTGGAGACGGCCTACAAGCTGGAGGACCGGGTCGGGATGCGGCTGGCGCCGGTGGTGGTGAACGGGCTGTACCCGGCGTTGGAGGGGCTGGAGGTTGATCCTTCCGAGGCGGCGGCGGCCGGTGTCCGGCTTGGGCCCGGTGAAGCCGAGGCGCTCGAGCAGGCGGCGCGTTTTCGCCGGGGGCGCGTCGCCCTGCAGGCCGAGCAGGTGGATCGGCTGGCGCAGTCGCTGGCGCTGCCCCAGCTGCAGCTGCCGTTCCTGTTCACGACGGAGATTGGCTCCTTTGAGGTCGACATGCTGGCCGGGGCTCTGGCCTCGGCCGTGCGGGGGCTGCCGGGATGAGCTCGCTGGGGCGCCTGGTGGGTGAGCGCAGGATCCTGGTCTGCTGCGGCCCGGGTGGGGTGGGCAAGACATCAGTGGCTGCGGCGTTGGCCCTGGAGGGCGCCGTTCAGGGCCGGCGGGCGTGCGTGGTGACCATCGATCCCGCCCGTCGCCTGGCCGATGCCCTGGGGCTGGGCGAGCTGACCAACCAGCCTGGCACGGTGGCCGGCGAGTGGCCCGGCGAGCTGTGGGCGCTGATGCTGGACACGGCCTCGACGTTCGACGATCTGGTCCGCCGCTACGCCCGCACCCCCGAGCAGGCGGAGTCGATCCTGGGCAACCGCCTCTACCGCAACATCGCCGGGGCGCTGTCGGGGACCCAGGAGTACATGGCGACCGAGAAGCTCTACGAGCTGCACGAAGAGGGGCGCTTCGACCTCATCGTGGTGGACACCCCACCGACCCGCAACGCCCTCGACTTTCTCGACGCCCCCCGCCGGCTGGCCCGGTTCCTCGACAACCGGGTCTTCCGCCTGGTGGTGATGCCGACGCGGGCCTACCTCAGGGCGGTGAGCGTGGCGACCCAGGCCTTCCTGCGGACGGTGAGCAAGGTGGTGGGGTCGGAGGTGATTTCCGACGCAGTGGCCTTCTTCCAGGCCTTCGAGGGCATGGAAAAGGGCTTCCGGGACCGGGCCCGGGAGGTGGACCGGCTGCTTCATTCCGGGTCGGCCGCCTTCGTGCTGGTGACCACGGCCCGGCGGGACGCGGTGGAGGAGGGGTCGTTCTTCGCCGGCCGCCTGGGCGACTACGGCTTCAAGGTGGAGGCGCTGGTGGTGAACCGGCTCCATCCCCGGTTCGGTGGCGGCGGCGGCGGTGGTGACCGGGGGCGGGCCCGCACCCTCGCCGGCACCCCACTCGGGGCGCTGTTCGCCAACCTGGCCGACTTCCGCCAGGTGGCCGAGCGCGAGGAGGCCCATTTCGCCGCCCTGGCCGAGCAGGTGACGCCGGCGCCGGTGGTGCGGGTGCCGTTCCTGGCCGGCGACATCCACGATCTCGCCGGGCTGGCCGAACTCAACCGCTCGCTGTTCCCGCCCCCGCCGGCGGGGGGCCCGGGCGCCGCTACCCACTCTCCGGACGTTGCGAGTACATAGGGGGCCGAAAACGCCCGGTATGTACTCGCAAGCTAGCTACGAGGTGGGTTCTGAGGGGGTGAGGAGGGCGGCGGCGGCCTCCTCGACGGTCTCGGCCACGGTGACGATGCGGTCGAAGCCGGTGGTGCGCAGCAGGCGGACCAGCGTGGGGCGGTTGCAGGCCACGGCGACATCGCCACCTAGCTCACGAGCCCGGCGGATCCCTCCGATGAGGGCTCCGAGGCCGGCGGAGTCCACGAAAGGGACGCCGGACATGTCGATCAGCAAACAGGGACTGGACGCCAACTCAGCCAGGGACTGGCGGAACTGGCTGACCGTGAACGCGTCCAACTCACCAACCGGGCGGCAGATGGTGTACCCATCGGCCACCTCAGTCTGGATGTCGAGCAAATGCTTTCCTCCTGGCAGACGGCCTTCCGATGGTACCCCTGCCGGCGGCCGGTTACCCTCGGGCCATGCCCGACATCGTGGTGGCCAGCGACGAGGAGTGGGTCCTGGACGAGGTTCGCTCCGCCGTGTCGGGGGTGCCCGACGCAACGACACGTGAGGTCGTGACCGGTTTCGACGTCATCATCTCGGCCAAGCAGGCCCTGCCGGACCTGGTCGTCGTCGACATGCAGATCGGCAACATGGGGGGCATGGCGGTCTGCCTCGACCTCCGGTTGGAGGAGAGCGGGGGCCGTGTCGGGCACATCCCGGTGCTGATGCTGCTCGATCGCCGGGCCGATGTCTTCCTCGCCCGGCGCTCCGGAGCAGACGGCTGGCTGGTCAAGCCCCTCGACCCCATGCGGCTGCGCAAGGCGATCCGGGCCCTCCTGGCCGGCGACACCTACCACGACCAGTCCTACAAGCCTGAACCGGTCGGATGATCCCGCCGGCGGCCGGCCCGGCCGTCAACTCCGTCGGGTAGCATCCGAAGGCCACGGGAAGTAGCGCAGCTTGGTTAGCGCGCAGCGTTCGGGACGCTGAGGCCGCGGGTTCGAATCCCGCCTTCCCGACAAGTAAAAGGGCTGGTCACAGGCTCGCGACAGGGCATGCCCGCCAGACGAGCCACCCCTCATCCCACATTTATCCCACATCGCTTTAGCGCCGCGACCCTTCATCCCACATTCATCCCACACTCGGGCCCGCGGTGCGGCAGCACCGGATTTGGGGCAGCGAGAGCCACGCGCCTCCCCCGGATGTGCCGTGCGAGCGGAACCCGACGGCTGGCTCTGGCAACATGGACCCATGGCTAGACGCCGCACCACCGTCGAACTCGACGAGCAGTTACTTGACGCCGCCGACGCCGAGGCCGAACGAACAGGCCGGTCGGAGGACGACGTGATCGAGGATGCCCTTCGACGGCACTTCGACGGCCGGCGGGCGAGCGTCGTTGACGAAGTGTGGGCGCGCAACGCTGGCGACGCCCTGAGCGAGGACGAAGCTCTGACCCTCGCCCGTAGCGAGCTACGGGCCATGCGGCAGGAGCGTGGAGTGGACGACAAGGCCGCGTCGTAGGTGGAGCGGGTCGTCCTCGACCCGGCGGTCCTTGTATCTGCCCTCATCTCGCCGCTGGGCAACCCCGCCGCCCTCTGGCGCGCGGTTCGCGACGAGCGGGTCGAGATCATCACCTCGCCACGGCTCCTGGCTGAGCTGGCCCGGGTCCTCGCCCGTCCCAAGTTCCGCCGCTACGCCACCGTGGAGGAGGTCGAGGCCTTCGTGGCGGAGGTGGCCCGCTACGGAACTCCCATCTCTGACCCCGCCAACCCTCCTCCGGTCAGCCGCGACCCGAACGACGACTACCTGGTGGCGCTTGCCCGGTCGGCGGCTGCTGGCGCCATTGTGAGCGGTGACCACGACCTGACCGAGATGGCGGACGCCGACCCGCCCGTGCTTACGCCGGCAGCCGCTGTCGATCGGCTTCTCTGACGCCCAGCGTCCCCGTGCCCGCGCCGGGGTGTCAGCTGGCCGCTGGACGCATGAAGCGGCTGCCCATTTGCTCTGCGGCCCGGCGATCGCCCTCGCTCGTCGCCTGCGCGTAGACAGCCAACGTGAGTCGGGGGTCCGAGTGGCCGAGACGAGATTGCGCCGTTTTCAGATCAACGCCCTCGGCCACAAGGCCCGTCGCGTTGGCACGGCGCAGATCGTGAAATCCCAGGGTGGGCTTCTTGCGCGTCTTGCCCGGTCGTTTCGGATCAGGTGTTTCCTCGTAGTGCCCGGCCCCCACCACAGCGGGGACCCAATCCCGTTGGTACCAGTGGCTGTAATCGAGCGGGCCGCCACCAGGGGAGACGAACACGTATGCCCGCGAATCTGAGCCGGTCAGGCCACGGCGCGCCAAGTGGCGTCCCAGCATGTCCATGAGGGGCGCCGGAACGGTGAGCGTGCGGCAGCCGGCAGCCGACTTCGGAGGCCCTTCCACCATCGCCCCCCCTGGTCCCCTGGTCCGCTGCCACGCAACTGCGAGGGTGGAGGGCAGAAAATCGAGCCGTCCAACCTTCAGGCCCGCGCACTCCGCCCACCGGAGCCCAAGTACCGCTCCGAGGTACAGCATCGGGCGAATGTCGTCGCGCATCGCCGCCGCGATCACGCCCAACTCGTCGGCGTCGACGATGTGGCTCTCGGTACTTCTGACGGCGGGAAGCTTGATTCCTCGGCATGGTGAACGACCGATCAACTCCGCCTCGACAGCAGCGTTGAGAATGGCGTGAAGCGTTCCGTACTGTCGCCGCACGGTTCTCGGCGCGGCCCGCTTGCACCACTCGTTCACGAGCGACTGAACCTCTCTCGAAGTGATCGTGCCCACCGGTCGTGGTCCGAGCTTCGGCTTCAGGTGGACGCGCACGATCGTCTCGTCGCGGGCAAGGGTTGTCGGACGCTTGGCCGGGTTGGTGGTCAGCCACTCCGAAGCCAGCTCGCCGAAGGGTGTCGCCGCTCCACGAGGGTCGACCCAGATGCCTCGCCCGCGGTCAGTACGTTCGGTGTCCTGATAGGACACCGCTTCTCTCTTCGTTCGGAACGTGCGTTGATACATACGCCCGCCGGGGTCACGCAGCTTCACGTCGTACCGAACGCCGGTCGCGGTGTGTCGTACTTCGATGCTCATTTCTGATCCTTTCGTGTCTGCTTCTTCGGCCTGCCACTCCGGCGATCTGGATGACGGGCGATCCATCGTTCTATGGCGGCCTTCTCCCACACCCGTCCGGTTCGGAGGGCAGCAGCCGGCATGGGAAAGTCGGGGTAGGCGCGCGCAAGTTGATCCACGCGTTGGCGGCTGACACCGCCGAGAAGCTCCGCTACCTCCGCGACTCCCACCAGTTCCCTCACCACACCAGAGAACCCTAGCATTACCCTAGTCTGTCGACAAGATATTCAGTCTTCCCTGATCCGGATGCCGTTCGCGCAGGCGGGCCACGAACTCGTGCAAGGCCACGAGCGGGACCCGTCGGCACGAGCCGATCCGCACTGATTCGATGGCGCCGGCCAGAAGGAGCTCGTACAGCTTGCTGCGGCCAATGCCGAGCAGGTCTGCGGCTTCCT
Organism: Acidimicrobiales bacterium; assembly: GCA_035525365.1. GTDB lineage: Bacteria > Actinomycetota > Acidimicrobiia > Acidimicrobiales. The sequence goes on from DATLEK010000018.1 coordinate 46,940, forward strand.
CCGGCTTCAGCAACAGCTTCTCAATGGTCGTTCGACCTCGGAAGTTCGAACCACCGAGGGCCTCTGCGGGGGCGGACGACGAAACGGTGCTGGACTCTGACATGGTCATCTCCTTGCGGTTGCTGCGGTCCTCGCCCGTGCGGCGCCATCCGCGGTGCCCCTCTACGCCCACCTCGAGCCCAATTCGGCACCAGAAACTCGATGGCCCTCACGGCGACACCCGCTTGAGCGTGGATTCAGCACGGTTGCGCCGCTCACGCAGCCATCGGACGGTTAGGCCGCTGGCGGGCGCGAGTTCGCGCAGCTTCACACCGCCGATGCGGGTTGCCGCTATAAGCGAGGCGTCGCTGGCGGTCATCGCCCCCGAGGCGACGGCGTCGTTCAGCAAGCCGAGCAGATGCTCAGCGCCCGAGCGAACGGGCGGCTCCTCCGATGTGGCAAGGCGCAGCTCGGCGCGTTGTTCGGCGAGGCGTCGGCGCCGGTCGCGACAAAGCTGCTTGAGCACGTCCAACACGATGTTGGCGGCGACGCGCTCGGGTCTGGCGTCGCTCGGATAGGTGCGAATGCGCTCCCAGGCGGTCGCCACCACCATGGCGTCGACCTCCTCGGGCTCGCCCGCCCACGCACACGCCATAGCAACGGCCCGGAGACCTGGAACAAGGGCTTGCAGCACGGTGCGCGCCGCTAACTCGTCGTCGCGGGCCAAGAGCGCGAGCACGGCCAGCACCCGGTCGCTGGCGACGGGCGCCTGCCGCCTTTGCACATAGGCGACCAGGGCAGGAAGGTCAACGAAGGCACGCAGCGCTTGGTGTTCGTCGGCCCACTTCGCCAGTCGGCGGGTGGAATCAGGTGAGCAGGACAGCCGCTGCCACTCGGAGTCGAGGGCGGCAAAGAGATGTTCGGGGGGCACGGGCAGCTCCTTTTCCTTGGCTGCCAGCGAGCGTGCGCCCCACCCCTCATCGCCGGTCTCACGGCGGACCTCACGATCAACCTCACATTTCAGAAAAACTTGGCCAACCCTCACGTCCGACCTCACTTCTTGGCTCATGGCCGCGTTGGTCGTCATGGCCGCGGCGTCGCTTCGCCGTGCAGAACCCGGCGCACGGCCTGCACCGAACCTGGCCGGAGCGGCTTGACCGACACGACCTCGCCGCTGTGGGGGGCGATGATCACCGTGTTGTCCCCGGCGTAGATGGCGACGTGGCCGAAGTCGCGCACTGGGCGCCCGCCGCGGCTGAACACCAAGTCGCCGGGGCGCAGGTCCGTCAGGTCAACAGCGACGCCGGTGCGGATCAGCTCGGCCGTGGTGCGGGGCACGGTGACACCCGCCTGGCGGTAGGCCCACTGCACCAGTCCCGAGCAGTCGAAGCCGGCCGACGGCGATGCCCCGCCCCACACATAAGGCGTGCCGAGGACGCTTCGCGCCGCGGCGAGCACGGCTTCCACCCGGTCGTCGGTGGTCCCGACGGCAGCGACGGCGGCCGTGGCAGGGCCTGATCTGGCGCCGGCGACCACGAGCAGGGGCATGCCGACGCCGAAGGCGAGCAGGACGACGAGGCAGGAGACAGCGATCTTGGCCATGTCCCTCTACGCCCACCTCGGACCGACAAGTTCCGTTTCTGGATCGGGATGGGCGTAGAGGGGCGTTCACCCGCTGTCCGAAGAAAGGCTCTCCATGCCCGCGCTGCTTGCCCAGGTCAACGTCAGCCCCACCAGCTCCGGGCTGCCCGGAGGACCCCTCCTCCAACAGATGCTCAACTGGCTCGGCCAGTTGGCCCTGTGGGGCTCGCTCGCCTCCATCCTGCTCGGGGCCGCCCTCTTCGGCATCGCCCAGCAATCGGGGAACTACTCCGGTGGCTACCGGGGCAAGCAACTCGCTCTTGCCGGCGTGGTCGGCGCCTGTCTGGCCGGCATCGCCCCAACCGCGGTCAACATGTTGTTCGGCGCGGCGCGGGGGTGAGGACACGCCGGGTCGCTGTCGCTGCGACCCTCGGGGTCGGCGCGTGGTGGGCGGCCGCCGCGCCCGCAGCGGCGGCTCCGCCCGGCGTTGGTGTCATTCGCGACTTTGTCGGCGGCGTGGCCGGCTGGGGCTTCGATCGCATCACCGCGGGCATCGCCGCTTGGGTGCTCGGCGCGCTGGGGAGCTTCATCGAGGGCATCCTCGGCTTTCTCTCCACCTCGGCGCGCCCCGACGTGCAGTCCGTGTGGTTCGCCGGGCCTGACTCCCCCTACGCCTCGGTCCGCGCCATCGCCGGCGCCCTCATGGTGGCCTTCGCCCTGCTCGGTTTGGTGAGCGGGCTGTTGAAAGGCGACGCCGGGGGAATGGCCCGGCGCATCGCCGTTGGACTTCCCCTCACCGTGGTCGCCATGGTGGCCACCACCGCGGTGGTGGCCAAGGGCCTGGCGCTGACCGACGCCCTGTCCGCTGAGGTGCTCGACCCCGCCGGCTCCGACGCCGCTAGCTTTCTGGGGGCGATCAGCAGCGGGGCCTCCGGTACCGGCGGCGGCTTCGCCGTGGTCGTGGTGGCGCTGGTCGGCGTCGTTGCCGGACTCGTCGTGTGGGTGGAGCTACTGGTGCGTTCCGCGCTGGTTTACCTGCTCGTCGCCCTCAGTCCGCTGGCCTTCGCCACCACCGTGTGGCCGGCCACCAAGGGCGTGGCCCGGCGCCTGGTGGAGCTGTTGGTCGCCGTGGTGGTGTCCAAGTTGGTCGTGTGCATCGCTCTGGCCACCGGCGTAGCTGCTCTGGCCGGCGCAGTGGGCGAGGGACGCGGCCCCGACAGTGCCGGGATGGCCGGTGGCCTCGGAGCCCTCATCGTCGGCTGCGCCGTGTTGGCCATGGCCGCCTTCTCGCCCTTCGTGGTGCTGCGCCTCATGCCCCTGGCCGAGGCCGCCGTGGTGGCCCAGGGTCTGTCGCGCGCGCCGATGAGGGGGGCGACTTCGGCCATGGCTACCTACGCCACGGCCACAGGGGGCTTGTCGCGTCTGGCCGGTCCTGCCATGTCCGGGGCGACGGGTCGCATGGGGTCGGCGGGCGGCGGGACGGCCGGCCCTCCCGGTGCGCCGGGTGCGCCGGGCGCCGGCGGAAACAGCGATGCTCTAGGCGCGGCTCGCTCTGGCGGAACCTCGGGTTCGGCGGCTGGGGCCACTCCGCCTGCCAGCCCGGCTGCATCGACCGCGGGGGCGAAGGCGGCCGGCAGTGCGACCCCATCGGCCGGGGCCGGGAACGCCTCGTCGCCGCGCGACACGGCAACGTCACCCCAGTCGGCGGCCAAGGCGCCGCGGCGATCGACGCCACCGCCTCTGAGTTCGGGTGCAACCAATGGCGAAGCAGCCTCGCCTGCCCAGCGGCGTCGCGCCGCGAGCCCGCCAGAAGTCCCACCGCCCAAGTCCCCGGCCCGTCGACCCCGTCTGGAAGGAGGCGACGATGCCCGGCGCTGAAGCCCGCACGTTCCGCTTCTCGCCCCGTGACCGGGGCGGGGTGCTGCTCGGCCTCGGCGTCCTGCAGTGCGCCTCCCTCGGCGCCGGAGTGCTGGGCGCCGGCACCCTGCTGTCTGCCGGCGCCCCGTTACTTGTCGTCCTGGTGCCGCTGGTGGTCGGGGCGGCAGGAGCCTTCGCCTCGGTCGGCGGCGAGCCGCTCCACGAGCTGGCACCGGTAGCGGTGGCGTGGGCCATGAGCCCCACCCGACGCGCCCGATGGATGGCGCCCGTCACCGCCCGCCCCGTCTCATCGACATCTGGAGGACCCCTGGTGCTGCCCCCCGCCTTCGGCCAACTCAGCTTCGCCTGTGCTCCCCGCCCTGCCTGGGCGGGCACCGGTGGCCCCCTGGCCGTGGTCGTTGACCGCCGCCGGGGATCGGCCACCGCGGTGGTGCCCGTCGGTGGTCGGGGCTTCGCCCTGGCCGAGGCCGGCGAGCAGGAGCGCCTGGTGGCGTTTTGGGGCGACGTGGTGGGCGCCTTCTGCGCTGAGCGCTCCCCGGTGGCCCAGGTGGCGGTGCTGGAGTGGGCGGGGCCGGCCGGCGCCGCCGCCCTGGTCACCGCCACGGGACGGGTGCCGGCGAGCCCTGCCGGGGCTGCCTATTCCGAGCTGTTGTCCGAGGCCAAGGCCAACGCGGCGCGCCACGAGGTACTGCTCGCCGTCACCGTCGAGGCCCGGCGCTGTCGGGGCCGGGGCGGCGGCGCAGTGGCCGCCACCCTCGCCGACCAGCTCCGCCTGCTCAATGGGCGTCTGGTGGAGGCCGGCCTCGACCCCGAACCCCCGCTCGGTCCAACCGAGCTGGCCCAGGCGTTGCGCGTCCGTCTCGATCCCGCCGCAGCTACGCGCCTGGAGGAACGCGCTGGCGCGCTGGGCGAGGCGGGGGCGGGAATCTCGGTGTCAAATGCCGGCCCCCTGGCCATGCGAACTCGGTGGCGACATGTGGCCGTCGATGCATCGCTGCACGCCGGCTACTGGGTGGCCGAATGGCCCCGCCTGGAGGTGGGTCCGGCCTGGTTGGAGCCTTTGTTGTTGTCCACCGAGGCGGTGCGCACCGTGGCCCTGCTCATCGAGCCGGTACCACCCTCCCAGGCTCGGCGGCGCATCGAGCGCGACGCCGTGCGCCTGGCCACTGATGAGGAGCAGCGGGCCCGGGGCGGGTTTCGCATCGGGGCGCGCCATCGCCGGGCGGCGGAGGGCCTGGCCGAGCGGGAGGCCGAGCTGGTGGCCGGCTATCCCGAGGTGGCCTTCGTGGGACTGGTGGATGTGGCCGCGGCCAGTCCCACAGAACTGGAGGCGGCGTGCGCCAGCGTGGAACAGGCCGGCGCCCAGGCAGGGGTGGAACTGCGCCGCCTCGATGGCCGCCACGACCTGGTCCTCGCTGCCACCCTGCCTCTCGGCATCGGACTCGGCCGGGGAGCGATGGGGTGAGCCCCAGTCTTCGCCTGCCCCGCCATCGCGCCACCACGGCCCAGGTGTGTTCCATCTACCCCTTCGCGGCGGGGGGCGGGCTGCCTCCCGCCGGGGTCTATCTGGGAACCGACGTGTTGGCCGGGGGCTCGACGTTCTGCTTTGACCCCTTCCGCGCCTATGGGGCGGGGCTGGTGACGAATCCCAACATGGTGGTGCTCGGCGAGCCGGGGGTGGGAAAGAGCGCCACGGTCAAGGTCCTGGTCCACCGCCTGGCCGGGGTGCTGGGACGCTGGGTGGCCATCGCCGATCCCAAGGGCGAGTACGCGGCCCTGGCCGAGCGCCTCGGCCTCTCGGTGGTGCGTCTGGCCCCGGGCGGGACGCAGCGCCTCAACCCCCTCGACGCCGGCGGCGCCGGCGGCGATGACGGACCCGAGGAGCTGGCCCGCCGCCAGGGCACCATGGTCGCCGCCCTGTTGGGCTCGGTGTTGGGCCGCGACCTTTCCCCCCTGGAGGACGCCACGGTGGGCTGGGACCTGGCCTACCTCGCTCGGCGCCGCCGGCCCGCCACCCTGGCTGACCTGGCCACCGTGTTGGCTGATCCGCCGGCCGAGGTGGCTCGGCGCGCCCGTCTGGAGCCAGCGGAGATGGCCCGGTCCACCGAGGCCGCCACCTTCGCCCTGGGCAAATTGTTGGACCGCTCGCTTCGGGGGATGTTCGACGGCCCCACCAACGTCCGCCTCGATGCCGACGGCCCCGGGGTGGTGGTGGATCTCTCCGGTGTACACGGCGACCCCGAGGCGCTGCGTCTGGTCATGGTGGCCACCACCGCCTGGCTGCAAGGGGTGCTGGCGCGCCCCGGCGGTCCACGGCGCCTGCTGGTGTTGGACGAGGCTTGGTCGTTGTTGGCCACCGAGCGCACGGCGCGTTTTCTCCAGGCCAGCGTGAAGCTGGCCCGCGCCTACGGGGTGGCCAATGTGGCGGTGATTCATCGACTGTCCGACCTACGCGCCCAGGCCGATGACGGCACGGCCACAGCCAAGGTGGCCGCCGGCCTGCTGGCCGACTCGGCCACCCGGGTGGTCTTTCGCCAGTCCTCCGACCAGGCCGAAGACGCCCGGCGCCTGCTCGGGCTCACCGGTCCCGAAACCGCTCTGGTGTCCCGGCTGGGGCGGGGCCGGGCGTTGTGGAAGGTGGGGGCTCATACCGCGGTGGTGGCTCATCACCTGGGGGCGGCCGAACGCGAAATCTGCGATACCGATTCGGCCATGCGCGGATGAACCAACGCCCCGCTGGACGCGAACCTGTTCCCGGCGTCGCCCCCGACGCCGTCCTTTGGCTGCTCATGGCCCTGTTCGGATTGGCGGTGCTGGTGTGGGCCGGTGCCGCTCTGGCCGCCGCTCTCGCCACCCGCTCCGCCCTCGGCGTGGGACTGGCGGAGGTCGGGCCGGTGATGGCTCGCCTTCCTGACAATCTGGGCGACCCCGCCGCTGCCTGGCCGCCACCGGTGGCCGCCCGCCTCCCCGGCGCCGTCCTCTACTGGGCCTCCCAGCTCGCCGTGGTGGGCGCCGTGGTTGCCGCCGTGGTGGTGGGACTGCGGTGGCGCCGGGGCCGGGGTGCCAGCAACGCCCTCGGGGTGCGCCTGCACGCCGGGCTCGGCGCCGGGCGGGATCTGCGGGCGCTGGTGGTGCGAGAGCCGCAGGTTGGGCGCGTGGTGGTCGGCCGGGTGGGCCGGCGCCTGGTGGCCACCGAGGCCCAGGCCAGCCTGGCCGTGGTCGGCCCCTCGGGGTGCGGCAAGACGGCGGGACTGGCCATTCCCGCCTTGTTGGAATGGGAGGGTCCGGTGCTGGCCACCTCAGTCAAGGCCGATCTGGTGGAAGCCACCCTGGCGCACCGGGCCAGGCGCGGCAAGGTGTGGGTGTTCGACCCCACCCGGGCCTCGGGCGCGGTTCCCGCCCCCTGGTCGCCCCTCGGCCCGGCGCGGACCTGGGCCGGGGCGCTGCGCATCGCCGCCTGGCTCACCGACGCCGCTCAGCCCCGGCGACGTGACTCACTCGGCGACGCCGACTACTGGTACACCCAGGCCCGCAAGGGCCTCGCCCCCTACCTGCACGCCGCGGCGTTGGCCGACGCCGACATGGCCCAGGTGGTGCGGTGGGTGGACACCGCCGATCAGGCCGAGGTCACCGCCATCCTTAAAGACCTCGCGGCCGGTGCCGAGGTTGACGCCTGGTCGTTCGGCGAAAGCGCTCCGGTGGGCGACGAGGTACTGGTAGCGGCAGAGGCCCTGTGGCGCAAGGAGGACCGCCTGCGCTGTTCGATCTTCGCCACCATGGAAAACGTCGTGGCCGCCTACGCCGATCCCGGCGTCGGTCGCGGGGCACCCGATGAGGGCATCGATCTCGACGAGTGGCTGAGCGGCGACCACACGATCTATGTGGTGGCCGCGGCGCACGACCAGGCCCGCCTGCGCCCGGTGCTATCGGTGCTGGTGGCCGAGGCGGCTCGGCGGGCTTTCGATGCCGCCAATGCCGCGGGCGGAACCCTGGCCCGGCCCTGCCTGTTGCTGCTCGATGAGGCAGGCAACATCGCCCCCCTGGCCGAGCTGCCCACCTACGCGGCTACCGCCCGAGCCCACAACATCGCCCTGTTGACGGTGTGGCAGGACCTGGCCCAGCTCAACGCCCTCTACGGCGAGCGGGCGGCCACGGTGCTCAACAACCACCGGGCCAAGCTGTTCGCCTCGGGCATCGCCGATACCCCCACCCTCGACTACCTCTCCGCCCTGGTAGGCGACGAACGCCTGGTGGAGCGCAACTCCTCCATGGACCTGGCCGGCGGGCGGCGTTCGATTTCCGAGCGCACCACCTACCGCCGGGCCGCGCCGCCCGACGCCCTGCGCCGCCTGCGAAACAACGAGGCCCTCCTCGTCTACGGCGCCGAGGTGCCCGTGCGGGTTCGCCTTCGACCCTGGTTCGCCGATCGTCGTCTGCACGCCCTGGCCACCCGGCTCGGTGACTGAACGCGGAGGTGCCGTTGTTGGCTCGGGGTGGGCGTAGAGAGGCGTGAAGAGTGACGACGAGCTGTTGGCCGCCGCCCTCGCCTACGCCCGGCGGGGCTGGGCGGTGTTCCCCTGCCATTCGCCCGCTCCGAAGGGTGGTTGTAGCTGTTGCCGTCCGGACTGCTCGTCGCCGGCCAAGCACCCGCGCATCGCCGGCGGACTGAAGGCGGCCACCACGGATGAGGCCGCCATCCGGGCCTGGTGGCGACGGTGGCCGCAGGCGAATGTGGCGGTGCGTACGGGGGCGGCCAGCGAACTGGTCGTCCTCGATGTCGACCCGGGCCACGGAGGAGACGAGTCGGTCAAGGCGCTCGTCGCCGAGCACGGACGGTTCCCGCCCGGCCCGGTGGTCGCCACCGGTGGCGCCGGTCGGCACCTCTACCTGGCCCACCCGGGGGCGCCGGTGCGCAACGACGCCGGTCGCCGCCTCGGGCCGGGGATCGATCTGCGAGGCGACGGGGGCTATGTGATCGCTCCGCCCAGCCGCCACGCCAGCGGTGGTGGGTATGAGTGGGAGCGTCTGGGCGAGGAGCTGCCGCCGGTCCCGGCGTGGTTGGCGATCCGTCTGGCGCCACCCGAGCGTCCTCGATCCGCGGCGCCACCCATCCGCCACGAAGGGTCGTCCCCGTGGGCGTACGCCGCGCTACGACACGAACTGGGCAGTGTGGCCGGCGCGGCCGAGGGCTGCCGCAATCACACCCTCAACCGCGCTGCCTTCAAGCTGGGCCAGCTCGTCGCCGGTGTTTCCTCGACACCCAAGCGGTGGAAGTGGCGCTACTTGCCGCCTCGGCCGCCGCCGGCTTGGGCGAGCGGGAGGCCACAGCGACCGTGGCGTCTGGCCTGCGCTCCGGGATGCACTTTCCCCGCGCTCGGGCGGGCGTCCGGCGAGGAGTCGAAGCAACCGGAGCCTCATGGTGAGACCGGGGCGCTGAGCCGTGCTCGCAAGAAATATCACCGCGCTCACGCGACCGTTCTTGGGATCTATAGATCATCCCCACCAGGCGGCTCTATCGGGACCACGCGACCCTGGGTGTTCGCTGGACGTGTCGGGCTTCGCGCTCGCCGCATAACGCCGGTTCGGCGCGCCGGGAGCGGCCGATGAGGTCGGGTGATATGTCCGCCCCGACCCGGCGTTGGCGGGCGCTCGGTCGAGCAGCGCTGGTTCGGGCGAACGACGAGGACCGCGTACTCGACTGCGCGAGCTTCAGCGGTCTGCACGGGTTCGCGCCGGGACACATGCACCGTCCGTGAATTGGCGCTGCGCCCGGGGCGACTCAGGTGCTGTCTTCCGTGGGGTAGCGCTGATCGATGTAGTCGTCGAGGGCTGCGGTGAGTTCATCCCACGCGCTCGCCTCCATCTCGAGAGCGTGCTCAAACATGTCGTGCGTGCAGTGGGCATCCTCGCTGGTGTCCTCGACACGCGAGAGCAGGCCTGCCCAACCGGCGATTGCCTTGGTGAGCCGGTCGTCTCGGAGGAACGACACCAACGCCTCAGCTTCGTCGACCGCGTCCCAGAACGGTCGACGTCCCGCTACAACACGCAGGCCGATCATTCGAGGGTTGATACCAAGTGGACCCGAATTGAGCGTGTGCTGATGGTCATCCTTCGCGTCACGAAGTTGCCGTGGGCGCTGGGCGGTGATTTCGCTCCTCATGATGGTGACCAGGCGCACGTCGACCTCCCGCTGCCAAGCCCGTCGCGCAGCCTGATCATCTCGACGTTCTTCCCTCTCGATTCGTTCGTCCTCGCGCCTCTCCTCGAACCACACCACAGCAAGGGCGACCACGGCACCGGCAACGAGTGCACCACCGACCTCTCGGGCAGCGTCGACGTACGGGTCGGTCGCGTGGAACACGGGGCTGTCCGCTGCCACCGCTAGTCCCAAGCCAAGCAGCGCGAGTAGTGCAATGGCCCCGTAGAACCACCCCCATCGGACCGATCTCACACACCCATAGTCCTCGCGTGAACGTGATCGTACGCGGATGCCGCCGCCGTCTAGATCGACGTTCGTGAAGCTCCGACTGGGCGAAGGCCGCCCTGTAGCGCCGATCGTTAGACCCCCCCCGTGACAGACTGAGCGCTGTGCTCTGGTTGGCTCCTTCGCACCGCGGAGTCCGTGCTCGATCGTCAGCAACCGTGAAGGACAGCTGTGGCCGGTAGTTCGGCGCCGCGTGAACCCTTCTACCGGAATCTTTCGCGCACATTCCAGCAGATCAGTTACGACGAGTTCGTCCAGAGGGTCCGCCGTCACCGGCCGAGCGAACTGCTGCCCGCAATCGCGGCGGCTGCGATCGAGATGCGAGATCGGGAGCTGTGGATGCGCTCGCGAGTCCTTGTGCCGTGGGCACTGGGTCTCGCTGCAAAAGAGGCCATCGTGTCGGGCAACGAACACCGCCCCGGAGGAGTGACGCGGAAGGACATCGTGCAGATCTGCGAAGCCGTGGCAAAGATTCGCGATCCGCTCGGGACGAGCGCCGACACAGGGAGCGTGGCGTCGTTCATGACACGCGTATCCCACGAGCAGTTCCCATTCCAGATGTCGCCGTTTGAGGAGATCGCGCGCACGCAGGCGCTCTACGTTGACGCCCTTGCAGCGGCTCCTACGAAGCGCCTCACGCCTGCGTTGCTGTCGAGCGCACTTGGTTCGGACCCGACCGACTTCGCAGGAGTCGGTTTCCTGCTTGCGGTAGGCGCGCAGCTCAACAGTGGGTACTTCGACCTCCGGTGGCTCGAGCAACCGAACTTCGTGGAGATCTGCGAAGTGCTGCCTGCGGAGCTCATTCGAGCAGTCTTCAAATTGGAGTTTGCAACCACGGCGCAGGCCGTGCGCGAGAGAGTCGGCCGAGTTCGGCCCCCAGGTGACCTTAAACGGCATGAGTTCAACCCTCTCAGGAGCCGACCTTTCGTCGAGATGAGCGACGGTCGCCACCTCGCACCTCAGCCCGCGTACGCGTTCCACAAGCTAGAGCCGAACGCCGTGTATTACGCCGTAGCACCGAGGCTTGGACCTGACTTCACCAACGACCTCGGGATTACGTTTGAAACGTATATCGCCCGCCAACTGGACCAGTTGGATGATGTCGCCGTCGTTCCAGAAATTGAGTACGAGGACGGTCGCCGAAGTGTGGACTGGTTTCTCGTCTTCGGCGAGGTTGTGGTGTTCGTGGAGGCGAAAATCACGCGGCTGACTGAGAGCGCACGGCTCGGAACTTCCACCCTCGGACAGGACCTCGACCGAACAATTGGGGAGGCGTTTGAGCAGATCGGCCGATCCCTCGGCCTCGTCCAAGCGGCTCACCCTGCATTCTCAGCGATCCCATCCGATCGCCCCCACGTGGGTCTAGTGATAACGCTCGAGCCGTACTGGATGGCGAACTCGCTGCAGACGCGGTCCCTTATGACAAAGCCTCCGCCCGACATCCCCACTCTGGTCGCATCCTCGCGAGAACTCGAGCAATGGATCGCTGATCACCCCACAGGTGGTGGGCAGGTGCTGCATGAGATAGCGATCGACGCCGAACGTCGCACTTGGAACCTGGGGCTTGCACTGCCGCCACGCCCAGGAGATCGAGCGAAGAACCGGCTTCTCCAGCGAGCCTGGGACCGTCTCCCCTGGCGCGACGCCCTAGAAGATCGGAACCTGTCGTCCAAGGACGCTGGAGTGTAGCCGAGGTGGACGACGAAAAGTTCATCCGCAGGAGGGTTCCACGGTAGCGACGGTCGGGGTGCGGGGTTCCCCGCAAGTGCTCGTGCGCGTCTTTGGGAGACCCTGGCGTGTCTCGAATGTGCCGCTCAGGGGCATCCACGTATCGGCGTCCTCGATCACCCCGTCGGAAGGTGCCCACGGCGGGCTGAACGGCGCTTCGCGATCGCACCGCCGCCGGCGGACACGCATGCGCAGCACTCAGTTCGACCAGGCATGATTGCGGGTATGGACGAGCGGCTCCTCAAGCTGCGCTGGCCGACAACCTGCGCCGGGTGTACCACAGCTCTACCGGGCGGCAGCGAGGCGTGGTGGGACTCCAAACGGAAGGAAGCGAAGTGTCCGAGCTGTCACAGCAACGCTGGGGACACGGCTGCGCCTCTGGTTGCACCTCTTGACCGGGGCGCCGCCGGTGCGTCCGCACGTCGCGAGTATGAGAAGCGCTCGGCTCGCGAGCGAGCACGTGAGGAAGCGCTCGTCGCCTCGGACGACGCGTGGCGCAGAAGCGTGAAGGAGGAGCACCCCGTCGTGGGACGCCTTGCTTCGGCGTTGAGGCCGAAGCCAACGATCGGGCCAGAGTCCCAGGCGACGGCCGCGTGGAAGCAGGGCGCGGCCGGCGAGCTTCGAGTTGCGGAGATCCTCAACGGATTAAAAGGGATCTCGGCGCTGCACGACCGTCGCATCCCAGGGTCCAAGGCGAACATTGACCACGTCGCCGTGGGTCCTGCTGGCGTATACGTGATTGACGCCAAGAAGTACACCGGCGGTGTCGAGAAGCGCAATGTTGGTGGCTGGTTCCGGGCTGACGAGCGCCTCTACGTCGGCGGCCGCGACCGCTCCAAGGTGATCGACGGTGTGCGGTGGCAGGCGGAGGTCGTCCAGGCATGCCTGGCAACGGCACAAGCAAGGATCTCGGTCTACGGAGTGGTCTGCTTCGTCGGCGCTGAGTGGCCCCTGGTGTTCCGTCGACCTGTACAGATGCGCGGCGTGACTGCGCTGTGGCCCAAGGCGCTGGGCGAACTGGTCGGCAAGACCGGACCCCTTGACCGGACGGTGATCGACCAGACCACCGATCTACTCGCCGCCATCCTTAAGCCAGCATGACGACGGTCACCTAACAGGCGCTCCGAATCCCACCCCGGCGGACCAAACCTCGGAGACCGAACGGCGCATCGGGAGCGGGTGAGCGATAGCGGATGGGACCGGCGCGACCTCGCCTCGATCCCCGGACGCACCGCCTGGGTTCGGGTCGCCGCTCGGCGGGGGCGCAGAACGCCAGCTATCGGATGGGCAGCCCGCCGGGACGGATGCCTTTGCCGGCGTCATTACCGGGCGCCCGCGACGTGCCGTTACCGGGCGGCTGCGCGGCGCCCTCAGCCCGCCGGTGACTCCTTGTGAGGCTCCATCAAGTCCTGGCGCGCAGCGCCCCATGTCGGGCGAAGAAGATCGTTGGAACCAACCTGGAGGAAGGATCGACGGGCACTGCTAGTCAGATCACAAAGCAACGGCTGCCAACCCTGTGGAACGTATCGTGCACGCATGTCAAGGGAGCCTCCGTGTGCGACGGACTGGGCACGAGCCCACCTCGTGTGGTTGGTGAGCATTGCGAGCGTTGTTTATGTGGTTTTACGAATAGCGTCCGCGTCTCGGTTGAACACGAGCACGGCACTGACAATTCTGGCGGAGAGCGGCACCGGAACAGTAATTATGGGAACCTTATTGAGTTCCATTGCTACTCTGTCTCTGTTCGCTTACCTGATCACATCATGGCTCTGGATGCGTTCAGTTATAATTTCTGGAGACATTGGGCTCGCCCTTTTTGGCAATCTAATCGCTGCGGTGCTGGTCGCTTTTCTGACGCCGTGGAAACTGGCGCCATTCCTTATGTTACCGCTCATTTCCTACCCGCTAGCCCATCTCCTCTTTATCAGAGGTGCCGAGAAGGCACGCAATGAGATTCAGGAGATAGCCAAGGCTAACGATGAGGATTTGATGAACCAGCATATTCTCAAAATGCGATATGACGTCGCTGTTGGACAATACCGGCTCTTGCAGCTTGACATAGCGGAAGAACTGCGTTTTGATCCTGCGATAGGGGACCTAGTTCAGCACGTTCAAGACGAATTCGACGCGGTACAAGGCGCGCTGGAGGAGTCCGAACAAGCCCGCGGAAATATCAGGAATCGCATCGAAGCCCAGCGCGACAAGCTCGACATGGTCCGGCTCAATGTACCCATGTCGCAATACAATGAGAAGGCGGCTCGGCGCTATCGATGGTTTGCTGCGAGTTATGTCGTCGTGGGTTGTGTCGTGGTTGCAGGATCATTATCTGGCTCGCTCTGGATGCCGGCTGAGAAGCTCCAGGTCAAGGGTGAGAAGCCGCAAACGGCATATGTTATCTCTCGCAATGGCGACTGGATGACCGTCATGACCCGCCAAGGACAGATTCGTCGGATCGATAAAGACCTCGTGTCTGACCGTCAGAATTGCGATCTCAAGCGGGGCGACGATCGACGAACGGGTGTGATGTTCTTGTTGCGTCGTCATCCTGTCGTCCCGGATGTTATATGCCCACCCTAGACAGGTCGAAAGTCGCCTGTATGGAGGAGTAGCGCAACCTTCGCATGGTGTTGCGCGGGTTGGTGCTAGGTTTCTCTATCGTGGGGTTGTTGAACATCTCGGTAAGTTGCACGCGGCCGCCGATGACCCACCGCTATATCGCGATTCGCTGACTACTTCGGGGGGCCGCGCGGGTACCGGCGAAGTGCCGCGGCTCGAACCGCCCGGTAACGCTCAGGGGCAAGCACGACCTGGGCCCATCCGCTATCGCCCCGTACCGGTCGAGGGCCGCCGGGTTCGACGGTGGGGGCAAACTCATACGGCGGCCTCCGGCGTTGCATGCCGGCCCACTGCCGACTGAACCGTTGCGGCAATCATCCCGACTCCTTTAGGGCGACAACAAGAGGTTGGGCAGGTGGTCGGGTCTTATGGCAGCCCGACACAGCGATCCGGAGGAGCGGCAGGCTCCGGCCGATTACGCGTGGCACAGATTCCTCTCTGTGACTCGGTCGCCGTCACCTGGGCGTCGCCGCCATCGAGACCGACGGCGAGCTTGATTGCCGCTTCCTCCCACCGCCGAGCTGGTCCAGGACGACGGGGCCGAGGTCCGAGCCGATCGATTATGGGTTCGGAGGCGCCAGCCCTCATGCCGTAGGCCAGCTGCTCGCGCCGGGAGGCGGCCGCCCGACGCAGCACCTCGCGCTCATGGAGCTCCGGCGCGTGCTCTGCTCGCCACTCCGCTCGCTCCACTTGGCGGCGGCTGAGGTCGGCGACGGTGCGCTCAGCCCTGGCGATGGCGGCGTCGAGCCAGCCGGGCTGGGTTCGTCGGCGGGACCCTCGGTCCACGGCTTGCCTCGATCGCTCGCTGCGCCTTCGCTCCAGAAGGGCCTTCAGGGTCCGCTGGGCGCCGGCCAGGGCGAGGTCGACAGCCGGGGGCTCGCCGGCGAGGGTGTCCTCGATCTCCGCCCGGCGTGCCGCAAGCTGGCCGAGGGTGGCTCCAGTGAGGCTGATGCCGTCCGCCGCGGAGCCGTCCTCGTCGTGGGCCAGGCGGCCAGCGCCCCGCCTGCTCAACGATCCAACCACGGCATCGAGATCCGTGACCTCTCCTGGCGCCCCATGTGACTCGTCGTCATCATCGACCTGGCCCTCGACCACGAACAGCTCGGTGGAATGGCGCGCCCGGGTGATGGCCACATAGCCCTCCTCGAACGACGAGGCATCGCCTGGGTGGTAGAGCGCTGCGTCAAGCGTTGCCCCCTGGAGGCCGTAGGTGGTGCGGGCGTACGCGTGCTCCACTGCTCCGGCGGACAGATAGGCGGCGGGCAGGCGGACCTCGCCTTCGTTGGTGAAGGCCACCAAGAGCTCCCCGTGGGCCAGGTCGACTGCCGCCACCCGCCCCACGCTTCCGTTCTTCACGAAGTCACCGCCGGCGCCGCGCAGGCGCCGGTCGTTGCGCCGAGCCACCACCTCGTCGCCCACCTGGAACTCTCGCCCCGCCACCACCAGGCTCGGCCCCTCCAGCTCCCCGGCGGTGACCAGCAGGGCCCGCGCCCGGGCGTTGAGTTCGGCGCGTGCCGAGTTGGTCCCGACGATCATGGGGTCGCGTCCACCTTGGCGGCGCCGGGCGAACCACGTCGTGGCCATGGCGTCGTAGGAGACCGCAGCACTGGGCGAGCGGGTGAGTTTGCCCGCAGCGTCGTAGGAGGCGACGGCATCGGCCACCTGGCCCTGGCGGTAGGCATCAATGGCGTGGCGCTCGACCGGATCGCACTGGCGGTGGTTCGCCCGCAGCACCACCACGTCGTCGCCGGAGCGGGCCACCAGGGCGGCGAAGAGCCCACCGGCCTCCACCGAGCCGTGCTGGTCGGGGTCGCCCACCAGCCGCAGCGCCCCGCCGGCCCGCTCGACGTGGTCCAACAGCCGGGCGACCAGGCGCGTGGGCGCCAGGGAGGCCTCATCGATGAGGACGACAGACCCTGGGGCCAGGCCGCCGGCGACTGGATCATCGAGTTCAACCAGCAGGCGGGCGATGGTGCTGGCTGGCCGGCCGGTGCGCTCCCCAAGCCCGGTCGCCGCCTCCAGCTCGGCTGCCGCGGTGGCGCTGAGGGAACACCCGACCACCGGCACCCCACTGGCGACCAGGGCTTCCACGCAGACGGCGGTGGCCGCCGTCTTGCCCGAGCCCGGATGCCCCGTCACCGCCAGCACGGCGCGAGTCGACCCGCACACGGATTCGACCATCGCCCGCTGCTCGTCCGACAGCATCGGGTGGGCGGCGAGCACGTCGGCCAACACCTCGTCATCGACGCTGGGCACCAAGCGGCTGGGCGCGACCTCGGCTGCTGTGAGCAGGCGGGCCTCCAGGGCCACCAGCTCGGGTGTGCTGAAGCGCCGGGTGGCGCCGGCCGAGGTGGGCGCCAGCACCACCACCCGGGGGCTGGCCAAGAACCGATCGGCCCAGCACACCAATGCCTCGGCCGCCAATGCCGGGCCGGCCCGCTCGCACAGAGCCCGGATGACGTCGCGACGGTCGAAGGTCGATGCCCGCTCAGTGAGGCCCCGCGGTCCACCGAGTTCGTCGAGCAGCGCGAGCATGACATCATGCGACGGCGCCACGGGGACGGCGTGTCCAACGCAGGCGTCGAGCCAATTCTCATCGACACCGAGATCGGCGGCTTCGGCCGCCCAGCGATCCTCCAGGCCGAGTGGTCCGCCCTGATGGTCCTTGCGGGGGCGCGTGATGAGCGTGGCTGCCTGGTAGGCCCGCGCCGAGCTGGCACCGGCCTCGGCCACCGCGGCTTCGATGTCAGCGCGACGCTTGGAGAAGGCGGAGAGCAGGATCGCCGGGGAGCCGGCGAGATCGGCCCAGCCGTTGCGCACCGGCTCCCACGCCGCGCCCAGGCGAGTCGACAACAGGTGGCGGAGATGGGCCTGGTAGAGAAAGCCGGCGGTTCGGGCGTGGCGGAAGATCCCTCGGCTGTCGAGAGCCCGCCAGGTGCCGTCGGCCAAGCGAGTGAGGTTGGCCACCACCACATGGGTGTGCAGCAACGGGTCGCCGGCCCGGCTGGTGCGGTGATCGAAGGCAGCGGCCACATAGCCATCGGTGGCGACGCGAGACCGGCCGCGTCCCGACCGGGCGGCGGCGGCCTGGTCCTCCAGGTAGGCAAGGGCGGCGGTCACCGCCTCACGATGGGCTTCACGGATGACCTCACGAAGACCCTCATCGCCGAGCGCCCAGGCCACACTCACGCTCTTGGGGGGACGGAAGGCAAGGTCGTAGCCCGGACGGCGGGCCTTCGGTGCCTGCGTGGCGGCGTAGCGGGCGACCTCGGCGGCCGATATACGCCAGCGCGACCGTCCGACGGTCGCCACCTCCGCCGCCAGCGAGGCAACCGACGATCCCTGTTCGCCAGCGGCGATGAGGCGACGGACGTGGCGCGCCGAAACTCCAAGGCGCTCGGCTGCCGCCCCGGGTGTGAGCCACTCCTCGCCTGCCTTCACCGTTCGCCGGCGGCAGACCGAGTGCGAGACATTCACCAGCGCCTCGCCACTGCGGGGATCGAGGCCGGCGAGCAAAGCTCGGAAGTCGTCGGGGTCGACCTGGCCGACCAGACCGAGGTCTGGCGCCAGCGAGCCGCACCAGTAGCCGGGCGCCTCCTTGGCGCCGGTGTAGTAGGCGTCAGGCGAGGTGGCCACCTCGCCAAGGAAGTACTCGGCCGCGCCAGCGGCCAGCTTGCCCACGTTCAGCATCACCCCCTCTACGCCCACGAGAGGAGGAAAACGTCATGTCCCGAAGGGACGTGGCCAGTCTGTGCAGCTCATCAATAGCTTCGGAGCCACCGGCGCTCGTGGTCATCTCAACGAGCCGCTTCGCTTGTCCGTCGGCGGTGGTGACGAGCTGGGCGGCTTACATGCGGCTCAGGCTTGAGCGGGGCCTACATCGATGTCGGGCGGCTCCGCTTCCTTCGCCGAGGAACGGGATCTCAGCGAACGGAGCTCCGGTAGGGCCTCGATGTCCTTGGGCCGCCCCGCCCACTCCTTGGACGCGATCACGTCCTCGAGTGCCGCCACGTGCACGACGATTCCACTGAGGTCGAGATCACCAGCTCGAGTGACCAGTTCCCCGTAGGGCATGCGCCGGCCTTTGCAGTCGGGGATGTCGGCGAGGATGTCGAGATCACCGGCGTCGGTTCTCCAAGTCGATAGCTCCGCCCGAGCAAGGCTCTCGGCGTCAAGAACCACCGGCAGCTGCGATGCCTCGTAGTCGTCGAGTCCTGCGACTCGTAGGCGCGCGTTGAGCTCCCTCATGGCCGACGCGAGTCGAGCCAAGTTCTCTGCGTCGCGACGAGGCACGCAATCCAGATCGAGGTCGCCCGGGTGGCGCCATGAGCTTGAGCGGCGCCACCGCCTACGAGGAGATACTCCACCCCATGGTCGTTCAGCGTCCGCAGCAGACGCCCAAGATCGAGCTCCGGAGCTTGGTCAGGTCGGTTCGGCACTGAGGTCGACAAAACGACCGGCGGCCCGATCAGCCTCGATCTCGGCCAGCCACTCCAGGATTTCCTCTTTGGTCTGAAGGTGGCGCCCGTCGAAGGTTTTCACGCCGACATCATCTGGAGTCGAGGGGCCGCCGGCGCGCATGCGCGCCTCGAACTCCTCAAGGCTCATCCGGATGACTTGGTCAGCCACACTCCCAGAGTACCTGCGTCCGCCGCCAAGCATCACAGGCCTGCGGCCACTGGCGACCCCTCTCTTGCGCCGATAACCGTGCTGATCGAGTGGCTGGATCAGGGACGGAAGCCGGCGCTGGTCGAGCGCCTCAGGCCCTATGTCGATTGTGGTGAGCTTCTGGGTGCGAGATGTGGAGGACTGGCTCCACCGCCAATGAGTCCGTCAAGTCCTTCGTCCCGGCTGCCCAGCGGGGATGACCGTGGGATCCGCCATGGTGGCGTCGGGGGCCAGCAGACTGGTGGACCAGCACGAATCGTCAAGGAGCGCCAATGAACCGCAAGGAACTTGTCAATGCTGTGGCCGCACACGTCGGCCTGGAGCCCCGTGACGTCGATAAGGCATTGCGGGGCACTACCGAGGTGATCGAGGCCGTCGCCGCCAAGGGAGAGCAGGTCACCATTTCCGGCTTTGCCAAGTTCGCTCGGGTCGACCGCCCTGCCCGCATGGCCCGCAATCCAGCGACAGGTGCACCGGTGAAGGTCAAGGCCTCCAAGAAGGCCAAGATCACTGCCCTGAAGGGCTTCAAGGACGCGGTGATGAGCCCGTCGGCAGCGCCGAAATTGGCGAAGGGTGTGTGGCCACCGGCTGCAGCCAAGGCTGCCCCGACGAAGACAACCGCGGCCAAGAAGCCTGCTGCTCCCGCGCGAGCCATGACCGCCAAGCCCGCGTCGCGTCCCGCCAAGGCTGCGACAAAGACGACGGCCACGAAGGCACCGGCGAAGAAGGCCGGCGCCACGAAGCGCACTACGGCAGCCAAGAGGCGCTAGATCGTCGAGGAGCGTCCTCGAAACGTTCGCGACTCCGGGGACTCGCCCGGGGTGTAGTTCGTGATCCCCGTGCATGGCCTGGCCAGATGCGAAAAGCTGGGGGGCGATGGCCGACCTGCGGGCGGAGGTGACATGGACATCGGGGCAGGCGTCGCCTCGTCAGCTGAGGCTGCGCCAAAGCGACATGGTGTTGATGCGCGCCATGCTCGGACTGCGGTGGGCTGGTGTCGCTGTCGCCGTGGTGGTCTATGTCATGAGCCGACACGATTTCGGCCGTGCGTGGCTGGCCGCCGCGGTTGTTGTCGCGGTGGGGGCGTGGACCGCTGGGATCACTGTCGCCATGAAGCACCAGCCGGAGCTGCTGCTCGGATGGAGGCCGGTCCTGATCGAGGCCGCACTGGCCGGAGCGCTCCTGGCCATCGACGGGTGGGCCATCGACGCCAGCCGGACCTGGGACACGCCGACCTTTGGGGCGCTGTGGTCCTTTGCCGCACCCATGACCGCTGGTGTGATCAAGGGACCGAAGGCCGGCGCCGCCGTGGGCGCCGCCATGGTCGGCGTTCGGCTTACCGGCGCGCACGCCCCCGATGTCGAGACCAGTGACTTAAGGGTCTTCGATATCTTCGACGATTACGGCGCCCACCTCGTGCCCGCACTGTGTTTAGGCCTGCTCTACGTCATGGCTGGATTGGGCGCCGCCTACCTCGCCGATCGTCAGCGGCGGGCGGAGGCCGAGGTGGCCACCGCCCACGCCCGTGAGGAGATGGCCCTGGGACTTCACGACACGGTCTTGCAGAACCTTGTGGCCATCGGCCGCCGAAGCGAGGATCCCACTGCTGCACATCTGGCCCGGGAGACCGAACGCGACCTGCGCCGGTTCCTGTTCGGTCCAACCACCACCGATCAACGCCAGCTCGAAGAGGCGCTGGCCGATGCCGTTCGGGAGTTCGCTCGCAACTTTGATCTGACTCCCGAGCTGGTGATCGATCCAGAGCTCCGTGCTCTCGACGTCGACAAGACCACTGCCGTGGCCGGTGCGGTGGCCGAGGCTCTGGCCAATGTCGGCAAGCACGCGGCAGCGTCTCGCGTGGTGGTCTACGCCGGGCCACCTACAGATGGAGGTGGCGTGTTCGTATCGGTCAAGGACGACGGCGTCGGCTTCGACCCAGATGCTCCTCGCTCAGGACGCGGACTCGACGGCTCGATCCGGGCGCGCATGGCGGCGGTGGGTGGGCGAGTGGAGATCCGCTCACGGCTCGGGCAGGGGACCGAGGTGCGACTGTGGCTGTCGTGAGGCTGGTGGTGGCCGATGATCACTCGGTGTGGCGTTCGGGGCTGAGGGCCGAACTCGGCGATGACTTCGAGGTGGTGGGTGAGGCGGCCGATGCGGGTGGCGCCGTCGACGTGATCAACCGCGAGCGGCCAGATCTTGTTGTTTGTGACCTGTGCATGCCCGGCGGCGGCGGCGTGGCGGTGGTGAGCGCCTGCGCGGAGGTGGCGCCCATTGTCATGTTGAGCGTGTCCGAAGCCGAGGCTGACGTGCTCGAGTGCGTGGCCGCCGGTGCCGTTGGCTATCTCGCCAAGTCGAGCACGGGGCCGGCGCTGCGTGATGCCTTGGCTCGAGCGGCCCAGGGCGAGCCGGTGTTCTCGCCGGGACTGGCGTCATTGGTGCTCGGTGAGTTTCGCCGCATGGGCCGGACCAAGGGTTCCAAGGCCGCGGTGCTAACGGATCGAGAGCGGGAGGTCCTGGTGCTGGTGGCGAGGGGTCATTCCTACCGGGAGATCGGCGAGGAGCTGTTCATCGCCCGCAAGACGGCGGAGAACCACGTGCGCAACATCTTGGCCAAGCTGCACCTGTCCCGGCGGGACCAACTCATGCGCTTCGCCCTCGACCATGGCCTCGATACCACTCCAGCCGACGGGCTCCCTGGGGAGGTCCCTAGGCGGGAATGAGGAGATGACCGTCTAGTCGCCGGCGACATCTTGGTTCAGGGTGGCAGCTATGGAAAACCTTGAATCAGCTTTCGACCGTCCCCGTCCCGCTGCCGGCGCCCTGCGCTTGGCCGCCTGTGTTGCCATAGCAGTGCTCCTGGTGCTGCTGGGCAGAACCCTCGCCCCCGGCGGCGCCCCTCGTTCTGACCACCGGGGCGCGTCTCCGGACCAAACCGTGCCCGAGGTCATCTTCGACCACATCCCTGCACCGCTCGATGAGCCGCTGCCGGGATACGAGGACCACCACCTCGACGAGGCCACGCCGTCGGTGCCGAGCGACTGGTGTAGGTCTTCAAAGGCGCCCGAGCCCGCTGCGCCCGAAGCGTCATGGGCGACCAGCCGCCTGGTCAGCAACAACGGCACCTACACCGTGCGCCACCCAGCAGGCTGGGAGGTGTTCCAGGCGCCCACGGGCGGCTATGTCATCTCGCCACCGGACGAGAAGATGGCAGTCGTGGTCCTTTTCGACCCGGCCTACGAGTTAGCCGGTAAAGACATAATGGCCGACGGTGGCGACCTCTTGGCTGACTTCGCGGGGGAGCTGGAGGTCGAGCGGTCGGAGAAGACGACACTTGCGGGCGCCCCCGCCTGTCGACTCGTCCCCCGGCCCCTCACTGTTGGCTGGAGTCCATCTGAATACGTCTTGACCATATTGGGCGAGGATGTGGCCGCCGGGGCGATCTACAGCGAGTCGTCGGTGTCGCCCGGCGAGAAGGAACTCGCTCGAAGGGTGCTGCACAGCCTGCGGCCCGAGGCATCTCAGGCGTGATGGAGGCGATGGACCTCAGCCTGACCCTGGCTAGCTGTGCCGGCGCCGGCCTGCTCTTCACCCGCTGCCTGGAGCGAACTGTACCGAGACCAGCTCCATCGCGGTGTGTCGATGCTGAGTTCTCTTTGACGCCCGTGGCACCCACCGACCAAGCAGAAGAGGATCCGCCGGAGGAAGCAGGAGCACAGGTGGTGGTTCGGTTGCTCGGCCCGGTGGCGGTCGAGGTTGGTGGCCAGGAGATCACCAGCCCAAGTGTGGTGGAGCTGGTGGCCTACCTGGTCACCCACCGCCAAGGTGTGAGCGACGAACGGCTGAAGACTGCGCTGTGGCCCGAGCGAGTGGTGAGCGGGGCGACGTTCAACAACTTGGTGTCGCTGGCCCGCGGCCAGCTAGGTCGGGCGGCTGATGGCTCGTTGAACCTCCCCCACGCCGAGGGCCGGCGGTATCGGGTGGGAGCGGGTGTCGTGAGCGACTGGGAGCAACTCAGCGCGGCGGCCACGGCGATGGCGACTCGGCAATCGGCCACCGCGGTCGATCAGCTGGAGCAGGTGATCTTGGGAGTCGGGGGCATCCCGTTCGAGGCTCCGCGAGGATTCGAGTGGGCGCACGAGGAGGGCCTACCTGGTGCGGCCAGCAGCGATGTGGCTCGTGCCGCCGTCAGCCTCGGGGATCTTCTCGGCGAAGGCGCAGAACAGGAACGAGCTGAGAAAGTGGCCCTTACCGCTCTTCGTGCCTGTCCAGGTGACGAGCGGCTTGAGCGAGTGTGGCAGCCCTTGGGGCCAGGACAGGCGTAGGAGCGTGCACCGGCTGGTACATCGGCGCCAGAGGTGAGAGCGGCCCCCTCCAAGTCATCGGCTCGGTCTTGGCCCACGCGGAGAACCGGCGGAGCCCTCGGCGGACGCTGGAAGCCCTTACCCTTTTTGGCAATCAGCTACCGAAGCCGAGTCAATGGATGAGTAGCACTGACAACGAATCGGCCACACCTCAGTTCATGGGTTCGGTCTTTATGACCCAGCTTCCATCCTCCGACAGGACCACAGCGCGATGCGCGCAACGGCAAGGTGCCCCGCGACACCAACATGCTGAGCGCCGACAGCAGGCGACGGGCGTTGTCAGCGACGATCAGAAGGCGACTCGTGCGTGAGCTGTCACGGTGGTGGCATACCTTCTTCGTGCATGGTTCCTGCTGACCCAATGATCCCGGTGGTCCGCGCCGCGGCCCAGCAGCCGAACGTCCTGTGGCCGTCTCGTCTTTTGGTGCCGCTGTAAGCATGGGGTGGAACGCCACTCACGTCTGGCGGAAGGACCGCCGGCGGAGACACCCGCTGGGTATCCTGCCTCTCGGCCCATCAAGGCGGTAGAGGACACTCTGTGGATGCGAACTCGGTTCGATGGCACCGCGTCACGCCGTCGACGTTCCCCTGGGAGGACGAGGCCATCGAGTTCCTCCGTTCGCGAATCGCCGACGCCGACCCAAACCGGGCATGGTCGAACTTCGAGTTCATCGCCGGCGGCGTGATTTCTGAGGTCGACGTCTTCCTCCTCACCCGCAAGGGCGCCTACCTCGTCGAGATCAAGTCGACGCCCGGCCGCCTGGTGGGGGACCAGCAGCGGTGGACCTTCCACAAGCCCGGCGGCGGCCGCACGACGATGGAGAACCCGCTCCTCGGCGCCAACCGCAAGGCGAAACGCATCAAGTCGCTGCTCGAGCACAAGTGGCGCGCCGTCGCTCCTGCCAACGCCTCCCCGAGTCCGCCGTTCATCCAGCCCGTCGTTTTCCTGTCCGATCCCGAGCTCGAGGTTGGCCTCACCCGGGACGCCCGCGTGCACGTCTACGGCCGGGACGACTCCGCCGTAACAGCGAGCGGCGAGCTGGCCGGGATCGTCGCCGCCACCGTCCAGATCGGCGCCGTCGAGGCGAACGATCCCCGCTTCCGCCAGCTCAATACGCCCACGACCACCGCCGTCGCCAAAGCTCTGGAGGCGATCGGCATCAAGGAGTCCGACCGCACCCAGCGGGTCGGCTCGTGGGTCCTCCGCCTCGACACGGTCACCGAGCGCCCCGGCCTCCAGGACTTCGTCGCCGACCACGCCACGACCAAGGGCGTCACCCGGCGCATCCGCATCTACTCCCGCCAGCCCGGCATGTCCGACGAGCAGGCGCAGTCGCTCCGGGCCGCGGCCGAACGCGAGTTCCTCGCCACCGAACGGCTCGACCACCCCAACGTCGTCAAGGCCCAGGACCGGCTCGACACCGACCTCGGCTCAGCCGTCGTCTTCCCCTACGACGCCAAGGCCCTCCGCCTGGATCACTGGCTCGCCGAGCAGCCCGACGCCGACCTCGACGACCGCCTCGCCATCCTCCGCCAGCTGGCTGAGACCCTGCAGGTCGTGCACCGGCGCAAAGTGACCCACCGCGCCCTGTCGCCCGGCAGTGTCCTTGTGCGACCGGGCCGCGACCGCGAGCCACGCTGGGTCGTCCTCGTCACCGACTTCTCTCTCGCCGGCCGTGACCACCCGAGCTCGACGGCCAGCCACACCAACACCTCGCGCACCGGCACGCGCTTCGGCCTGCCGACCGCTGCCCCGGGCGATGTCGAGTTGCTCGCCGACGAGACCGCCCTGCGCTACCAGGCGCCCGAGCTGTTCACCGACGACGAGCCCGACGGCGTCTCCCTCGACGTCTTCTCATACGGCGCCATCGCGTACCACGTGCTCTCCGGCCGATCCCCCGGTGACACCCGCGAGGCTGTGCGCCAGGTTCTCCAGACCGCCCGCGGCCTGCAGCTCTCCACCGCGGTGCCCGGCGTCGCCGGCGCCCTGCACGAACTCGTCTACAGCGCGACTCGCCCGCTCGTCTCCGAGCGACTGTCGTCGATGGAAGACGTACTCGTCCACCTCGACCTTGCCGAGGAGGAGCTCACCGCCCCGCAGACGATCACGACGGATCCGGCGCTGGCGCCGCCGCCAAAGATCGACCCCCTCGACGCCAAGATCGGCGACCAGCTAGGCGACGGCGCGGTCGTCAAGCGCCGACTCGGCCGCGGGTCCACTGCGCTGGCGCTGCTCGTCGACCGAAGCGAGGGGTCGCAGCCCCAGGAGGCCGTCTACAAAGTGGCCCTCAGCCACGACGCCGCCCCCCGCCTACGCGACGAGGCCCGCATCCTCGAGGATCTGGAGCATGCCGGTATCGTCAAGCTCTTCGGCGAAATTGAGCTGGCCGGCCGGCCCGTGCTTGTCGAGGCCCTCGCCGGCACCCAGTCATTGGCCGACGAGCTTCGCCGCAACGGCACGCCGGGCCTCGAGTTCCTCCAGCGCTGGGGCACCGACCTCCTCGACGCCCTCCGTTACCTCGAGCGCAAAGGCCGCTCCCATCGCGACATCAAGCCCGGCAACCTCGGCGTCACCCAGGTCGGCTCCAACCGCGAGCAGCACCTCGTGCTGTTCGACTTCTCCCTCGCCGGCACTCCGGCTTCTGACATTCGTGCCGGCACCCCTCCGTACCTCGACCCGTTCCTCGGCGAGCGCGAGCCGAAGGCTTGGGACCTCGCAGCTGAGCGCTACGCCGCCGCCGTGACCCTCTACGAGATGGCGACCGGCGAGGTGCCCCGCTGGGGCGACGGCCGCAGCGATCCGGCGTTCACGTTGAGCGAGGTCACCCTCGACACGCTCCTCCTCGACCCGGCCATTCGCGAGCCCCTGTCCCGGTTCTTCGCCACCGCCCTGCGCCGAGCGCCGGGCGAGCGGTTCGGCAACGCCGAGGACATGGCCATCGCCTGGGCGCAGGTGTTCGCCGCTGTCGATCAGCCGGCCGAACCGGCCAAGTTCTCCGACGAACCGGCGGACGATCGGCGCATCGCTTTGCCCGACGCCATCGCCGTTGACGATCCCATCTCCTCCCTCGGCGCGTCGGGCCGCATCACCTCGGCGCTGGCCCGGCTTGATGTCGCCACGATCCGCCAACTCGCCGCGCTTTCACCGATGGCTGTGAACCAGGCCCGCCGCATCAGCCCACGCGTCCGGCGCCGGATCATCGAGCTGCGTGCAGCTTTGCTCGTCCGCTTTGCCGACGAGCTCAACGCCGAGCGCGGCGCACCGACGCCAGGCGCGCCCGCGGGCGCGGTCGACGACGAGCACGAGCGCCTCGATCTCGACGCGCTCTTACCGTTGCTTGTCCCACCGGCGGCCGAGCGCGGCCGGAAGGGATCAACGGGGCCGGCCGTGCGGCTGCTTCTGGGGCTCGACACCATCCCCACCGTGGACACGGCGAAGCCGGACTGGGCGTCACAGAGCGCGGTCGCGGAAGCGCTACAGCTCACCCGCGGCCGGCTCGGCCAGATCGCCCCCGCCGCTCGCCAGCACTGGGCTGAGCTCGACGAGTTACGTTCAGTGCGCGACGACCTCGTCGGGATGCTTGCCGCCAACGGCGGCGTCATGGCGATCCGCGAGCTCGACGCCCTCGTCCTTGAGACACGCGGGTCGGGCCTGGCCCTCGCCGACGCCACCCGGGCCGCACGCGCCGTCGTCCGGGCAGCCGTCGACTCCGAGCCAATTCTCGCGGCTGTCGCCGACGGGACAGCCGACGCCCGCTTTGTCGTCCGTCGGCGCGGCGACCGCGTCGTGGTCGCCCTTGACGGAGATGAGCTCGGTGATGATGTCGGGGCTCACGACGGACAAGGTCTCGCTGCCTATGCGATCGCGCTTGGCGAGCGCGCCGATGAGGTCGTCGGTGCCGCCGCTGACGTCATCCCCCAGGACCGAGCCGTCACCCTTCTTCGCGCGGTCGCCGCGCCCGACGAGGTCGCACTGCCCGACGGCCGGCTCGTGCGGCTAGCAGCGGCTTCTTCGCTCCGGGTCGGCGTAAGCGCCGCCCTCGAGCTGTACCCCGTCGACCTCGACCCGGTGCGGGCCCTGCGCCTCTCCCGTCAGGCGTTCGCCGCCGCCGACGCGCTCACCGTCGCCGACGTCCACGACCGCATGCGCGCCCGCTTCCCGGACGTCATCCTCCCCGATCGCCCGCTGCTCGATGACGCCCTCGCCGACGCCGAGGTCGTGCTCACGTGGAGCCCCGAGCGCGACGCTTACGTCCGAACTGATACGACCGTCGGCGGCTTGAGCAGCCTCACCTCCATCGTGCGCCGCAAGTCGACTCGCCTCGTCCAGCCCGAACGCTGGCGACAGCTCGCCCCTGATGTCGACCCAGCCGTGGCCGTCGCCGACGAGATCGAAGGACGGCTAGAGCGCTCGCTCGACCACGGCGGCTTCCTCGTGCTGCGAGTACCCACCAGCCGTGGCGCCGAGATACGGCGGGGGCTCACCCGCTTCACCGCTGCGCCGCACGAGATGGTGTCGGTCGACCTTGAGCGGTGGTTCATCGAGGAACTGCGCGCCGAGGCGACCTCCAAGCGCGTTAGCTGGGACCGGATCCTCGACGCCGACGTCGCTGAGGCCGGCACGACCGCCCACACGAACCTGGGCATCCTCACCGCCACCGCGCTCGACCGCCTCGAGCTTCGCGTGTTCGCCGCCGGATCTCGGGTACTCGCGTGGAACCCGGGCATCCTCGCCCGCTACGACGAAAAGCTCGGAGTGCTCGACCGGCTGCGTGACCGCGCTGGCCGCGCCGACGTCGACCTACAGACCTTGTGGCTGGTGGTGTTCGGCTCGACCGCCGACCCCAAGCCGATGCTCGACGGCCAGTCGGTGCCGGTGCTCGGCCCGAGCGAGTGGGTCGATATCACCGACGCTTGGCTCGAGAACCGCCACCGCCACCACCCACCGACGGGCACGGACGGCCAACTCGGCGGAGGAGCGTAGTGATCAGCAGCAACCCGTTGCTTGGGGATCTGCAGGCGGAGCTGCCTGGGTTCGTGGCGGACCTGGCTGTGAGGGTTGCGGCTGGTGGTGAGGTGCGGGCGCGTTTGGAGTCGGAGTGGCGCACGGCGTTCGACGCCAACCGCACCGGCCGCAGCTTCGAGGAGTGGCTCGACGACCGGCTGACACAGGTGGCAGTTGGATGGCTCCTGGCGTGTGTGTTCGTCCGCTTCTGCGAGGACAACCGCCTGCTCGACGAACCGACCATCGCCGGTCCCGGCGAACGCGGCGCCGCCGCCCGCGCCGCGCAGCAGCGCTACTTCGCCGAACGACCGCACGACTCCGATCGCGACTACCTGCACTGGGTGTTTCGCACCGCCGCAGCGCTTCCGGGCCTCGGCGGGATCCTCGGCGACGGCGACAGTCCACTGTGGCTGCTTGACCCGCCGGCGGATGCGTGCACCCGGCTGCTTGCCCTGTTACGCAAGACCGATGAGGCCGGTGTGCTGGTGCACGACTTCACCGACCCGACCTGGTCGACTCGGTTCCTCGGCGACCTCTACCAAGACCTGTCCCAGCACGCCAAGGACACCTACGCGCTGCTGCAAACCCCTGACTTCGTCGAGGAGTTCATCCTCGACCGCACCCTTACTCCCGCGCTCGAGACGTTCGGCCTCGCCCGCACGACGCTCATCGACCCGACCTGTGGTTCGGGCCATTTCCTCCTCGATGCGTTCCACCGGCTCCTCGGCGCCTGGCGCGACGCAGAGCCCGGCACAAACGAGCGGGAGCTCGCTCAGCGCGCCCTCGACCAGGTCACTGGCGTCGACCTAAACCCCTTCGCGGCGTCCATCGCCCATTTCCGGCTCCTGGTCGCCGCCCTCAAAGCAAGCAACATCAGCCGCCTTGCCGATGCACCAGACTTCCGCATTGACATCGCCGTCGGCGACTCGCTTCTTTGGGGCGCCCGCCCCGGCCAGCTCGCCGGCATGGAGAAGGCATCAACCGCCCCCGAGCGCATCTTCCTCTACCGCACCGAGCACGCCGACCACCTGCAGCGCATCTTCAACAAGACCTACGCCGCCGTCGTCGGCAACCCCCCCTACATCATCGCGAGAGACAAGGGTCTCAACGCCCAGTATCGCGCCCGATATCCCGAGGCGTGCAGAGGTAAGTACTCACTTGCCGCGCCATTCATGCAGTGCTTCTTCGAGCTCGCCGACACAGACGACGGCTACGGCCGGCCCGCGGGCTACGTCGGCATGATCACCGCCAACTCGTTCATGAAGCGAGAGTTTGGTAAGAATCTCATCGAGAAGCTGATCCCCAACTGGGATCTCACCCACGTTATCGACACGAGCGGGGCCTACATCCCCGGCCATGGCACGCCGACCGTGATTCTCTTCGGTCGCAACCAACCGCCGGTTCTGTCGACGATCCGTTCCGTCCTCGGCATCCGCGGCGAGCCCGGAACGCCGGCAGACCCAGCGGAAGGCCATGTGTGGCGGGCGATTACTTCGCAGGTGAATGCCCCAAACACGGAAAGTGAGTACATCTCCTCGGGTGACACAGACCGGGGTCGTTTCAGGAGACATCCTTGGAGTATCGGCGGCGGCGGCGCCTCGGAGCTCAAGGAGCGGTTGGACACGATTTCAATGGTGCGCTTAGAAGCCTACGTCGACTCGGTAGGATTCGCTAGCTTTCCCGGCACCGACGAGGCCTTCATCGCCCCGCCAGCGAGCCTCAGACGCGCTGCCATCTCACAAGCGATGCCGCTGTCAAAAGGTGAAGTCATCCGCGACTGGCGCATAGAGCCAGCCGAAGCAGCGGTCACCCCCTACGACGACCACTTCGAGGAGCTTCCTCTCGACCCGCATGCGCCCTGGTTCAAGCATCTGTGGCCAAACAGAACCGTCTTGCAGTCGACCATTTCATTCGGTGGCAAAACCCGCGCAGAACTGGGAGACAATTGGTGGGCTTGGTATCGATGGATCCCGGAGAAGTACCGTGAACCGCTCTCCATCGCGTTTGCATCGGTCGCCACTCACAACCACTTCGTTGTCGATCGTGGCGGCAGCGTGTTTAAACAGAGTGCTCCTGTCATCAAATTGAAGTCGCCCAACGAGGACGACTATTTCAGGATCGTCGCTGCACTGAACTCAGGCACGGCATGCTTCTGGATGCAGCAGGTCTTTCACAACAAGGGTGCCTCCGTCGACTCGAAGGGTGCGCGTCAAACGACCGTTGCATGGGACAACTTCTTTGACCACGACGGTACGAAGCTGCGGCAGTTCCCTCTCCCGCAAGGTCAACTTCCATTGGCGATCGCGCGCCAGATCGACGTGTTTGCGACGAAACTGACCCAGTCGCAGCCGTCGACGCTGTGTGCCTCCGGAGTTCCAACCCGCCTGCGTTTGGACGAAGCTCGTGTCCACGGTGACCAGGTGTTTCAGCACATGGTTGCACTGCAGGAGGAGATGGATTGGGAGTTCCTTCATCTCCATCGCTTAAGCGAAGAGCCGTTGACGGTTCCGGCTGGCAAGGAGCCACCGCCATTGAAGCTCGGCGAGCGGGCGTTCGAGATCATCCTCGCCCGTCAGGTCGCCGCTGGCGAGGTGGAAACGGCATGGTTCACGCGGCATCGGTCGACTCCTATCACGGAACTTCCCGCGCACTGGCCGGGCTGGTATCGGGACCTAGTTCAGCGCCGCATCGATCTCATCGAGTCAGATCGTGACGTTGCGCTGATCGAACGGCCGGAGCATAAGCGCCGTTGGGCGCGCGAGCCGTGGGAGAAGCTCGAAGCCGAAGCATTGCAGTCCTGGCTCTTCAACCGGCTGGAAGACCGCCGTCTGTGGTTCGAAGGGTCCGGCGACAACGAGCGGGCCGTGTGCCGCAGCATCGCCCAGCTCGCTGATCGCATCGTCGCCCTCGACCCGGACTTTCTTGATGTCGCCCGGCCGTGGAAGGGTGCCGTCGAGATCGACCCGGTCAAGGTCATCGCCGAGCTCGTCGCCGACGAGCACGTCCCCGCCCAGACCGCAGCCCGCTACAAGCCCAAGGGGCTCGAGAAACGTCGGGTCTGGGAGCGCACCTGGGACCTGCAACGCATCGAGGACCGGGGCGAGCCGCT
This sequence comes from Acidimicrobiales bacterium, assembly GCA_035525365.1. GTDB lineage: Bacteria > Actinomycetota > Acidimicrobiia > Acidimicrobiales. The sequence goes on from DATLEK010000018.1 coordinate 78,352, forward strand.
TCCTGACGGCCTTACCCGCATCCCCGTCCCACCTAAGTACGCGTCAACCGACTTTCAGAAAGCCAGCTACTGGCGCCAGCGCGGCAAGCTCGACGTCCCCAAGGAGAGGTTCATCAGCATCGCCGGCGCCGAACGAGACGCCGATTCCACCCTCGTACTGACCTGGGCCGGCTTCGATCACGCCCAACAAGCGCAAGCCATCGCCACTCTCGCCTATGACCGCCAGAACACCGACGGCTGGAACCCCGAACGCACCTGGCCCATCACCGTGGCCCTCATCGAGCTGCTCCCCTGGCTCGACCAGTGGCACCACCAGACCGACCCCCGCTGGGGCGACAGTCCCGCCAACCAATATCGCAACATCGCCGAACAGCTCGCCCACAACGCCGGCCACACCCTCGCCGACGCGACGACCTGGGCACCCGCGACCAAGCCCAAAAAACCGAAGGACGAACCGTGACCGCTACGCCCCGCCTGCTCCACGAGGTCATCAAGATCCCGACGGAGGTACACAAGGACGAGCTCGTCTACCAGCTCCACGACGATCCCGCCAAGACACTGAAGCAATACGTGGTTACGCCTCAGCTGGGCACCGCTTTCCTCAAAGCCGTGAAGCTGGTGCGGTCGGCGATGGTGTCGGAGTCGTCGAAGGCGGCGTTCCTGCACGGCAGCTTCGGCTCCGGCAAGTCGAACTTCATGGGTGTACTGCAGTTGCTGCTCGACGGCAACAGATCCGCGCGGGCCGTGCCAGAGCTGGCCCTGGTGGTCACCGAGCTCGACAAAGGCACCGGCAAGGTTCTGACGGTCCCGTTCCACCTCATCGGCGCCAAGGATCTCGAGTCCGCGGTTTTCGGCCAGTACGTCGACCACGTGCACAAGCGTCACCCCGACGCGCCGCCTCCAGCCGTATACGCCGACGAGCCGATCCTCGTCAATGCCGACGGGCTGCGAGCGACAATGGGCGACAACGCATTCTTTACTGCGCTGTCCGCCGGCAGTGACGACGCCGGATGGGGCGACCTCGGCGCGGCGTGGGACGCGTCCAGCTACGATGCGGCGCGTACGAAGGCCCAGGGCAACGCTGGCCGCGTGCGCTTGGTGCAGGCACTGGTCACCACCCTCCTCTCGGCGTACAGCGATGTCAGCCGCGCCAACCGGTCCGGCTACGTCGGGTTCGACGACGGACTCTCCGCCATCAGTTGGCACGCCAAGAACCTCGGGTACGACGCCGTCGTCCTTTTTCTCGACGAGCTGATCCTTTGGTTCCTGTCGCGGCTCGGCGACACCACATGGGTGAGCGACGAGGCGTCGAAGCTGTCGAAGCTGGTCGAGCCCGGCAGCGCGAGGCGCCCGATCCCGATCGTGTCGATCATCGCCCGCCAGCGCGACCTGCGCGAGCTTGTAGGCGACAGCGTGCCCGGCGCTGAGAAGCTGTCGTTCGCGGACCAGCTCGACTACCAGCACTTCCGCTTCACCGAGATCAAACTCGATGACTCGAACCTGCCTATGGTCGCCAACCGGCGGCTGCTGCAGCCGAAGGACGGTGATGCTGCCAGCACGCTGGCAGCTGCGTTCGCATCGCTCTCGCTGCCGCCCAAGACGCGCGACGCGCTGCTGGCCGAGACTGGCGACGACGAGTCGTTTCGGCTCACCTATCCCTTTTCGCCGGCGTTCATGACCGTCCTCGTCGATGTCGCCGGCGCCCTGCAGCGGACACGCACCGGGCTCCGTGTGCTACTCGAGCTACTGGTCGCCCGGCGCGACGTGCTCGAGATCGGTCAGCTGGTGCCCGTCGGCGACCTCTACGACGTGATCGACAGCGGCGACGACCCGTTCTCTGACGCCATGCGCGCCGCCTTCGATCAAGCCCGCAAGATCTACAAGGAGCGATTGCGGCCGGCGATGCTCAGCGAGCACCACCTCGGTCCCCATGACGAGCCGACCCAAGCGTTCGCTAACGAGGACCGGCTCATCAAGACGCTCTTACTTGCCGCGCTGGTGCCGCAGTCGGTGCCATTCAAGGACCTAACCGTCGAGCGGCTCGTGGCGCTGAACCACGGCAGCATCTCTTCGCCGGTCCCCGGCCAGGAAACCGGCATCGCTGTAGCCAAGCTCAAGCGCCTTGCCGCCCAGGCCGGCGAGCTGCGCCTCGGCAGCGACCCCAACAACCCGACCGTCGCCGTCGTGCTGTCCGACGTGGACGCCGGAGCCATACTTGCTACCGCCGATAACGCCGACAACGCGTCGAACCGGCGTACGCTTGTTCGCGAGCTCGTGCTCGACGCGCTCGGCCTGCCCCGCGACCAGTTGCAGACGACGTATTCGTTCTTGTGGCGCGGCCTGCGACGAGACGTCACCCTGACCTTTGGCAACCTGCGGGACACGGAGGGACTGCCCGACGCTGCATTCGCCAATGACGGGCCTGGATGGAAGTTGCTCGTCGACTTCCCGTTCGACGACCCAGGTCACAGCCTGCGTGAGGATCTGGAGCGCATCGACCGCTTCCGCCAGAACGGGAGCTCGTGGTTGACGCTTGGCTGGCTACCGTCGTTCTTCACGTATTCCACGCTCGACACACTTGGGCGCCTGGTGCGGCTCAACCACGTGCTGGCCAACGACGATCGCTTCGCCGAGGCGACGGCGACCCTCAGCCCCGTCGCTCGCGCTTCGGCCAAGCCCCAACTTCAGGCGATGCAGACGGCCGCTCGCAACCAGCTCGACCACGCCCTGCTCATGGCCTACGGCGTGGTCAGCGCCGACCAGAAGGTCGTCGACACCAGCCACACGCTGGCCGATCACTTCCCCAGTTTGCGCGCAGGGCTGACCTTGTTACCGCCGGTGGCGACGTCGCTGCGCGACGCGCTTGACCGGGTGCTCGATCAGGCTCTGCGCCACACCTACCCGGGTGCACCGGAGCTCGAGAGCGAGGTGAAGCTCGGGGACGTGCGCCGAATCGCCGAGCTGTGTGCCAACGCCGTAGTCGAGCCCGACGGCCGGCTCATGGTGAACGACACCGGCGACCGCAGGCTGCTGACGCGCATTGCCAACCCCTTGCAGCTCGGTCTGCAGTCAGAGCAGGCGTTCAAGCTCCAATCCGCCGCCGAGCGCTGGGACAACACGTTCACGCGGGCCAGCAACCGGGTGAAGGCGGAGGGGACGACTCCGACCGTCGGAGTACTACGCCAGGCGATCAACACCCCGGATGCCACCGGGCTGAGCACGGCGCTCGAGAATCTGATCATCCTCGTGTGGGCCCAGGCCACCAACCACAGCTTCCGTCAGCACGGGGGACGTGTCGCCGGGGCTGTCGATCGCCTGGACGACGACTGGGAGGTGGTTGCTCAGCCGCTGCCTACCCAGGCCCAATGGGTTGCAGCGCTGGAGCGGCTTGGACACGTCTTCGGGATCGAGCCGCCCACCAAGCATCTGTCCGGCTTTGCAGTCGAACGTGCCGGCATCGCCTTGCGAGCCGCGGTGACTGCCGACGCCGCTGCCGTTCGTGGCCTCGTCGAGCGGCTCGAGCAGCGTGGCGGCGACCTTGGCATTGCTGAGCCCGACAACGACCGCCTCCGTACCGCTCGGGGCACGGACATGCTGCTGGCCGACCTTAACGAGGCCGCCGACGACCTTTCGCGCGTCGTGACCCTCGCCGGCGCCGCCATGGTTCCCTCGGCGCTGGCGCTCGGGCGCAGCATCAAGAGCGCCGGCGACATCAGCGCCCGTCTCGATGCCGCCCAGTGGCCGATCCTCACCTCTGCATTCGGCCGCGCCGACGGCGCCACGCTCCGCAGCGAGCTCGCAACCGCTCTTGCCGCAGACGAGTTGGTGACAGCACTCGGCCCGGTGCTCGACTCGGTGCAGAGCCGCGCCGTCACGCTGCTCGCTGGAAGCGGGGCACCGACGTCCACACCGGCGCCACCCGCCGCGCCTGGCAGCCGCCAATACACGGCGACCGGCCTTGCCGACGCCAAGGCGAGGCTGGCGGAGCTGGAGACGAAGGTCGCCGATGGTGCTGTCGCCGATGGCTCCATCGCCGTCACCATCAACTGGGTCGAGGCGAACCCCGGCGGGAGCGGATGAGCGTTCGCGCTGCGACCGCCGAGCTGATCGGCCAACAGGTGCGGGCCGTGCTCGAGCAGCGACCCGACGCCCAGGCCATCGCGCTGCGCGCCGAACCTCGCTGGATCGACGGTGCGATCGTCGTAGACGACCGCCGGGTACTAGTCGAGCCGTGCGGCTCACCACTGGCGGTGCGGGCCACCCTCGCTGACCGCCAGGGCGACGACCTCCTTGTCGTGCTCTGCGATCTCGCCGACGCCGACCTCGGTGCCGATGTGCTCGCACGGTTTACCCCGGCGCGGGTGCTCGGCCTCGAACCGTGGAGCGCTGTGCGGGACCTGTTCGGCGTGCGCCACCTCGACGCCGCGTTCGGCAAGGGCGATGCGTGGATCGCCGATGCGCTGCTGACCCACGTTTCGCGGGCTGCCGCTCGGACGATGACCGGTGGCGCCGTCCTCACAATGGACGTCGCGCTGGACGCTGTCGCCGGTGCCGTGCTCGGCGCCCCGCATCTCGACGTCGATTCGATCCTCGAAGCTGCGGCCGATTTGCAGCCGTTCGTCCAGCTGTCTGCCGTGGACGCCACCGTGCGAGCGGGCCTCCTCGACGCGCTGCGGCGACGAGGAGGTGCCCTCGGGGAGGTCGTGGCAAGCGCGCTTGCGGAAGATCGAGGCGCTGAGCTTGTCCCGATCGGGCTTGTAGCGCGAGCCGTGTACGGCACGGGCGACCTCGATGGCGGACGCGCCGGTGGTCGGCTTGAAGCTCGTTGCGGCGTGGCTCGCCTCGCACCCAGCGTCGGCGCGGCCCTGGCAACCCGGGCCGAAGCCGTGGTCGACAAGCTGTTCACCACCGATCGAGATCGTGCCAATGACTTCCTCGCCGCCGCCGCCGCCCTCAGCGCCGAGATCGGTGCGACGCACCCTGAGACCAGCGACTTCCTCGGCGCCGGCTTCGAGCAGCGGATCGCCTCCGCTGCGGCACTGATCGTCGCGACACTCGACTCACAGTCGACCGCGACCGGCACCGACCTCGAGGACGCCGTCGACCGCGTCGCCGATCATCGCCTGCGAGGGACACCGGGCGGGCGCACCCGACACGACCACCTGGAGATGGCCGCCCGGCTGGCGATGTGGGTGACGACACCGACATCTGAGGCGGCATCGTTCGAGGAGGCGGTTACGGAGTACGCGGCGTCGTCGGCGTGGGTCGACCGCGCTCGGCGGCGGCTGTGGCACGGCGACCGCGACACCCGCGTCGGCGCGGCGTACAAGCGCCTCCTCGATGCTGTCGCCGCCCGGCGCCGGGTCGAGAACCAGCGTTTCGCCCAGCTTCTGGCGACGTGGACGATGGCCCCTGCGAGCGCCGACGTCCGTGCTGCAGCCGGTGTCGTGCCCGTGGAGGACGTTGCCGCCACCGTGCTGGCTCCGCTGGGTTCGTCGTCGCCGGTGCTGTTCGTCGTGCTCGATGGATGCGGCCTGCCGTCCTTCATCGAGCTGGCCCCGCAGCTCAGTGAGGTCGGCTACCGCGAGGTCGTCCCCACATCTGGTTCGGCCCGTCGGCAAATCGGCGTGGCCGCACTCCCGACCGTCACCGAGGTCAGCCGGGCCTCACTACTCGCGGGGCAGCTCGACCAGGGCAACCAAGAGCACGAGCGAAGGGCATTCGCTCGCAACACCTCTCTGCGCATCGCCGGAACCGACGCGGCGCTGTTCCATCAGAATCGGCTGCTCGGCGCCGCCGGCTCGCAGCTGGCCGCCGATGTGGAGACCGCCCTCGGTGCCAGCGGCCCCACCGTCGTCGGCGTCGTAATCAACACCATCGACGACCAGCTCAAGCGGGGCACGTTCGCCGACGAGCTGCGGCTCGAGGACCTGCACGCGCTGGTGACACTGCTCGACACCGCCCGCACCCACGGACGCACGGTCGTCATCTCCGCCGACCACGGCCACGTGCTCGCTCAACCCGACGACGGCGGCACCGGCGCGTTTCAGGGTGGCGGCAGCGGCGGCGAGCGGTGGCGGGAGGCGGATCGGGAGCCGAAGGACAACGAGGTGGTGCTGCGTGGCGAGCGCGTGCTGCTTGGCGGCGCGGCCGGTGTGCTGGCGCCGTTCGACGACGACTTCCGGTACGGCGCTAAGGCCGGCGGCTACCACGGTGGCGCCACGCCCGAGGAGGTTCTGGTGCCGGTGGCCGCGTTCGTGCCCGCCGGCATTGACCTTCCCGAAGGGTGGGAGCACGGGCCCCAGGTCTCACCGCTGTGGTGGGACCTGCGCCTCGGCACCACACTGGCCGAAGCCGCCGAGGTTGTGGCGCCGAAGCCTCGGCCGCGGAAGCAGAAGTTGGTGCCCGAAGCCCAGGGCGCGATGTTCGAGGTGCCGGTCGTCGTGCCCGCGCCCGCGCCGACATCGGCGGACGGACCGACATGGCTGGGGCCGCTGCTGGCCAGTGAGGTGTGGAAGCTGCAGCGCGAGGCGGCAGCGCGAGCCCAGCTGCCCGACGATCGCGTTCGAAGCGTGCTGAAGGCACTCGACCGGCGCGGCAACGTCGCATCGGTCGCCGCACTCGCCGCCGACAGCGGCATCCCCTCGACGCGGCTGCCGGGATTCCTCGCCGTGCTCGCCCGTGTATTGAACGTCGACGGCTACGCCGTGCTCGATGTCGACGCCACCGCTGGCGAGGTTCGGCTCTCCGTTCCGTTGCTGGTCCAGCAGTTCGAGCTCTCGGGGACAGCGTGACGGTCGAGGTATCCCCCGTCCGCCGCCGCGAGATCGTCGATGCGCTCGGACGCGGAACGGTGCCGGCGCGAGGCCTCGACGTGATGGCCGTCGGCCTAGATCGTTTCGCCGGCGCCATCGACGACGAACTTGCCGCAGTCGCAGCTGGCGGCGCATCGTTCAAGGCGATCCGCGGCGAGTGGGGAAGCGGCAAGACGTTCGCATCGCGATGGATCGCAGAGCGGGCGCGGCGGGCCGGGTTCGCCACGGCCGAGATCCAGATCTCCGAGACCGAGACGCCGCTGCACCACCTGCAGACGGTGTACCGCCGGATCGTCGAGCGGCTGTCGGTCGGCGACGGGGAGATCGGCGCGCTGCGCTCGGTTGTCGACGGGTGGTTCTACGTACTCGAGGAGGACGTACTCGCCTCCAAAACGGTGGCCGAGGCTGACACCGCCGCCCTCGACGCTGCGACGACCGCCCTCATGGAGCAACGACTGGCGAGCGTCACCCGTACGGCGCCGATGTTTGGCGCCGTGCTGCGCGCTTACCGGACGGCCACGTCGGGGGGCGACGCAGCGACGGCTGACGGACTCCTCGCCTGGCTCGGCGGCCAGCCCAACGTGGCGGCGTCCATCAAGCGCGCTGCCAACGTGAAGGGCGAGATCGACCACACCGGCGCGTTCTCTTTCCTGCAGGGTCTGCTGCTGATCCTGCGTGACAGCGGCCACGCTGGACTTTTCTGCGTGATTGACGAGGTCGAGACGCTGCAGCGGGTGCGATCGGATGCTCGAGACAAGTCGCTCAACGCCTTGCGCCAGATGCTCGACGAGATCGACGGCGGACGCTTCCCCGGCCTGCTCCTGGTCATCACCGGCACCCCGGCGTTCTTCGACGGTCCGCAGGGTATCCAGCGTCTCGCCCCGCTCGCCCAACGGCTGGCGACCGACTTCACCGTCGACGCTCGGTTCGACAACCCCCGTGCGGTGCAGCTGCGGCTGGCCGGGTTCGATCGGAGCCTGTTGCACGAGCTCGGCGTGCGGATCCGTGACGTGTTCGCCGCCGGAGCGCGGTCGGCCGATCGCGTACGGTCGGCCGTCGACGACAGCTACGTGGACGGGTTCGCTGAGGTGATCACTGGCAAGCTCGGCGGCAAGGTAGGTATCGCGCCGCGACTGTTCTGCAAAAAGCTCGTCGACGTGCTGCAGCGCGTCGACGAGCATCCAGAGTTCGATCCGAGAACCGACTACTCGCTGAAGGTGAGTGACACCGAGCTCTCCGACGTCGAGCGCAACGCCGCCGCCGGGCTCACCGCCGATGACGTCGATCTCGACCTCGGCGCGTGAGGGGGTTCGACCGCCTTCATCCGGCGCTGCAGCACCACGTCGTCAACTCGCTCGGGTGGAACGAACTGCGGCCACTGCAGGACGAGGCCATCGAGCCGGTCCTTGCCGGCGAGCACGTACTCGCCCTGGCGCCGACCGCCGGTGGCAAGACGGAGGCGGCGATGCTCCCGCTGCTCTCCAGGATCGTCACGGAGGGCTGGCGTGAGCTGTCGGTGCTATACGTGTGCCCCCTGCGGGCGCTGCTCAACAACCTGCACCCCCGCCTCGAGCGCTACGCCGGGTTCGTCGGACTGCGCGCCGGCCTGTGGCACGGCGACATCGGTGCTGCCGCCCGCGGCCGGCTGTTCGACGAGCCGCCCGAGATCCTTCTCACGACGCCGGAGTCGCTCGAGGCGATCCTGATGTCGGCGCGACGGGATCACAGAGGCTTCTTCGCCAACCTCCGGACGGTAGTCGTCGACGAGGTTCACGCCTTTGGTGGTGACGACCGAGGCTGGCACCTGCTCGCTGTGCTCGAGCGGCTGTCGGTGGTCGCCGGTCGGGACCTACAGCGCATTGGCTTGTCGGCCACCGTCGGCGAACCCGACCGACTACTGCGATGGCTTGTCGGGTCGAGCAACGGAGAGGCGAGGATCGTCGCACCGTCGATGGAGTCGCTTGCGGCACCCGACCTCACGCTCGATCACGTCGGCTCGCTTGGCAACGCAGCGACTGTCATCTCCAAACTGCATGCCGGACAGAAGCGGCTGGTGTTCTGCGACAGTCGGGCACGGGTCGAGGAGTTGGCGGTTGACCTGCGAGAGCGGGGCGTGCGTACGTTCGTCTCACACTCCTCGCTCGCCCTCGACGAGCGCCGGCAGGCCGAGGAGGCGTTCGCCGAGGCCACCGACTGCGTGATTGTGTCGACCTCCACCCTCGAGCTCGGCATCGACGTGGGCGACCTCGACCGGGTCATCCAGATCGATAGCCCGACGACAGTCGCCAGCTTTCTCCAGCGCCTCGGCCGCACCGGGCGACGCAAGGGCACTACGCGGAACATGTTGTTTCTCACCACCAAGGCCGAAACCGAGCTCGTACGCGCCGCCGGGCTGCTCGAGCTATGGAGTCGCGGCTACGTGGAGCCGGTGAACGGTCCGCCCAGCCCGTTTCACCTCCTGGCGCAGCAGGTGCTCGCCCTCGTCCTACAGGAGGGATCGATCGCCCGCTCACGGTGGACCGAGGTTGTCGCACGGCTGCCGGTGTTCGCCGATGCGGTCCGTTCCGGGCTCGCGGAGGAGATCCTTCAGCACCTTCTCGCGAGCGAGATGCTCTTCGACGACGGCTACGGGATTCTGTCCATGGGCGCCGGTGGCGAGTCGAGCTATGGCTACCGCAACTTCCTGAATCTCACATCGGCGTTCACGTCGAGCCCGCTGTTCGTGGTGCGGCACGGTGCGCAGGAGATCGGCTACCTAGATCCGATCTCGCTCCTCACTCCCGATCGCCACTTCGCCACCGTGCTGCTCGCCGGTCGCACGTGGACCGTCACCGCGGTCGATTGGGAGCGTCGATTCGCATGGGTACAACCGGCAGAGGGCGGCGGTCGATCACGATGGCTCGGCGAGGGCCAGCCGCTGTCAGCGCCACTGTGCGATGCGATCCGCAACGTCCTGGCGGGCGTCGACCCTCCCAGTGTCAGCCTCACGACTCGGGCCGCGACGCAGCTCGAAGAGCTGCGCAAGGAGCTCGCGTGGGTCCAGCCCGGCCGCACGGCGGTCGTGGCGAGCGACTCCGGCCTGACGTGGTGGACCTTCGGCGGTCAGCACGCCAACGCGGCGCTGATGGCTGCGATGGGGTCACTCCTCGGCGGCTCGAAGGTCGACAACCTTGCCATCAAGCTCGATGCAGATGTCGCCACCGCTGACAAGGTACGCGACTTCGTCTCTTCGACGGAGGCCGACACACTCCCCGCGCCATGGATCGCCGAAGAGCTGTCGAAAAAGCTCAAGTTCGCCGATTGCCTCCCTCCGGCCATCGCCTTGAACATCGCCGCGGCGCGAGTCAGCGACCCATCCGGGATCCAACGGGTACTCGCTGAACAGGTGGGCCGGTTCGAAGGCGTCTAGTCCCAGCGTCGGTGCTCCACCGCCCGCACCGGCCCCGGCATGTAGCAGCCCGAGGACATCCGGTTCCATAACTTGTAGAGGTTGTTCCTCTGGTCGTTGCCGAACTCGGTGATGCTGATGGTGTCCTGTCCACGCCCGGTGCTCCGTTGTTGGCCCGGACCTTCTACCACGCCTCAAACACGAGGCGCTTGGGGATCTCAAACGACTTTCGGCTTTGGTCCGACCGTCGGCTCATCCCCCGCAGGGCTGACCTCCGGCTCGTCGCGTCCGGAGGCGCTACTGGGTGATCGCCAACGTCACCTCAGCACCCAGGCTGGCTGACCTCAGCAATTCCGCAAAGGCCAACCTCGCTAGGGAGTGACTCGGTCACGGGCGCTACGCTCGACCTGTGACGGTGGACGCAGCGACGGCCGAGATCGCCTCTCTACTAATTGCCTACGTCCTTGGGGGGCCAGACGGGCTGGTGTCTCAGGGGGTAACCGCCAAGGAACTCGACACGATCTCGCTTCTTGTCAGCCCTGATCCAGACCAGGTTGTCGTGGCCACCTTGGTCGGACATGCACTTCGCGATACGTAGGGAGGGGGGTTCGCTCCCCTTGCTTGCTGAACTACCGGATCTGCCGCGCGTCCGAGTGGAAGGGCGTAACGGTGTTGGCAAGACCCTGACCATCCGGTTGTTGCAGTTGTGTACAGGCGAGCAGCCTTGGGCGAAGCACCCCGACGCATGGAGTTCGCTCAAGTCGGAACTAGGGCGGGTTGAGGTTGTGGCGAAGGGCGCCGACGGCATTCGCATCACTTGGAACCTCGATCCACACACCTGGCCCGAGGCGCCTCAGCTAGATGTCGGCGAGTGGCTCGGTCCAGTCGAGCTGCACTCACGGCCAGCCTCAGTGGAGGCGGTCCGCCGGGAGCTTGTCGTCGTGCGGGTCGCAGGCGATGAAACTCTGCTCGAGACCATGAGGGGCCGGATTGTGGCTGACGAAATCCTCGTGGGCAAGACCCTAGGGCTAACGGGCGCCCGCTTTGCTGCCGTGGACCCGGTGCTTGACCGTCTTGAGCGCGACCTTCGGGCGGTGAGCGGACTGGACTCCGAGAAGGCCGAGTCTGAATCCGAACGCCTCGCCACCGTGATCGCGGAGGCCCAACGAGACCTACGGGACCTACAGGCGAGGCGGTGGTCGTTGGAGACCGCCCAGACCCTCGACACCCAGCTACGCCGGCTCTCCAGCGATCCCGCTCATGACGACGCTCGTCTCGAAGTCCTCGAAGGTGGCCTTGCCGGATTGGCAGTCGAGATCGACGACATCGATGACAAACTCAGGAGGGCAGGTGCCTCCGCCGGCCTCTCAACACGCCGCTCAGCGAAGCTGCGAAAGCTGCAGGAACAGACGGGGACACTGATCAAGCAGCTGGCAACGGTGGAATCTCGTCTCATCGACGAGGGAGACGCCAACGCTCTTGAAGCGGAGATCACAAAGGCTGAGGCTGAGCAGGCTTCGTGGGTGGCCCGGCGCGAATGGCTGGACGACTCCATCGACTTGGGGCTACTCCTCAAAAAGCTCTCGGACCTCCTAGACGAGGCACAAGCGGCGGGGCTTGGACCGCGAGCGTTAGGCCGAACCGACGACGGCAAGGAATTCACAGTCGCCGAACTTGAGCGCCTCCTTCGCTCGCGCCACGACGAGCTGACCTCAGCGGTGGCCGCGGTGGAGCGGGGGGAGGTGAAGGACGCCATCGAGCGCGGGGCTAAGCGCCTAGTCGCCCTAGGTGAAGTTCAGAGCCTTCACGCCGAGGCCAACCGGCTTCAGGCAAGCCTCGATCGCAACCGAGGGACCCAGCGAGACCTCCTCGATCAGCTGAAGGGGATCGATACTGAAAACATTCAAGCGCTGGAGGCGGAGCTCGCAGGCCTGCGAGGCAAACTGCGGTCATTTGAGGCTGAGAAGGCATTGCTGCTGCTCCGGCTTGCTCGCGCGCAGGATGCCGACCCGGAGTTGCTCCGTCGCGATCTCGACCGGACGCTTGCTGAACTCGGCATAAGCGCCGAGGAAATCTGGACCGCGACGGACACGGTTGCCGACAAAACGGCGGCGGCCAAGGTCACCCTGGATGCAGCGGAAGCCGAGTTGCGTGAGCTGCGGGCCCGAATCGAGGCAGCCCGGGCAGGCGCCGATAGAGCGCTGGTGGTGCTGAGCAACGATGCGTCCTACGAATGGCTTCGTGCCCTGAGGGCCGTCACCCGTCGAACGGCGCCCGCGCTTCTGCAGGCTGTGCTCATGGCAAGGGCTAATGCTGAAGGCGCCCGGTCGAGTCTTAGCGGGCTCCGTTCGGCTCTGGACGGACTGGCCTCCGAGCTGCCATCGGGAAAGGTCGCCGACGACGAGCCGACTAAGCGGCTGCTAGCCCACTACGGGCGCACGTTTACCGAGGAGCTGGGACAGTCCGAGATCGCCAACGCGCTTTTCGATGGGGGCACGCTTGTAGACATTGACCTCGTCGACCGCGTAGCCGCCTACCGCGACCAGGCCGGGATGCCGCGGCGGCGGGCCTTGGAGTCGTTCTCTAGCGGGGAACGGGCCTTTGCGAGCACGCGCGCCCAACTGTCGTCCGCCCGGCTCCGGGAGGGCAAACGGGTGTTGCTTGCACTGGATGAGTTCGGAGCCTTCGTGGACCCCGAGCGCCTAGACGCCTTGATCGGTGTAATCCGCCGGAACCAGGCAGCTCATCCGGCCCTTCAGGTAGTGATGATCCTTCCACTCGCAGCCAACTACGCCGCAGAGTCAGAAGCCGAGGGAGTTACCGGTGAGCGTCGTGCCACGCTGCGGGTCGTGGCGGCCGAGGTCGCTGCCAACGGCTACTTCGTCAGACCTCTCGACTGAGGAGCAGCCAATGGAAGACGACGCCGTTGGGATAGGGCTGCCAGAGATGATGCCTACGGCCTCAGCCCGGTGGCTGGTCGAGACGGCGACGCTCTGCTGGAGGCTGCAGTACGGCGTCAGCGTTGGGGCCCTGCCGCACGATCTAGAAGTGATGAAACAGCTCTACGACCCCATCGCCCAAGGCCGGCGCCTGCGGCAGGCGCTGGAGGTCAAGGAGACCCCCGTCCCGGAACCCGCTCTACCCGCCGCGTGGTGGCTCACGACCCGTGAGGGCAGCGGGCTGCTGACCCCTGAGGGACGAGCCGGCCTGGCCGTCGTGACCGCAACATTGTCAGGTGCCGAAGGTGATGAGGTTCGGTTCCTCCCAGAGGAGATCGCCGTGACCGAACGATGCCTGCTCGCCGTATACAGAAGCTGGACACGTCAACGCCTGGGGCGGGTAATTGAGCTCAGGAACAAGGAGGGCGGGCAACTGCATATTGCTGGCGTCGCCGTCGTGCTCCTCTTGCTGCTGAACCGCTCGACATCGAGTGATCGCGCGATGGAGCAGCCCGTCGATCCCACGAAGCGGGCCAAGGTCGACGCCGCTGTCATCGCGCCGTTGCGGGCCTTTATCGAGCGGCTAGACCCGACAGCGAAAGTCAGTGACGACAGCCTGTCCCTTTACAGGGGATGGGCCGCAACCGAGGCGAGAAGACGGCTAACCCGCGAGTTGATACTCAACGCCGGCCGAATCTGGATTGGCGAGGATGACCGGGATGAGGTGATCGAGTTCTTGGGTTCCCAGCTCGGCGGACGAGTCGATCTCACCCCGGAATCAACCGCGGCCGCCTTCGACGCCATGGTCGACAGCTATCGGATGCATCGAGGCGCTCTTGACATGAGCCGATTGGCCCACGAACGTCCGAGCGACACCGATCGGCTCCGCCAGAACATTCTGGCGGCCATGGACGCCAGCCGTCGCCGATGAGGACCGTCGAGGTGCTGACGCTGTTGCGAGAGGTACTGGAGGCCCACGAGCACCACTCAGCAGAGGCAACGCAGGTGATTCCCGTCGTGGTGGAGGATCTCGACAGCCACCGAGAGGTTATGGCTGCGGCCATCCACCACGCCGGGGGAGTCCTCGTCTTCGCGGCCGAAGCGGCCAGCGGGGTCACTGGACGCCTCGACGACGTTCTGGTCGGGCGGGTCCAGGCCTTCGACCTTCCCCGCCCAGGCGGAGAGTCGCGGCACCTCGAGGCCCGCGAGCAAGGACCTCGCGTGATTGTCGGCATCAAGGGTTCGCCGACGGGAGTGCCTGGAGCCGGCGACGGGCAATTGCTCGGGGTGCTCACCACACTCTTCGACTATCGCCTACGAACTACTGCGCTGGCCTTCGTTGCCTGGGACGAGACCGACCTCGACCGGGTAGCGGCAGAGGAGTTGTGGCAGTTCATGCATGTGGCGCTGTCAGGCGTCAAGGTCGGCACCCTGAACACTTTGGTGACGCTCGTCAACGTGCAACGACCGGGCACCATCCACCTCAAACGCAACGGATCGTTCCGGTGGGGGTTCGTATCGGGCAGGACTGTTCGTCGCCGGACCCAGGAGGCAACCACAGTCGACATGGCGCGTCTCGCCGGAGACGACGCACCATTGTTGGTCCTGTTCCTTGGGGCCGGGTCGTCCTTCGCCTCGGGTTTGCCGCTCGGCGACGATCTCCGGGACCGGGCACTGCGAACACTCTTTCAAGACCAAGAGGCTGGCGTTGACCACCTGAGCCTCCGCTTCCATGAGTACCTCAAGGGCAAGGGTCGACTGCTCGGCATCGAGCAGGGCCTGACGATCCAGGCCTTCGTTGCGAGCCTGACGCTGGAGAGGGTTCTCAGGGAGGAGTTCCACGAGGTCGGCCGGGATGCGTCGCCGACCCTCAACGCATTCGCCCGGCTTCACGCCACAGCGATCGAGGCACGAAGTAGAGGGATACTGGCTGTCCAGCGGATGGCGCAAATACGGAAGCGGCTGGTCGTCGCCACGGTGAATTTTGACCAGCTGATAGAGGCAGGCCAAGAGTCGACCTTCGAGGTGTTTTCGTCCGCCGAGACCTTCGCTGGCTGCGCCGCCTACCTAAAGGAGTACGGCGCCGGTCGCGCCGACAGGGTGCCGCTGCTCAAGTTGCACGGCAGCATCGAGGACCGCTCGACCATCGTTGCTGACTTAGAGGAGACCTCATACCTACCGCTTCCGCAGGATCGCATCGAGGCTCTGCGTGCCTTACTCGGAACCGAAGAATCTCCTACGCCCGTGGTGTACGTCGGATACAGCTTTCGCGACCGCGATGTCGTTCCTGCGCTCGACCTGCTGGACTTCGCCCGGCGGAGCCGTGAGGTGATCGTCGCGCCTTGGTCGACGCCGCCGGTTGAGGAGTTCATCCAGGAGCATCGACAGCACGCATGGCAGGTGGCGCGTCGTCCCAGCACCCTGGCCGAACGGGTTATTACCGATACCGCGGACCTCTTCCTCAGCACGCTCGATGGTCAGCTCCGGGCACCCGGTCGCTAGACGACTTGCAGGTGGAGGAGGCGCTCGCTGAGAGGCTGATGATGGCGGCGGGGATTCGAACACCACCGCAGGCCCCGCTTGCGTATGGTCGTGTCGGCCATGGTCGAGTAGCCCACGCAGCCGGCCAAGCACGCGATTAGGTCCGGAGTGTCGATGTAGACGCCGTATGGAGCGCTGTCACCCACTACGAACAAGACGGATGCACCCTTGGCCAACCGCGGGCGCATCTGCTCCAGCACCTCGCCGATGCCGTGAAAGTAGGGACCAACAACCCGGTCATACTCCTTGCCCCGCTCCCGTCCGTGACGCTCGGCAGCTAGCTCCCGGATAAGTCGCTCGAGACGCTCGGACACGGACGGGTAGCGCTGGAGATACTCCCTTGCCTGTGCGTCCCGGGCTACCGAGGTCTGTTGGCAAGTCGCCACCACCATGCCGCTGCGAACAGTTGCGCACATTGAGGCCCACGAGTCCGCCAACTTTAGGAAGTAGAGCTCCAGACGGGTGGCATCCGCGTAGTCGAAGTTATTGAGGTACGGGGGTGACGAGACGCACG
The DNA here is from genome assembly GCA_035525365.1 of Acidimicrobiales bacterium. Lineage (GTDB taxonomy): Bacteria > Actinomycetota > Acidimicrobiia > Acidimicrobiales. Next base: position 94,549 of record DATLEK010000018.1, read on the forward strand.
CCGCCCCGCTCCCAGGGGCTAGTCCGGCCCACGACCCAGACTGGCGAGCGTCCCCGCTCACCACCGTGCCTGCTGGTCCTTCGGAGCCGGACGCGGCGAGGTCGTCAGCCATGGCGGCGCAGCGGGCGGTAAAACGAGCGATCGGGTCCAAATGAGGAGGCCTCCGCGGTGACGATGGCAGCTGGTAGGGCCAACCGACCTTCACGCTGGCGACATCTCGTAGCGTGGCCAGCAACGCCCAAGTACAGTGCTCAGCCCAAGCGCCGCTCGCTGCGAGCGATTCCCTAAGAGTGACCAGCTTGAGGAGCACGGGTTCACTGAAGCAATCCCTTACAAGCTGGTGCTCGCCGGCGAAGGGATCACCCCGTGGACGCTGGAAGGCCTTGCTCGCTTGCGCGACGACGGCTGCCGCGGCGTCAAGCAATGACCCTTCGGGTCGGTGTCCGACCTTCAGTGCGGCGAGCCGGGCGATGAGGGGATGAGTTTCGATACCAAAGAAACCGAGTTGGCGCCGCCGAGCCGCAGTCCCCGTCACTCCTGAGCCCGTGAACGGATCGACCACAAGGGCGCCGTCGCCTAGCTCAACGACCTCGAACAATGCGGCCGCCGTGCCAGAGGAGAAGCCAGCGGCATAGCGAAACCACCGGTCGAACGGCTTCAGGGTGCTCGTCCCGTTGCTGCGACCAGTGCCTGACCCAGGTGCGGCCACGCCCACCAGTCTAGTCACCATGGTGAGCACACCACGGTGATAGAGGACCCGGAGATCGGAGCTTGGCGGAACCTAGGGTGTTGGTCCCCGGTCTTGCCGGCCGCCGGCCGCCCCAGCCGGGATGGTCGGGAGTGCCGCTCCAAGGGAGGGGTTCGTCCGGAATCGACGGCCAAATGCCCGTTTCGTGCCCGCCGCGTGCCCGTAGCATCGGGCACGGACAGATTCTGGCGGTTTCTCACGGATTGCCGAACCTGCCCGGAAATATGCTTTCACCAGGGCTTTTACCCTGGCCAGGTAGTGGAGGTGATGGGACTTGAACCCACGACTTCTACGTTGCCGAGGTAGTGATCCCTGCGCCGGCCCCCGTGCGGCCGACCGCCGGCTGTTCGGCTGAGTGCTCCCGACGGGGTGTCACGCCAGCCGGTCGCGGACACGGAAAGCTGAGGCCATCCATCCCACATTCATCCCACATCCACTGCCGTCCGCACGCGTCTATCTGTGATTGCCACCTCGCTGACCTGCACGTTTTCGCCGGGGCCGTCCGCTCCGGTACGTTTGGAGGCCTTCGGGACGCTGAGGCCGCGGGTTCGAATCCCGCCTTCCCGACTCATAAAAGGGCTGGCCAGAGATAGATCCCGGCCCGGTCGCCCGAGATCGAGCCAGTCCAAATCCAACATTTATTCTCGCTGCGACTGCCGAAGGGGGACCGGATGACCTCGGGCGTGGCCGGGTTCGGGATGTCCGTGCAGGGGCCTGGCGACATCGACGGCGATGGTGTCCCCGACCAGATGGTATCGGCGCCGAGCTGGGACGACGCCCGCGGGCGCATGTACGCCTTCAGCGGGGCGACCGGTGAGCTGGTCATGGCCCTCGACTCGCCCGATCCCCAGCGAGGGGCCCGCTTCGGGTTCCAGGACGTGGCCCCGGGGTCGCCGGGCGACGTGAACGGCGACGGATGTGCCGAGCTGTACGGCAACGGCTTCCAGCACCATGGCTCAGTGGGGCGTGACGAAGGACGGGCGTGGGTACTCGACGGGCGCACCGGCAAGGCCCTCTACTCGCTCGCCGCCCCTGTCCCCATAGCCGGCGGCCAGTTCGGCTGGTCGATGGCCCGCACCGACCACGACAGCGAGGGACGCTCCGACCTCTACGTCGGCGCCGCGCCCCACCACTTCCCGGGCTGCGACCAGAGCGGCGGAACATGGGTGTTCCGGGGCGGTGACGGTGCGCTGCTGGAGACGCTCTCGCTTCCCGACGAATGGGCGCAGCCCTCCTCCGCGGAGAACTGGGGGCCGAACCTCGGCTGGTCCATCGCCGCGCCCGGCGACCTCGACGGGGACGGCCGGCCCGACTACGTGGCCGGCGCTCCCTTCACCGATGTGGACGTCCACCAGGACCAGGGTCTCATCGTGGTGTTCCTGTCGGGCGGCTGACCCTTCGCTTGATCTCGGCCCGTGGCCCGCGCTTCGTCGTGCAACGCAGCGTCCCCCGCTCCGTGCCCGCCTACGACCGGTCCGTGCGCGCCCTCAAGTCGGTGTCGGTCCTCCACGCCATGGTCGAGGCACTCGACCCCGAAAACCGTCGCTGAGCTGGGGTTGCACACCGGGCGCGACGTTGCAACTCGTTTCGTTCAAGAAGCTGGGCCTGACAGCGACGCTGACGTTTCGGAACCGGAGACGGCTACTCCTCGGTCAGTACCGCCAACACCTCGTGCGCCCGCCATCGCAGCTGGCCGCGGGGGCCGCCGCCGACTTCGGCCAGGATGCCGAGCCGGCTCAGCTGGCGCAGGGCCGCGAGGGCCGCGGGACGCGAAACGTGGAGGCGCTTTTCGACGAGTCGGGCATTAACCACCGGCTGCTCGAAGACCAGCTCGACGAGCTGGTTCGCCGCTGCGCCGCGAGTGGCAGCGCGGACCCGCTGGCGGCACTGCTCGCGTAGGTCGGTGAGGCGCTCGGCACGGGCGACGGCGTCGACCGCCTGGGTGCGGACGCCGTCGAGGAAGAGGCCGAGCCACTGGTCGAAGCCGCCTCGCGTACGCACCCCCTGGAGTGCGTCGTAGTACTGCTGGCGCCTGGCCTCGAAGTACGGCGACAGGTACAGGAGCGGCTCCGGCAGACGGTCGCGTACAACCAGGAAGAACACGATCAGCAGGCGGCCGAGGCGGCCGTTGCCGTCGAGGAACGGGTGGATCGTCTCGAACTGGTAGTGCACGAGTGCGGCCTGAACAAGCGGAGGCAGCCTCGGCTCCTCGTGGATGAAGCGCTCAAGATCGCTGAGCAGGTCGCCGAGCTCTCCAGGCGGCGGCGGCACGAACGTGGCCTTCTCGATGGTTGCGCCGGGGGATCCGATCCAGTTCTGGGTGGTGCGCAGCTCGCCTGGCTGGCGGTCACGGCCGCGGACGCCGGCCAGGATCACGGCGTGCATCTCCCGGATGAGCCGGGTGCTCACCGGCAGCGTCTCGAGCCGCTGGAGGCCGCGCTCCATGGCGGTGACGTAGTTGACGACCTCCTCGACGTCCGCGCCGAGGGGCTGGTCGCTGGCCTCGGCGTCGAACACTTCGAGCAGCGATGCCTGGGTGCCCTCGATGCGGGTCGACGCCACGGCCTCGCGCCGGAGGTAGGGGCGCACCAGGAGATGTGGAGCCGGGAGGAGTCTTCCGGCACCGGCCAGGCGGCCGAGGGCGGCTTCAGCGTCGGCAAGACGCATCAGGTTCGGTTCGGAGATCGCAAGCGCTCGGGGGATGGGTCGCGGGAAGAACGCGACGTAGCCCTGGGGCCCGCCGATCCGACGTGCCGACCCGAAGGGGGTGTCCGCGTAGTCACCAAGACGCATGCAGCTGATCCTATGACCTGAAAGAGAAAGCCGAATAACTTAATGGTGGGAGGTCAACCTGAAAGGTTGCGTAACGGTCGCCGCTGGCGACGACGACCGTCTGCGAGCCGATCTACTTTCCGTCAGAGCTTTTAATGCGGCACCGAAACGGCGGTCGGTCCTTTCCGCCGTCTCCCGAATGTGATGAACCCCGAAACCATCGCTGACCTGGGGTTGCACAGAGAGCGCGATGTGCAACGTAGATCCCCGCCGCCCTCCGCTTCGCCAGTTCGAAAGGGAAGGTGCGTTGGCCCGGATTGGCACTCGCGATATCATGATCCCATGACCGCCAAGCAGACGACCGTCCGGCTTCCTGAAGAACTCGCGGACGAGGCCGAGGCGATCGCCCGTGTCCGGGGGACCAGCATGAACGCCGTGATCATCGACGCGCTGGCTGCCGAGGTCGAGCGCGTGCGCGCCGACAAGGACTTCACGGCGCGAGCAAAGAAGCTGTTGGAACGCGACAGGCAATTGCTCGACCGCCTCGCTCGGTGACGCTCTACCTCAAGCTTGCCGAGTTCCTCTGGCTCGCCGAGCAGGTCACCGGCGTTCCAGCATCGACCCTGGCGAAGGCATCCCGGATGGACCTGGCAGACTCCGCTCTCCACGCTCCCGCCGCCGGCTTCGGGGACGACGATTTCTACCCCGACGTACACCAGAAGGCCGGTGTTCTCGCCTGCCGGCTGGCCTGGAACCATCCGCTACCGGACGGCAACAAACGCGCCGCGTGGGCCTGTCTGCTCCTCTTCATCGATCTCAACGGTGGCCGCTGGGACCCCGACCCGCCGAACGTCGACGAGGCCGAAGCGGCGATGCTCGCTGTGGCCGCGCACGAGGTCGACGAAGCGTGGCTTGCCTCCTGGCTCCAAGAGCGAGTCCGCTTCGAAACCGATGTCTCCTGATCGTCCGTGTTGGGGAGAATCGCGGCAGGCTCGGGAGGAGCGCCATGGCACATTCATGGCACATTCGCTGCCGTTCGACCCCGTTCGCCGATGTCCGCTCACCCCCTCTGAGCTGCACTTTTAGTTCATAGCCATTCGCCGAAATACGCCCCGACAGCGTTCGGGACGCTGAGGCCGCGGGTTCGAATCCCGCCTTCCCGACTACTACAAAGGTGCTGGTCAGGAGCGTGCGGCGGCGCTCCAGGGTCGGCGGGGGTCGGTTCCATCCCGCGTTTATCCCGCGAGCGGTTTCGGCCGGTGCTTGCTCGTCATGGCGTCATCAAGATCGGCAGTCCCAAGGAAACCGCTCTCTGTGGCGATCCGGTTGGCTCGGTTTGGGCGACCGGGCCCGGTCGGATTCACCGTTCGCAGCACGTCGGGGGGCATTGACGTCCTCGGCGGAGGGGTCGGCCGGTACACCGGCTTCGCCGGCTGGCGCCGCCCCTCCACGGGCGGCTCCGGGTTGCCGTCGCGACGGGCGCCGGGTCGCGCCGGTCAAAAGCCGTCGAGTTCGGCCAGGAACGCCGCCGGGGACCGCACCGGCGGCACGAGGTCGTCCAGCACGGTGAGGTCCGCATCACCCGACACGATGCAGTCGCCCCCGGCCTGGCGAGCAAGGGCGACCAGGTAGTCATCCTTGGGATCGCGGCTCACCGGCACGGCAACTGGGTCTTCGGCGGCCGGCGCGGCAGCCAGTACGTGACGGAGGACCGAGAGCGCATCAGCGTCGAGCTTCGCCTCGATCTTCGGCCTTCCGAGCACGTCGTCCAGCTCGGCCAACAGGTGCGGCGACACGATGAGGACGACCCGACCCGACCGGACAGCTTCGATGACCTTCGCCGGGTTCCCCATGGGGGAGAGGGCGGCCGAGACAAGCACACCGGGGTCGACGACGATGCGCCTCAACCGGCTCGGCGGCGCTCCTGGCGGGGCCGGTACACCTCGTCGTCAACCAGCTTGTCGGCCGCCGCCTCGTCGACGCCCTCGCTGGCCTCCCAGACGTCGCGATAGGCATCGCCGAGCTGGGCACCCCAGCAGACCGCCAAGGCTTCCGCGACGACATCCGCTTCGGTTCTGCCCTCCGCCGTGGCCCGCTCCGTGATCCAGCGGGCGAGCGGCCCCGTCAGAACGAGACGGTCGCCCTGGTCGGTCGTCGGCACCTGGCCAGTGTACGAGAGTTCAGCCACTGGTCCGGGCGCTTCGGCCCATGAACCGGTCACCCAGCCGCTCGGCGGCTTCGGCGTCGCCCTCCGTCGTCGCCTGCGCGTAGATCGCCAGCGTCAACCGATTGCGGGCAGCACGTGGGTGCGAAGCGCGCTGTCGTCCCGGGCCCGCGTGGATGCCCGCTTGGCGGGATGGCACTCCAACCACTCCTCGGCCAGTTTGCGAAATGTGACCGACCCGCCTCGGGGATCTACCCACCCCACGGGCTCTGGCCGTCACCTGCGTGGCCTGGAACTGTTGCGCCTCCCTCCTGGTCCTGAAGGTACGGGACACCTCCCGGCCGAATGTTCCATCTCTCCGGCCAGTTCATGGAGCGTGGCCCAGACGGCGGCGAGCATGCCGAACAACTCAGGGAGCACAACGGGAGCACGGGCGATGCGCGGGATCGCCGTCATCGATGCGGTACCTCGTAGCGCTCCGCGCGCAGAGCGGCGTCGTACAGCCGACGGGCGGCGCGGCGCGATCGGGTGTCGCCCGCATCCCACAGGTCGACAGCGACCGTGACGGTGCCGGCTTCGTTACCGTCGAAGGGCCACCAATCCACCGCCGGAATGTGGACGATCAGGTTGGCGGCCCTGTCGCGTTGTTGCGAATCGACGGGCTCCGCGTGGAGCTGACGCCGGAGAGCCGCCAGCTTGGCTCGCGGGAGGTAGATCTCCGCCCGTGCGGGGTCGATGACGTCATGGCCTTGTGCCGACGCACCGGTCCGCACTGCACCCGGGAAGGTGATCGCCCGGCGGAGCGCACCGGGATGAACGTGGAGGCGTTCGATGACGCTCCTCCTCCGCGTCCAGCGGGCGATGTCGCCGAGATTCGGATGGTCACGGAGACGGCGGCGCAACTTGGACCGGTCCGCGGGCGCGAGATCTGGAGCGTCGCCGCGCTCAAGGAGCGAGATGAGTCCCCAGGCATTGCGAGGCGACAGTGGCCGTCCCGGGCTGCGGTTCTCGGCGAGAAGGAGCAGGGCGTACTCGTCAACGACAAAGCGTCCCGCGACGCGCCGGGCAGGCAGGGCACCGTCGTGGATGAGATCCCGGACGCGTTGTGAAGTCACGCCGAGA
>DATLEK010000007.1:0-10014 GCA_035525365.1 Acidimicrobiales bacterium
AATTCCGAGCGCGAGAGCCAAGTCGAGTGTCTCTTGGTTCGTCATCCCGAGCTCTTTGGCGAGCTCGTGCACCCGAATCTTCTTTTGTGGCAAATCGTTCCTTCGTGCTGATAAAAGCGGCCTTCTAGCTTCTCACAGTTGGCTAAGTCGCTTTGAGTTGTATCGCCGGATCGCCGGTGATTTCGCTTCGCAACGCCCTGCTGAACGCCTTGCGACGCACTGCTTTTGCTGCGCAATCGGGTGAATCGACGCATAACCATGCGCCTCGGCCCGATGAAGCCCTACTCCACGCGACCTCGCCGTCCGGCGTGGCCACGATGCGAGCGATCGGACCCGGTGCATCGACGCGTCCGCAGCCGATGCAGGTCCTTCGCGGCGTTATGCCTCGGCCTCCGACGTTGTTTCGGGCGCCACTTCGGCGACCTGCGCGGCTTCCTCGGCGTTCTCGAGCGCGACCTCCTCGTCGGAGACCGCGTCCTCGACGGCCGATTCCTCGCTCATCAACGCGGCGACGTCGTCGTCCTCGGTGGCCTTCTCGGCCGCGGCGTAGTCAGCCGCCGAGACGGTGTCGCCTTCGGCGGACTTCCACACCAGCTCGCCGGACGCCTCGTCGGTGACCCACTCGCCTTCGGCCCACTCTTCGCCGGCGTAACCGGCCTCTTCTTCGGCGATCTGGGTCTCGCTCTTGATGTCGATGCGCCACCCGGTGAGACGCGCCGCCAGGCGGGCGTTCTGACCCTCCTTGCCGATGGCGAGGCTCAGCTGGAAGTCGTGCACGATCACCGTGGCGGTGCCCGTCTCGTCGTCGAGTCGCACTTCTTTCACCTTCGCCGGCTGAAGCGCGCGCATGACGAACTCCTGCTGGTCCTCGGAGAAGGGGACGATGTCGACCTTCTCGCCGCGCAGCTCGTTGGTCACCATACGAACGCGCGCACCGCGGGCGCCGACGCATGCGCCGACGGGATCGACGTTGCCGTCGTTGGACCACACCGCGATCTTCGTGCGGTGACCGGGCTCACGAGCTGCTGCCTTGATCTCCACGACACCGCCGGCGATCTCGGGCACTTCGAGTTCGAACAGGCGCTTGATTAGGCCCGGGTGCGTGCGACTCACGACGATCTGCGGGCCCTTGGTGGTCTTGCGCACTTCGACGATGTAGGCCTTCAAGCGCGAGCCGTGCTCGTAGCGCTCGTAGGGCACCTGCTCGGCCTGTGGCATGAGCGCTTCGACCTTGCCGAGGTCGAGCAGCGTGTAGCGGTTGTCGGACTGCTGGATGATGCCGGTGACGATGTCGCCCTCGCGCCCGGCGTACTCCTCGTACTTCTGGTCCCGCTCGACCTCTCGGATGCGCTGACCCATGACCTGCTTGGCCGTCTGGGCGGCGATACGGCCGAAGTGCTCGGGCGTGTCGTCCCACTCGCGGACGACCGTGCCGTCCTCGTCCAGCTCCTGGGCGTAGACGAGGAACTCCATGGTCTCGGGGTCGATGGTGACCACGGCCTCCTCGGCCGCGCCCGGCATGCGCTTGTAGGCGGCGACCAGGGCGTTGGCGATGGCGTCGAGCAGAGTCTCGACGGCGATGCCCTTGTCCCTGGCCACGAGCTGCAGGGCCTCCATGAACTCGAAGTTCCCCTTCATGTGTTCACCTTCTGCCCTTTTCGGGCCTTCTTGGGTTGGCCGCCCCACTCGAACACGGTGCGGGCTATCTCGATGTCGTCATAGGTGAGGCGCCGGCCGGCCAAGACGATGCCTTCGTCGTCGGCGTCCTCGAGGACGCCCTTCTGGCGGCGCTCGCCCTCCACGCCGGGCCTGGTCTTCACTGAAATGGTGGTGCCGACGAACCGGCGGAAGTGGTCGGGGCGGCGCAGCGGTCGCTCCAAACCGGGGCTGGAAACCTCCAGCACGTACCGTCCCGGTACCGGGTCGTTCTCGTCGAGCACGTCGGAGATGCGGCGTGAGAGCAGGCTTATGGCTTCGAGATCGAGGCCACCGGGCCGGTCCACGAAAACCTGCAGGGAACCGCCGGCGAGTTGGACGTCGACCAGCTCCAGGCCCTCGGCCACGACGAGAGGTTCGACGAGAGGCAGAACGCGCGCGACCACATCCACCTTCGGTACCTCCTCTCTTTCTCGACGACCGGCAGACAAAAGCGTGGGCACCCGCCCACGCTGCGATCAGAGTATAGCCGCCGCCACCTGGTCGAGGAGGACGTCGTCGCGCTCCCCCGTGGCCCGATGCTTGCGCTCCACGATGCCCCGCGCCAGTCCCTTGCCCCCCACCACCAGCTGCGTCGGCATCCCCAGGAGGTCGGCGTCGGCGAACTTGACCCCGGGGCTGACATCCCGGTCGTCGTACAGAACCGTCACGCCGGCCGCGGTCAACTCCTCGTAGATCCTGTCGGCCGCCTCCCCCACCTCAGGGTTGCGGGACGCCCCCAGGGCCAGCAGCTGGACCCGGTAGGGAGCCACCTCCTCGGGCCAGATCAGGCCGGCGTCGTCGTGGTGCTGCTCGGCGATCACGGCCGGCGCGCGGCTGATCCCGATGCCGTAGCAGCCCATCCAGAAGGGCTGCTCCCTGCCTTCCTCGTCGGAGAAGTTCGCGCCGGAGATCTTGCTCGAATAGGTGAGGCCGAGCTGGAACGTGTGGCCGGCCTCGACCGCCCGCACCAGCTCCAGAGACCCGTCACAGCGCGGGCACGGGCCTCCCGCCGTGTCGGCCGGCCCGAACTCCCGACCGAGGGCCTCCACGTTGGCCGCATACCCGCAGGCGTCGCAGCGGGCGAAGAGATCCTCGCCGATGGGACTGGGCACCATGAACTCGTGGTTCACGTCGCCACCGATGGCGCCGGCGTTGGCCTCGACGGGTGTGTACTCGAGACCGAGACGGTCGAATATGCGGCAGTAGGCCTCGAACATCACCTTGTAGGAGTCACGCATGGCCTCCTGGGAGACATCGAAGGAGTAGGCGTCCTTCATGATGAACTCCCGGCCCCGGAGCAGGCCGAACCGGGGCCTGGGCTCGTCGCGGTACTTGAACTGGATCTGGTACACGTTGAGCGGCAGGTCCCGGTAGGAATCCACCTCCGCTGCCACGGTGGCGGTGACCACCTCCTCGTGGGTGGGGCCGAGCACGAAGGACCCGCCCTTGGACTCCAGCCGGAACAGGATGTCGTCCATTGTCTGCAGCCGCCCCGTCTCCGCCCAGATCTCCTCGGGCTGGAGGATCGGCATCAGCATCTCCTGGCCGCCGGCGCCGTCCATCTCCTCGCGCACCACCCGCTGGACGTTCTGGAGGAGGCGCCAACCGAGGGGGAGGTAGGTATAGACGCCGGAGGCGAGGCGGCGGATGTACCCGGCCCGCACGAGGAGCTGGTGGCTCACGGCCTCGGCGTCGCCCGGGGCCTCCCGCAGGGTCCGCAGGCACAACCTCGACATGCGCATGGCCAGCACGCTACCGACAGCACCGATCACCGGTTTGCGCGCAAATAGGCGTCGCCCGGAGCTATGCGGGGTCGAGCGTCCTGCGGATCAGTTCCACCCGCTGCTCGCTGGCGTTGGCGTCCTCGCCCTGGAGGGTGAGCAGCTCGGCCCGGTCGAGTTCGGCCTCGGCCTCGGCGCCGGCGTCGGCCGCCGCCAACCGGGCCTCGGCCCCCTGCTCCACGAACAGGCGGGCCTCGTCGAGGAGAGCCTGGACCATCTCGTCCTCGGGCACGACCCGCACGACCTTGCCCTTGACGAACAGGTGCCCCCGGGCCCGGCCGGCGGCGATGCCGATGTCGGCCTCGCGAGCCTCGCCGGGGCCGTTCACCACGCAGCCCATCACCGCCACCTGCACGTTCAGGTTCTCCGACTCCAGTGCGGCCTGGGCGTCCTTGGCCACCTGGATGACGTCGATCTCGGCGCGACCACAAGACGGACAGGCGATGAGGTCGAGGCCCTTCCGTTCCCGCAGGCCCATGGCCTCCAGCAGCTGGCGCCCGGCCCTCGCCTCCTCCACCGGATCCGCGGTGAGCGAGTAGCGGATGGTGTCGCCGATGCCCTCGGCCAGGAGCGTGGCGATGCCCGCGGTGCTCTTGATGAGGCCCGCCGGCGGCGGTCCGGCCTCGGTCACGCCCAGGTGCAGCGGGTGGTCCACGGTGTCGGCGAGGAGCCGGTAGGACTCCACCATCAGCTGCACGCTCGACGCCTTTACAGAGATCTTCACGTCGTCGAAGCCCACCTCGGCGAAGAGAGCGAGCTCGATCTGCGCGGATTCCACGAGGGCCTCGGGTGTGGCCTTTCCGTACTTCTCGTAGAGCCGGGAGTCGAGGGAGCCGGCGTTGACGCCGATGCGGATGGGGACACCACGGTCCTTGGCCTCGGCGGCGATCATCTTTATGTGCGCCGGGTTCTTGATGTTCCCGGGGTTGAGCCGCAGGCACGCCACCCCCGCCTCCAGGGCGGCCAGGCCCATACGGTGGTCGTTGTGGACGTCGGCCACGATGGGTACGGGTGAGCGGGGCACGATGCGGGCCAGCCCCTCGGCCGCGTCCTGACCGTTGCAGGTGCAGCGCACGATGTCGGCGCCCGCCGCGGCCAGGGCGTAGATCTGGGCCAGCGTGCCGTCCACGTCGGCCGTCTTCGTGGTGGTCATGGACTGCACGGAGATCGGGGCGTGGCCTCCCACGGCCACCCGTCCGATCTTGATCTGTCGGGTGTTCCGGCGCGGCGCGTTCACTGGAAGGGGTTCGCCGCAGGGCGCACGATGTCGAGGTAGAGGGAGGTGACGCCGAGGAAGACGAGGACGAAGAACACCGCGTAGTAGACGGGCATCGCCTTGGAGATGTCGGCGTGGTAGGGCTGGCCCCGCTTGGATCGCAGCCGTTCGTAGGTGGCGATGGCGACGTGCCCGCCGTCGAGGGGCAGGAGGGGGATCATGTTGAAGACACCCACGAACACGTTGATGAGGATGAGCAGGAACAGCACGTCACGCCAGCTGCTGTCGGCGGCTTGGGAGGCGACCCGCACGAAGCCGACCGGCGACAGGAACCTCGGGTCGTCGGGATCGGCCTGCTGGGGGCCGCGTCCGAGCAGGCTGCGCCCGTAGGACGACGCTCCTTCCGGGGAGAAGATGTTGGCCAGTGCGGAGAGGGTGGCCTTGGTGACCCGCCCGAGCTCACCGCCGGCCTTGCCGACCGCCGCCACCAGGCTCTCCTTCTCGACAGGGAAGGCCGGTCCCACGCCGATGAAGCCCATGGGCTTGGAGGCGCCGGCCTTAGCCGTGTCGCCCTCTACCCGGATCTTGCTCCTGTCCGCCGGGACAGCCGTCAACTCCAGCGCCTGGCCGCCGCGGAGCACGCTGAACACGATGGGCTGGCCCGGCCGCTTCCTGATGTACGGGGGTACGTCGTCCCAGGACCGGAGGCGCCGCCCGTCCATGGCTACGAGCTGGTCGCCCACCTTGAAGCCGGCCTTTTCGGCGGGACTCGGTCCTTCCGAGAGCGAGCTGATGGAGCCGACCTCGAGCCTGGGCTTGTCGTAGTTGACGAGCCCGACCCCGGCCAGGACCACGACCAGGAGGAGGAAGGCGATGATGAAGTGCACGGTGGAGCCGGCGACAGCTACCGACAGGCGCCGCCAGTAGGGCTTCTGGCGGTACGTGCGGGGCTCGTCGGCGGGGTCGACCTTCTCGAGGTTGCTCATCCCGATGATCTTCACGTAGCCGCCGGCGGGGATGGCCTTGACCCCGTACTCGGTCTCGCCCCGGCGGATCGACCAGAGCCTGGGACCGAACCCGAGGAAGTACTCGGTGACCTTCATCCCGGCCCATTTCGCCGTGGCGAAGTGCCCCAGCTCGTGGAGCATGATCATCACGATGATGGCCACCACCACCAGCACCGTGCTGGTGACGCCGGTTACATAGGCGGCCACCAGCCCGGCCACGACGATGAGCACCAACCTCAGCAACGCGGAGCGCTGCTCTGCTGGCGTGGGCTGGGGCGCCTCCGGCCTCTCGGTGGTCATGGTCATGCCGCTTCGGATCTCCGTTCCACCGCACGCTTGGCCATGTGGCGGGCGGCGCGGTCTGCCTCGAGGACAACCTCGACGCTGTCGGCCTTCGTTCCCGGCCACGCGTCCAGGCACTCCTCTACCACGGCTGGGATCGCCAGCCACGGCAGGGCTCCCGCCAGAAAGGCGGCCACGGCCACCTCGTTGGCGGCGCTGAGGGTGGCCGGCGCCGTCCCGCCGGCCCGGCCGGCGTCGTAGGCAAGGGCCAGGCTCCGGAAGGCCTCCATGTCCGGCGGCTCGAAGTCCAGGCGGCCGAGCGCGCTCCAGTCGATCGAGCCGAATGGCGCCCTTCCCCGGTCGGGATAGGCCAGGGCGTAGGCGATGGGCAGGCGCATGTCGGGCATCGACAGCTGGGCCAGGGTGGACCCGTCGGTGAACTCCACCATGGAGTGCACCACCGATTGCGGGTGGACCACCACCTCGATATCGTCATAGGCCACGCCGAACAGCTCGTGGGCCTCGATCACCTCCAGGCCCTTGTTCATGAGGGTGGAGGAGTCGACGGTGATCTTGTCCCCCATGCTCCACGTGGGATGGGCGAGAGCATCGGCGACGGTGACCGTGGCCAGCTCGGGAAGCGTGCGACCACGGAACGGCCCGCCGCTGGCCGTGAGCACGATCCGGCGCACCTCGTGGCTGCCGGCGCCGGCCCGCAGGCACTGGTGCACGGCGCAGTGCTCCGAGTCCACCGGGACGATCTCGGCCCCCGGGGTGGATCGGACGGCCTGCACCACCGGCCCGCCGGCGATCAACGACTCCTTGTTGGCCAGCGCCAGCCGGCGCCCCGACGACAGGGCGGCCAGCGTGACGGGGAGGCCGGCGAAACCGACCACGGCATTGACCACCACATCGGCATCGGTGGCGATGGAAGCCAGCGCCTCGTTGCCCGTCCGCAGCTCGGTGCCGGCGGGCAACCTGGCCTCCAGGTCCCGGGCGCCGGCTTCGTCGACCAGGACGACGACGTCTGGACGGAACTCTTCGGCCTGGGCGGCCAGCGCCTCCACGGAGTTGCGGGCGGCTATTGCGCTTACGCGGTATCGCTCGGGCTCGGCCCGCACCACCTCGAGGGCCTGAGTGCCGATCGAGCCCGTGGAGCCGACCAGTGAGACGGTCCTCACGCCATCTAGGCCAGGTCCAGCAGCTTGACCAGGTAGTAGGTGGCCGGCAGGACGAACAGCAGGGCGTCGAATCGGTCGAGCACGCCGCCGTGGCCCGGGATGAGCGATCCCATGTCCTTGATCCCGAGGTCCCGCTTGATCATGGACTGGCAAAGGTCGCCCAAAGGGGCGACGACGGCCACGACCAGCCCGAGGACGAGCGCCTTGCCCGGCGTCCACGGATGGATGCCCGGGACGACGCCGACGAGCAGCACGGAGGCGAACACGGCAGAGAACATCCCGCCGGCCAGTCCCTCCATGGTCTTGTTCGGGCTGATCTCGGGAAGCAGCGGCCGGGTCCCCATCTGGCTGCCGAAGAACAGGCCGCCGATGTCGTGGGCGGCGGTAGCGATCACCGCGCCGAGCAGGAAGGCGACCCCGCGCCGGTCCGGCATCCTCAGGAGCAGGGCGGCAAAGGAGCCGAGGACCCCGACCCAGCAGAAGCCCAGGAGGGTGACGGCCACATTGACCGTGGGGCGGGCCCGCACCACCCGGACGAGGTACCAGAGGAAGCTGAAGGCGATGGTCAGGAAGAGGACAAGCGGAAGGGCCGCCTCGCCCTCGCTGTAGGCCCCGACGAGCAGCCCGATGGTGGCGGTGAGGCCGAGGAGCGTGGCCGGGCGGTACCCGGCCCGGGTGAACACGTGGTACAGCTCCGACGCGGCCAGGGTGATCACGGCGGTGACGAGGAACATGGCCGGCTTCGGCCCGGCCTTGAACAGCACGAGAGCCACGACAGCCATGGCTATGCCGGCACCGACGGCGCTCCCCATGTCCCGGGCACCCCCGCGCGTTCCCGGTGGCGGCACTTCGGAGCGGGCCGCGACCGGCTCACGGGTACGGATCGACGTGGTGAGCGGGCCCCGGCGAGCGGGCTCAGCGGCGGGCTCGGCTACAACGTCGTCCTCGGCCTCGTCGAAGGAGAACAGGTCGGAGTGCTCCGTGCGGTTGGCGTCGAGCACTCCCATCGGCGCCTCGTCCTCGCCCAGGGCCACATCATCGAAATCGGCGTCGGCCCAGTCGGATTCCTGGTCACGCCAGCGGGGGGCGCGGGTGGGCAGCCCCGCCCAGGCGTCAATGTCGTCGCCATCCTCGCCGTCGTCACCGGTGGCCCGTATCCGCGGCACCTCTCCGGTGGGCGGCTCGGTCCAGTGGGGCATGGCCGGCGCGTCGGCCTGGCCGGCGGGCTGCGGCCGGAGGACCCGGGTGGGCGGATCGGCAGCTCCCGGCAACGGGAAGCGCTGAGCCGGCGGCGGCCCCGACGGGCGCTCCGGTACGTCGCCGAACCGGGGGGCGTCGTCGGGCTGGCGGCCTGCCGCCTGACCTTCCCTCAGCGCCCGAGCCGCCTCCTCGGCGCCGATGATGCGCACGCCCTCGGAGCGGCGACGCCGGCGCGGGGCGTGCTCTCCCGAATCTCCCTCTGATCCCAAATCGTCGTGCTCGTTCTCGTCCTCGTAGTCGGCCACTGGACTCCTTCCGCTCAGACCTCGAGCAGCTCTTGCTCCTTTTGGTGGAGCATCCGGTCGATCTCGGCCACCTGCTCGTGCGTGATCCGCTCCAGGTCCTTCTCGGCCCGCTCCAGCTCGTCGGAGGAGATGTCGCCATCCTTCTCCAGGGCCTCCAGGTCGTGGCGGGCGGAACGCCGCACGTTGCGCAATGCGATCCTCGCCTCTTCGGCTTTGTGCTTGACCGAGCGCACCATCTCCTTGCGCCGCTCCTCGGTGAGCGGTGGGAACACCAGGCGGATGACCTGGCCGTCGTTGCCGGGGTTGATGCCGAGGTCCGACTGCTGGATGGCCTTCTCGATGGCCTTCATGGCGCCCTTGTCGTAGGGCGTGACGACCAGCAGGCGCGCCTCCGGGACGCTGAAGCCGGCCAGCTGCTGCAGCGGCACCTCGGTGCCGAAGTAGTCGATCTTCAGCCGCTCCACCAGTGCCGGCGAGGCTCGGCCGGTGCGGACGGCACCGAACTCGGCCTGGGCGTGGGCCACGGCCTTGGTCATCTTCTCCCGGCTGTCGTCGAGGACGGCACCGAGCAGGGACTCGTCGTCCATCAGCCGATCAGCGTACCGATCCGCTCACCGGCGACGGCCAAGCCGACGTTGCCCGGTGTCATCACGTCGAACACGAGGATCGACAGTTCGTTGTCCTGGCAGAAGGTGATGGCGGTGAGGTCCATCACCCGCAGGTCACGATCGAGCATCTCCTTGAACGAGATCTCGTCGAACCGGGTGGCGGTGGGGTCGGTGCGGGGATCCGCCGAATAGACGCCGTCGACACCTCCGTGGGTGCCCTTTAAGAGCACGTCGGCCTCGATCTCCACGGCTCGCAGCGCGGCGGCGGTGTCGGTGGTGAAGAAGGGGTTACCGGTACCGGCGGCGAAGATGACTACGCGTCCGCGCTCCATGTGGCGGATGGCACGGCGCCGGATATACGGCTCGCAAATTTGGGTCATGGTGATGGCGGAAAGCACGCGCGTGTCGATATTCATGCGCTCGAGTGTGTTTTGAATCGCCAGGGCGTTGAGCACCGTGGCGAGCATCCCCATGTAATCGGCGCTGGCGCGCTCCATGCCGGAAGCCGCGCCCTCGATGCCGCGGAAGATGTTGCCGCCGCCGACAACCAGGCAGACCTCGATACCGATATCCAGCGCGCTTTTGATGTCGCGGCAGATGCGCTCGACGGTTTTGGCGTCCTGGCCGTAGGAGCGCCCACCCATCAGCGCCTCGCCGGAGATTTTAAGCAGGATGCGGCGATAGAGCGGTTTGGCGGAGGTTTTGGGCATGGATTTTTCCAGGGCTTTGGTCATGG
>DATLEK010000013.1:0-42051 GCA_035525365.1 Acidimicrobiales bacterium
GGACGTTCAGCTTTCCCGACCATCATCCACACGTGGCGGGTCTGATCCCACAAATTTCCGACCGAAATCCGAAAAAGTGCTTGACAGCGAACGTTTGTTCGTATAGAGTTCCTGGTGACGCCTCGAGGTGCCGGCGATACGGCCCTCCTCTTTGAACCACTACGAGAGGAACGGGGAGGTGTCCATGTTCGACGGCTCGACGATGAAGGGATCCGAGCGGCAGTGTCGAGCTATGCCGCGTCCTTCGATCCCGACCAGATCTCCGCTTTGACTGCCCAGGCCGTGGTGGACGACGCCATAGCCACGGTCAACATGGTGGAGACCATCAAGGCCATGGCTGCCAAGCGCGTAGCTGACACCGAGCTGTGGAAGCGCGAGGGCGACTTGAGCCCTGCTCATCAGCTGGCTCGCAAGTCGGGCACCAGTGTGGCCAAGGCCAAGGAGGCACTGGAGACCGCAGCGGGGCTATCGAAGTTGCCTGAGCTGGAAGCTGCTGCTCGCTCAGGTGAGGTCTCCTCGTCACAGGCCGGCGCCATCGCCGATGCCGCCACCAAGAACCCCAAGGCCGAGTCCCGCTTGATGAGGGTGGCCAAGAAGTCCTCGTTGTTCCAGCTCAAGCAGGAGTGCGACAACGTCAAGGCCGCCGCCGAGCGTGATCCCGACGCCCGCCAGGCCGCCATCCACCGCTCGCGTTTCTTCCGCCACCGCCGCACCACCGATGGGGCCGGCGAGATCGTCTACCGCTCCACGGTCGAAGAGGTGGCCGAGATCGTGTCGATCGTGCGGGGCTTTGCCCAGCGGGTGTTCGAAAAGGCCCGGGCCGAGGGGCGACGAGAGCCCGAGGAGGCCTATCTGGCCGACGGCCTGCTCAACGCCACCCGCGCCGGCGCTGCTGCGGCTCGGACCCGGGGGACGAGGCCGGCCAGTGGTGGAGCCGGACCCACCAGCTCGGCGACGGGCGGACAAGAGGGCGTCAGCTCCCCGAGCGACTGGAGCGGCGGCGCCGAGTCGACCATTGACGGGACGCCGGCCGGCGATCCTGAGGCCACCGGCGATCCCGAGGCCACCGGCGATCCCGAGGCCACCGGCGGCACCAACGACGGACCTGGCGACATTGGCACCGCCGGCGCAGGTGCCGCGGGCGCGGCGGGGTCCGGCAACGACGAAGAAGATCCAAACGATTCGCTGGCGCCGCCGGTGCGGCCGACGAAGGTGATCGTGCGCATCGACTGGGAGTCCCTCGTGCGGGGCTGGCCCATCGACGAGGAGATCTGCGACATGACCGGCGTGGGGCCCGTTCCGGTCACGGTGGTACGCGAGATGATCGCCTCAGGCGATGTCTTCCTCGCCGCCGTCGTCACCAAGGGCGAGGACGTGGTCAACGTCGCCCATCTGGGCCGGCGCCCGAGCGCCACCCAGCGCACCGCACTGGAGTGGATGAGCCCGTCGTGTACCGCCTGGGGCTGCAACAGCTCCGTGCGACTGGAGATCGACCACCGTCAGGACTGGGCAGACACCAAGATCACCCTGTTGAGCCTGCTCGACGAACTGTGCGGGCACCACCACGGTCTCAAGACCTACAAGGGCTGGATGCTCGTTGAGGGCAAAGGTAAGCGCCCCATGGTGCCTCCCGATGACCCACGACACCCCAAGGCCCGTGCTGGGCCGGCGCCACCATTCGGACAGACCGGATGATCGATGCCGGCACCGGCGCGGATCACCGCGCCCGTTCTGGCCTGCCTCTGTTCCCGGTCACCCTGCGGAGGTCCGCGTATCAGGGTGCCGTGCCGGGCGGCCGCCCTTTCCGAGGAGCTGGGCGACCTGAGCGGCCAGGCCCGGGCCCGGGGCCCGTCTTGGTGCGTAAAGTCCCTGTCGCTGGGGGCGGACAGGAGAGGCACCCCTCTGTGCCCTCGAAGAGACCATCTCGCCCGGCCCGGAACCGCCTGAGGGTGTCCCCTTTTTCCGCGTCAACCCCGCCGGCGGGTTACCGTCATCGTGTGACGTTGCGTGACTGGTTGATCGAGCACCCGCCACCCGACGAGGCCTTCACACAGACCGTCTCCGGCGTTGCCGATCGTGTCATCGCGGGAGAGCCGTTCCTGCCTACGGTGCGGGAGCTGCTCGACGATTTCTCGCTGAGAAATAGCGACTCCCAGCGCCGGCGGGCGATGGAGAATCGACCGCGTCCTACCGGCGACCAACGGTACGACGCCTACCTGGCTGCCCTGGCCGAGCATCTCGCCGCGGCCGCTGGCATCACCCGACCGGCATGGACGTGCGAGCGGGACCGATTCCTGCGACCGGTTCTGGTTCGTCAGCGACATACCCGGGTTCCGGGCGCTGGCCATCGCCGAGTCACCAGCCGCGTTCCGGCGCCGCGGCATCTTCATCTCCCGCGGCTCGCTCGAGCGCTGCTGACCGCCGGTGGACCGGAACGAGATCATCGCAGCGCTCACTGCCCTCGGGCGACGCCTTGACGGCCAGAACCTCCATAGCGACATGTACGTGGTGGTGGAGCGGCGAGCGCGGAGTTTGTCGGATCTTATGGCAGTAGTGCTTAAGGTTTGAAAGGTCGGTTGGCACGGCCTTCACCGTCCCTCTCTTCGACGATTACCTCCGCCGGACGATGCCGCGATGGCAGAGACCACGCCACCGCCGCTGATTGCGTGAAGCCGGGGGCGTTTCGCTACGCCCGGTATCGTGACCCGATGAAGGCGCTCCGCAGCTTCACCGTCCGTGCCCGCCTGCCGAAGGCTCTGGCGCCGCTGCAGGAGCTGGCCATGAACCTCCGATGGTCGTGGGACGGCCGGACGCGGGACCTGTTCCGGTGGATCGATCCGAGGTTGTGGGAGCAGGTCCGCCACGACCCGGTGCGGCTGCTCGGGGTCGTCCACCGCGAGCGTCTGGATGCCCTGGCCAAGGACCCGGGGTTCATGACGTTCCTGGGCGAGGTCCACGACGACCTCCAGCGCTACCTCGCCACGCCCCAGTGGTTCCAGGGCCGCTCGACCACGGCGCTCCGCCACGTGGCCTACTTCTCGCCGGAGTTCGGCATCTCCGAGGCACTGCCGCAGTACTCGGGCGGGCTCGGCGTGCTGGCCGGCGACCATCTGAAGGCGGCCAGCGGCCTCGGCGTCCCCTTGGTGGGCGTGGGCCTGTTCTACCGCCAGGGCTACTTCCGCCAGGAGCTGAACGCCGACGGCTGGCAACAGGAGCGCTACCCCACTCTCGATCCCCATGCCATGGCACTGAAGCTGGTCGAGGGGGCGCGGGTCAACGTCGACCTCGCCGGCGTAGGGCTCACCGCCCAGATATGGCGAGCCGACGTGGGGCGGGTCCGCCTCTACCTCCTCGACGCCGACGTGGACGACAACGCCCCCGAGGGACGCCTGGTCACAGATCGTCTGTACGGCGGGGGCAGCGAGCACCGGATCCGCCAGGAGATCCTCCTGGGCATCGGAGGTGTGCGCCTCCTCGATGCCGTGGGTGAGCCGACTCAGGTGTTCCACACCAACGAGGGCCACGCCGGCTTCCTCGGCCTCGAGCGGATCCGCCGGCTCGTCGTGGACGGGGGGATGAGCTTCGACGAGGCGGTGGACGCAGTGCGGGCCGCCACCATCTTCACCACCCACACCCCCGTCCCCGCCGGCATCGACCGCTTCCCCCGGGAGCTGATGGCGCGGTACTTCAAGGGCTGGGCCGACGAGTGCCGCGTCGACCTGGACCGCCTCATGGACCTCGGGCACCTGCCCGGCGAACCCGCTGACGCCCCGTTCAACATGGCCGTGATGGGCCTGCGGCTGGCCGGCATGGCCAACGGCGTGTCCAAGCTGCACGGCGAGGTGAGCAGGACGATGTTCCAGGGCCTGTGGCCCAACATCCCCGCCGACGAGCTTCCGATCCGGTCGGTGACCAACGGCGTCCACGCCCACACCTGGACCTCGCCCGAGATGGACGACCTGCTCAGCCGGGCCATCGTGCCGGCCTGGCACGAGGCCGACGAAGCGGCCTGGGCCCGGGTGGGCGACGTGCGGGAGGACGAGCTGTGGCGGGTGCGGGAACAGGGCCGGGACCGGCTCGTGGCCTTCGTGCGCGAGCGACTGCGGAGCGCGGCGCTGGCCCGCGGGATCAGCGCGTCCGACGCCGGGTGGTGCGACGAGGTTCTCGACCCCCGTGCCCTCACCATCGGGTTCGCCCGCCGTTTCGCCTCCTACAAGCGGGCCACGCTGCTGCTGTCCCAGCCGGAGCGGCTGAAGGCCCTCCTGCTCTCCACCGATCACCCGGTGCAGCTGGTCTTCGCCGGCAAGGCCCATCCCGCCGACGACGTGGGCAAGGAGATGATCCGCCAGATCGTCCAGTTCTCCCGTGATCCCGAGGTGCGTCACCGCATGGCCTTCGTGGAGGACTACGACATCGCCGTCGCCGCCCTCCTCTTCCAGGGCTCCGACGTGTGGCTCAACACGCCCCGCCGTCCCCTCGAGGCCTGCGGGACCAGTGGGGAGAAAGCGGCGCTGAACGGAGCCCTCAACTGCTCGGTGCTCGACGGATGGTGGGCGGAGATGTTCGACGGGGAGAACGGCTGGGGCATCTCCTCAGCGGAGACCTACGACGATCTGGCCCGGCGGGACCAGGTGGAGGCGGACAGCCTCTACGAGATCCTGGAGCACCAGATCGTCCCGCTCTTCTACGAGCGGGTGGAGGGGCCGGTCCCCCGCCGGTGGGTGAAGCGGATCAAGGCATCCCTCACCTCTCTGGGGCCGCGGGTCGTCGCCTCCCGGATGGTTCGCGACTACGTAGAGCAGATCTATGAGCCGTTGGCTGTCCGTGCCGATGCCCTGAGCAGCGAGAGTTACGCGCGGGCCCGGGCACTCACCGTGTGGAAGGCCCGCGTCTCTTCATCGTGGTCGCACGTCCACATCGACTCGGTGGAGAGCGAGGCGGCGGTGGCCGACCTCGGCGCTGAACGGACCGTTACGGCCACCGTGGCTCTCGGGCCTCTGGCCCCCGGCGACCTGGCCGTGCAGCTGCTGCACGGCACGGTCGGCCCGAACGACGAGATCATCTCGCCCACGGTGCTCAACATGGAGCCGGCGGGTGCGGTCGAGGAACCGGGGCGGCTCCGGTACGTGGGCCGCTTCTGCTGCGAGCAGGCAGGCCGCTACGGGTACGCCGTCCGCGTTGTGCCGGCCCACCCGGACCTGCCGGGTGTGTCCGAGATCGGCTGCGTGACCTGGGCCTAGCTCAGCTGAAGCTGGAGGAGCCCTCGGCCAGAGGGTCCATTTCGACGGGGGTGCCCACCGGAGGGGCGTCGTCGAGGGTGTCGAAGTCGATTCCCTTGGCCCGTACCTCGGTGAGGCCGGGCACCCGGTCCTTGAGTATCCGCTCGATCCCGGCCTTGAGGGTCATCGACGACATGGGGCAGCCGTCACAGGCGCCGACCAGCTCGATGTCGACCACCCCGGTCTCCTCGTCGAGACGCAGGACGTTCATGTCGCCGCCGTCGACCTGGAGGGCAGGACGGATGGCCTCGACGGCTTCGAGCAGTGCGGCATGCATGGCACCACGGTACAACCGGCGCCGAGGAGCCCGGATTCCCTGCCGCCTCACCTGTGGTGGGTGACGTCTGCTCCCAGGCCGGCCAGCTTCTCGGCCAGGTGCTCGTAGCCCCGCTCCAGGTGGTAGCCGTCGCTGATGACGGTCTCGCCGTCGGCGCCCAGCGCGGCGAGCACCAGCGCCGCGCCGGCCCGCAGGTCGGGCGCCTTGACCGGGGCCGCTGACAACCGCTCCACTCCCCGCACCACGGCATGGTGGCCCTGCACGCGGATGTCGGCGCCCATGCGCACCAGCTCGGCCACATAGGTGAAACGGTTGGCGCCGTAGAGGTTCTCGGTGACGATGCCCACACCGTCGGCCACGGCGAGCATGGCCACGAGCAGCGGCATGTAGTCGGTGGCCACACCGGGATAGGGAAGGGTGGACACGTCCACGGACCGGAGGCGACCGGGAGCCGACGCCCAAAGGCCGTCGCTGGTGGGCGAGATGCGCATGCCCATGTCGCCCAGCTTGGCGATGAGCATGTCCATGTGGTCGGCCCGGGCGCCGGCAAGGGTGATCTCGCCGCCGGCGATGCCGAGGGCGGCGAGGAAGGTCGCCGCCTCCACCCGGTCGGGGATCACGTCGTGCTCCACCGGGGTCAGTTCGTCGACGCCCTCCACCACGATGGTGGAACTGCCGGCGCCGACCACCTGCGCCCCCATCCGGTTCAGGAAGGCGGCCAGGTCGGCGACCTCCGGTTCTCGCGCCGCGTTCTCGATGACCGTGGTGCCCTTGGCCAGCACCGCCGCCATGAGAAGGGTGTCGGTGGCCGTGTGGCTCGGAACCTCGAGAAGGATCCGGCTCCCGAGGAGCCCGTCGGCCCGGCCCTGGATGACGCCGTGGGACAACTCGAAGGTGGCACCAAGGCGTTCGAGCCCGGACAGGTGGTCGTCCACCGGGCGGGTGCCGAAGTCGTCGCCACCCGGCAGGGACACTCTGGCCGAGCCGACCCGCGCCAGGAGCGGCCCGAGAACCACGATCGACGCCCTCATGCGCTCCACCAGTTCGTAGGGGGCCTCGGGGATGATCTCGGCCGGGCGGTGGACCCTGAGCGTGTCGTCCTGGCGCTCGACATCGACGCCCATGGAGACCAGCAGGTCACACATCGTCTCGACGTCGGCGATCTGGGGGACGTTGTGCAGGACATGGGTGCCCTCGGCCAGGAGGGTGGCGCCCAGCAGCTTGAGCACCGAGTTCTTGGCCCCGCACACCCGGACCGACCCCGAGAGGGGCGCTCCGGGCCGCACCACGAATCGGCTCATCCCCTCAGTATCGTCGGAGGCCCATGCGCCGTCACGTCGATCCCGATGCCCTGGTGGAGTGCGCCCGGGCACTGGTGGCGGTGGACACCCAGAACCCGCCAGGGAACGAGCAGGCCGCCCTGGATGTGGCCCGCAAGATGCTGGAGCCCTTCGGCGCCTCCTTCGAGGAGGTGGAGCCGGCGCCGGGGCGCACCTCCCTGGTGGCCACCATCGGCAGAGGAGACGGGAGCCGGCCCACGCTGATCGTCAACGGCCACCTGGACGTGGTGCCTGTGGACCGGGCTGGTTGGACGTGTGACCCGTTCGAAGGCCGTCTCGACGGTGACCGCCTCTACGGCCGGGGGATGGCCGACATGAAGGGCGGGATCGCCGCGGCGGTGGAGGCATTGCACGCCGTGGGTCGTTCGGGGCGGGAGCCGGCCTGTGACATCGTGTTCCACCTCGTGGCCGACGAGGAGCGGGGCGGTGGGCTGGGTACGCGGGCACTGGTGGAGGCCGGCCTGGTCCGGGGCGACGCGTGCCTCGTCCCCGAGCCGACTGGGATGGCGGTGTGCGTGGCCGAGCGCGGGCTCATGGTCGCCGACGTCACCGTCTTCGGGCGCCCGGCCCATGGCAGCGAGCCCCGCCGTGGCGTCTCCGCCGTCGAGATGGCGGCCAAGGTCGTGCTCTCCCTCCACGCCGCCGACTTCGGGGGACCGGCCCATCCACTCCTGGGCACGCCCACCTGCAACGTCGGCGTCATCGAAGGGGGCTCCGGCCACAACACCGTCGCCGAGCGGTGCACGATCACCGTCGACCGAAGGCTGCTGCCGGGGGTGAGCAGGGCTGACGCCGAGGCCGGTCTGAGGAGGCTCATCGATTCGGTTGACGACCCGGACCTCCGTTACGAGCTGGAGGTGAGTGTGTACGGCGAGGCCTCCGAGCTCGATCCGTCCCACGGATTAGTGGGGCAGGTGCAAGCGGCAATGGTCGCAGCTCTGGGTGGCGAGGCAGAGGTGATCGGCATGGGCTTCACCACCGACGCCCGCTTCGTGCGCAATGAGGCCGGCATCCCCGCGGTGGTCTGCGGGCCTGGCGAGGTGTCCCAGGCCCACGTCAACGACGAATGGGTGTCGGTCAGCCGTCTGGTGGTTGCCGCCGCTGTGTACGCCGAGCTCTACGCCACCTTCTCCGCTTCGGATTTGTGACCAAGGCCGTCTCCGAGGGGGCGCTCGACGCCGCCTCCATCGAGCGGATCATGGCGCCCCGCGACGGGATGGTGCTGGAGCGGGCGGAGGGCGAAGGGGTCTTCAGCGCCCTGGAGGGGCCGTTCGGCAACTACCGCCGGCAGGTGGAGATCGTGGAGCCGCCTTCCGGTAGCGATCGGTTACGGCGGGTGCGCCAGACGGTGGAGTTCGAGCTGGACATCCCATGGTTCGGGTGGATGTTCGGGTGGGCCGTGCGCCGGCGCCTTGCCGCCCTGGAGCCGCGGCACGGGTGGCCGTGGTGGAGCCCCCCGGAGAGGATCAGCCGCGAGGGGGCCGTCGCCCTGGCCGCGCTGTGCCTGCTGTCGATGGTCACGGGCTACCTCGGGACGATCCTGACCCAGACCATCACCTTCGCCGCCCGCGAGTTCGGCGCCGACAAGGGTGCCCAGTCGGTGGCGCTGGCCTCCGTCAGGGCCGACGTGGTCATCGCCGTTGGGCTCGTCTGGCTGGCCGACCGGCGGGGCCGGCGCTCGGTGCTGCTCTGGACGGCGGGGCTCGGGTGCCTTGTCACCGCCACCGGCGCTCTGGTTCCCTCCCTGACGTACCTCGCCGGCAGCCAGGTGGTGGCCCGAGGCTTCGTGACCGCGGCGGCCATCATGCTGGCCATCGTCGCCGCCGAGGAGATGGCGGCCGGATCCCGGGCCTACGCCGTCTCCCTCCTGGGCATGTCGGCCGGCTTCGGCGCCGGTGTCTGCGTGTTCCTCCTCCGCTTCGCCGACGCCGGGATGCAGGCCTGGCGCTTCCTCTTCGCCGCCGCCCTGGTGGGCGTCCCGGTCGTGGTGTCGGTAGCCCGCCGGCTCCCAGAGAGCCGGCGATTCCGTGCTCTTTACCCGGCCGGGGCCGCAGGTCCGCCCTCCTCGCCCGGACGGGGGCCCCATCCCCGTCCGGCGCCGTCCGCTGCCCACGACCCGCTCACGGCGGCGGCACGGAGTCATGCCGGGCGGTTCTGGCTGCTGGCGGCGTCGGCCTTTCTGCTCAACCTGTTCTTCGCTCCGGCGTCGCAGTTCGGCAACGAGTACCTGCGCACCGAGCGGGGCTTCTCGGCCGGCGACATTTCGTTGTTCACCATCCTGACGGGCGTGCCCGGCGCCATCGGCGTCGTGGTGGGCGGCCGATTGGCCGAGCGGGGCCGGCGCCTCGTCGGGGCGGTGGCCGTGGTCGGCGGTGTCGGGGCGACGGTCTTCTCGTACTCGACCCACGGTTGGCCGGTGTGGGCATGGTCGGCCGTGGGCTCGGTGGTCGGCGCCGCCACCATCCCCGCCCTCGGCGTCTACGGGCCGGAACTGTTCCCCACCAAGTTGCGGGGCAAGGCCAACGGCATCATCACCACTCTGGGCCGGTTCGGCGGCGTCATGGGCCTGCTCGCCGCCGGTTACCTGTCAACCCAGCTCGGCAGCCTGGGGCCGGCGCTGGCCGTACTGGCCATCGGCCCGGCCGTGCTCGCCCTGCTGGTCCTCGTCGCCTATCCAGAGACGGCGCACCGGGAGCTGGAGGACCTCAACCCCGAGGATGCCCCATTGCGTTGAACAACGGCGGAGGTCCATCTACGCGATCCGCTACGGCAGAACTTCGAAGTCGACGCCCATGGTGCGGTAGGTGTCGACGGCGCGCCGGTCACGGGTGAGAAGAGGGAGGCCGTGGTGACGGGCGGCCGCACCGACGAGGGCGTCGTAAACGGACCCGCCGGCAATGCCCAGCTCCGCCAGCCGGGTGCTGACGCCCTGCTGGCCCTTGACGTCCAGGAACCTCGACTGCGGAAAGTTGTGAGCCAGCAGCCTTGCCACCTCGCTCGGGCGCCGACGGGCCGGTGGTGGCAGGCGAGTGAGAACCGAGAAGGTCTCGAACCAGGCATGGCCGGCGAGCCCGATGGTCCGGCCCTTCAGTGCCTTCAATACGGCGTCGTGAGCCGCGTGATCGCCCACGGAGAGAGCGACGGCGACGCTGGTGTCCACCAGTGTGACGCGAGGCGGGTCAGCGTTGGACGGCATCGCGGAGCGTCTGCACGTCGTCGTCGTCGATGGCCGGCCCGCCGGCGGCGATGACCAACAAGCCCTGCTCCTCTACCAGGCCCTCCCCTGCCACCGGCTCGATCCGAAGACCGGCCCCGTCCCGCGTCAACTCGACCTCGCCGGCCCGGAGGCCTACCTCGTCCCGGAGAGCTCGGGGGATCACCACCCGCCCTGCCTTGTCTATGGTAGTTCTCATACCATTAGTCTACCATCACTTGACCAGCCGGATAGTTCGGGACGACTTGCCTGGATAAGGTTCGGCCAGGGAACAGCCGCAATCAGAGCGCGGCCACCCATGAAAAGACGGCCGCGGCGACATCGGCGTCACGCCGGCGCAGGCCGTGGTCGCCGCCCTCGAGCCACACGTGGGTGACCTCGCCGGGGATGAGGGCCGTCGCCTCTTCCAGCTCGGTCGGCGTTCCGAAGGCGTCGCGGGTGCCGGACACGAAGAGGCAGGGGACATCGATCCCCGGAAAGTGCTCGGTGCGACCGGCACGGGTCGCGGGCGGACCTTTGTGAGCAGAAACCGTTGCTATACAACGATTTTTGCTCATAGAGCGCTCAGGGCGCTCGGGGCGACCCGGCGGGTGTAGTGGGTAGGAGATCAGTACGAGGCTGGCGCAGGGCAACCCACCGGCGGCGGCCATGGAGCACATGCGCCCGCCCATGGAGCGCCCACCCAGGGCGATGCGCTCCGGCGGGAGGCCGGTGGCAGCAGCCAGTCGGGCCGCGCCTTCGACAACGGCGGCGAGGAGCACCGCCGGCTTGTCCGGCGCCCGCCGGCCGGCCAGCCGGTACGGGAAGTCCATGCGCTCGACGGCCACTCCGTGGGGTGTGAGCGCCTCCTCGATAGCCACCAGCGACGGCTGGTCCCGGCCGGCGCCGGCACCGGGCGTGAGCAGGAGGCCGAGGCGGGTCGTGGTCATCGGCCGCCCGGCCACTCGGGGAGCTGACCGGGCCCGAAGCCGGCTGTGTGCCGACGACGGGCGGCAGCGGCAGGGCCGGCGCCGGCGCCAGGCGTGAGCAGCAGGCCACATCGTGGACCGCTCACGCGCCGGCGCCAGGCGTGAGCAGCAGCCCGAGCTGCGGTGCGCTCATGCGCCGGCCAGGAGGATGCGCTTGGCCTCGCTCAGCTCATGGATGCGGGTGCCGGCGCCGTCGGACTCGCCGCCGTGGTCGGGATGGGCGTCCCGTACCAGCACGCGAAAGCGGGCCAGGATCTCGCCTCTCGGCGGCTCACTGTCCGGAGCGAACCCGAGGACCTCCAAAGCCCAGCCCTCGTCACCGGGCGCCTGCCAGGACCGCATGGCCGCCTCGTCGTTGGTGAGGTAGAGGACGAGTCGCTCGTCGGCCTCACCCTCCCATCGGGTGGCCCGGCGCAGGAGGCGGAACACCGAGGCCCGGACGGTGAGCGACAGTTTGCCGGCGGCGTAGACCGCCCCGAGAATCTGTGGCAGAGGTGCCCCGTGGCCGTCCAGGTCCAGGGTGATGTTCCCGTCCACTCCCACCAACTTGTGGCGGCTGCGGTCCAGGCCCACCGTGTCCTCCTGGAATCGGTGGCGCAGGCGGGGCTGGGCCACACGGTCCCGGTGCTCGGCGTCCCAGAGGAGGCGGTCCAGCTCGTCCCGGACCTCGTCCTGGAGGGTGTTGGCCAGGCTGCCGACGATCCCGGCCAGGAGCAGCCCCCCGAAGCCAGGCGCCGGGTCCGTCGGCAGGTACAGCTCACCCAGTGCCACCCGGCGCGTCGGCGCAATGGCACGCGAGTGCCGGATCTCGATCTCGGCCAGCAGCACCCCCGGACGGTACTTGCGTCCCCGGGCTGGCCCGGAGCGGCAACGGCTAGCCTCGTCGCATGTGCGCAGCCGAAAAGCAGGCCCCTGACCGCAACCTCGGAATGGAACTGGTGCGGGTCACCGAAGCCGCGGCCCTGGCGGCCGCACGGTGGATGGGGCGAGGCGAGAAGGAGAAGGCCGACGGCGCCGCCGTCGACGCCATGCGGGTCGTGATGCAGACCGTCTCGATGGACGGGCTGGTCGTCATCGGCGAGGGCGAGAAGGACGAAGCGCCCATGCTCTACAACGGCGAGCGCATCGGCAACGGCTCGCCTCCCGAGGTCGACATCGCGGTGGACCCCGTGGAGGGCACCACGCTCACCTCCCTCGGACTGGGCAACGCTCTTTCGGTGCTGGCCGTGTCCGAGCGGGGCGCCATGTTCGATCCAGGCGCCTGCTTCTACATGAAGAAGATCGCGGTGGGTCCCGAGGCCGTCGGTTCCATCGACGTCAACGCCTCCACCGTCGACAACCTCAACTCGGCGGCCAAGGCGTTGGGCAAGAAGGTTCGGGACATGACCACCGTGATCCTCAACCGCCCCCGCCACGACGAGCTGATCAAGGAGGTCCGCGCCGCCGGCGCCCGCATCCGCCTCATCCCCGATGGGGACGTGGCCGGCGCCATGTCCACAGCCTGGCCCGACACCGGCGCCGACATCCTCTTCGGCATCGGCGGGACCCCCGAAGGCGTCATCGCCGCCGCCGCCCTCAAGTGCATGGGTGGCGAGTTGCAGGGCCGGCTCTGGCCGTTGACCGACGAGCAGCGCGAGGCCGCTCTCGAGGCCGGCGACGACCTCGAGGCCGTCCTCATGACCGACGACCTCGTGAAAGGCAACAACTGCTTCTTCGCCGCCACCGGCATCACCGACGGGGAGATGCTGAAGGGCGTGCACTACACCCACAACCACGCCACCACCGAATCCCTGGTGATGCGCTCCAAGTCCGGCACCGTGCGCCACATCATCGCCCAGCATCAGCTCTCCAAGCTGAGCGAGTTCAGCTCCATCGAGTTCTAAACGGGCGACCGCCCACGGAGCGCCTCGGCGGCTCCGCCGGCGTTCGGGCAACCGCCGCGGGGCGAAGCATCGAGGACGAGCCCCCTTGCATTTGAAGGCGGCTCGGGGACGCCAGCGAGCTGGTCCACGCCCGGGGCCGGGACCGCCTACCGTCAGGTGGAATAATTGACGAACAGGAGGTACTTGTGATGGATGCTCCCTATCAGGCGGCCGAGGATGTCCACGTCCTGCCGACGAATCTCGCCCTGCCGGGCCTCGGGGCGGTGCTCCCGATCAACGCCTACGTGCTGCTGGCCGAGGAGCCGGTGCTCATCGACGCCGGCCTCGGGGTGGACGGCGACGAGTTCCTCGACGCACTGGCCTCGATCGTCGACCTGGCCGAGCTTCGGTGGGTGTGGTTGACCCACGACGACACCGATCACACCGGCAGCATCCAGAGGGTGCTCGAAGCCGCCCCCCAGGCCCGCCTCGTCACCCACGCCTTCAGCGCGCTGCGGATGGGAACGTGGTGGCCGGTGCCGTTCGACCGTGTCCACGCCATCCGCGCCGGCGACCGGCTCCCTGTCGGTGACCGGACTCTGCGGGCCGTGCCGCCGCCGCTGTTTGACAACCCGATGTCGATCGGGATCCTCGACGAGGCGACCGGCTCGCTCTTCTCGGTGGACTCCTTCGGCGCCCTGCTGCCCGAGGCGACCGAGGACGCGGCGCAGGTGCCCCACGACGTTCTGGCCGGCGGCATGGTGGCGTGGGCCACGGCGGATTCCCCGTGGGCGCACATCGTCGACCGGGAACGCTTCGGACAGGTGCTGGACGGAGTGCGTCGCCTGCAACCGACTCGCATCTTCTCCTCCCATCTGCCCGCGGCGAGCGGGACATCGCTGGAGCGCTTCCTCGAGGTCCTCGCGTCGGTACCGGACGCCGAACCCGCCGTCGCTCCGAACCAGCAGGAGTTCGCGCACATGGTCGCGGCCATGACCGCCGCACCGATCGGCCCGCAGCCGGTCGGCACGGAGTAGGGGGCTCCGGAGTCGCTCATCGCCGTCCTCCGGCCGACCTCTCCCCCGGAGCCCAGGTCACACCCTGGCGCGTAACGTCGTTCCGATGACGCCGGCGGGGAGCCTCGAGAACCCGATTCTCAACTCGCCCTATGAGCCGCCGGCTGAGCACTTCGTCCTCGGGCCCAACGGTCCCACCGGCGAGGTGAAGGTGGGCCGCCGGCCGAGTGAGTCCTACATCCCCGTGCCGGTCGGCCGCCGCCGGCGCGGCGCCGCCCAAACCGAGCAGGCCCAGCAGGAATCCCTCGACTTCGACGTGACCGGGGAACGCCGGGAGGTCAACTCCCTCATCAACGACATCCGGGCCCGCGTCGATCGGTGGCGCAGCTTCGACTACCCCGGCGCGACACCGGTGAGCCGCAAGCTGCTCCGCCACTGGGCCGACCCCACCCGTGAGGACAGGGTGCTGTTCTGCCAGCGGGAGGCGGCCGAGACGGCGATCTACCTGGCCGAGGCCGCGGGCCGGCGCGCCGAGCCCGACTTCCGCGTCCGCATCGAGGCAGAGAACCGTACGCACAACGAGGGCCTGCCCCGGGTCGGGCTCAAGATGGCCACCGGCACAGGCAAGACGATCGTGATGGCGATGCTCATCGCCTGGCAGACGGCCAACAAGGCGTTCAGCCCCCGAGACGCCCGGTTCACCAACCGGTTCCTCGTCGTCACGCCCGGTATCACGATCCGCGACCGGCTGCGCGTGCTCCTCCCCGCCGACGACGGCAACTACTACCGCGAGCGCGACCTGGTGCCCCCCGACCTCTGGCCCACCCTGGCCGACGCGTCCATCTACATCACGAACTTCCACACGCTCCGGCTCGGCGACGCCAAGGAGATCCGGGGCATCGCCGGCAACACCCGAAAGCTGCTCACCGCCGGCAAGAAGATCGATTCGTTCAAGGAGACCGACGCACAGATGGTGGAGCGGGTGCTGCGTGATCTCGCCGGCCGCGGCAAGTGCGAGATCGTCGTCCTCAACGACGAGGCCCACCACTGCTACCAGGACAAGCCCCTCGATGCCGGCCCCCTCGACGCCGAGGCCAAAGAGCGCAACGAAGGCGCACGGGTGTGGTTCAGGGGCCTACGGGCCATCGTCCGCAAGATCGGCGTCAAGTCCATCTACGACCTGTCGGCCACGCCCTTCTACCTGGGCGGCTCCGGCTACAACGAGGGCTACATCTTCCCCTGGGTGGCCAGCGACTTCTCGCTGATGGACGCCATCGAGTCCGGCATCGTGAAGGTGCCCCGGGTGCCCGTCGACGACGACGCCACCGGCAAGCTCCCCACCTACCTCTCCCTCTGGGAGCACATCGGCGCCGACCTGCCGAAGCGGGCCGGCCGCAAGGCCGCCTCGGATGCCGACTGGACGCCGCCGGTCGAGCTGGAGGGGGCCATGCGCAGCCTCTACCGCAGCTACGACCGTCGCTTCAAGCAGTGGCAGGACGAGCTTGCCGCCCTCGGGGAGCCACCGCCGGTGTTCATCCTGGTGTGCCCCAACACCATCGTGTCCAAGCTCGTCTACGACTGGATCGCCGGCCAGGAGGTGGAGCGGGCCGACGGCGAGGTCGTGCTCCGGCCGGGCCAGCTCGACCTGCTCTCCAACGTGGTCGACGGGCGGTGGGTGGAGCGCCCCCGCACGATCCTCATCGACTCGGCCCAGCTCGAGTCGGGCGACGCCATGAAGGACGACTTCAAGGCGGCCGCCGGGCGGGAGATCGACGTGTTCAAGGCCGAGTTCCGCCGCCGCAACCCCGGTGCCGACGTCGACAAGCTCACCGACGAGGACCTGCTGCGCGAGGTCATGAACACCGTCGGGAAAAAGGGCAAGCTCGGCGAGCACGCGATGCGTGGTCTCGGTGTCGATGCTCACCGAAGGATGGGACACCAACACCGTCACCCACATCCTCGGCATCCGCCGCTTCGGCAGCCAGCTCCTGTGCGAACAGGTGGTGGGCCGCGGCCTGCGTCGGCGGAGCTACGCACCCAACGCCGACGGCCGGTTCGAGCCGGAGTACGCCGAGGTCTACGGCGTGCCCTTCGCCTTCATCCCCACCGACCACCCGCCCGCTCACCCGCCGCCGGGGCGGCCCGCCGTGGAGGTCCGTGCTCTCGACGAGCGCCTGCCACTGCGGATCACCTTTCCCAGGCTCGACGGCTATCGCGTGGAGGTGCCCGAGGAGCCGATCGTCTTCGATCACGAGAAGGCCGCCACCCTCCATGTCGACCGCGACCTGCTGGCCACCTGGACCGAGACCGGCGGAATCATCGGCGAGTTCGAGGAGCAGCAGCGGAGCGCCCCATGTCCAGTGTAGTACGTTGACGTAATAGCATGTCTACGTTATAATAGGAGCAGCGAGTGCCCTACGAGGTCAACTACACGGCCGAGTTCGGCGAGTGGTGGGAGGAGAACCTCACTGTGGAGCAACAAGAGGACATCGCCGCACGAGTGCAGCTGCTCGAAGAGTTCGGGCCCACGCTCGGCCGTCCGACCGTCGACCGGATCCACACGTCGGCGTTCCAGAACATGAAGGAACTCAGGTGCAGTAGCGACGGGGCGTTGCGCGTCCTGTTCGCGTTCGATCCTCGCCGGGAGGCCATCCTCCTTCTCGGTGGGAACAAGACAGGGAATTGGGTCGCCTGGTACGACGAGGCCGTCCCCAAGGCCGACGAGCTGTACGCGCGGTACCTCAGGGACCTGCGTCGCGAAGGAGTGATCGAGTGACCTCCAAGAGATTCAGCGAACTGCGAGACGACCTGTACGAGCGCAGTCCTGCGTCTCGCCAGCGCGTCGCCGCAGAAGCGGCGCGTCTCATCGACGAGCTCGGCCTGGGCGAGCTGCGCGCCCGCACCCGGCGAACCCAGGCCCAGATCGCGGAGGCGATCGGGACGTCGCAGTCGGGCGTGTCTCGAATCGAACGGCAGAACGACTTCCTGATCTCGACCCTGCGCGACTACATAGCGGCCACCGGCGGTCGCCTTCACCTCGTCGCCCGCTACCCCGACTTCAACTGCGAGCTTCGCCTTCCGGTCCTCGACGAGAGTCCGGCGGACGTTCGGGAGGCACGCACCTTCAGAGTCATCTGGCAGAACATGCGGACGCGACAACTCGTCCACGTCGGATGGCTTGAGTTCACCGGACGCGAGTTCGCCTTCGGGTACAAGCCCGACGCCCAACTCGACTCCGACTTCGAGCCGTTCCCGGCCTTTCCCGATCTGCGAGCCACCTACCGCTCCACGTCGCTGTTCCCGTTCTTCGCCGACCGCGTCGTCTCATCGGCGCGACCGGACTACGACCACCTCATCGCAGCCCTGGGGCTGACACGGGCCGAGGCGACCCCGGTTGAGCTACTCGCTCGCTCATGGGGATGGACGCCTCACGACACGATCCAGGTCGTGCCGGAGCCGGTGGCCGACGAGGAAGGCAGGGAGGTTCGCCCTTTCCTGGTCTCTGGCGTGCGCCACGTCGATGAAGACAACCCCGACGTGGTCGGGACGCATGTCGCGGAGCTCACGCCCGGGCAGCTGCTGGATCTCGCCGACGAGCCGGACAACCCCACCAACCCCAGAGCGATCGTTCTCGAGGCAGCCGGTCGGCGTGTGGGATGGATCCCGGACTACCTCCTTGATTACGTCCACAAGAACCGAGGCGCTGGCAAGCGCGTCACTGCAGTTGTAGTGCAGCCAAACGGCCCCGAGGCGCCATGGCACCTGCGTCTGCTCTGCCGGCTCGAGGTGTTCGCTGACGAACGCCACTGATCCCAGCAATCCCCGCGGTGCCGAGCCGGAGCCGCAGCGGGGCGCCCGGGTAGCTCATGTGGACCGGACCCTGCCTCGGGCTGTAACCCCTTCTTGCTCCCCTCGTGCCGGAAAAGAACCGCCCGGTATCGCCTGTTGCCCGTGGCCGCGCTTGAAGAGTGATCTGCGTGAACTAGGCCTTCTTCCGCTGATGGGGACGGAGGGGTCTGCGGTCGCCGGTCTTGGCCGCCACGATGGCGCTACGCACTTTGTCATCACCCAGAGCCGCCAGTTCGACTGCACTGATCGTGACCGCTGGCGTCAGCACCAGGGTCCCGTCGGGGTACTCCTCGACGGTGTAGCGGTTGTAGTTGTGGGTGCGGGCCCGAGCCAAGTTGGTCCGGCCTCGGGCATCCAACAGGATCTCGTTCGTGCGGGGCATCGTTTGATCATTCTCCAACCACTCGGCACTTGGCCACCGATCCTCGTCCCGATCACGTCGTCTCAAGCGTCACCTCTTGGCCGCAGGACACACGGTCCTCACCTCACAGGTCCGGCAGCGGACACCAGGCGAGGGGGTGAAGTCCCGATTCCGCAGCCGCGTGGCGGCCTCCAGCACTCTGGCCTCTGCTCCGGCTACGGCGGCGTTTATCCACGTCCACCGGTCGGCGGGCGCCGGCCTTGAGGTCGTGGACGTACGCGCCTCGCACGTCCAAGCCCTCGCGCCGGCCGGCGTCGGCGTACACCTGGAGTTGGAGGCCGTGGTCGGCGTCCACGGCCGTCGAGGTCTTGTAGTCCAGGACGGCCAGCGCCGTCGGCACGCCGCCTTCCCGGTCGAGGATCACGTCGGCCCGGCCGAGCACCGTGACGCCGTCCAGGTGGAGCTCGAAGGGGCGCTCGGTCTCCCAGACGCGGTGCAGGTCGTCGGCGTGGGTGGTGGTGTACTCCACGATCAGCCGCCGGGCCGCGTCCTTGAGCTGGCGGTGGGCAGGCTTGTTGGCGGTGGGGAGGAAGAAGCTGGACTCGAGAATGGCCTCGATCTCGGTGATCGGCGGGACCGTGCCTGTCGCTTGCGTGCGGTCGGCCACCGTGCGGAGCAGGTGGTGCACGGCCTTGCCGTAGCCGAGCTCGGGGGCGAGCCGCGGCTGGAAGCCGAGAAGAGTCCGCAGCCGGTAGGCGAGGGCGCAGTCGAGATAGCTGGCCAGCTCGCTGTACGTCAGCTCGACGGTTTCGTCTGCGTCGCTTACTGAGTCGATGGGCGGGAGGACGATCTTCGCCGGGTCGATCTCCTGGTGCTCGAGCTCCTGGTAGTAGGGACTGGCAGCCACCCTCCGGTCGTCACCCGCTCGTGCCGGGACACCGACACCCAATCACGGGCACGGGTGAGGGCCACGTAGAACAGCCGGCGCTCGTCGGCGTCGCTGCCCTCGTACCGATCGGCGTCGAACATGGTGCGGGGCACGAGCCAGTCCTGGGCCTGGCCGGTGCGGGTGGTCGGGAACCGACCGGCGGTCATCGAGGGGATGTAGACGACCGGCCACTCCAGGCCCTTGGCCCGGTGCACGGTGGTGAGGTCGACGGCGTCCAGTTCCAGGTCCTCCTCGCCGTCGAAGCCCTCGTAGGCGCCCTGGGCGTAGTTGACGATGTGGATGGCCAGGTTCCGGTAGTACCAGTCGCCCCGGTCCTGCCCGCCGACCTGCTCTCCGGGGGTGGCCGCGTCGGGCCGGGCCCGGCGGCGGACGGACTCGTAGTCGGCGAGGAGCGCCGTGAACCGGGCCAGCGTGCCCAGCCGGTTGACGGCGAGCGGGTCGCTCAGGTCCCACGAGCGCACGTTCAGCTCGGCGAGCAGCTCGTACAGCTCGCCGACGAGATCGGCGGAGCGGTCCTAGCGGGGGACGGCATCGCTCCACTCCCGAAGGAGACGGCGCAGTCGGTTGCGGGCAGGACCGTCGAGCCCGAAGGTCGGCTGGTACTCGTCCAGCAGAGCGCTCTCCTCGACCAGAGCACCAGGCCCCCGTGCCGGCCGCCATTGCACATCGGTCATCCAGGCGAAGGTGCGCCCGAGGACCTGCGCCTCCGGCTGGTCGAACAGGCCGGTCCGTCCTCCTGGCTGCACCGGGATGTCGAAGGTGGCGAAGGTGTCCACGAGCCTGCGGTAGGCAGCTCGCCCCCGGGCCGAGCTGGTCCAGCACCGCCCGCCCCATCCGGTCCTCAGATCGTTCGGCGATCCGTTGGCGCAGCTCGGCCGCCGCCCGCTCGGTGAAGGTGAAGGCGACGATGGCGCCCGCCGGCACCCCTTCGGTGAGCAGGTCGGCCACCCGCTGCGACACGACCTCGGTCTTGCCCGATCCGGCCGAAGCGATGATCTGCAGGTGGCTGCCCCGGTGGCGGACGGCGGCGAGCGCATCACCGTCGAGCTGGGGAGAGGCCATCTATCAATGGTGCCCGACGCTGCACGGTGGCGCTGACCGAACTCCCGGACCGGTAGTGGCCTCTGAGGGGGTGGT
This sequence comes from Acidimicrobiales bacterium, assembly GCA_035525365.1. Lineage (GTDB taxonomy): Bacteria > Actinomycetota > Acidimicrobiia > Acidimicrobiales. The sequence continues at coordinate 20,253 of DATLEK010000013.1, forward strand.
TGTCAGGACTCGCCTTCGCCCGACCTCGCAGCGGTGCCCGCTACGTCGCAGGCTTCAGTTTCGTCTTGAGGAGCTCTGCGATGGCCTGGATCTGCTCCGGTTCGAGATCACCGGGCTTCGCGATCATCTCGGTCAGTTTCGACGCCCACGTAACCAGGACGCCCTCGTGAAGGAAGGGCTTCGTGAACAACCCCCATTCGGACGATGTGAAGCAGATGGCGGGGACGATGCGTGCCTCGATACCGCCCAGTGCGCCGCGCACGGCGTCAACCTGCCAGCCAAGCCCAGTTACGAGCTTTGTCCTGTCGCGGCCACCCACGAACACGCGCCAGTCTGCCCGAGACAACCAACCAGCCATGTTTCGGTGCTCAACCCTTCCGGTGTAGTTCTTGGCGTCGACGACCCAGACGCCCGAACTGGCAACGATCAGGTGGTCGATGTTGGCTCGGCCGACCTTGCGGTCGTGCAGGAATACAGCATGATCGCCGAGGGCCTTGGCCAGGTGCGCGGCCAAGCGGCGTTCACCCTCGGCGCCTTGGGCCCAAGCTTTGATGGATTGTGGGTCATCCGAAAGGAACTTGGCCACGCCGGCAAGGCGCCCCCACCGGGCGTCGAGTTGGGCGTCCCGCCTCTGGTGACGTCGGTCATGCTCAGCCTGGGCTGATCCGCCGGCAGGGTTTGCATGCCGTGGAGGCGGTGGTGTGCTACGGGGCTGCTCGACAGTTGGGCACTCCATGCATGTGGTTGTTCGAGAGACCGTGTGCCAGCGTGCCCTCGTACCGACAGCCAACCCAATCCCGCATTCCGCGCAGGTGTCAGCGCGCCGAAGATTCAGCGTCTTGGCTGTCTCGTCCGCCATCGGGATCAACCCCTCTCACTCAGGCGTTGATCTGCCGCCGATCTCGGAAGTGTAAGGCTCGCTTCCTCTGTAGCTAGTTGAGGTTGCTGCCCTCCAAGGCGAACAGGCCGTCGATGACCATGGCCAGGTCGAGCTGTTCGCCGGCCCAGAGGCTGCTTCCTGTTTCAGGCCCGATCGTGAGGCCGAGCTCCTGGTTGGCCCGCACGACGTCACCCCGAAGTGCGGGGACTGCGGCAGGTGCCTCGGGCATCGGGGTCCCGTCGGGCCGGGCGAAGCTGAACTTGGTGCCGCCGTCGTAGCGGACGGTGAACTTCTCCTCGTGCACCTTGCGGTGGTGGAGGCGGCACAGCAGGACGAGATTCTCGAGGGATGTCTCGCCGCCGTGTGACCAGTGCTGGATGTGGTGGCCGTCGACGAAGCGGCGCTGGGTGCAGCCAGGGAAGCGGCACTTCCCGTCGCGGATCCTGAGTGCTCGGCGTATGGCCCTTGGTATGGTCCTGGTGGTCCGTCCGATGTTGAGTGGCTCACCGCCGGCTCCCAGGATGGTCATGATGACGCTGGAGTCACAGGTGATTTGCCTTGCCAGCTCGGGAGATATGGCAGGGCCATTGTCGATCTCACACCGACCAGGTCCGTCGCCGGCCAGAACCTTGGCGTCGACGATCACCACGGCCTGGTAGCGGTCCCCGCCGTCACGGGCCTGGGGCCCGTACCGGAGCATCGTCTCGGCCATGGACAGCAGGGCGTCCGCTGCGGTCGGCCGCGATTCCGCGGAATCGTGCGTCGCTGCGGCGGCCGGAGCCACATTCGGCACGTCGTCATCAGAAGCTCCCGGCGCCGCTTCCGCGGAATCGCCATCGTCTGGAACCTCGCCCGACATCCAGACGAGCTCACCAGACTCGTCATCCTCGGGCACCACCCAGTACCCGTGAACGTAGTCGTGGTCCTCATCGGCCCACTGCGATTCCGCGGAATCGTCCTGCGAAGTTGCCCAACGCGATTCCGCGGAATCGTCGGGACCCGTCGCCTCCGCGGGATGCTCGGTGGCGCCGGCCGACGACATCCGCGATTCCGGATCGGTATGTTCGACCGACGCCGTCCGCGATTCCGCGGAATCGCGAGGATCGCTGTGATCGGATGACCACGCCTCCGATTCCGCGGAATCGTCAGCAGCTGAATCATCCTTGTCAGCATCGCCGGCCAGCGCACTCCTCGCGGCGTTGAGTGCCTCGATGAAGATGGCACCCTCCTCGGGGGGGAACCGGCCGGCGATCACCAGGTACCCCTCGTCGTCCCAGTACCAGTGGAGAAAAACATCGTCCTTCGCTTCTCCACCCTTCCCGTCTTTGGCCATCCGGCGCTTGAGCCCTCGATAGGCGCGGGCGATCTGCTCCATGTGGTTGGCGGTGGCGTGGCGGGCCAGCTCGACCAGGGTCGCCTCGGTTTCGGGTGTAGCAACACGGGTGATGGCCCGCACCTTGGAGTAGCTCAACTCGCCGGCGGCGAAGCCCGCCCTCACGAGCTTCAGCTCCTCCAGGCGATGCGCCACCCGCAGATGGTCACGGGCAGCCACGCGCCCGATTCCACAGCGCCAGCTCAGCCAATCGGCACACGAGCGGGCACCCCACACCGCCCAACCCTCGCGCCTGTCGAACTCGGCCAGTAGCAGGAGCCATCGGCACGTGGCCGCCGCGATGTTGCTCACCAGCTGGCAGATCTCGCATGGTTCGATTTCCCCAACGACGTGACCCGTTTTCGCTTCACCATCTGAGTCACCGTCGAGCTCGGGCGAAGCCGTCCCTCATTCCTGCCCGACTCTTTCGAGCCAGCGCTGCAGGGTCTTTGTCGTCCATGTCGGGACCCCCGTTCCGAGGAAGTCGCTGTCGTTGGTCCACACGGCGGCGGACAGGGCGACGGCGCAGGCGACTACGGGCCAGTCGCCGGGATCGCGTAGCGAGCGGGCCACCGCCTCGTCCTCGAGGGCCGCGTAGATGGCCTCCTCCAGGATGACCACGTTGCTCTCGACCGCTTCCAGGCAGAGCGTGGAGAGCTCGTCTGCGAGGTCCGAGTCGAGCTTCCGGCGCCGCACGAAAGCCCGAATCCTTCTGGGGAGCTCCGCCTGCGCTTCGCCCCACATCTGTTCGGGCATGAAAAGCTCCAAGCGGTCATCGGCCAGCCGCTCCCGTCCCTTCACCCACAACAGCTCGCCGACCAGCACGCTTGTGTCGACGACGAGGCGCATTCAGCGCCGGTGCCGGCCGCCCGACACCTCACGAACCAACTCCTCCTCATCGAGACCGGTCGTGACGAGGAGCTCCTCGACGACGTCACCGAGGCGGCCGAGCGCTTTGCGGCCTGCTCTCCGGTCCGTGGCGGAGATCGGCACGAAGAAGCCGATGGGTTTGCCGTGCCGCTCGATGACCAGCGTCTCACCCGATCCCATCATCGACGTCGCTCGATCTCTGAACTCTCTCACACCTACCGAGCGCATGGCGTCCCCTTTCGCGAATTGTGACCACCAGTGTAGCCATTTCGTGGAGCCCATGGTCCACGCTTCCCAGTGCCGACGAAGAGAGCGCCGAGCTGGTCCAGCACCGCCGGCACAGCGTCAGACGACGACAACCGAGAGTCGGCCGGCGTGCGTGACCAGTGAGGCCAACAGCTCGAAGTCATCCCCGTCGCTCGTGATGATCTGGACATCGTCTGCCCCGGCCCGGTCATCTGCTTCGGCGGCCACGATGGCGTCGACACCGGACGGCGGAGGGTCGAACCCGGCACGGACCGCTTCTTGGCGGAGCACGCCGGCCGCGTACCCGATCTCCTCGTCGACATCGGCCACGTTTGCGAGCGTCAACAGCCGGCGGACGTGGAAGTCGTGGCCGACGTTGCCGGTCAGGACGCCTTCTGCAAGCACTGCGGCGGGAACGATGAAGTCCGAGGCATGCTCCCGCAGGACGCGGAGCCGCGCCCGTCGTTCCTCGTCCAGCGGCGCTAGGCCTTCGACCCCGCCGGTGTCGAGAACGACTATCAGCCCGCTGCTCCCTGCTCCTTGCGGGCCGCCTTCGCCCGACGGGTTCGCCGTGTGACCTCGCGTGGCTCAACGTCGCGGCCGGACGCAAACCAGTCTCTCGCTGCGGCCATGGCCCTGGCCGACGGGGCGCCGTGGGCGGCATCGAGCTCATCCAGCCACGCGTCGAGCTGCGCCATCCTCGACTGGCGGTCGAGCTCCAGGGAGACGGCGCGCTGCGCCAGCGCAGACACGTTCAGCCTTGCCCGCCGTGCCCGGTCGTCGAGATCGTCGGGGAGGCTGATGTTCCGACGGGCCATACACACACCTTACACAAAGTCGAGATCGATCCTGGTGGCCGTGGACACCTGCCAGAAGTGCCCGAAGAGAGTCGGATCCGGCATTCCGAACAGCTCGTGAACCAGCGAGCCGATTCCTCACCTTCACGAGCAGGGACGACCGTGTGGTTGAGCTGGATGGCGACAGCAGAATTATTCCGCAGTCAGCGGGTGAAGAGGGCGTTGGCCACGGGCTCCCAGATCCGGCCGGGGTTCTCCCGCAACAGGTGCACGCTGTCGAAGGTCGCTTCGACCACGTAGTCCCGCAGGGCGACCAGGGCGGCGGAGATGCGGGCGGGCGCGGCATCGTCGGCGATGGTCACGTGGGGCACCCAGGGCCAGGTGAGCGGCCGGTCCAGGGGCTCGACGAAGACGGCGTCGCGCAGCGTTATCAGCGGGCCGAGGTCGCCTTTGACGCGGAGGTACACCACGGGGTTGTCGGGTAGGAACGTGGCCGGCGGGCCCAGCGTGACGGTCAGGGAAGGCGTGGTCGCCGCCGCCCGGCGGAGCACGGCGAAGGCCTCGTCGAGCCGGTCCGCCCTCACGTTGACCGGCGGCACCAGGGTGATGTGGGGAGGAATGCGTGCGCGGGCGCCGTCACCGAGGGCCCGGCGGAGGCCGTCGATTTCGCCGGCGATGTCAGCGGAAAGGAGGAGGGCGACGCCCACACGGCATTTGGCCATGCCCGCACCATCGCACGCGGTTCGTGTCCGGTGCCGGTGGTTACTGCCCCCGACGAGGCACCTCAGCGTGCAGGCCGAGTGGCAGGCCAGGTGGCGAGGTGGATGGCAGCCACACCCACTGGCCCGTCGATCCACGGATTGCGCGGACCGCCGGTCTAGCGCTCAGACGTCCGGTGGTCGGGCCAGGGACACGGCGGCCAGCACCAGGAGCGACGAGGGGACCTTCTCCAGGTCCCCAGGCAGCCAGGTGGAGCGGTTGGAGTCCTCCAGCGAGCTGAGCAGATCCGGGCGGCCGAGGCGCCGCCGGCGCATCTCCTCGGCCACTGCCTTCGAGTGCACGTCCATCAATCGCCTCCTTCTCCCTCCACCTTGGACGCGTGGCCCTGTGGAGCGCAAGGGGGGAAAGCCTGTGGATTCCGGCGGGTCAGGTGTGGACGACGGCGTTATTCGTCGGCGGTGAGGTGGCGGCGGGCCGGGGCCCGGCCGGGGGGATGGGCCGGGCAGGTGATCTGCGCGAGCTTAGAGATCGGCCTGCTCACCGGGTCCTTCACCGTCACCTTCAGCGGCTCTCCGTGATGGGTGACCTCGATGGGCTCACCCGAGCGCAACACGTAGCTCGCCTGGTCCGGGGTCACCACCACCCGCAGGCAGCGCTCCCGGTACTGGAGGTGGAACACCAGGCGGCTGATGGCGGCCGGCAGGCGCGGGGCGAAGGCCATCGAGCCCTTGCGGGCCCGGAACCCGCCGAACCCCGCCACCAGGGCCGACCAGCCTCCGGCCAGGGCGGCCAGGTGGAGCCCATTGCCGGCGTTGTCGTGCAGGTCCTTCAGGTCCACCAGGAGCGACTCCCGGAGGTAGTCGTAGGCCAACTCGAGATGCCCGGTCTCGGCCGCCAACACCGCCTGCGTGGGAGCCGACAGCGAGGAGTCCCGGACAGTGAGCGGCTCGTAATAGGCGAAGTTGCGGCACTTCTGCTCGTGGGTGAAGGCGTCACCGCGAAGGTGCATGGCCAGCACCAGGTCGGCCTGCTTCACCACCTGCTTGCGGTACAGGTCGAAGTAGGGGAAGTGCAGGAACAGGGGGTACTGGTCAGGCCGAGTGGACTCGAAGTCCCAGACGTCGTGTCCGGTGAAGCCGTTGGACTGGGGGTGGACTCCGAGACCCTCGTCGTAGGGGACGTACATCGACGACGCCGCCGCCCGCCAGGCTTCCACTTCCTGCGTGTCGACGCCGAGCTCGGCCGTTCTCGCGGGGTGACGCTTGGTAGCGTCGGCGGCCGCCAGGAGGTTTTCCTGGGCCATGAGGTTCGTGTAGACGTTGTCGTCGGCGATGGCGCTGTACTCGTCGGGGCCGGTGACGCCGGGTAGCCGGAACCTGGCCCCGCCGTCGTGGTGGCCGAGGGAGCACCAGAGACGGGCCGTCTCCACGAGGATGTCCACGCCGATCTCCGCCTCGAACTCTTCGTCGCCGGTGGCGTCCACGTAGCGGACGACGGCGTCGGCGATGTCTGCGTTCACGTGGAAGGCGGCGGTGCCCGCCGGCCAGTACCCGGAGCACTCCTCGCCGGCGATGGTCCGCCATGGGAACACGGCTCCCCGGTGGCCGAGGGTCCGGGCCCGCTCCCTCGCCACCGGCAGCGTGGAGTGGCGCCAGCGCAGGACGTCGGCCGCCGCCTTGGGGAAGCTGTGGGTGAGAACCGGCAGCACGAACGTCTCGCTGTCCCAGAAGGCGTGGCCGTCGTATCCCGTGCCGGTGAGGCCCTTGGCCGGGATGGCCCGTCCTTCGGCCCGGGCGCCGGCCTGGAGCACCTGGAACAGGGCGAAGCGGGCGGCCTGCTGGATCTCGAGGTCACCTTCGATCTCGATACCGGCCCGGTCCCAGAAATCGTCCAGGTACCGGCGCTGGTCGGCGAGAAGACCGTCCCACCCCGAGTGGCGGGCGGCGGTCAGCGCGGCCACGACCTGGTCGCGCAGGGCCCGCCGCGATCGCAGGCTCGACCAGCCGTAGGCCAGCAGCTTGACGATGCGCAGACGCTGGCCTGGCTCCAGCACCGTCGTCACCGTGACCCGGCCGGTGTCGGGTGCAGACTCGGCGTACATCACCGTTCCCGGCGGACCGTCGACGAGATGGTCCATGGCCGCGGCAAGGCGCAGCCCGCTGGCCGCCATGTGGTGGACCAGCTCGACGCCCGCCGGCCCGTGGCAGCCGTGGTCCTCCGACACGAGGGGCGACGCCAGTGCCGCCGCCGCCCGGGGATCGTCGCCCGACACGGGCAGCGGCTCGTTGGCCACCAGCTCGGACTGCACCACTACTCGGGCAGCGTCACCGACGGCCTCGACCTCGTAGCTGATGGCGGCCACCGCCCGCTGGGTGAAGGAGACGAGGCGGACGGAGCGGATGCGCGCCTCCTGGCCGGCCGGCGACACCCAGTCGACATCCCGGGTGAGGGTGCCGGCCTGCATGTCGAGCACCCGCTCGTGGGAGCGGAGCCGCCCGTAGCGGACGTCGAAGGGCTCGTCGTCGACGAGCAGGCGCATCAACTTCCCGTCGGTGACGTTGACTATGGCCTGGCCGGATTCCGGGTAGCCGTAGCCACCCTCGGCGTAGGGCAGGGGACGAAGCTCGTACAGGCCGTTCAGGTAGGTGCCGGGAAGGCCGTAGGGCTCACCCTCGTCGAAGTTGCCACGCAGTCCGAGGTGCCCGTTGGCCAGGGCGAATATCGACTCGGCCTGGGCCAGCGTCGCCAGATCAAGGGCCGTCTCCCGGACACACCACGGCTCCGGCTCGAACGTCGGGTAAGCCGTCACTGGTGCTCCAGGAACTCGGCCAGGTCGCAGACCACGATGTCGGCGCCCCGCTCGCGGAGGGCGGCAGCCTGGTCGATCCGGTCGACCCCGACGACGTAGCCGAACCCGCCGGCTACCCCGGCCTCCACGCCGGCGAGGGCGTCCTCGAAAACGGCCGCCTCCTTGGGCTCGAGGCCCAGAGCCTCGGCGCCGGCCAGGAACGTGTCCGGACGGGGCTTGCCGGGCAGGCCCCGCTCGGCCGCCACCACACCGTCGATACGGACCTCGAACAGCTCGGCGAGGCCGGCGGACTCGAGGATGGAGACCGTGTTGGCGCTGGAGGACACGACGGCCAACGAGAGACCGGCATCACGAACGGCGTGGACGTAGCGCACCGATCCCTCGAACACCGTGACGCCCCGCTCGTCGATCAGCTGGAGCACCAGCTCGTTCTTGCGGTTGCCGAGGCCGGCGACGGTCTCCGCCTCCGGCCTGTCGTCAGGAAAACCTTCAGGAAGACTGATACCCCTGGAGGCGAGGAACTTCCGGACCCCGTCCGCCCTGGGCATCCCGTCGACGTAGGCGCCGTAGTCACGAACTGTGTCGAAGGGCACGAAAGGCTCGCCCGTGGCAGCCGCCTGCTGGTCGAGGAAAGCGTCGAACATCTCCTTCCAGGCGAGGGCGTGCACCGTGGCCGTCTGGGTGAGGACACCATCGAGGTCGAACAGGCACCCACGAATGGAGTCAGGCAGGCCGAGCACCCGCAGGAGCCTAAGTGCAGCCCGGTGGAACTACGGACACGTTTGCCGACGCATTATCGCCGTCTCGCGAGACGACTCGCGCCATTCGCAGACGTGTCCGTAGTTGTAGGGCTGCACCAAGGGGTCGGGTTCAGACTGTGCCGGTTGAAGCCGGCGTATATCAGTGGCGGGCGGAGGCTGCTTCGCCCTGCCCGGCCAGCTCGAGGCGGACCTGGGCCCGCTGGAGCTGGGCGTTGGCTTCCTCCTCGGCGTCTTCGCCGTCCTCGCCGGCGCCGGCACCGCCGCCGGCGGACAGCTTGCGCTGGGCGTCCTCCAGGGACTGGCGGGCCCGGGCGGCGTCGATCTGGTCCGGTAGCTCGGCCACGTCGGAGAGCACGATCACCTTGTTGTCCTTGACCTGGACGAAGCCACCGTGCACCGCGGCCTTCAGGACATCGCCGCCGGGCTGGTGGACCCGCACGATGCCGATCCCCAGGGCACCGAGGAACGGGGCGTGCCCGGTGAGGAAGGCGATCTCGCCGTCCGAGGTTCGGCACACGACCATCTCGGCCTCGCCGGAGAACAGGATGCGCTCGGGGGAGACCAGCTCCACTTCCAGGGCCACGCCGGCTACTCCTGCAGCTTCTTGGCCTTGGCCATGGCCGACTCGGCGCCGCCCACGTTCAGGAAGGCCTGCTCGGGCAGGTCGTCAAGATCACCGTTGACCAGCATCTCGAAGCTCTCGATGGTCTCCTCGACGGGGGTGTAGACGCCGGGCAGGCCGGTGAACACCTCGGCCACGAACATGGGCTGGGACAAGAAGCGCTGGATGCGCCTCGCCCGGTTGACCGATATGCGGTCCTCCTCGGACAGCTCGTCGAGGCCCAGGATGGCGATGATGTCCTGCAGCTCCCGGTAGCGCTGGAGCACCTGCTTGACCCGCTGGGCCACGTCGTAGTGGCGGTCCCCCACCACCTCGGGGGCGAGGATGGACGACGACGAAGCGAGGGGGTCGACGGCCGGGTAAATGGCGAGGCTGGCGATGTCGCGGGACAGCTCGGTGGTGGCGTCGAGGTGGGTGAAGGTGGTGAAGGGAGCGGGGTCGGTGTAGTCGTCGGCGGGGACGTACACAGCCTGGAGGGAGGTGATGGAGCGGCCCCTGGTGGAGGTGATGCGCTCCTGCAGCTCGCCCATCTCGTCGGCCAGGGTCGGCTGGTAGCCCACGGCCGAGGGCATGCGCCCGAGGAGGGTGGACACCTCGGAGCCGGCCTGCACGAAGCGGAAGATGTTGTCGACGAACAACAGCACGTCCTGCTGGCGCACGTCGCGGAAGTACTCGGCCATGGTGAGGGCGGACAGGGCCACCCGGAGACGCACGCCCGGCGGCTCGTCCATCTGGCCGTAGCAGAGGGCGGCTTTCTCGATGACGCCGGACTCCTGCATCTCCAGCCACAGGTCGGTGCCCTCACGGGTGCGCTCGCCCACGCCGGCGAAGACCGAGACGCCGCCGTGCTGCTCGGCCACCCGGCGGATCATCTCGGTGATGAGCACCGTCTTGCCCACGCCGGCGCCACCGAACAGGCCGATCTTTCCGCCCTGGGCGTAGGGCTCGAGCAGGTCGATGACCTTGATGCCCGTCTCGAACATCTGGCGCTTGGGCTCGAGGTCCTGGAATGCGGGCGGGTCGCGGTGGATGTCCCAGTAGTCCTCGATGCCCTCCACGTGGTCGGTGTCCAGAGGCTCACCGATGACGTTGAACACGTGACCGAGCACGCCGGGGCCGACCGGCATGCGGATGCCGTGACCGGTGTTGACGACGGTGGCGCCGCGCTTGAGGCCGTCCGTGGGCTTGAGGCAGATGGCCCGGACCCGCGAGTCACCGATCTGCTGGGCCACCTCGGCGGTGATCTTGACGGTCTCGCCCTCCATCTCCACCTCGAACTCCACCGCTGTGTTGATCTCGGGGAGGTGATCGGGCGGGAACTCCACGTCGACGACGGGGCCGGCGATGGCCACGACCCGGCCCTCCTTGCGTGTGGTCTCCTCGGTGGGCTGGGCTTCGGTGACGGTCACTGGTTCACTCTTTTCTTCTTGCGGTACGGGTCGATCTGGTCAGGCAGGACGTCGCGGCTGGTGAGGTTGTCGGGCATGTAGTCCACCTCACCTGACCCACCCTGGCGGAGCGCCTCGGCGCCGCCGGCGATCTCCATGATCTCGGTGGTGATGGTCTCCTGGCGGGCCCGGTTCATGATGCGGGAGAGCTTGGTGATCAGCTCCTCGGCGTTGTCGGTGGCCGACTTCATGGCCCGCTGGCGCGCCGCGTGCTCGGAGGCGGCGGCGTCGAGCATGGCCGCGAACAGGCGGGCCTCCACGTAGCGGGGCAGCAGGCGCTCGAGGATCTCGCCGGGCCCGGGCTCGTACTCGTAGGCGGCCTGGGGACCGTCGGTCTCCGGCGCCTCCTCCAGGGCGGCCTGGTCGAGGGGCATGAACTGGCGCACCTGGACCTTCTGGGTGCCGGCCGAGAGGAACTGGGTGTAGGCCAGGTAGACGAGGCCGACCTCGCCGTCCTCGAAGGCCTTGGTGACCACCGCCGCCACTTCGCGGGCGTCCTCGTAGGTGGGCTGCTCGCTCATCCCCGAGAAGGTGGCGTCGATGTCGTAACCGCGGAAACGGAAGTAGCTCTCGCCCTTCTTGCCGGCGAGGATCAGGGAGTAGCCACGGCCTTTCTCCTGCTCGGCTTTCAGGGCCCGCTCGGCGGCGCGGATGACGTTGGTGTTGTAGGCCCCGGCCAGGCCGCGGTCGGCGGTGATGACCACGAAGGCCACCTTGTCGACGTCCTCGGGCTCGCGCAGCAGGGGGTGGTCCAGCTCGGCGCCGCCGGCGGCCAGGCTGCGAATGACCTCGGTGATCTGCTCGCTGTAGGGGCGGGCGGCAGCGACGCGCTGCTGGGCCTTGACGATCCGGCTGGCGGCGATGAGCTCCATCGCCTTGGTGATCTTCTTGGTGGACTGGACGCTCTTGATGCGCCGGCGGAGGATCCGCTCCTTGCCCCCCGCCATTACGTAGCCGCGCTCTCCGTGGGCTGGAACTGCTCGGCGAAACCCTCCAACGCGGTCTTCAGGGCGTCGTCGTCGGGGAGCTCGCCGGTTTCCTTGATGGAGGTCATGAGATCGGCGTGGCGGGTGCGCATGTACTCCAGCACCTCGGTCTCGAAGCGGCGCACGTCGGTGACCGGAATGGGGTCGAGGAACCCGCCGGTGCCGGCGTAGATGGACACCACCTGCTCCTCGATGGCCAGCGGCGAGTTCAGAGGCTGCTTGAGCAGCTCGGTGAGGCGATAGCCGCGGTCCAGGTAGCCCTGGGACACCTTGTCCAGCTCGGACCCGAAGGTGGCGAAGGCCTCGAGCTCGCGGAACTGGGCCAGGTCGGTCTTGAGGGTTCCGGCCACACCCTTCATGGCCTTCACCTGGGCCGCGCTGCCCACGCGGGAGACCGAGATTCCCACGTTCATTGCCGGGCGGACGCCGGCGTTGAACAGGTCGGTCTCCAGATAGATCTGACCGTCGGTGATGGAGATCACGTTGGTGGGGATGTAGGCCGACACGTCGCCGGCCTTGGTCTCGATGATCGGCAGGGCCGTCAGCGAACCCAGGCCCAGCTTCTCGTTCAGCTTCGCGGCACGTTCCAGCAGGCGGCTGTGGAGGTAGAACACGTCGCCGGGATAGGCCTCACGGCCCGGCGGGCGGCGCAGGAGGAGGGCGAGCTGGCGGTAGGCCTCAGCCTGCTTGGACAGGTCGTCGTAGACGATGAGGGCGTGCTCGCCGTTGTCCATCCAGTGCTGGCCGATGGCGCAGCCGGCGTAAGGGGCGAGGTACTTGTAGGGAGCGGGGTCCGATGCCGGCGCCACCACGACCACCGTGTAGTCCAGGGCGCCGAACTGATCGAGCGTGGCCACCGTTTGGGCGACAGTGGAGCCCTTCTGGCCGATGGCCACGTAGATGCACTTCACCCCCAGGCCCTTCTGGTTGATGATGGTGTCGAGGGCCACGCTGGTCTTGCCCGTCTTGCGGTCGCCGATGATCAGCTCGCGCTGGCCCCGGCCGATGGGGGTCATGGAGTCGATGGCCTTGATGCCGGTCTGCAGCGGCTCGTGCACCGGCTTACGGCCGGTGATGCCCGGCGCCTGCACCTCGAGGCGGCGGGTCTCGGTGGAGTTGAGGTCGCCCTTGCCGTCGATGGGCTCACCCAGGGCGTTGACCACGCGGCCGAGCAGGGAGTCGCCGACGGGCACGGAGAGAATCCGCCCGGTGGCCTTCACCGACTGGCCTTCCTGGATGTGCTCCACGTCGCCGAGGATGACGGCGCCGATGGACTCCTCGTCGAGGTTGAGGGCGAGGCCTACGGCGCCCCCCTCGAACTCGAGCAACTCGTTGACCGCGGCATTGGGCAGTCCGGACACCCGGGCGATGCCGTCGCCCACCTCGATGATGCGACCCACCTGGGCCGCGGCCATGGCCGGCGTGTACCCCGCCAGCTGGTCCCGGAGCGCCGAGGCGATGTCGTCGGCGTTGATCGAGAAGCCGTTTCCTTCTGCCATTAGAAACTTTCCTTCATCTGGTCGAGACGGTGGCGAATGGATCCGTCGATGACGGTGTCGCCGATGGTGGCGATCAGGCCGCCGAGGACGGTGGGGTCGACGATGACCTTGACGCTCACCTTCTTCTTGGTTGCCTCCGAGAGGGCGGCGGCGAGGCGGGTTTTCTGTTCATCGTCGAGCTGGACGGCGGAGCGCACCTCGGCGACGACCTCATCGCGCTGATCGGCGGCCTCTTCCACGAGCCGGTCGATGATGGCGGGCAGGTCGCGGCCGCGGCCGGCACCCACCACGAAGGAGACGAGCGACGTGGTGACGGGCGAGGCCTTGTCCCCGAGCAGCTGCTCGACGATGCCCTGGCGCATCTCCACGGGGATGGCCTGATCGGTGAGCGTGGAACGGAGTTCGTCGCTGCCCTCGAACGTGCGGGCGACACGGAACAGCTCCTCCTCGACAGTGTCGAGGGCACCCTCGGCCCGGGCCACCTCGAACAGAGCTGACGCATAGGCATCCACGCGCGAGCTGGTGCTCATTAGGAGCTGCTGCCGACCTGGGCGATGTAGCTGTCGATGAGGCGCATGTTGGCGTCGCGGTCGAGGTTGGCCTCGACCACCTTCTCGGCCAGCTCGATGGCCATGTCGCCGACGCGGGACTGCAGGTCGGCCATGGCCCGCTCCTGGGCGGCGCTGATGTCGTCGCGGGTCTTCTGGCGCAGCTCGGCCACCTCGGCCTCGGCCCGCTGCATCAGGTCGCGGCGCAGCTGCTCTGCCGTCTGGCGGGCCTCCTCGATGATGCGGTTCGACTCGTTACGGGCGTCGGCCAGCTGGCGCTTGTAGTCCTCCAGAACCGTGGCCGCCTCGGCCTTCACCCGCTCGGCGTCGTCGAGGTTGCCGCGGATCTTCTCGGTTCGGGCATCCATGCTCTTCTTGAGCGCCGGGTAGGCGACCTTCATCATGAGGAAGAGCACGGCGAGGAAGGAGATTGAGCCCCAGACGATCTCCTTGGTCTCGGGGATGATGGGGCTCGGTGCGTCGTGGCACTGCTCGGCCTTGCCGCCCTTCTCCAGGATCTCGATGCACTCCTCCCCGGCATGGGTGGCCTTGGAGCCCTCTTTCGCTTCGGCGGCGGCGACCCCGCCCACGGCGAACACGCTGAGGGCGGCGAACAGGGCAGCGGCGGTGAGCGCTCGAATGCGCATGGCCGGCCCCTCAGCCCGAGATGATGAAGGAGAGGACGAAGCCGAACAGCGCCAGGGCCTCGGTGAAGGCGATACCGAGGAACATGGTGGTGCGCACCATGCCGGCGGACTCGGGTTGGCGGGCCATGGCCGTGATGGCGTTGCCCACCACGATGCCGATGCCGATGCCCGGCCCGATGGCCGCCCCGCCGTAGACGATGCCCCGGCCGACGGCGGTGAGGCCTGCGACCAGTTCTCCGGGATCCTGCTCTGCCAATATCGATAGATCTAACACGTACCTCTCCTCAGTGTTCGGGATGCATGGCGCCACCGATGTAGACGGCAGCGAGAATGGTGAAAATGAAGGCCTGGAGAACGGCGACAAGGATCTCGAAGCCGGTCAGGGCGATGAGCAGGCCGCCCGGGAGCACCGCTCCCACCACCGTCGCCTTGAACAGGGCGGCGCTGATGACGGCGAAGCTCACGAGGAGCAGATGCCCGGCCAGCATGTTGGCGAAAAGTCGCACGGCCAGCGAAAGGGGCCGTACGAAGATGGTGGAGACGAACTCGATGGGCGTGACGAGGATGTAGAGCGCCTTGGGGACACCCGGCGGGAAGAGCATCGACTTGAAGTAGCCGAATAACCCCTGCTTCTTGATCCCGATGAAGTTGAACAGGATCCAGATGACGATGGCCAGAAAGGCGGGCAGCGCCATCCGGGCGTTCACCGGCATCTGGATGAACGGGATGATCCCGAAGATGTTGGTCACGAAGATGAAGCTGAACAGCGTGAGCAGGAACGGTGTCCAGTAGAGGCCCTCGGGTCCCATGGTCTGGAGGATCACACCCTCCTGGATGAACTCCACGACCGTCTCGGCGAAGTTCTGCGCGCCGGTGGGTACGAGCTTTTGGCTGCGACCGGCGATGAGATAGAAGCCGCCGACCAGGATGGCGGCCACGAAGGTGAGCAGCACCACCTTGTTGATGCCGAGCGGACCGCTGGTGCCGAACATGTCGGGCCACTCGATGAGGTGGCTTACGGGCGGGAACTCGAGTGCGATAAGTGACATTGGTTCAGCTCCTCGGCACGGCCGGCGCCGGTGGCGGCTTGAGGGCGGGAAAGGCCAGCGATATGGACAGGTGGCGGGTCTCCCACCAGAGGAGGCCCAGGTGGGTGACGAGGATGGTGACGCCGAGGGGCACCATCTCCACCCAGGAGCTGTTTCGCACGGCGGCCACGGCCGCGGTGAGAAGGCCGAGGCGGAGCAGGTAGCCGCCCAGGGCGGCGACCATGAGGAACGACAGCCCGCGCCGGGCGGCCCAGCCGAGGAGGGCGGCGGAAAGGGCGAGGTTGCCCAGAGCCAGGCCGAACCCGAAGGCCGACGAGAAGAGACCGTCGAGGCCCCAGAAGACGGCGCCGATGATCAGGAGTACCGGGGCTACGGGGAGGGCGCGACGGGCCATGTCGGCCACGACCATCTTCTCCACCTCGGGTACGGCCTCGGTTGTCGCCGTCAAGGGGTCGGGCCTTGCCGTGGCGCCTTGGCCCAGGGGGAATCGGCCTCGTGTGCCTTCATCGCCACCTCGTAGCCGTAGTACATCCGTATGGTCGTGCCGGCCAGGGCGAGGGCAGCCAGCAGCGCGGTGAGGATGGCGCCTGTACCGAGCCAGCCGTCGAGCAGATGCCCACCGAAGCCGAACAGCATCGGGGTCACCACGAACTCGACCGCCTTGGCCAGTGTGTCCCCAAATCCGTTGTACAGCTCGCGTTTGTCGCGAAGATCCAAGCCGTTTGCCCCTGTTCCGTCGACCGGAATCTAAGGGGACGGTGCAGAAACCCGCAAGTTCAGGAGCTACCCGCGTTGCGGCGCCGCTCCTCCAGCGCCACGACATCGGCCAGCGGGAGGTCGCTCTCGCCGGCGACGGCCTCCAGCTCGTCCTGTAGAGCCCGCTCCTCGGCCTCGGTCTCGGCTCGCTGGCGTACCCCCGGGTGGAACAGTGTGTACAGGGCCACGACCAGGCCGGCGCCGGCAAAGGGAATCACGGCGTTGCCCTCGTTGGTGAACGTGGGGAAGAGCACCAGGCCGGAGAGGATGGCCGTCCAGGCCCACAGGATCACCACCGAGCGGCGGTGCCCGTGGCCCAGGCGCATGAGACGGTGGTGGAGGTGCTCCTTGTCGGGGGTGGAGACACTCGTTCTTCGCACCGACCTTCGCACGATGGCGAAGGCCGTGTCGAGAATGGGGACACCCAGCACGAACAGGGGAATGAACATGGGCGCGAAGAAGAAGTAGGTCTGGCCGCTGAACTGGTCGGCGGTGCGGCCGCCCACCACCATGGTGGAGCTGGCCATCAGGAGCCCGAGCAGCATGGCCCCGGCGTCACCCATGAAGATCCGCGCCGGGTGGAAGTTGTGGGGCAGGAAACCGAGACAGACGCCGCAGGTGATGACGGCCACCAGCGGGCCCAGATTGTCCCCGCCGAGGAGGCCGGCCTTGAACAGGCGGTCGGCATAGACGAAGAAGGCGGCGGCGGCGATGGCCACCACGCCGGCGGCAAGGCCATCGAGGCCGTCGACCAGATTGATGGCGTTGGCGATGGCCGCCACCCAGAGAACCGTGAGCAATGGGGCCAGGTCGGGCGAGATGGAGACGATGTCGAGGAACGGGACCCGGAAGTACAGCATCGTGACCCCGAGGAAAGACAGGACACTGCCGGCCAGCACCTGACCCGCCAGCTTGGCCGGCGCCGATACCTCGCGGACGTCGTCCACCAGGCCGACGATGAAGATGACGCCGGCGGCCAGCACGATCCCGAGTGGCTCAGAGGAGCCCTCGAAGACAGGCCGGAACTGCGGGAACTGGGAGGCCACGAACATGGCCAGCAGCAGGGCGCCGAACATGGCGGCGCCGCCGGCGGTTGGAGTGGGCAGGGCGTGAACGCGTCGCTCGTCGGGCAGGACGACGGCACCCACACGCACGGCGATGCGGCGGACGAGGAAGCCGAGGACGTAGGTGGTGACCGCCGCCACACCCAGGACGACCGCGTACCCGCCCATGGCGCCCTACCCCCCGGGCAGAGGGTAGGGCGTGAACTTCGAGCAGAGGACGCCGACCTCGTCGCGCACCGCGGCCAGCTCGCCGTCCTCGGTGCGCTTGCGCAGTGCCCGGCCGATGAGCGACGCCACAGTCGCCATCTCCGGCTCCCGCATGCCGGCGGTGGTGACCGCCGGAGTCCCGATGCGCACCCCGCTGGTCACGAAGGGCGACCGGGGGTCATTGGGGATCTGGTTCTTGTTGAGGGTGATGCCGGCCCGGTCGAGGGTGATCTGGGCCTCCTTGCCGGTGAGGTCGGCGTCGAAAGGCTGAAGGTCGACCAGCATGAGGTGGTTGTCGGTGCCGCCGGACACGATGCGGAAACCCTCTTTGGTGAGGGCTTCGGCCATGGCCCTGGCGTTGGCCACCACCTGGGCGGCGTAAGTCCGGAAGCCCGGCTCCAACGCCTCCAGAAAAGCGACGGCCTTGGCCGCTATCACGTGTTCGAGCGGGCCACCCTGCAGCCCGGGGAACACCGCCTTGTCGATGGCCGCTCCGTGCCTGGTGCCGGTGACGATGCAGCCGCCGCGTGGGCCGCGCAGTGTCTTGTGGGTGGTGAAGGTGACGACGTCGGCCAGGGGAACGGGGTCGGGATGGACCCCACCTGCGACGAGGCCGGCCACATGGGCGGCGTCGAAGACGAAAAGCGCCCCCACCTCGTCGGCGATGAGACGGAAGGGGGCGGGGTCGATCAAACGGGAGTAGGCGGTGGCGCCTGCCACGATCATCTTCGGGCGGTGCTCGCGGGCCAGGTCCCGCACCTGATCGAGGTCGAGGCGCTCGTCGTCCTCCCGCACGCCGTAGGACACGAAGTTGTAGAGGCGGCCGCTCATGTTGACGGGCGATCCGTGGGTGAGGTGGCCGCCCTGGTCGAGGCGCATCCCCAACACGGTGTCTCCGGGCTCCAACAGAGCCAGGTACATGGCCATGTTGGCGTTGGCGCCCGAGTGGGGCTGCACGTTGGCGTGCTCGGCCCCGAACAGGGCCTTGCACCGCTCCCGGGCCAGTTCCTCGGCCTCGTCCACGATCTCGTTGCCGCCGTAATAGCGCTTGCCGGGGTAGCCCTCGGCGTACTTGTTGGTGAGCACCGAACCGGTGGCTTCCATCACGGCCGGCGAGGTGAAGTTCTCAGAGGCGATGAGCTGAAGAGTGGTGTTCTGTCGCTCGCGCTCACGGCCGAGGATGCCGGCGATCTCGGGGTCGGTCGACTGCAGGTTCGACGATCTCATGTCATCTCCCCGGCGGGGCCCCAACCCCGCCTCCTCGCCGAGATGGGGGCCTCATCCCCATCCGGCGCTGTCACTGGCGGGCCTCGATGGCGCTTATCTGGTCGACGCGGGTGGCGTGGCGGCCGCCTTCGAAATCGGTGGAGAGCCACAGCGTGAGGATCTCGTCGGCCAGGCCCGTACCGACGACGCGCCCTCCCATGGCCAGCACGTTGGCGTCGTTGTGCTCGCGTGACAGGCGGGCCGTGTAGAGGTCGTTGCAGAGCGCCGCCCGCACGCCCCGCACCTTGTTGGCCGCCAGTTGCTCGCCCTGCCCGCTGCCGCCGAGGACGACGCCGCGGTCCGCCTTGCCCTCGGCCACAGCGAGGCCCACGCCGGCGCAGATCTCCGGGTAGTCGACGGACTCCTCGCTGTCGGTGCCGTGGTCCTCCACCTCGTGGCCCAGCTTCTCCAGACTGGCGATGAGGTGGGTCTTGAGCCGGTAGCCGGCGTGGTCGGATCCGATGGCCACCCGCATTAATCATCTGCCTCCCCAGCCCAGTTCGACGAGCCGGCTCACCAGGTCGTCGATCTCCTCGGCTGTTCCCTTGTAGAAGTCGGAGCCGCGCCCGATCGGGTCGGCGACATCGTCGTCGGGCGAATACCCGACAAGATCGTTATGGCTGCGCCCGGCGTGGACCTTGGCCAGCCAGTCCTCGAAGCTCTGGCCCGGGGCCCTCGGCCCCCGCTCCTCGCCCCGGCGCACCAGCTCCTTCAGCGTGAAGGTGCGGGGCCAGGCATCGGGCACCATCAGGACGGCCTCACGGACGTGCTCCCTCGCCATGCAGAGCACGAGGTCGGCCGGCGCCAGGAGCGCTTCGGACATACGCCGGCTCCGGTGGGCGGAGGCGTCCACGCCCATGGCCGCCAGGACACCCACGCCCTCGGCGGTGGCGGGGTTGCCGGCGCTCAGGAGGCCCGCACTGTGCACGTTGGCCTCTACACCGATATCGGCCAGCTGGCGGCGGAGGAAGGCCTCGGCCATGGGCGAGCGGCAGATGTTCCCGGTGCAGAGGACGAGGATGTCGATCGGCAGAGTCTAAAGGCGCTGGAGCGGCTCGGGCTGGGAGTGGCCACCTGGTCCGGGTCGAACAGCAGCATCACGGCGTTGTCGGCCAGGTTGACCAGCACCTGACGCCGTCCTTCATCGCCGCGAAGCACTGCGTGGATCCGCAAGCCTGGGCCATAGAGGCCCGATATAGTTACGTCTTACGGGTCTGTGTTGCACTCGCCCGGGATCGTCCATCGGCACACACTCGAGCAAGGCGGGCTTATGAACCCAAAGCATTGCTTTAGTTTCATGTCCATCGGCCTCATGGCCACCGTGGGCTTCCTGGTCCTGCCGTTGGCGCCGTTGACTCGCGGGCTGGTGTTCGTCGCAGTGAACGCAGCCGCGTTCGGCGCCATGGCCGTGGGCATAGCGGTCAACCGGCCCTCTCGCCTCAGGCCGTGGGCGGTTCTGCTCGCCGGCGAGGCGCTGTACCTGCTGGGCTTCGTCGTGTGGTACCCGTACCCGTTGGCTGCTGGACGCGAACTTCCGTACCCGTCTGTGGCCGATGCCCTCTTTCTGCCCTCTTACTGTCTTTTCGGCGTCGCCATGGTGATGCTGGTTCACGCCCGCAGCCCCGGTCGCAACCGAGCCGACCTGATCGACGCTTCGATCATGGCCCTGGGTCTCGGAGTGCTGTCCTGGGTATTTCTGATCGACCCCATCGCCGAGACTTCCGACCTGTCGACGCTGGCCAAGATGGCGTCGGCGGCCTACCCGCTGGTCGACATCGTGCTGTTCGCCCTCGCCGTCCGGTTGGCAGTCGCGCCGGGACGGCGAGGGCCGGCTTTCTGGCTGATGGCTCTTTGGATCGGTGTGCAACTGGGAACCGATGTCGCCTTCGCCAAGACCGCTTTGGACGGCACCTTCCGGCTCGGAGGTACCGTCACCGCGGGCTGGCTGGCCTCGATGGTCGTGTTGGGGGCAGCCGCGCTGCACCCTTCGATGGCAGGGCTCACCCTGGCCGGCGAGCGCCGCCCTGCGAGCGTGAGTCGGCGGTTGCCTCTCCTGGCCATTGCCGCCCTGGTTCCTCCGACCCTCCTTATGGTGCGCACCGCCCAGGATCGCCCCATCGATGTCGGCCTCGTCTCGTTGGTGTCCTCGTTGATCTTCCTGCTCGTCCTCAAGCGCGTCTCTGACCTGATGGTGGACGTCGCCGAATACGAGCGCGTCCAGGAGCAGCTGCGGCGGTTGGCCTCGATTGTCGAGTCCTCCGATGACGCCATCTCGAGCTGGACCATCGGCGGGACGCTCACCAGCTGGAACGCCGGCGCCACCCGACTGTTCGGCTACCGGGCCGAGGAGGTCGTCGGCCGTCCCTTCAGCCTGCTGGTCCCGCCGGGCGGTGAGGCCGACACCGAGGCGATGCTCGATCGCATCAAAAGCGGTGAACCAGTACCGGGCTTTGAGACTTCCCGCCTTCGCAAGGACGGCTCTCTCGTCGAGATCTCCCTGAGCGCGGCGCCGATCCGCGATGGCGCCGGCGTCGTCGTCGGCGGAGCTGTCATCGCCCGCGACATCACCGCCCTGCGGCGCGCCGACCAGGCGCTGCGGACCAGCACGCAGCGCAGTCGCTCCATCGTCGACACTGCCCGTGACGCCTTCGTCGGCGTGGACCGCGCCGGCGTCATCACCGACTGGAACCACAGCGCGGAGAAGATCTTCGGGTGGGCCCGCCGGGAGGCCGTCGGACGGTCCATGGCCGACACCATCGTGCCGCCGCGCTATCGCGAGGCACACGCGGCTGGCCTGAGGCATTTCCTCGAATCAGGTGAGGGGCCGGTACTCGACAACCGGGTCGAGATCAGCGCTGTCCACCGTGACGGCCACGAATTTCCCATCGAGTTGTTGGTGTGGACCACCAGCACCGGAGACGAGCAGTACTTCAGCGCCTTCATCCAGGACATCACCGAGCGCCAACAGACTGCGGAGGCACTGGCCACGGCTCGGGACCAGGCCATGGAGGCCTCACGGCTGAAATCGGAGTTCCTGGCCACCATGAGCCACGAGATACGTACCCCGATGAACGGCGTGATCGGCCTCACCGGCCTTCTGCTCAACACCAGCCTCGACGCCTCCCAGCGTCAGTTCGCCGAGGGGGTGCGCGCCGCGGGCGAGGCGCTGCTGGCGGTCATCAACAACATCTTGGACTTCTCCAAGATCGAGGCCGGGAAGATGGAGATCGAGATCGTCGACTTCCCCGTTTC
>DATLEK010000019.1:0-2906 GCA_035525365.1 Acidimicrobiales bacterium
GGACCCTCCACCCTCCATGCGGGCGATCGCCGACTGCGTTGTACCCATCCGCTCAGCGAGCTCGGCCTGGGTCAAGCCGGCGTCGGTACGGAGCCGATGGACCATCGCGCGGAACGCGCTGATCCGGGCCTCGTCCTCGTATGCGGCGCGTCCCTCGTCGCCGAGGGGCCGCTGCTCCTTGATGTCGTTCCAACTCGTGCGCTTAGCCATCGTCGTCAGTCTCCTCCTCGTTGGCCGTATGACCTTCTGCCCGGCACCGCTTCATCGCCTCTCGCGCCCGCTGCACCTCACGAACCTCCTTGCGCTTCGTCTTGACGAACACGGTCAACAAGATGATCCGCCGTTCCGGAGCGATCCAATAGGTGATCCGGGTTGAAACACCTTGCAGGTAGAACCGAAGCTCTCGGAGCTTTCCGTCAAGCTGACGTGTGTGCGGCTCGTCCAGAACAGGGCCCAGCTCGCTGAGGCGGTCCACGTGGAATCTCACACGAGCCTGGTCGGTCTCAGCGAGCCGAAAAAACCAGTCACGAACCTCGGGTTCGAGTTCCACCTCGCCCCATGACATAGCGCCCATGCTATACCAGCTCGCTGCCGAAGACCCGCCGCCTTCTGCCGAGCCGCTACGCACCTCGGCGATCTCGGTCACCGAGCGGTCCTGTGCCCGCAGCACCAGGACCCGATCTCGAACGGTCGCCGTCTTGCGCGGTCCTTTGGGGCGAGGCTTGGAGGAGCGGAAGGACGCCTTCATACGCATAACGACTAGGAAGGCCGCCGGCGTGGTGGTGGAGGTGGGGCGGCATGTGTCGGGGCTGGTGCCGGGCCAGATGGTGGCCACGGCCGGGGCGGGCAAGGCCAATCATGCCGAGTACCAGGCGGTGCCGGGACTGCTGTGCGCGGCGGTGCCGGCGGGGGTGGAGGCCGAGGAGGCAGCGTTTGCCACCATTGCATCCATTGCCTTGCACGGGCTCCGGCTGGCCGAGCTGGGGCCTGGAGCGAAGATCGTGGTTGTGGGGTTGGGCCTGGTCGGCCGCGGGCCGTTGGTAGCCTTGTTGGGTGGATCCGGGCGTCGCAGGGTTGTTCGCGGATGACCCGGATGACGGCCACTGGGTGGCCGCGGTGGTGGCGTTACTACCGCACATCGGCGGGATCCTCGCCGGTCGGAGAGTTCCTTGAGTCCTTACCCGTGGCCGATCGCCGGGTCGTCCGCTTGGCGATGTCCCTCGTCCGTCGGGAGGGTGTGGCGGCAGCGCGCCACCTTCGAGGCGACCTCTACGAGGTGCGGGTCACGACCCGGGGTGTCGCATACCGGGTCATGTTCGTCCTCGAGGGCAGTCGGAGCCAGGTGCTCCTGGCCGTCGAGGCGTTTCGTAAGCAAACTCAGGCCACGCCCGGGCACGTCCTCCAGGTCGCTGAGGCGCGGGTTTCGGATTGGCGGGCTCGGGGCGAGCGGCTTCGTCATGGGCGCAGCCCAGCAAAGGGGAAGGTGAAGGAATGAACAGCTCCAAGGATCAACACCAGGACGTTGGTTACGTCGGCGAGGACTGCGAGGTGGACGACGTGGAGGCCGACCTAGCCGCCGAGGAGGCCAACGACCCGGGTTACCCCCCCCAGGCGATGGCTATCACCGCGCTGCTCGAAGTGCTCTTCCAACTTCGGCAGCGCCGTCTTGCGCTCGGCCTGACGCTCGAAGAGATCGGCCGCCGCACGGGCGACACCTCGGCAGACCTCGCCAGGGCCGAGGACAACGATGTCGACGTGAGCGCCGACATGATCCGCCGCTACGCCAGCGCCGTCGGGCTTGCCCTGGAGTACCGCCTCATCGCAAGTTAGGGGTCGACGGTTTGAACCCGATCCATTCCGGGGGTTGACCACCGACGCGGTACTGGAGTGGTCACGTGGGCGGGGGGCGGACGCGGTGCTGGTGTGCGCGGCGTCGTCCTCGTCTGATCTGGTCGCGCGTACGCCGGGCGCTGGCCCGGGACCGGGCGCCGGTGGTGATCGTGGGCGATGTGGGGGTGCACCTGGAACGCACGCCGTTCTACGCTGCTCGAGAAGTTTTTCGATTTTGGCTCCGAATGGCTTGACTTCCGAACGCACGTTCTGATAGAGTAGCAGTGACGCCTCGAGGTGCCGGCGAACGGCCCTCCTCTTGTAGATGATCCGAGAGTTGGAGGAGGTGTCACGATGGCTGGTGGTGCTGGTGGTCCCGGTGTGTTGGAGCGTTGCCAGGGGCTGCGCTCAGAGTTGGTCCGCTTCGACCCGGCGCTGTTCTCGGGCGACGACTGCCGGGTGCTGGCCGAGGAGCTGGCCCGCACCGAGAAGGCTTGTGCGGCGGCTCGTGCTCGTGCTGCTGCCCGGGTAGCGGAGTGCGGTTCGTTCCGACAAGGCGGCTTCGACGATGCGGCTGATTGGCTGGCGCGAAAGACCGGCTCCTCCAAGGGCGAGGCCAACGCGGCCATCAAGACCGCAGAAGCGGCCGAGAAGTGCCCGACTACCAAAGAGGCGCTGGTCGACGGGCAGTTGTCGCTGTCCCAGGCCAATGAGATCACCAAGACCGAAGCCGAGTGCCCGGGTTCTGAGTCCGAGCTGGTGGGCCTGG
Organism: Acidimicrobiales bacterium; assembly: GCA_035525365.1. Lineage (GTDB taxonomy): Bacteria > Actinomycetota > Acidimicrobiia > Acidimicrobiales. The sequence goes on from DATLEK010000019.1 coordinate 2,600, forward strand.
CCAAGAAGTCCTCACTGGCCGACCTGCGGAACGAAGGGCGCAAGCGGCGAGCGGCGGCCATTCCCGCCGAGGAGCTGGCCGATGCCCAGCACAAGGCCCGCAGCTTTCGCCACTGGAAAGACGAGATGGGCATGATCCGCTTCTCCGGCGCCTTTGCCCCCCTGGTGGGGATCCCTTTGATCAACCGCCTGGAGGCCGAGGCCGACCGCATAGCTCGCGAGGCCCGTCGCAGTGGTTCCACCGAGTCGAGGGAGGCCTATGCCGCCGATGCCCTGGCCAAGATGCTCTCAGGTCAGGGCCGGGGGAA
>DATLEK010000020.1:0-30096 GCA_035525365.1 Acidimicrobiales bacterium
TCCAGTCCCCTGATCCCGGTGCCGACCACTGACGGCAACATCATGTCCCCCGCGTTCGCCCCGGCAGCCGCCGGCGATTATCACTGGGTGGTCACGTACTCCGGCGACCGCAACAACACCAGCGTTACGCACAACGTTCTCTGTGACCAGGCGGCCCAGACCGTCACGATCGCCCCCGGCGGTGGCGGCGGCGGCGGTGGCGGTGGCGGTGGCGGTGGCGGTGGCGGTGGCGGTGGCGGTGGCGGTGGCCTGGCCGCCCGGTCCTTACCTCTGGAGGAGAGGCCCAGATCAGCCACGAGGCGCCGACCCGCCTCCGAGGCCTTCCGTCCGAGAGAGTGGGCCGTCTCCTCGGCATGGCTCGCCAGAAGCCGGCCCACCCCGTCCACCGAGACCGAGATGGCGGCCACGCGCTGGGCGAGCATCTCGGCCTCGTCCCGCACCACCCCGGTGAGGCCGGCCACACTCTGGTCCTGAATGGACTCGGCGATGTCCCGGATGGCTTTTTCCAGCTCGCGGAGCGACTCCACTGCCGCGGGGAGGTCCTCGCCCGCCAGGAACACCGATTCCACACGGTCGCGCGCCTCCTCCACCAGGGCACCCGTTCCTTCGATGGAGCCGGCGATCTGCCGAACCGTCTCGAGCAGCGTGTCGAGGCTGTCCTGGCGGGAACCCACGCTCGTCACCAAACCCTGCATGGCCTCCTGAACCTGCTCGGTGAGTAGATGCATCAGTTCGGCATGCTCCTGGAGCAGGGCCACCAGGTTCTCGGTGCGCTGTTCGAAGCGCTCCGACAGGCCCGCCGCCACCATGGCCATCGCCGGCCCCGGCCCGGGCTGGGCCACCAGCCGGTCCACCTGTCCCGTCATGTGGGTGATGGCGTCGTACACCGTCGCGACCGGGTGGCTCAACAGAGCGTTCCGCATCTCACCGAGGTCCTCCTCGATGCGTTCCACCCGCCCGAGGCTGTGCAGCGCCTGGCGAAGTTGAGCCCCCTGCTCCTGGTCGCCCTGGAGTGACTGGATGGTGACGCGTATCCCGGCCAGATCCTCCTCGATGCGCTCGACCCGCCCGAGGTTATGCAGCGCCTGGCGGAGCTCCTGTGCCTGCTCCTGGTCGGAGCTGAGCGACTTCACGGCCGCCTCCATGGAGCCGAGCCGGCGGTCCATGGTCTCCAGCACGTCCGAGAAGGTCGTGAGCATGGCCTGGAGAATGGCCAGCGTGCCGTCGTCCCCCTGGTCTTGCAGCTCCTCAGGCACTTCGCTCCTCCCCCGTCGACGGCGCCTGCCACGCCTTGTCCGAGCGCAGCTCGCCGATCAGGGAGTCCACCACGTCGACCAGGCTCCCACCGCTGGCCACGACCTCGCGCTGGCGCAGATAGCTCGGCCGCTCCACCATCACCATGGCGTGCTCCAGCTCGCTGACACAGCCCAGCCGGTCAGCCACCGGGGTGAGCGCCGTCACCAGGTCGGCCACGGCGTCCTTGAGGGGCACAAGGTGCCCATCGTCGTCGAGGATGATCTGGGCCTCCACGCCGTAGCGGGCGGCACGCCACTTGTTCTCACGGATGATCCAGCCCCGATGCGTGCGCAGCTCCTGGCCGCGGTCGTAGAGGCCGTTCATCCACTCCACCAGGCACTGGCTCACCGCCGCCACCGCCGCCACCTCCCGGAGGGTCGGCAGGCCGTCGCAGATCCGCAGCTCCACGGTGCCGAACGTGGGGTGGGGCCGGATGTCCCACCACACCTCACGGATGGAGCTGATGGCGCGGGCGCTGACGAGGGTGGTCATGAAACGCTCGAACTCCGGCCATCCGGCCAAGTGGTATGGGAGGCCGGCAGTCGGCAGTGCCTCGAAGATCTTCGAGCGGGCCGAGGCGAGGCCGGTGTCCTGGCCCATCCAATAGGGGCTCGACGCCGACAGGCCTAGAAAGTGGGGGATGTAGGAGGAAAGGGCGTTGGCGATGGCGATGGCCTTCTCCGGTGACCGAACGCCCACGTGCACGTGGATCCCGAAGATCTGGAGCCGTCGCCCCAGCCACTGCATCTCCTCCAGCAGCTCGTGGTAGCGGGGGTCAGGGCTGACCTTCTGCTCCGACCAGTCCGAGAAGGGGTGGGTGCCCGAGCACAGCAGCTCGAGGCTCCTGCGATCGGTGTGGGCCCGCAGCTCGACCATGGTGGCCTCGAGGTCGGCACGGGCCTCGGCGACGGTGGAGCAGATCCCGGTGATTATCTCCACCGTCGACTCGAACAGCTCGTGCTTGGCCTTGGGATGGGCGCCGTCGGGGTGATCCCTCCCCATCTCGTCCAGGATGTCGGTGGCCGCCGCCTTCAGTTCCCGGGTGCTGGCATCCACCACCTCCAGCTCCATCTCCACACCGAGACTGGAGCGCTCGGAGGAGTGGAACTCGATCATCGCCGGGCATCCTGTCAGGTTCAGACGGCCTCAGACCGGTGGCGCCCACTCATTGAGCTGGTGACCGCTGATACTGCCGGAGAAAACGGCGTCGCCGAAGGAGAAGACGCCGCCGTCGGCCGCGACGAGGCGGTACCCGCGGCCGGTGGGCGTGGCGTCCAGGGCGACGATGGGCGCGTTGAGGGCCTGGCCGGCCATGGCGCCGACGAAGCCGGCATCGCCGAACGAGAAGACGCCGCCATCGGCCCCCACCAGTTGGTAACCGCGGCCCGAGGGCGTGGGGGCGAGCCCGACGATCGGGGCGTTGAGCGGCCGGCCTGCCAGCGAACCCGCGAAGGGAGCGTCCCCGAAGGCGAACACGCCCCCATCGGCGGAGACCAACCAGTAGCCGTTGCCGGTCCGGCTGGGCGCCACGGCCACGACGGGGGCGTTCATGGGCTGGCCGGCCAGCGCTCCGGCGAAGGGGGCGCTACCGAAGGCGAACACGCCCCCGTCAGCCGACGCCAGCCAGTAGCCATCGCCCTTGCGCGCCGGCGCCAGATCGACCACCGGCGCGTTGAGGGGCCGGTTGGCGAGGGAGTCCTTGTAGGGCGCGTTGCCGAAGGCGAACACGCCCCCGTCAGCCGACGCCAGCCAGTAGCCACCGCCGTTCCGGGTAGGAGCGAGATCGACGATGGGCGCGTTGAGCGGCCGGCCGGCCGGTGCGTCGACGAAGCGTGCCTTTCCGAAGGCGAACACGCCGCCGTCGGCTCCGGCCAGCCAGTAGCCGGCGGGGTCCCGCTTGCTCCACAGCGCGGGGGACAGGGAGGCGCCACCGACTATGCCGCCGACAGCCGGAGCCGTGGGATCCGCGGGTTCAGGCTGCTCCTCCCTCACGGGCAAGGGCAAGGGCACGCCGGCGCGACGTGGGGCGGTGTTCCTTGCCCTTGGTGCGGCCGCAGTTCGTGTTGCCCCGGCGCCAGGAGTGGGCGCCGATCGCCGTTCTACGGGCTGAGAAGGTGCCTCGGCCGGTGCCGATGCCCCGGGCGCCTTGGCGAACACCTGGGTGACCCACACCTGGCCGTCGCTGCCGGTGACGACTCCCACTCCCGCCAGGTTGTAGTCACCGAAGATGTTGGCCCGGTGGCTGGACGACCGCAGGAACTCGGCGTTCACCGCGCTGAGAGATCCGCCGGTGCCGACGTTCTCGCCGGCCCTGGTCCAGTTGGAGACCACCGATCCGACGGCGGCGCCAATATTGGGCGAGTGGTAGATGTCACCCCGCTCCGCCATCTCGCGGGAGTGCCGGGCGGCGATGCCGGCCAGGCCACCATGTTCGGCGACCGGTGACAGTCCGGCAGAAGCCCGAGCGGAGTTGATGCTCGAGACCGAAGCCGAGGCCGGCGCCGGCACGGCGACGAGGACGGCGGCGGCCACCACCAGGGTGACCGTGGCGGCAGTGGTGCGGCGGCGGCAGGCACGGCCGAGTACAGAATGGGGCATATAGGGTCCAGCTCCCTGTGCGTTGGTGACGGACGAGACCGCCGTACGAAGAACGGCCCACCCTCCCGGCGGCGTCCTCCAGCTGGAGGAACCCTAGCTGGTGGCGCCGGAGAGAGCGATGATCCTCCCCCGCTACTGTGGGCTCATGCGCGTCGCGTTCGTGGGCAAGGGCGGTGTCGGGAAGTCGGCAATAGCGGGGACCTTCGCCCGGGCACTGGCCCGCCGGGGCGACCCGGTGCTCGCCCTCGACTCCGATCCCATGCCGGGCATGGCCTTCTCCCTCGGCCTGGAGCGATCTGACGCGCCCATGCCGGACGAGGCCATCGAGGAGCGGGGCGAGGGCGAGGACGGCCCCCGCTACCGCCTGCGCAAGGGCCTCACCGCTGAGCAGGCGGTCGACCTCTACGCCGCCGTCGCCCCCGACGGCGTCCGCTTCCTCCAGTTCGGCAAGCACCGCGGGCAGGTCGGCCCGATCATCCGCTCCCAGTTCGCCTTCCGCCAGATCATCCAGGAGCTGCCGGCTGACCGCTGGAGCCTCGTCGGGGACCTCCCCGGAGGAACGCGTCAGGCTTTCGCCGGATGGGGCGACTACGCCGACACCGTCTTCATCGTCGTCGAACCCTCGGCCAAGTCGCTGCTCACCGGCCGGCGCCTGGCCCGCCTGGCCGGCCTGGAAAAGGCGCCCGGCAGGGTGGTGGCCATCGCCAACAAGATCCGCGAGGCCGGCGACGTCGAGCTGATACGGCGCCGTACCGGGCTGGAGGTCGTGGCCGAGGTCGGATGGGACGAAGCCCTGGCCGAGGCGGAGCGCCAGGGCGCCGCTCCGATAGACGTGGCCGCGGATTCTCCCGCGGTGCGGGCGGTAGAGTCGTTGGTCGAGAAGATGTGCCAGGACCAGGATGTCGAGGAGAGAATCGCATGAAGGTGGCAGTCGTCGGCAAGGGTGGCTCGGGCAAGACCACCACCTCCGCGGTGGTCGCCCGCACGCTGGCTCGCCACGGCCTGTCCGTGGTCGCCCTCGACTGCGACTCCAACCCGAACCTGGGAATCTCCCTCGGCGTGGGTGACGACGAGACCGAGCGCCTGGTGGCCATGCGCGAGGCCCTCGAGGAGGGTGAAGAGGAGCACGCGCCGGGCTGGGACCAGCTGCTGGCACGTTTCGGCTCCGATGCCCCCGACGGCGTCCGCCTCGCCGTGGTGAGCCGCATCGACAACCCTGAACCGGGCTGTACGTGATGTGGTCTCTCCGCCGAGCAGTTGCTCGGCTCAGTTGATTTCGAGGACGCCGCCGTCGTCGCCGACATGGAAGCCGGCATCGGCACCCTCACCCGCCTCGGCGAGCAGCGGGTCGACACCGTGCTGGTCGTGGTGGAGCCCACGCCCAAGTCCCTGGAGGTGGGCCAGCGGGCGGCCGCCCTGGCCGTGGAGAAGCAGCTCGGGCGGGTGATCGTGGTGGCCAGCCGCATCCGCAACGACGCCGACCTGGAGATGGTCAACAAGCTGTTCGCCGACTACGAGGTGGTTCCCATCCCCGACGATCCGGCCATCGTGTCCGCCGATCGGGCGGGCCTGGCCCCCCTCGACACCGCACCCGAATCGCCGGCCGTGCAAGCCTTGTGCCGGCTGGCCCGGGGCCTGCTCCCGGTGCCGGCGTAGCGAGCGCCATCAGGCCTTGAGCGATCCTGTCCCGGACGCCGAGCCGGGGCGGTCGGGCTTCCGTGATGCCCTGCCGTTCCTGGGTCTGGCCGCAGCGGTGTGGGCGCTGCTCCCGCCGTACTCAGGCCCCGAGCTGAACACCGAGATGCGGGTGGAGATAGCCGACCACGTGGTTCCCAGCATCCTCATGATCGTCCTGTCGCTGGCCGCGCTCGTCCGCAGCCGCCGCGCCGGCGCAGGCTCCCCCGCCGGCTCATTCATGCTCCTGGCCGGCCTCGGCATCCTCCTCGCCGGCTTCTGGATGGTCGCCACCCACGTTCCCCTGGTCGCTCAGGCCCGCCGGGGCGAGGTACCCGGCGGCACCGCCGCCTACCACACCGCCCCCGGCGTGGCCGTCATGCTCCTGGGCCTGTTGTGGTCTGCCCTCCACTGGAGCGACACAGCGCCGGAGCCGTAGTCGGTCGCCAGGCTTAATCAAAGGCGCCTTGGGTAAGAGTCGCTCTAAGCAAAGATAACCCTGTAGTTCTTAGCTTAGACTGATACCATGCCGTGATGGAGCCGAGCCAATTCGCCAGCCGGGAACGCGGGGTCGTCCGCCGCTGTCCCGCCGGCGATTACTGGGCCTTCTTCCCGGCGCCGCTGCCGACGTCGGCGAAGTACTCGACACAGACCAGCCTCCTCCTGGACGACGCCACCGGCGCCCTCTTCCGCCTCGGCGGAGTCGGCCGACTGCTGCCGAACCCGACTTTGCTGATCGGTCCCCACGTTCGCCTGGAGGCCGTTCTCAGCTCCCGCATCGAGGGGACTGAATCAGAGCTCAGCGACCTTCTGCGGTTTGAAGCGGGCGAGCCGGATCGGGGCGATGACCGCCACAACAGCGACGTACGGGAGGTGCACAACTACATCGTGGCCCTCGACCACGGGCTGGCGAGGCTTCGCGAAGGCTTCCCGCTCAGCCTCCGCCTGATCCGTGAGGTGCACGAGCGTCTCATGCAGGGCGTGCGGGGCGAGATGAAAACGCCTGGTGAGTTCCGTCGATCCCAGAATTGGATCGGTGGGATCTCGCCTGGTGATGCCACCTTCGTGCCGCCACCTTTGGACGAGATGAATGCTGCGCTCCAGGACTGGGAGCAGTTCTTGCATCGTCGATCTGCCCCCCTTCTGCTGCAGCTGGCGATGGCGCACTATCAGTTCGAAGTGATCCATCCCTTTCTCGACGGCAATGGGCGGGTGGGGCGGCTTCTGGTTCCGCTGTTGTTGATCGAGAGGGGCGCCCTCCCACAGCCGTTGCTATACCTCTCTGTGTACTTCGAGCGAAAGCGCCAGGAGTACTACGACCTCCTACTCTGGACGAGCCAGAGAGGCGACTTCGACCCATGGTTCCAGTTCTTCCTGCGCGGTGTCGCTGTCCAGGCCAGAGATGCCGAGGAGCGAACGGTCCGGCTTGTCGAGATGCAGGCGCAACTCAGGAACGAACTGCTGGCCGCCCGGGTGTCCAACACCGTCGTGCGGTTGGCCGAGATGCTCTTCGATCGGCCGTACATCACCTCGGCGTCGGTGCAGCGAGACGTGAAGGTGACGCAACCGACGGCACAGTCGGCCATCGACACTCTCGTGGACCGCCAGCTCCTGCGGGAGGTGACCGGTCGTCAGCGGGGCCGGATGTACTTCTCGCCGGGGATATTTGAAGCTGTTTACGACAGGCTCGACGAGCACCAGGAGGAGTCACCCACCGAGGCCGGTCAGGAGGACACGGCGCCAGCGGAGTGACCGGAAGATGAGACATCGGTACTGGATCGCTTCGGCCACTGGCTCGATCGAGGAATGGTCCTGCCCTCGAAATGTGGCGTCAAGGGCTCTGAGCACGGGAAGTGGCTCGGAGCGCCTTCAGGAAATCTTCAGGATCGAGTGGAAAGGTGCGCCAACGGCGGGGAGGATCGGCATGGGCAACGTGTCACACACCAGAATTACACTGATGTCGTTCAACTCGATTCGCGGCTACCGGTGACTCTGGCGACGCCTGCCTCTGTTGGTCCTCCGAGCCCATGAGGAGAATGCCATGAGTCCCAACCCACCGCCCGACGAACAGGTGGTGCGTACCCAGCGCCTGGAGATCGTCGATGCCGAAGGGCGCCTGCGAGCCGTCGTGGGCGACCTCGCCCCGGCCCAATCCGATTCGCCCGACTTCGGCATAGCGCTGCTCGACGAACACGGAGCCCGCCGGGCGTGGCTGTCTCTCGGGCCGCACGGCCCGATGGTCGGCCTCGACCACAGCGGCAACACGGTGGCCGAGATGGGCGTCACCGATCCCGGCGGCGATGCGCTCGGCACCGGCGCCTACCTGGTCCTGAGCGACAACACGGGCGGCCTGGCCATCGGGTGGTGGGTCGAGGAGGACGGATCGGTGACGATCCGCACCGCGCCCCGGCGCTGACGCACCCTTCGGCGAGTCACGAACCGGCCACGACGGCGACGGCCCGTTCGATGGCGCGCTGGAGGGCGTCCCGCCCATGGCCGGTACAGGCGATCCACGGCAGACCGGCCTCGCCTGCCGTCTTGCGGACGCGCCGGCCGAAGAGGGTGCGTACGAAGGGCATGAGAACCACGGCGTCGGCCGCCTCGTATCGGGACTCGATGCGATCGAAGGTCTTCATCCAGTTGGAGCCCCACCCCGGCGCGAACCACTCCACCACGACGCGGCCGTCGTAGCGCTCGGCCAGCGTGGCGTCGATCGGCACCTGGTATCGCTCCTGGACCTCGTTGCCGCCCACGAACAGGATGCGCACCTCGCGCTCCAGCCGCGGCGCCGGCTGGTTGAGCGGCTCACCGGTGGCTCTCACGAGGGGACGGAGCAGAGCCAGATCCTCCCCCCCCGTTCCCAGCTCGGCCACCAGGTCCAGCACCTCGCCGGCGTCGACACCGCCCACGCCCCCCGCCGCCGCCCTGTAGAAGAGGCCCCGAGCCAGTTCTCTCGCCTCTTCGACTCGCCCCACCCGCCGGAGGACGTCCACTCGCAGGAGATCGGCGTGAAAGGGATCGAGCAGGAGGCGCAGGCCTTCGTGGCGGCCCAGCAGGTCGGCCCACCGATCGTCGAGAGCGGGATCGCAGGCCCTCACGACCACGTCGTCGATCTCGTCGACCAGCTCCTCGACCAGGGGGCGCTGCCCATCGCTACCGGTGCCGTCGAGGGCCGCCTCGAGCAGCGCGAACCTGGATACCAGGCTTCGCGAGCGGTCACCACCAAGCTGCTGAGCCAGCTCTACCGCGCCGCTGGTCCCGCGCCGAGCGTGGCCGCACACCATGGCCGTCACCGTCGGGTCAGACGGCGCGGCAGCCGCGGCCAGGGCGACGGCCTCGCCCACGAGCGGCGACTCATGGGCATCGAGGGCCTCGGCCTCGGCCATCAGCCACTCCGGCACCGGGTCGTACCCGTCGGCCATCGCCGACCTGAGCTGGCGGAAGGCCGACTCGTCGGTGCCCGGCTCCAGGAGCCGGAGCTGGCACAGAGCACGATGGAAGCGTGTGCCGGCGAGCAGCGCCTCGCATCCGGGGGTGCCGATCATTGCCGCTTCGGCGAAACCGAGGTCACGAGCAGCGGTGGCGTCGTCTTCCATGCACAGCGCCCGCATGCCCGACAGCAGGCGGCCCAGGAGGTTGTCGGGATCAGCATCCAGCAACTCCTCGACATGGCGCCGGGCGTGGTCCAGGCGCACCAGCAGGTTCCGGCGGTCGCGGCCCGATCGGGGAAAGCGAAGCTCGGCGACGTTCGCCAGATCGGCGGCGATGAGCGCCCGCTCGCAGTGGGCCAGGACCTGGTCCGCCTTGGGCAGCTGCTTGTCCGGGAGGTCCGTCATCAGGCGCGCAGCGCCTGCGAAGTCCCGCCTGGCCCGGCGGCAGGTGATGCGGAGAAGACAGAGCTGTGCCGCCTCTGCCTGCATGTCATCTCCCAACTCGTCTGCTGCGTCGTCGCTGGCGACGGTCCATGAGCCGAGCGCCTCGTCGGCCGAACGGAGCAGCAGCTCGGCGGTGATCATGTCGCCCTCCTCGACCAGGGCCGCAGCTCGGCGCCGGAGCAACGAAAGCACACGCTCCCAGCCGGTGAACGGCAACGGGCAAACGGCGAGCAGCTCCGCCGCCCATCGCGGGTCGGCCTCCACCAGAGCACCCAGCAGCGGCCCTGAGAGATGGGTGCCCTCCGGCGACTCCACCAACCGTTCGGCCGACCCGCGGTGGCTCTCCAGGAGATCCAGAAGTGTTGGGCCCTCCCCCGCCGGCGGCCTACGGGTCATCCCACAGAGCAGACCGAGGAACCGGTAGTACTCCAGCTCCTCGTTCGCCTGTGACAGCGATACCGGTCCTGTGCCTGGTCCGAGAGCATCCACCATCCCAAGGAGGAACCAGGAGCCGGGCTCCGTAGGGCGCACCGACAGGATTTCCGCCACAGCCGGACCGAATAGCTCGCCGACTTGGGGTGCAACTCCGTCGGCGCCGCCGGTGGGCGACGCGGCCGCCGCCTCGATCATGGCGCCGATCGACGAGACGAGGACCTTGTCGAGTGCGGTGCCGTGGCCAGCGGCCTCCAGAACAAGTCGAGCAAGCCCGGCAATGTCCGTGGCCGTCGACGAACCACGGCCAAACGCACGCCCGCCAGGCTGTCGACGAGCAGTTCTGTCGGGAACGCCGGCGGGCGCATCCGCCACTACGGCACCGTCGCCGGCGGTGTTCCCGTCGGTGCTCTCGCCACCGATGCTCTGCTCCGAACCGGGCCCGGCGGCCTCCGCCTCCTCGAGCAGGGCCATAACGGCCCGGTCCTCGTCGGGGTTGATCATCGCAGCCTCCGACATCACCGTCACCAGCAACTTCATGAGCGGCAGCGGCCACAGCTGGCACAGGCGCGACACCCCCTGCCTCAGCGCGCTGTCGTCCGCCTGCCCCCGTGCTGAAACGACGACGTCGAGCATCGGAGTGATCCCGGTGGACACCACGAAGATGGCCGCCATGTGCGCGGCGGGCGGCGACAGCGAGCGGATCCGCGACGACACCAGAGTGTGCTTCGCGTTGCGCATGCGATTGCCCGGCATGCGCAACCCGAGGATGTGGAACAGCTGCTGCAGCTCCCCGTCGCCCATGTCGCCGAGAGCGACGCCGAGGTCCACCGCACTGAGCCCAACGAGCAGAGGTCGAGCCGCGCACTGCCCGTGTTCACCCATGTCCCTCATCTACACTCCACCACCCAGGCTCGCCCGAACAGATGCTACTTATAAGCTGTAGACGCATAGTCTGTCACGGGGTGGAATCGGAGGATGCCCCGCCGTTCCAATCCTTCCTCGCCCGCCACCCTCTTCGGCCGACGGGTCCGCGACCGGCGGCTGGATCTCGGGATCTCCCAGGAGGCGCTGGCGGAGGCCGCCGGGCTCCACCGGACTTATGTCGGCTCGGTCGAGCGGGGCGAGCGCAACATTGCCCTGATCAACATCCTGCGCCTGGCCGACGCCCTCGACCTGGATGCTGCCGAGCTGGTGATCGGGCTGAAACCGTAAAGGGAGCGCCTACTATGGCTATCCATGCGGGTACTGGTAACCGGCGGGGCTGGATATATCGGGTCGCACCTGGTCGATGCGTTGTGCGATGCCGGCCACGAGGTAGCCGTGCTCGACAACCTGCGCTCCGGGCGGGCGGCGAACCTTCAGCACCGGCTTCACGAGATCCGCTTCGTGAACGGTTCAATCCTCGATCCCGTTCTCGTGGAAGCCGAGGTGGAGCGGTCGCAACTGGTGTTCCACCTGGCCGCCGCCGTGGGCGTGCGCCACGTCGTCGAGGACCCGCTCGAGGCGATCCTGACCAACACCCTCGGCACCGAGAACGTGCTGTCCTCGTGCTTCAAGTACTGGAAGAAGGTGGTGGTGGCATCCACCTCTGAGGTCTACGGCAAGACGTCGAAGGTCCCTATGGCCGAGGACGACGACCGCATCCTCGGGCCCACCACCGTCCACCGCTGGTCCTACGCCACCTCGAAGGCCATCGACGAGCACCTCGCCTTTGCCTACGCCGAGCGGCGCCTCCCCGTGGTCATCGTGCGCTACTTCAACTCCTTCGGTCCCCGCCTGGACCCCAAGGGGTACGGCTCGGTGGTGGCCAACTTCCTCCGCCCCGCCCTGGCCGGCAATCCCCTCTTCGTCCTCGGCGACGGCCGCCAGACCCGCTGCTTCACCTACGTCGACGATACCGTGCGAGGCACCATGGCCGCCGGGTTCACCCCTGAAGCGGAGGGCCTGGTGTTCAACCTGGGGTCGACCAGAGAGATCTCCATCCTGGAGTTGGCCGGGATGATCCGCGCCCAACTCGGCTCCAACTCCGAGATCCGCCTCGCCCCTTACGATAGCTACTACGGGCCGGGCTACGAGGACACCCGCCGGCGGGTGCCCGACATCACCAGGGCCGGCGAGATCCTTGGCTGGGCACCCCAGGTCTCACTGGAGGACGGGCTCACCCGTGTCCTCGAATGGTGGCACAAGACCTATGGCTGACAGCTCCGGGTTCGAAGCCAAGTTGGCGGCCAAGGACCTCACCATCGGCGTGGTGGGCCTGGGCTACGTGGGCCTGCCCCTCGCCATCACCTACGCCGAGGCCGGGTTCACCTGCATCGGGATCGATGTCGATGCCGAGCGAGCGGCGGCGCTCAACGCCGGCGCCAGCCACATAGAAGACATCGCCTCCGAGCGGGTGGCGGCGGTGGTCGAGGCCCAGCGCTTCAACGCCACCGCCGACCCGCAGCGCCTCCGGGAGGCCGACGTGGTGTTCGTCTGCGTCCCCACCCCCTTCGACCGGGCCAAGACGCCGGACCTCTCCTTCGTGCGGGCGGCCATCACCGACGTGGCCGCCGTGCTGAGGCCCGGCATGCTGATCGTGCTGCAGTCCACCACCTTCCCCGGCACCACCACCGAGGTGTGCCAACCCATCCTGGAAAGCTCGGGCCTCAAAGCAGGAGTGGACTTCCACCTGGCCTTCTCCCCCGAGCGGGTCGACCCCGGTAATGCCACCTGGAACGTGCGCAACACCCCGAAGGTGGTGGGTGGGGTCACCGCGGTGAGCGCCGAGCGGGCCCGGGCAATCCTGGAGGCGGTAATGGAGCGGCGGGGATTGGTCACGGTGCTGTCGTCGCCGGCCGCGGCGGAGATGACCAAGCTGTTGGAGAACACCTACCGGGCGGTGAACATCGCCATGGTGGGCGAGCTGGCCATGCTCTCCCACGAGATGGGCCTCGACATATGGGAGGTCATCGACGGAGCCGCCACCAAGCCCTTCGGTTTCCAGGCCTTCTATCCGGGCGTCGGCCCCGGCGGCCACTGCATCCCCGTCGACCCCTACTACCTGTCGTGGCGGGCCCGGGAGTTCGACTTCCAGACCAAGTTCATCGAGCTGGCCGCCGACACCAACCTGCGCATGGCCCACTACGTGACCAAGCGGGTCCAGGACTTCCTCAACCGCTCCGGCCACCCCCTCCGGGGCGCCAGGGTGCTGGCGCTGGGGGCCTCGTTCAAACCGGGCGTGTCCGACGTGCGCAACTCTCGTGCCGTGCGGGTGATGGAGCTGCTGGAGGAGGCGGGCGGCATGGTCGACTACGTGGATCCCCACGTCCCCACCGTCAACCTGGCCGGACGGTCCCGCAAGGCCGTCGACCTGAGCGAGGGGCTTTCCGCGGCCGACATCGTCGTCGTCCTCGTGGGCCACCAGAACTGGCCCATGGACAAGATCATCCATTCTGGGACACCGGTTTTCGACGCCGTGAACGCGACAGCCGGCTTCGCCGCCGCCCACGTGGAACGGCTCTAAACGCCGCCTTTCCTGCACCCTGGGCGGTGGGGCCACCGGGCCCAGGTGGCTGCGGTGGCGCTCGGCGCCCGCCTACTTCTCGGCCTGGTCGTCGCCGCCTACCTGGCCGCCACCGACCGGCCGTGGCTGTTCCCCGACGAGGGGACGTACATGGCCGAGGCGGCCAGCGGCCGCTGGAAGGAGGGGCACGGCTACTCGGCCTTCCTGGCCCGCGTGTTCGACGTGGCCGGGCAGAGCGCCTGGCTACCCAAGGGGATCAACATCGTCGCCGGTGCCCTGGTGGCCGTGGTCGTCTACGAGATCGCCAGCCGGCTCATCGAGCCGGCACGGGCGCGGGTGGCCGGCCTGGCAGTGGCCTGCTGGCCGTCCCTGGTGTTGTGGTCGGTGCTGGTGCTCAAGGACACCCTCGTGCTGCTGGCCGTCCTCGTCGTGCTGCTCGCCGCCCTGCGTGTTGCCGAGGGCGAGTGGGCTGCCATCGGCGTAGGCGTCCTGGCCCTGGCCGCCCTGGAACCGCTGCGGCTCTACGCCTTCGTGGTGGCGGCGCTGGCCGTGGCCGCTCCACTGGTGGTCCGCCTCGTGTCGGGGCAGCTACGCCGGGCCCTCCCCCTCGCCCTGTTCTTCCTCGCCGTATCCGGCCTGCTGGTCGTCACCGGGCACGGCCTCTTCGGCACCGGCTTCTTGTCCGACAACGCCACCGTGGAGCAGGTCGCCATCGCCCGGGAAGAGGGGTCCCGAGGAGACACCGGGTTCGCCGAGCCAGACGTTCGCGACAAGCGTGATGTCATCAAAGGGCTGCCTCGAGGGGCCACGTACGCCATGGTGGGACCGTTTCCTTGGGATCCCCTGCCTCCCGCAGGCCGGCTGCTCGTCGTGGTGGAGCTTCCGGCATGGGTCGCGGCAATCGTTCTGGCTGCTCGGGGCGCTCGGAGAACAGGCCTGCGGGCGCTCCTCCGGTCGTGGTCCGCCCTGGTGGCCTTCGCCCTCGGCATCCTCGCCGTGCTGTCGGTATTCGAGGGCAACGCCGGCACCGCCCTGCGACAGCGGGCGCTCGTCATACCCGTCGTTCTTTGCCTGGCCGTGCTCGGCCCCGGCCGAGAAATGACTTATTCCGGATCTTCTGCTCGCCTTAAGCAAATCTTCAGGATTGGCCGTCACACTGGTCCGTTATGAACCAGGTGCCCCTCTGGGGCTACCCGCCTGTCTTCTTGGGCTCAGTCGCGCTGGCCCTCCTCTTCACGCCGATCGCCCTGCGCCTGGCCCTGCGGCGGGGGATCCTCGACCACCCCGGAGCCATCAAGGCGCAGTCCTCTCCCGTGCCCTATCTCGGGGGGGCGGCCATCGTGGTGTCCTTCGCCGTGGCCGTGGCCGTGCTCGCCCTGATCCGGCCCCCGGTGTCGGGCCTGGGACAACTCACGGCGCTCCTCGCCATAGCCGTGGCATTGGCGCTGTTGGGATTGATCGACGATCTACGTGGCCTTTCGCCCATGCTGCGACTTGGTTTCCAGGTGGCGGCAGGGGTCGGTGTGTGGGCCTGCGGCGTGGAAGCCCACCTGCTCGGGCCGGACGTCGCCGACGCCGCCGTCACCGTCCTATGGGTGGTCGCCGTGACCAATGCCTTCAACCTGCTCGACAACATGGACGGCCTGTCGGCGGGGGTGGCGGCCATCGCCTCGATGTTCCTGTTCATCGTCGCCTACCTCAACGGGCAGTTCCTCGTGGCCACCCTCGCAATCGCCCTGGCCGGGGTCGCCGCCGGGTTCCTGCGCCACAACTTCCAGCCGGCCCGCATCTACATGGGCGACGCTGGCAGCCTCTTCCTTGGTTTCCTCCTCGCCGTGCTGTCCCTCAAGCTGCGTACCCGCATCGTCACCCGCACCACCTTCCTCGTCCCGATGGTCATCCTCGGGATCGCTCTTTTCGACACCACCCTGGTCACCGTCACCCGCCTTATCCACCATCGCAGCCCCATGATGGGCGGCCGGGACCACACCAGCCACCGCCTCGTCCACGTCGGCATCCCGGTGCGGGCCACCGTCGGCCTCATCTACGCCGCCTGTGTGGCCCTCGGGTGGCTGGGCGTGGTCATGTCCAGGCTCGACCGCTCGACCAGCTTCATTCTCATGGGCCTGGTCCTCGCCGTGGCCCTCTTCCTCGGCGTCCTGCTGGCCATGGTCCCTGTGTACGACACCAGCCGGCGCCGCCACCTGGCCATCCGTGAGCTCACGCCGGACGAGCGCCACCAACGGGAGGCACCACGAGACGGGCCACGGGTCCTCCCCACCCCCGCCACCGAAGCCACGGCGGGAAAGAGATGAAGTCCTCGTCGGCCGAGCTGAGCCGGGAACAACGCGACGGCACCAAGCCGCCTCGCAAGGGTGCCGCAGAGCGCCGGCCAGCCCCTGAGGCCGTGGCGCCGTCCCCCCGTCTCACGCAATACGTGAAGTTCACCGGCGGCCTCTGGCTCTTGGTCCTGCTGCTCTGGGCCCGCCAGGAGCTGCGGGCCGGCGGCTCGGTGGTCTTCCTGCTGGCCGCCAGCGTGGCCGCCGTGTTCGTCGGTGCCACCGTCGTGCGCCTGGCCCGCCGCCAGGAACCGCTAGCCACCGTGAGCCGAGCCGTCCTCCTCGTGTTACTTGCGGCGATACCTGTTTTGTTCGACCCCCGCACTCAGGACGTGTTCAACGTGACGAGGTTCACCCTCGTGGTGGTGAGCGCCTTCGCCCTCGGCGGCCTTTTGCTGGCGGGGCGGGTACGGGGCGAGGAGGGAGGGCCGTGGCGGAACGGGCTGCACTGGCCGGTCCTGGCGCTGGTCGCCTGGACGGCGATGGCCACCGCCGCCAGCCTGAATCCCAGGCTCAGCCTTCTCGGCGACTACCAGTCCTACGACGGGCTGTACTCCACAATGGCCTTCGCCCTGGTCTTCTTCGCCATAGCCAGGGTCTTCACCATCGACCACATGAAGATGGCCGTCTCCGTTCTGTTCTTCGCCGGTGGCGGGCTCTGCGTGCTGTACGGGCTGATGCAGTTGCACGACCGCCAGTGGGGAGGCTCGTGGGACTGGGTCAACTGGGGTAAGGCGGGCTCGTTCTCCGCGACCTCCGCCATCTGGTCCACCTTCGGCAACCCCAACCACCTGGCCGGGTTCCTTGCCATCCTCATTCCTATCGGCCTGGTCCTGCTGCTCCTCTACCGCAGTTGGTGGGTCCGAGGCCTCGTGGTGGCGATCAACGCCGGGCTTCTCCTGGAGATGCTCCACACCACGACGCGTGGCGCCTGGCTCGGAGCCATCGTCGCCCTGGTCATCGTCGGGCTACTGCTGCTGCCCGACATCCTCCGGCGGCCGGCGGTGGCGTTCTCGCTGGGTGGCATGGTGGCGGTGGTCGTCCTGGCGTCTGCTCTCGCGTTGAACTCTGGTGGGGAGTTGGCCCGTCAGCTCGGTTCGGCCTTTGAGGTCGGCGGCAAGAGCACGGCGTCGCAGCGCTTCGAGCTGTGGGGGGCGGGCGTACGGATGGCCGGCGACCGCCCACTGGTGGGCGTGGGGCCAGACGTTTACGCCAGTGTCTTTCAGCCTTACAAGAGCGCCAAGCTGGCCCGCCTCTTTGGTCAAAACATCGGTGTCAACGGTCCTCACAACGTCTTCGTGAGCCACCTGGCCGGTCTCGGGTACCCCGGTCTGGTGCTCTTCGTCTCCTTGCTCGCCTTCGCCGGCCTCCGGGCCGTCGGCGCCTGGCGTCGCCTACGCGCCATCGAGAAGGGGACCGAGGGCGTCGATCAAGGGCGTGCCCGTGAGGCGCGCCTGGTGCTGACCGCGGTCGTCGGCGGGCTCTTCGCCTACCTGGTGCAGGCCAGCTTCAACGTCCAGCAGCTTGGGCTCACCTTTGCCTTCTGGGCTCTCCTTGGGCTGTTGTGCGTGCTCGCTTCGGGGGCCGGCGTGCCTGCCACGCTCCGCCCTCGGATGCTGTTCTCGCGTCCTTCTCCCGACGACCTGAGCCTCGCCCCAGCCGAGCAGATCGGGCCGTCCAAGGCCAGCGCCGCCCACCGCACCCCTACTACCCGCTCGTCGGTGGCAACCCCGGGCCAGGGGGCCGAACCCGCCGTTCCCGTTCTCGTCATGCTCGGCGCTGTGATCCTCATGGTCTTCACTGCCTTCGCCAGCAGGCCGTACCGGGCAGAGCGCAGCTTCTATCGCGGATCCCTCTCGCAGAGTGTGAGCGCACGCCTGCGCCAAACTGATCCGGAGCGAGCTGCTCGACTAGCCGTAGAAGCCCACGAGAAGCTTGAGAAGGCGATCCGGCTCAACCCGTGGGAGCCCACGTACCTGGCGTTTCTGGCCAACGGCCGCTTCGGCTTCGCCACCCGGCTCCCTGCCGGATCGCCACAGCAGCTCGGCGCCCTGCGCCATGCGCGCCAGCTCTACGAACGCGCTCTTCCTCTCGATCCACGAGATGCGGACCTGCTGCGCCGCTATGCCGGAGTTCTTATGAGCATCCACTCGCTGGACCGCCGTGAGGCGGCGACAGGGAACGCGAAAGCCGAGGCGATTGCTCTCATGCGTCGTGCGGTGCGGGCCAACCCATTCGACACGAGCATCGCCGAAGAGTTGCGCATGCTCAGTGCTGCTCGACCACCGGCTGCCCCCTTACCGCCTACCCCATCACCGACCAAGCCCTGATCAGGCACAAGGCATTCCTGGGGCACCCTCCTGAGGCCGCGCCAGACTCAGCTGCGCTGGCGTCGGCTCATTAACAGCGAACTCACCAACCCACCGGCAACGCCAGCTACGCCGGCCAACAACACCAGTGCAGGGGTGTCGTCGGAGGGGTCGGACTTGGGCGCCGGCGTGGGCCGCGCCAACGGGCTCCCTCCGGCGCCCGTTACCTCGAAGGCGGCGCGGCCAGTAGCTGAAACGCTTCCGTCAGGAGCCCGGCCGATGACGACGATGGCGTAAAGGCCCTCGTCTGCTCTGGGGATTGTGACCGCCGACGAGAAGTTGGGCCCAGTAGGCCGAGCCAGCATCGGGCCGTCGAGAGCGTTCCACCGCACCTCCACTGCGCCCGGCACGGAGTTACCCTCGACCAACACCTCGCTGCTCGCCGGACCGGAGGCATCCGGCTTGATCGACAAGAGGGGCTGCGGCACGCATGCCCACGACTGCCCAGCGGCCAACGCCAGCACCGACAGGCCGCTAGCCGCCACAGTCGTGGCCCACACTGCACGACGTCCCACCGTTAGCGCCTCGCCAGCGGCTCGGGGTGAGGGGCGTCGAGAGCCGCGCCTGCCACCAGCTGCTCCAGTTCATCCGCGGAAAGGGTTTCCTGCTCGATGAGGGCTTCGGCCACGCGATCGAGGGTCTGGCGTGAGACGACGAGCACATCACGGGCTCGGCTCGAGGCGTCCTCGAGCACCCTGTGCACGTCGGCCTCGATTACAAGCGACGCGTTGTTCGAGTAGGCGGGACCGGCGCCCGGCATCCCCTCGGCGTAGGCGAAAGGCGCCAGGCCGAGATCCGGGCTCATGCCCAGTTCACACACCATTCGCCGGGCGATGCTCCCGGCCCGGTCCAGGTCGGCTGCGCCCGCGGCAAGTACGTCGTCGAAGGCCAATCGCTCGGCCTCCCGCCCGGCCACGAGCACGGTCAGATGGTCGAGGAGGCTGGAACGGGAGTGGGCACCGACCTCGGGCCCCCCCAGCAGGTTGCAGGTTGCCAGCGACCCGCCACGGCCGACGATGCTGAGCCGCTGCGGCACCCGGCCCCCCAGCGCCCGGGCCACCAGGGCATGGCCGACGCTGTGGAAGGCCACCAGTGCCTGCTCCCTCGAGGAAAGAGCCAGACCTCGGGACGAGACTCCTGTCATGGCCCGGTCCACGGCCTCCTCCAATGCTCCCATGTTCACCTGGTCGCCACCCAGCCGGGCGGTGAGGAGGGTCGCTTCGTTGACCACGTTGGCCAGGTCGGCCCCGGAGAAGCCCTGGGTGATGGCAGCCAACGCGTCGGCATCTACGTCATCAGCGAGCCCCTTGCCGTCCAGGTAGAGCCCGAGGATGGCCCGCCTCCCCGCTCGGTCCGGGAGGCTGATCACCACGTGGCGGTCGAAGCGTCCCGGGCGCACCAGGGCGGGGTCCAGCACATCGGGCCGGTTGGTGGCAGCCATGACGATCACGCCGGTGCGAGCCTCGAAGCCGTCCAGCTCCACGAGGATCTGGTTCAGCGTCTGTTCCCGGTCACGGCCCCCGTCGAGCGACACACCGCGGCGGGCGCCGATGGCGTCGATCTCGTCGATGAACACGATGGCCGGCGCCACCGAGCGGGCCTCGGCAAAGAGGTCACGCACCCGCGATGCTCCCTCGCCGACGAACACCTCCACGAACTCGCTGCCGGCCACCGAGAAGAAGGCGGCGTTTGCCTCGCCGGCCACGGCCCGGGCCAGCAGCGTCTTTCCGGCACCGGGCGGCCCCGAGAGCAGGATGCCCCGCGGCACGGTGGCACCCATGCGGGCGAAGCGGTCGGGATCGGCCAGGTAGTCCTTGATCTCCTCAAGCTCGGCGAGGGCGTCGTCCACGCCGGCCAGGTCCCCAAAGCCCACCCGGTCCGAGGAGGAGAAGCGCCGGCCGATGCCCCGATCGCGCAACGACAGCCGCCGCTGGCGCTCCGGCGCTTCCAGGATGTGCTGAAGAGCTTCGTCCAGCTCCGTCTGCGATATCGCTGCCTTGCCTGCTCGCGCCGCCAGCAGGGCCCCCTCGTTGAGGACGTTGGCCAGGTCCGCGCCGGTGAGACCGATGGCCCGCCGGGCGATGTCGGCCAGGTCCACCTCCGCCTCCAGGCGCTTGCGGCCGCCGTGGAGGGCGAGTATGGCCAGTCGGGCCTCCTCGTCGGGGCGTTCCAGGCCGACGCTGCGGTCGAAACGGCCGGGGCGGAGCAGGGCCTGGTCGAGCACGTCGGGGCGGTTCGTCGCGGCCAGCACCACCAAGCCGTCGGAGCTGGAGAACCCGTCCATCTCGGCCAGGATCTGGTTCAGAGCCTGCTCCTGCTCGGCGTTGACCGTGGTCGTTCCCCGTGCCCGCCCGACGGAGTCCAGCTCGTCGATGAAGATCACCGCCGGCGCGTGCTCCCTCGCCTCCCGGAACAGCTCACGTACCCGCGAAGCGCCCACTCCGACGTAGATCTCCACGAAGTCCGAGCCGGAGATGGAAAAGAAGCTGGCCGAGGCCTCCCCGGCCAGAGCTCGGGCCAGCAGCGTCTTCCCGCAGCCCGGCGGGCCGTACAGCAGCACCCCCTTGGGCACCGCCGCCCCCAGTTCGGTGAAGCGATCGGGCTCAGAAAGGAACTCCTGGATCTCCTTCAGCTCACGCACCGCGGCGTCCTGGCCGGCGACGTCGGCGAAGGTGACCTTCACGTCCTCCGCGGTTATGCGCACCGCTCCGCTGCGAACGGCGAAGAGGCCGGATCCCCGCTTGTAGGACAAGATGAGGTAGATGAACATCAGGGTGATGATCAGCCCGGGCAGCAGGATGCTGGCCAGCGAGGCGACCCGCTTGCCCACCTGCTGATCGACGGTGGCGGGAATGCGCCGCTCCACCACCAGGGTGAGCAGATCGTGCTGCATCCCCTTCAGCAGGGGAACGTTGTAGCGCCCGACGGACCCGTCGTCCTGGGTGTAGTCGCCGATGACGTAGGCATCCTCGTCGAGGAACTCGACGTTACGAATTCGACCACCCGAGACCAGGTCGTAGAACTGGTCGAAGCGCAGCCGGTCCCCGCCCACGTGTGGGCGCGCCAGTTCGAGCACGCCCACATAGCAAAGAAGCAGAATCGCGAACCCGATACCGACCCACAGACCTAGGCGGCTCTTGCGCGGCTTGCGGCTGTCCTTACGAGGACGAACCCGTCTGCCCTTGGTACTGCTGCGGGTGGCTCCGCCGCGTTCGGCGGAGCCACCGTGGTTGGTAGTCACCCGTATATGGTCGCGCCGCCCGCCCCCGCGGCGGCGACCTCAGGCACTCTTGAGGTCAGAGTGCCCGGCCGGCGCCGACCGGCACCCGCCGGCGCCCGAGAGCAGCTACGGCCGCACCGCCCGACAGTGCCGCCGCCCCCACGCCGAGCAGGGCGGCGCCGATCAGCAGGCTGCCGTCGGTGCCGGAGCCTCCGGAGGAGGCGCTCTTCGCCGCGGTCCACGGCGAGGTGGACCTGGCGGCTGTAGCGGTGGAGGCAGACGACGGTGTGACCTCGAAGGGGATACGGCCCACGCCAGCGTCCCCGGAGACGACCATGATGGCGTGCACGCCCGGCTCACTGTCGGGGATCGTGGCGTTCGCCTCGAAGCGGCGGAACTCGTCGGCCATCGCCGTGCCGATCACGGGACCGCGAACGCCGTCCCAGCGAAGCTCGACGGGGCCTGCCGGCGCCACCGCTTCGCCCCGCACCATCACCGGGCTGCGGGGGGGGCCGGATTCCAGGCTGGTGGACACCACCCTCGGCTGCGCCGTGCATGCCCAGGCCAACGCGCCTCCGCTCAGGACCAATCCGGCCACTCCGACCACAGCAACACTGCCCACCCGTCGCAACGACATCTCCGTCTCCTCTTTTCGTTGGTTTTTCGTGACAGAGACCCGCCGGAGCCCCTGTCCTTTGCTTCCATTGTGACCACCCATCCTGAAGATTTCCTGAAGATCGCGGAAAAACCTCGAAATTCAGTCGCACCGGCTCCTCCGTACCTCCGGAATCAAAGAGCGTCATGATCGAGGTCTTCGCCGTCCCTGGGCCCGGCGGGCAACCACCACACCGCCCCCTACCCCGATCACGCCGCCGACCACGAGCGTCGTAGCCAGCAATGCAAGGGGGGAACGGCCCGAGGATGATTTGCTGGACGCCGTCCCGCTGGGGCAAGGGCCCACCAGGTTCACCCGGCGCAACCGGTTGTTGCCGGCGTCGGCGACGAGGAGGTTCCCGCACGAGTCCATGGCCAGACCTGCAGGCCCGGCAAGGGCAGTGAGACGGGACTTCAGCCCGTCGCCGTTGAACGCAGCGGTCCCTGTTCCTGCCACCGTGGTGATCACGCCAGCGGTATCCACTTTTCGGACCGTGTGGTCACCCGCGTCGGCTATGAAGAGGTTTCCTTCCCAATCCAGAGCCGCCCCCCGGGGAGTCTGGAACTGAGCCTGGAGCGCAGAGCCTCCGTCCCCGGCGAAGCCGCGGCTCCCACCCCCCGCCACTCGGCCAGCGGCGCCCGGTGCAATGACCTGGCCGTGGACGCGGGCAGTTGCCGCTCCAAGGTTGACGAACCACACGCCCGGCGAGTTGGGATTCGACGAGACCACATAGAGGTTCCCCCGCGAATCGACGGCAAGAGCGGAGGGCTGGCCGCAACACCCGAATGAGGCCAACGGCGTACCCTGACCCGTCAGGCTCGTCACTCGGCCTCGGGCATCCAGGTGACGGACCCGGCCGGCTGCGTAGTCATCGAGGTCGGCAAAGAACACGTCTCCCGCGGCGCCAACGGCGACAGCACCGGGGGGGAATAGGGAACCAAGGCCTCCGGCGCCTGCGCCGGCAGCGGCGACCTTCTTCACGGCTCCGGGCAAGACCCGGGCGCCGTGCCGGCGCATCGGAGAGGCGCCCAGATTGAACAACCGAAGTGCCCCGCCGTCGAGGACGTAGAGCGCCCCTCCCCTGCCCGCGGCGACAGCTTGGGACTGGCGGAGCCCACCGCCGACCTTGGGCGCCACAGGTGAGACGGCCCCCGTAGCATCCAGCTTCATCAAGGCTCCCGTCGAGGGCAGAGGGAAGTAGAAGGTGTCATCTACGCCTGCCATAGGCCCGGGGTCGCCCCCGGGCGGCGGCGGTGCGAACGTTGCCACGCCGATCGGGCTCCGACCGCTCCGGCAGTTCCACGACAGGCCGATCCCGTTTCCTCGGGCCGTGTGAATGATGCCGGCCTGGTCCACGAAACGCAGCTGGTGGTTGAGTTGGTCCGAGATGTAGATGCGGCCTCCCGGCGCCACCTTCACGTCGTAGGGCCGATTCAGGCGCGCCTCGACGGCCGCTTGGTCGTTCCCGTTGAAGCCTCCCGCGTTGGCGCCGGTGCCGCCCGTGCCGGCGAAGGTGGTGACGACACCGTTGTCATCGATCTTGCGCACGCGGTGATTCCCGGCATCGGCGAGATAGAGGTTGCCGGCGGCGTCCAGTGTCATGGCAGTCACGTACGAGAAGCTGGCTGATCGGGCCGGTCCTCCGTCGCCTGAGAACCCGGCAGGGCCGCGACCGGCCAACATGGCCACTCCGCCTGGGCCAATGCTGATGCCGTGGGCCACGATGGGCTCGCTGCTCAGGTTGATCGCCTGCAGCCGTGTGGACTTGGCGGTGCCGTCCGCCGACAAGGCGGACAATGCCACGTAGAGGCGGTTTCCCGACACCGCCATCGCAGGCGGTACGCCCTGTAGACGTGCATTCAGTGCCTTGGCGGCTGGATCACCGTTGTCAAGGCCGGCGATGGTGTCGATGGCGCCGGGCTCCACCATGCGCTGCTGCGGTGTCCCGCCGTAAAAGCTGATCGGTGACGGGGTCCTGTTGACGACGCGGATCCGTAGCGTGGCTTTCCGGTCAATACGCTCCGCGATGAAGAGGTTCCCTGCCTCGTCCGTGGCCACCGAGGCCACCGCCACAAAGCGGGCCTTGGAGGCGGGACCACCGTCGCCGTTGTCGGCCGTCGGCCGGCGTGGCTCGCTTGGTTGGCCCGCTACCACCCCCGCCCCACCCAAGTTGTGCGCCTGCACGACGCCGGCCCCCACAGCCATCAGGACTGCGCCGTCACCGCCGGCGGCCAAGCGGGCCGGGGGCGAAACGTCGAATCTCGCACCGGCACGACGAACGGGTCCAGCGATGCCGGTCGGCACCAGCTTGGCGTTGCCCTCGGCGTCCACCATGGCGACGATCCCCTCATTGGTGTGACCGGTGTCGACGAAGGTCAGGCCGGTGCTGGGTTCAACGGCCAGGGCTCGCACCGTGCTGGCCGCTTTGTCGGCCAGCGAACGCCGTGGACAGAAGGAGGGCCCGGCCAGGGTAGAAACTGTGCCAACCTCGGCTGCAGATGGACCGATGGCAGCGATCGCCGGAGGTGTCGCAGCAGCGAGGGCGGCGGAGCCCACTGAAACCGCAGCAGCGAGAAGGTGGAGCCGGGTCAACCCCTTCAGCCCGCCGACTTCAGCAGGCGCCGCGAGGCTGAGGCCGACGGGACCGGGCGCGCCGGGAATCGCTGCGGTTGATGGCACATCCCGCCAGTGCCACCAGGCCCACCAGTACCCAGGGGGCGGCGGGCTGTTCCTGGCGGCGGCGCACCATGGCGTGTTGGATGACGCCCTCATCGTCGTCGCCGGTGCGGCCAAGGGCGGTATTGGTCCCCGGGGACTGGCCGGCCGCCATGGGTGCCGGAGCTGGTCCGGGAGCGATCACAGGGGTGGGAACGGGAGAGGGGGCAAAGGGCGGGGACGGTGCGGTTTGTGTGGCCGGGCTACCGCCGGGGCCCGGCGCAGGGCCGGGTGCTGGGCCGGGTGCTGGGCCGGGCGCGGGACCGGGTGCTGGGCCCGGCGCGGGACCGGGTGCTGGCCCCGGCGCTGGGCCCGGAGCAGGCCCAGGGGCGGGAGCGCCACCGCCAGGTGTCGCCGGTTGGTTGAAGGTGGGAGTGTTGTCAGGCGGCGCGCCTCTTGGCGGACCGTCATCGGGCGGGCCAGTGGGGGCCTCTTCGACGTCGGTGTAGGTGTAGAGGTTGGCATCGGGCGCGGCGGGCACCGAGACCAGGCCCTCGACGGTGACCACCTCCAAGCGCACCCCCTCGGCCTTGGCGTGGGGAGGACTGGTCACCAGTATCTCGTTGTCGCTGCGTACGTCGAATTTGGCGACCACCTTTGTACCAAAGCGCAACTCGGTGGTGGCGCGGAGGAAGCCCTTGCCTCCGATGGTCACCGCCGTGCCTCCCGTGATTGGGCCCTTGGCCGGGGACAGACCGGTGATGAGGGGGCCATAGGTGAAAGTGACGCCGTCGGAGGCCAGCGAGGACCCAAGGGCGGCAGTGGTGACGGTCACGTTCACCGGTCCGGGGTCATGGGCCGGGGTGGTGGCGGCCAAGCTGAGCCCGTCGGCGGCCACGGCTACGTCTGTGGCCGCCGAGTCCCCGAACGTCACCTTGGTCGTCCCGGCCAGCCCGCTTCCCACCAGGATCACTTGGGTCCCGCCACTGGCCGGGCCACCGGGGGGGTCGATACCGACCAGCCTCGGGGCCGGCAGGTAGGTGAACAGATCAGCCGGGGTGTCGGAGGAGGTGCCCTGGTCGGTGGTCACCCTTACGTGCACCGGGCCGGGGGCGGCCCCGGCGGGGCTGGTGGCCTCCAGCCTGCCACCGTCAATCACGTTGACCGCGGTAGCAGGGCTGTCACCGAAGGACACCCTGAGGGTGTTCGGGGGCGTGAAGTAGCGGCCGGTGACGGTCACCTTCGTGCCTCCCGACAGCGGACCTTGTGGCGGAGAGATCGCCTCTACCGCCGGGCCGGGGGTGTAAAGCTCGGCCTTGAGCCCGTCGCCGCCGCCGGCGGCGAGCACCTTGCCGCAGTGCTGGCCGCACTCCTCAAGAGTGCCCTCGAGCAGCGTGAACGATGCTTCGATGTCGAAGGTGGCGTAAAGCCGATAGTCGTGTTCTAGAAAGTCCGTCTCACTCCAACGCTCGGCTTGAGACGCGTCAGGGTCATAGAGGAACGCCTGCTTCTTGCTCTTGGCCCCAAAGCTTTCGCCGCCCGCGACGAGGATCTTCCCGGTGGGAAGAACGACTGGGAAGCCGCAGACTAGAAATCCGCACGTCGGCTCAGCCCTCCACGCCTGGCCTGGCGGCGCGTCTTGATCGTAGACGGCAGCGGCACCCCGGGCGATGGCAATAACCTTGTTAGTGCCCGGAAGGCGGACCATGAGCGGGCGACCGTAGGCATCGGTCTCGCCGGCGGGGGCCCACCTCAATTCGATGGGATCGAAGACCTCGGCAAGCCTCTTATCGCTGAGAGGTGCGGAGGGATGAGCGCCGCCGACCACCAGTACCCTTCCGTTGGCCAGCCCGATGGCAGAGGGAACACCTCTTGCGACCTGCAACTGACTGGCAAGCCGGCTCCACGTACCGGTCACCGGGTTCCACAATTCGGTCACGGTCGGCCCGCCGAAGGAGCCATCGGATGTGCCCCCGAATACTATGACCTTCCCACAGTTGTCACCGCACTGATCGCGGGAGCCGGTGAGGAGAGCGGTGGCGGCTATGCCGACTTCCCTCGAGTGGAAGTTTCGCCCCGTCGGCAGCCACGCGCCGGTCGGCGGGTCGAACAATGCCCAAATCTGCCCAGGGAAGAACCTGACAAGGACTCGGCCACAATGCGGCTCACAGCCAAGGCCGTGTATCAGCTCCATGTTCATCGCTAGAACACCCGGCGGCGGAGGAAGCTGCTCCCATGTACCTCCGTC
The DNA here is from genome assembly GCA_035525365.1 of Acidimicrobiales bacterium. Taxonomy (GTDB): domain Bacteria; phylum Actinomycetota; class Acidimicrobiia; order Acidimicrobiales. The sequence continues at coordinate 26,870 of DATLEK010000020.1, forward strand.
CACCGTGGGTCGATAAGCGACGGCAGTTCCGCTGTCTGATGTTCCGCTTTGTACTCGGAGGACTCTGCCGTCCAGGAGCCGCTGATCCACTCTGAAGCCCGGCGAAGATCCTCCTACCGGTGCTTCGTCGGTAGGGGCCCACCTGCCCGGGGCCGGCGATCCTGTCTGTGCCGCCGAGGAGCCTGCGGCGTCCCCAGCTGACGGCCAACCCGCCAATAACAGTGTGGCTGCAACCACCACCGGCATGAGTCCACGACGGGCGGGACCGTAGAAGGCACCGCAGCGGCCTGCCAGTGCTTTTCTCACTTCTCGGTCCTTTGGCGACCGGCACGGAACTCGGCGTTCATGCCCTTGACGGCATGGATGCGCCCGTCGGAGTCGCGCACAAAGCAGACCAGCGCATAGCGGCGCCCGGCCACCAGGTCCACGGCAAAGCTCCCGCTCTGGCCGGGCCTTCGGGTGGTGACGTTGGCTACGGAGCTGACCTGGCGGCGCTGGTCTCCACGCAGCTGGGCGTCGATCGGAGGCATGTCGTCGGCCAAGGGGATCAGATCTAGGCGATGTTCGTCGGATCCGGTGTTGTCGGTCAGAAACACCACTCGACCGGCGGGGATTTTGGGGTCGAACTCGAAGCGGTTGTCCTCCATGGCCACTCGGACCTGGGGAACCGCCGGCGGCAGGCTCGATGGGCGCCCCTTCGGGTTCGCTTTGGGCCTTGCGTGGTTAACGGTTGTTGAGAACAGGTCCTGTGCGGTGCTGGTCACCACCGAGTTGCGAGCATCGGCCCAGGCGGTGAGGACCTTGTCGGGCCCGGACAGCACTCCGAGGCGAGACCCGGGATCGAATTGGCCCTGAGCAGACACGTTCGTGTACTGCTGGCCGATACGCGAGTCGAAGGACTCCGAGGTGAGGCGGGTGTTTGGCCTGAAGCTGCGTGCCCCATTGGTGGAGAAGGTGTAGAACACATCCACCGCCACGTTGGCGGGGTCGCCTCGCCGGTCATAGAAGATGGCGTCGAGGCGGCCATCGTCGGTTAGCCCCAGTTGGGGCAGGTACTGCGAACTCCCGTTGCCGGTGTCGTCGTCATTGAGCCGCTTGGGGGCGCTCCATCCCCGCTGGTCTTTCCAGCCCGAACAAGCCACCAGGGCGTCAGCGTCGCCGTGGCGAGCATCGGTCCATGCGGTGCACACCCGGCCCTGGTCGTCGGCCACCAGTGCGGGCGGAGCCAGGGTGTAGATCAACATCGGGCGGCTCGGCGGTGCGACCTTGTCCTCGACTACGACTCCCTTGGCGAAGCTCTTCCCTCCGTTGGTGGAGGTGGCCACCTCCACCGACCATGTCCGGTCCCACACCGGTCCCTCCAGGCCCAGGTAGTCGCGGGTGTCTTGTTGGAGGTCGTAGTAGGCGACGTAGATGGCGTTGTTCTCGCCCAGCGCAACCGATGGTGCCACTACCAGCTGGCCGCCGTGGCCGCTGACCTGGACGGGCGCAGAGAAGGTTTTTCCACCGTCATCGGAATGGGCGGCCAGGATCGGGTTGGGCGGGGGCCCGAAACCGCCCAGGGGCGGGTCCGAGGAGGCCTTGAGCCACACCAGGTGCATCCTGCCCTCCTTGCCGTGGCTCTGGTCAATGACCATGCGAACAGCGAAGTTGAGCGGGCCGAGAACCTGCCTAGGCGTGGTCCAGGTCCGGGCCCGGTCTGGCGAGCTCATCAGGAACACCCCTACCGGCTCGTTGCCCGCGCCCTTTAGTCCCACGAACACGTAGTGCAGCACTCCTTTGGCATCAAAGGCCGCCTCGGGCGCATAACAGCGCTCAACGCCCTCGGGAAGGGTGAAGACCGGAGTAGCCGAAACCCAGGTGAGCCCGCCGTCACCAGAAGCCTGCAGGTCACAGCTGAACCCGGGAGAGTCGATGCGATTGGCGATGACCACGAAACGATCGTCTGTGGGGTCAGCCACGATGGACGGCGAGTTGCTCGCCGGCTCCAGGTTGCCGTCCATGGCCGTGACGGGCAGGTCGGGGCCGACCACATGCGCCTTGGGCTTTACCTGCTCGCCCCCCGAGGACCGAGCGGCCAGCCAGACGCCTGTTGCTAACACCGTCAATGTGGCAATAACGACCACCGCCCTCAACCGTGGATGGGATCTCCCATTCCCACGGTCGAGGAGCGGCGGTGTCTTGCTCCCATTCTCCATCAACATATCCTGCGGTCTTCGACCACGGTCCACCCCCAAGGAGTGGAGCCCGAGCGTCTGCCTCAGACGAACTTGACCTGTAGCTGGTTGTTACGGCCTAACGTGCCCACCGCGGCCCCGGAGATGCACACGATGCTAATCCCAGCCCCGGTTTCAGTCTGTGCCTGTGCGGGAGCGGGCGAGACCCTGACCGGCTGGCCATCAATCTGGCCGTCAGTGGTGGTCCCCACCGTGACGGTCTTCAGAGGTACACCCACTCCACCCGTGGGCGCGCCGCCTTCTGTGCCGTTCATGCAGTCGTCAAAGGCGGCTGTGGTGCGCACCTGGGACGGCAGGTAATTGATGGTGTAGGTGCCGTCCGGGAGCGTCGAATCCACGGCGCCAGCCCCGGTGCCGCACGTCGCTGAGTACGTCCAGGCATCGAAATAGCCGACGACCGGCAATGTCGAGATCGAAGAGATCTCTGCGCCAGTCAAGTACGTGCTGCCGGAGCAATGAGACATGCCGCCGCCGATGCCGGCACCGGTGGCCTCACTGGTGTTCGTACTGGCGTTGCCTTGGACCTTGAACCTGCCCGCCCAGGTTCCGCAGGCGAAGGCCGTGCTGACCAGCGCCACCAGGGTGGCGGTGACCACCGTTCCGAACACCAGGCCCTTTCGTGCTGTCATGTTCTCTGTCATGTACCGCTCCTTTTCATTTGCTTCTTGCCAACGGAGCCCCCGGTCGGGAACCCCGGCCCTTCGTGTCGCTCATGTCGTCGATGTTGTCTGTGGAACGAGTATGAAGAACGAACCTGAAGATCTGCTTAAGATCGGGAAGAAAGTTCAGAAAACTTCCAGCGGCTCCTAGCCCGGGCCAGCTTCGGCGGCTTTGCGGGTTGGGCCCCCGCGGAGCCCGAACCCACCCTGGGACCATGGAACGTCCTCGTCGACACGAGAGCACGACGTTCCATGGCCCAGGGTGTGGGCGTCAGCTCAGGCTAGGCGGGCCACATGTTGTAGCCGTTGCCAACCGAGCCGTAGTGGGCGA
>DATLEK010000025.1:0-8475 GCA_035525365.1 Acidimicrobiales bacterium
GGCCGCGCCGCCGGCGGGCGCCGGCGCCTCGGCGCCAAACAGCGACTGCGGGGCTCAGACCCCTGCGGTCTCCATGTCCCGGCTGTAGGTGCCGGTGGCCGCCGCACTCGTGAGGCCGGCCCGGTGGGAGGCCACTTTCTGGGCCTCGGCCACGTTGTCGGTCGAGCCCTTCCAGGTCTTCAGCGCCTCGTCCTGCAGCGCCCGCCCGTAGGAGAAGGTGAGCTGCCAGGGGTGGGGGCCCATCCGGTTCATGAGGTCGAGGTGCTCGGTGGCCAGAGCGGCCGACTGCCCGCCCGAGAGGAAGGCGATGCCGGGCACGGCCGGAGGGACCGTGCGGTACAGGCAGGTGAGGGTCTTCTCGGCCACCTCCTTCGCGCTGGCCTGGGTGGCGCAGCCCTTGCCCGAGATGACCATGTTGGGCTTGAGGATCATCTCCTCCAGGGCGACGTGCTGGCGGTTGAGCTCTTGGAACACCCGGCGCTGGGCCCGCTCGGTCCACTCGAAGCAGACGTCGATGTCGTTGGAGCCGTCCATCAGGACCTCGGGCTCGATGATCGGAACCAGCCCGCCCTCCTGGCACAGGGCGCCGTAGCGCGCCAGGGCGTGGGCGTTGCAGTGGATGGCATAGTCGGACGGGAAGCCCCGCTCCTCGTCGATGATGATGACGGCCCGCCACTTTGCGAACTTGGCGCCCAGGCTGACGTACTCGGCGATGCGCTCCCGCAGGCCGTCAAGGCCCTCGGTGACCTGCTCGTCGTTGTTGTTGGCGAGGGGCTTGGAGCCGGTGTCGACCTTGATGCCGGGAAGGATGCCCTTGGTGGCCAGCATCTCCGGGAACGGGGTTCCGTCGGCGGAGGATTGGCGGATCGTCTCGTCGTAGAGAATGACGCCGCTGATGTAGTCCTCGATGCCGGGCGTGCTGAGCAGCGTGTCGCGGTAGGCCCGGCGGTTTTCCTCCGTGGACTCGATGTCGAGTGCCGCGAAGCGCTTGGTGATCGTGGCATTGCTCTCGTCCGCCGCCAGGACCCCCCGGCCCCGAGCGACCATCGCCTGGGCGACGGCAGCGAGATCAGTAGCGCTCATTCGTAGGGATCCTCCTGGTCAGGGTGCTGGTTCTGGACCGAACGTTAGCCTCACGGAGGGTCACGAACCAGGGTGAAGCCGTCTCGCACCATATGGCTGAGGAACAGCCCGGCGGTGGCCGGAAGGTGCTCGTGAGCCCGGGCGACGACGTGCCAGGCCCGCTGGCGGGGGAGATCGGCGCACCGCCACTCCTCGAGCGTCCCCTCCTCCAGCTCGCGGACGACGGCGTCCCGGGAGATGAGCGTGATGCCCAGCCCGACCTGGACCGATTCGCGGATGGCGCCGTTGGACCCGAGGGTCAGCGTGCGGGGGTCGATGCCCAATTCGTCGAGCAGCTCCTTCGCCGTGCCCCGGGTGCCCGAGCCCTCCTCCCGCAGCAGCACGACCGAGTCGGCGACGGTCTCGACTTCCACGTCACGTACCGCCGGCGTCCCCGAGCCCGAGGCCACGAGGACGAGGACGTTGGGGCGGGTGGCCAGCGTCACGAAGCGCCCGCCACCGGGCGGGCGACCGCCGACAGCTAGGTCGGCTTGGTGGTGCTCCAGCGCCTCCCACACCCGGTCCCGGTTGCCCACCTCCAAGGTGACACCGGCTTCCGGGTGGCGGTCACGGAACGAGGCGAGAAAGCGGGGGACGACGTGTTCGCCGGCGGTGGTGACCGCGGCCAGGCGGAGCTGGCCACGCTCGGGATCGAGGGCCTCGGCCGTGGCCGCCTTGCCCGTCTCCAGAAGAGCCAGCACCTGGCGGGCGTACCGGGCGAACACCACACCGGCCGGGGTGATCACGAGGCCGCGGCCCGCCCGCTCGACCAGCTCCACACCGAGTTCTCGCTCGATCGCCCCCACCGCCGCCGAGACCGCAGGCGGGCTCACGACGAGGTTTCGGGCCGCGTCGATCACCGAGCCGACGCTCGCCACCTCGACGAACGTGCGAAGTTGGTTGAAGGTCATGATTAAGCTTATCGTAAATAGTTCGGCATGCAAGACGGGAAATACGTCATGGACAACCTAATTCCCGTTCTGTCAGAATTGGGTCCGAGCCCAACGAGGGGCTTAGTATCCGGCACGACCGCCAGCCCCATCATGGGGAGTCCGGAACCGGTCCCAGATCGGGCTTCAGCCGAGGAGAACGCGTGGCACAGAACAACGGTCAGAGCAGCGGCAAGGGCTACCAGGCCGGCGTAAAGAACTACGCCGACACGTACTGGACGCCGGATTACGTGCCGCTGGACACCGACCTCCTGGCCGTCTTCAAGGTGGTTCCCCAGCAGGGCGTGCCGGCCCATGAAGCGGCCGCCGCGGTGGCCGCCGAGTCGTCCACCGGCACCTGGACCACGGTGTGGACCGACTTCCTCACCGACCTCGAGTACTACAAGGGCCGGGCCTACCGGATCGACCCGATCAAAGAGAGCAACGAGGGCGCCTTCTTCGCTTTCGTCGCCTACCCGATCGACCTGTTCGAGGAGGGCTCGGTCGTCAACGTCCTGACCTCGCTCGTGGGCAACGTCTTCGGCTTCAAGGCCATCCGCAGCCTGCGCCTGGAAGACATTCGCTTCCCGGTGGCGTACGTGAGGACCTGCGGCGGGCCGCCCAATGGCATCCAGGTGGAGCGCGACCGACTCAACAAGTACGGGCGCCCGCTGCTGGGCTGCACGATCAAGCCCAAGCTGGGCCTGTCGGCCAAGAACTACGGGCGCGCCGTCTACGAGTGCCTCCGAGGCGGGCTGGACTTCACCAAGGACGACGAGAACATCAACAGCCAGCCCTTCATGCGCTGGAACCACCGCTTCGAGTTCGTGATGGAGGCGGTACACAAGGCCGAGGCCGAGACTGGCGAGCGCAAGGGCCACTACCTCAACGTCACCTCGGCCACGCCGGAGGAGATGTACAAGCGGGCCGAGTTCGCCAAGTCACTCGGCGCGCCGATCATCATGCACGATTTCTTCACTGCCGGCTTCACCGCCAACACGGGGCTGGCCAACTGGTGCCGCGAGAACGGCATCCTGCTCCACATCCACCGCGCCATGCACGCCGTGGTCGACCGCAACCCCATGCACGGCATCCACTTCCGGGTGCTCACCAAGTGCCTGCGCCTGTCCGGTGGCGACCATCTCCACTCCGGCACCGTGGTCGGCAAGCTCGAAGGCGATCGCCAGGCCACCTTGGGCTGGATCGATCTGATGCGGGAGGCCTTCGTGCCCGAGAACCGCAAGCGCGGCATCTTCTTCGACCAGGACTGGGCATCGATGCCCGGCCTCATGCCCGTAGCCTCCGGAGGCATCCACGTCTGGCACATGCCCGCCCTGGTGGCGATATTCGGTGATGACTCCTGCCTGCAGTTCGGCGGCGGGACCCTCGGCCACCCGTGGGGCAACGCCCCTGGCGCCCACGCCAACCGGGTGGCGCTTGAGGCCTGCGTGGAGGCACGTAACCAAGGCCGTGAGGTCGAACGCGAGGGTCGCGAGATCTTGACCGAGGCGGCCCGCCACAGCCCCGAGCTGGCGATCGCCATGGAGACCTGGAAGGAGATCAAGTTTGAGTTCGACACCGTGGACAGGCTCGACGTCGCCTGATCTCGGGCTGATCGCCGGTTTCCCGCTCCCGGCCCCTCACCCTCCCCGCCCCTCAAGGAGAGACTGACATGCACATCGACCCCTATGGACCCACCCAGCGGCGTGGGGAGACCTTCTCCTACCTGCCTCCGATGACGCCCGAGAAGCTTCGTATGCAGATCGCATACCTGATCGCGAACGGCTGGAATGCGGCCGTCGAACACACCGAACCCGAGAAGGTTATGTCGAACTTCTGGTACCTGTGGGAGCTCCCGCTCTTCGGTGAGAAGTCGGTGGACAAAATCCTGGCCGAGATCGAGGCGTGCCACCGCGCCAATCCCGGTCACCACGTACGCCTCCTCGGCTACGACAACTACCAGCAGTCTCAGGGCACGGCCTTCATCGTCCATCGCGGTGGAGCCCGCTGAAAATGCGAATGCACGTGGTCCAGACCGCCGACACCGGCGACCTGGCCGCGCTCCGAGATGCTGCCCGGAACGGCCGCGCTGCGGCGGTGTCGCGGCGCCGGGCACTCGCCGCCGGCCAGTCGGCTCCGGCGCTCGCCCGCCTGCGCACCGGGTTCCGGGGGCCCGAGCTTCGTGCTGCCGCAGCTGCGGGAGACGCCACGCTTCCCGCCCCATCCGGCGGTCAATGCGCGCTGAGCGGCGCGCCGGCTCCGGCGGAGACGCCGGTTGCGATCAACGGCGTGGCCGCCGCCCGCCTCGGCCGCGCCCTCTCCATGCAGCGACGCCGCCAGATGTCCCAGGGCAAGCAGGCGCTGAACGGCGGCGGTGACCGGACGGCTGCTGCAGCCGGCGCCGGAACGCGGGCCTTCATCGTCTATCGCGGTGGAGCCCGCTGAGAAATGGGAATGTACGCGGTCCAGACCGCCGACAGCGCGGACCTGGCCGAGCTCCGACATGGTGCGCGTGACGGCGTCGCCGCGGCAAGGGCGCGACGCCGCCAGATGTCCCAGGGCAAGCAGGCGCTCACAGGCGCCGGCCCGCCGCCCGGGGCGGAGAACCTGGCAGTCAAAAACGGCGCCGGGGCACCCGCCGCCGCTCCCAACGGTCAAGGCCCGCCGAACGGCGCGCAAGGCGCTCCGGGCGGGGCGAAAGTCGCGACCGACGCCGTAGCCGACGCCCACCTCGGCCGCACCCTTTCGCAGGAGCGACGCCGCCAGATGTCCCAGGGCAAGCAGGCCCTCACCGCAGGCGCCGGCCGGACGGCGGCTGCAGCCGGTGTGGGCGCGCCACCCACCGCTCCCAACGGTCAAGGCGCCCTGAGTGACGCGAAGAGGGCTCCGAGCGGGGCGAAAGTCGCGACCGACGCCGTGGCCGACGCCCACCTCGGCCGCACCCTTTCCAAGGAGCGCCGCCGCCAGATGTCCCAGGGCAAGCAGGCCCTTACCGCAGGCGCCGGCCAGACGGCGGCTGCAGCCGGTGTGGGCGCGCCGCCCGCCGCCGAGGGCACCCATCTCAATGGCGCCGTCCCGGGTCGGCAGCAGGCCCAGGCTCGGCGCGCCGAGGCGAGCCGTTTCGGCAGCGCAGGGATGAGTGGGCCCCAGCGCGAGGGCCGGGTCACGCACCCGCCCAAGGTCATCGTGTCGCCCACCCACGGCGGACAACAGGTGACCGGGCTGCGGATCGGTCCGGGCCTGCGGGTCACGGGTGACGAAGCCGGCGCCGCGCTCCCGGTGTCGGGCTCGCAGTACGTCGCGGCCGACGGCCCGCCCCCTGCGCCCGGGGCCGGGCGGAAGGTCGGGCTGGCGCGCACGGCCAAGGGCGGCGTCGTCTCGGGGACCACGGTTCGCAACAAGGTGGCCGTCACCGGCGACGATTTCGGCGAGCACATCTCCATCACCGGCGAAGCCGACCAGAAGCTCGACGACGACCTGACCCCACGCAGCGACGGCACCTACCGTCCGGCGCAGTTCCCGCGCCGGGCCGACCCGCACGGCGCGTCCGCCGTCGGCACCAGCCTGATGCCAAAGCCTGGGATGGTGGGCTCCGACGGCGACGGGCCGTGGCACCCGCTGGAGACCACCGACGGCGGGTGGGCCGTCACCGGCACGGCCGTCGGCCGCAGCGGGCGCGTCACCGGGAACGAGGCCGGCGCCTGCCGGCCGATCACCGGCGCCCAGTATCAGGGCCTCTCCTCCTACTCCACCGAGTGCGCCGGCACTGGTGGCGGAACGGCACCCGCCGCGCACCTCAACCGGGCGCGTCTGGACCCGGCTACCGGCGGCAAGGTGAGCGTGGCGCGGACCTGGGGGGGCCAGGACGTCACCGGTCCCAGCGTGGAGCACCGTTCCAACGTCACCGGCGACGAGCCGGGTATCTGGCGCCCGATGACCGGCACGCCCTACCACGGGCCGTCCACCACGCCCGACGAGGGTGACTTCGGGGCGCAGCGCCGCGAGTCCAGGGCGGAAGGTGTGGCCGTGACCGGCGATGTCCCCATGCAGGCCCAGGCGGTCACCGGCACCGAGCGCGGCAACGGCCGGGATGTCACCGGGACCTCCTACTACCGCGACATGCGGCCGGCGGAGCCGGCGGCGGACGACTGGGCCGGCGCGCAGGCCTTCCCGGTGGCCCTGGCCCGGCGCTTGGCAGGCGGGAAGAGCGACGACGCCGCCACGCAGGAGACCGGTGACGCGGCGCCGCCCGCGTCCAGCGTGCCCGGCTCCATCACCGGCTCGTTCGCCGTCGGCGAAGGCATGGTGACCGGCAACAACGAGTTCATGTTCCGGCCCCGGGCGAACCGTGAGGCCGAGCAACGGGAGGTCACGGGCGAAGGGCGTACGGACGGCCGCACGATCACCGGTGCCGCCGCCGCCTGGACGGCCCACGACGTGGTCACCGGCACCGAGGGCTACATCGCCGCCGGTCGCAACCCCACCGAGCGCGGCGGCAAGCCCCACGGTTGGGCCGGCGCGGTCAAGTTCCAGGCCCTGGCCACGCCCGGCGGGCCGCGCCAGACCCAGAACGTCACCGGCCTCTCCGGCTGGAGCCAGAAGGCGGCGGCAAGGGTCACCCTCTCCGGCGGAGCGCAGGGATGAAGTCCCTACTCCAGCACGACGGACGCTGGCTCGCTCCGTGGGACCACGCGGCGACCTGGTCGCGCCCGGGCGCGGTGGCCACGGTGACATCCCCCCCGGGCCAGCCGGCCCGGAACGAGGGGTTCGGTTTCAGCCTCCCGGACGGCGGGCATCCGCTGGCCGAGCCGGCGCTCAGCGCCGCCCTGAAGCAGCGAGCCGAGGAGATAGCGGCCGCCTTCGCGCTCATCGAACCCGTCCTGCGCCGGCTGGCACCGCGCCAATTCGACGACGGCTTTTCCGAGCAGGCGCATCGCGAGATCGCCAACTCGCTGGGGGTCGACATCCCGGCGGCCGAGCTCGAGTCGTCCTGGAGCACGCCGCTGGACCTTGCTCGCATCCACGCCCGCTGCGTGCTCGGCACCTTCCGCAACCTGGTGGAGCGCGAGTTCGACCGGAACCTCCTCGCGCTGGTCGACGAGGGCGAGAGCATCGAGGTGTTGATCCGGCGTTTCGGCTTCCACGCCGTCGACATCACCGCCTGCGCCGACGGGCGCCTCGGCGGGGCGGTGGATTTCATCTTGCGGGTGCCATCCGCGGTCGTGGTGTGGCACGACTCCTACGCCGGCGCCATGTTCGAAGTCGAGGACGCGCTGCACCGGTGGGAAGCGGTGGAGCTGCGGCGCTGGCGGGAGGGCTGGCCGAACGACGCCAGCGAGCCCACCCGCTACCTGAAGATCGGGCTCTACCACTTCAGCAGCGTCGACCCACGCCACCAAGGCTGTGCCGCGCACGGCAGTGACGAGGTGCGCGCCGCCACCGCCCTGCTGGAACGGCTCCAGGAGTTCGAGGGAGCCGTCGAGTCCACCCACTGCTGCGGGGCGGGGGTGGACACGCTGCTCGTCGGGGTGGACACCGACACCGACGCCATCCGCGTCCACGTTCCCGACGCCGCCGGTGGGGTGGACGTGGACCGCTTCGTCTCCAGTGCCACGCTCTACGAGCAGACTGCGAGCCACGAGCGTGAGGCGGCCAAGGAGGTCATCCGCCAGGCGGTCGCCGACTGCGCCGGCGTGGACGCGGCCGACGCTGCGACCGAGGGCATGCGCTGGCTCTGCGGCTACCTGCTGAAGAACAACATCGGCCAGGTCGACGCCGTTCGCAGCTGGAACGGCGGAAGCTACGTGGATCCCGGCCACACCGAGAAGCTGGTCGTGGCCGGCGATGCCATCGACGACCTTCAGCTGCGGAACCTCGCCTTCCAGGCGCAGATGCGCACGCTCGAAGAAGGTGCCGTCGACCTCGACGTCGGCATCGCCATCCTCCGGAGGACGAACGCGCCGCACGGACTTGCGGTGCCGGTGCTCGTGCACGTCGACTACGACGAGCGCATCCCGGGCGCCAGCGCCAGCGCGCAAGCACGGGCGCGCCGCCTGGCCGCGGCCATCGAGGCCCGGTATGCGGGTGCGGCCGGACCTTCTGGCCTCGTCGCCCAGGGGTTCGTGCGAGCGCGGGGCCAGTCGCGCCTGGAACTGGTCGAGGCCGAGGGCGACGGCCCGCCCAGCTCGCTCCCACCCCGAGCGCTACCGAACGGAGCCCTGCGTTGAAGATCTTCCGCGTAGAAGGGACGCTGGTCGCCACCGCCCGCATCGGCGGCCTCGAAAGCCACCGGCTGCTGGTCGTCCAGGAGCGGTCGGGAAGCAAGCAGGTGGCGGTCGACCCCGTCGGCTGCAAGCCCGGCGACTGGGTGATCGCGTGTGGCAGCTCGGCGGCGCGCGACGCCGCCGGCAGCAAGGAGTACCCC
>DATLEK010000038.1:0-14871 GCA_035525365.1 Acidimicrobiales bacterium
GTGATGGATGCGGGCCACGCCGTTGCTGATCTTGCGGGTGACGAACTCGAGCCCCCGGCGGGGCGACTCGTGGTTGAAGAGCATGCCGCTGGAGGCGTGCAGGCCGTAGGACTCCCGGTAGTTGACGGTGATCCAGTGGCCGTAGACCTTGGCCACGCCGTACGGGCTGCGTGGGTGGAACGGAGTGGTCTCGCGCTGCGGCGTCTCCTGCACCTTGCCGAACATCTCCGACGACGACGCTTGGTAGAAGCGGATCGACGGGTCCACGACGCGAATTGCGTCAAGTAGTCGTGTGACACCGATGGCGGTGCATTCGCCGGTGAGCACCGGCTGTTCCCAGGAAGCGGGCACGAACGACTGGGCGGCCAGGTTGTACAGCTCGTGGGGGCGGTGCTCCCGGAGCAGGTGGATCATGGAGACCTCGTCGAGCAGGTCGCCCGACACCAGGGTGATGCGGTCCTGGATGTGGGCGATCCGCTCGAAGCTCACGGTGCTGGAGCGACGGGCCATCCCGATCACCTCGTAGCCCTGGTCGAGGAGGAGTTCGGCGAGGTAGGAGCCGTCCTGGCCCGTGATCCCGGTGATGAAGGCGCGCTTGGTCATCGGCCTTCGACGCTACCGTCAGCGGGCAATGCGCTTCACGTTCAGGGGCCGGGTCGCCGCCATCGTGTCCTACCGCCTCGGTGGCCCGGACGGCGTGTCGGTGGAGGCGGCGAAGTGGGCGTGGGCGCTGCGCCGGCTGGGCTTCGACGTGCGGACGGTCGCCGGCTCGGGTACCGCCGACGTGATCGTGCCCGGGCTGGCGGCCGGGGCCGGGGCGGGTGTTTGCGGGGCGCAGTTGCGGGCGGAGGTCGAGGCGGCTTTGGCCGGCGCCGATCTGGTGGTGGTCGAGAACCTGTGCTCGTTGCCCCTCAACAAGGTCGCAGGCGAGGTCGTGGCCGAGGTGCTGGCCGGGCGGCCGGCCGTCCTGCACCACCACGACCTGGCGTGGCAGCGGCCGCAGTTCCCGGCTTCGGCGGTACCGCCGAACGACCCGGCCTGGCTCCACGTCACCATCAACGACCTGAGCCGGCGGGAGCTGGCGGAGCGCGGTATCCCGGCCACCACCATCCGCAACTCGTTCCATCCGCGGCCGCCGGCTGGGCGGCGGGAGTACACGCGGGCGCTCCTCGGCGTCGCCGTTGGTGAGCGGCTGGTGGTGCACCCCAGCCGGGCGTTGGAGCGGAAGGGGGTGCCCGAGGCGGTCGCTCTGGCCGAGGCCCTCGACGCCACCTACTGGCTGCTCGGCCCGGCCGAGGACGGCTACGGGCCTCAGTTGGAGAGGGTGCTCGCCGGCGCAGGCGTCCCCGTGCACCACGGGCGGCTGGAGGAACTGGGTCTCACTGTTGCCGACGCCTATGCCGCCTGCGACGCCGTCGTCTTCCCGTCCCACTGGGAGGGCTTCGGGAACCCCGTCATCGAGGCCGCCCTCTATCGCCGGCCCCTCGCCGTCGCCGGCTACCCCGTCCTCCAGGAGCTGGCCGCCTTCGGCTTCCGCTGGTTCCCCGCCGGGGACCCTTCCCCCCTGGACAAGTGGCTGCGCCGGCCGGCGCCGTACCTCCTCGACCACAACCAGGCCGTCGCCCGCCGGCGGTTCTCCCTCTACGACCTCCCCCGCCGCATCGCCTCCCTCCTCGAAGCCGCCCGCCGGCCCCGCTGACCCCGCCGGGCGCGTTCTGTGGCAAGAACCGTCGAATAGCGACGGTTCTTGCCACCAAAGCCGCTCCGCTACGTTTTTACCGACAAAACCCCCGGTGCCGGGCTGGCGAGGCAGAGTTGTGGGCGTGATGGACGATCCGGTGAGGGCACAACGGGCCAAGTGGGCGCGGCTGGCCGGCGCCGGCAAGCGGATCGGATACACGCTGATGCTGGCGGCCATCGTGGCCTTCGTCGTCGGCGCGACCACTGAGTTCACGGTGTTGATCACCACTGTGGTCACTGTCTGCCTGCTGGCCACCACCGTCACCCTCGCTCCGGCCATCGTGCTGGCCTACGCCGTCAAGAAGGCGGAGCGGGAGGACCCCGTACCGCGGTAGCTCTTCGGCGTGGCCCCGGCTCGTCGTCGCGGGTCGCAGGAGCACATGGTCCGACGGCGCCGAGTCGCAGGAGCACCAGTGGTCCGACTGCGCCAGCAGCTCGGCGGCCGGACTTGGGCCCGGCTCGGTAGCCTCCGCCGCCATGCCCCGTGCCGCTGTGCTCTCCGAAGTGGGGCGGCCCCTCGAGATCCGTGACGACGTGGAGGTGGAGGCGCCCCACGCCGGCGAGGTGAAGGTGCGGATGGTGGCCGCCGGCGTCTGCCACTCGGACCTGTCGATGTGCGACGGCACGCTCATGGCGCCGATGCCCATCGTGCTCGGCCACGAGGGGGCGGGTGTGGTGGAGGAGGTGGGCGAGGGCGTCAGCCGGGTGAAGGCCGGCGACCGGGTCATCATCTCCTGGGTTCCTCAGTGCGGCCGGTGCTTCTTCTGCCTCCGGCGCCAGGGTCACCTGTGCGAGCGGGCGAATGCCGCCATCGCCTCCGGCGGCCTGCTCGACGGCACCACCCGTCTCCGGTCGAGGGGGGCGCCCCTGCACCAGATGTCGGCCGCCGGCACCTTCGCCGACGTGACGGTGGTGCCGGAGTGCGGCGTGGTGAAGGTGGACGACGACCTCGACCTCGGGATCGCCGCCCTGCTGGGTTGCGGCGTGCTCACCGGGGTGGGGGCGGCCACCAGGACCGCCGACATCGCCCAGGGGGACACCGTCGTGGTCCTCGGCTGTGGGGGTGTCGGCCTCAACGTCGTGCAGGGGGCGCGCATCGCCGGCGCCGGGCGCATCATCGCCGTCGACACCAACCCGGCCAAGCTGGAGCTGGCCGAGCGCTTCGGGGCCACGACCACGGTGGATGCGGGCGCCGGCGACCCCGTATCGGCCGTGATGCGGCTCACGGGCCAGCGGGGTGGCGACGTGGTGTTCGAGGTGATCGGGCTCCCCCGCACCATCGACCAGGCCGTCACCATGACCCGCCGGGGGGGCCAGACGGTGCTCGTCGGGATCCCCCGGATGGACACCATGTTGAACCTACCGGCGTTCTTCGGCGTCGTCCTGGCGGCCAAGACCATCACCGGGTGCTGGTACGGCTCGTCCAACGTCCTGGAGGACGTGCCCGTCCTGGTCGAACTCTACCGCAGAGGCGAGCTGGAGCTGGCCGCACTGGTGTCGCGCACCATCACCCTGGACGAGGTCGACGACGCTCTCGCGGCCCTCCGGGCCGGCGAGGTGACCCGATCGGTGATCAGCTTCCCGGGTTGAGTGGCACGGCCGCCGGGGAGGGCGGCTCAGAGGACGAACTTGGGGCGGGCGGGGGCGGGCGCCGGCACGGCAGCCTTGCGGCGCCGGCGGTTCCCGACCCTGAGGACGAGGCCGACGCCGATCAACGACAGCCCCCAAGTCGCCATCGTCAGCGACGGGGCGCCGGTGACGGCAAGCGCCCCGGTCCCGCCGACACCCGCCGCCGCCGACCGGGTCACGACGGTGACGGCCGGCGTCGTGGCCGTCGCCAGCGCCGCCGGACCGCCCACGATCTCAACCGACGAGGAGCGGGCCGGGGAGGTCAGCACCGATGGCAGCACCTGGGTCTCGACCTGGGCGGGGGCCACTGCGAAGACGGTCGACACCCCGGTGGGCCCCGTGGTGGCCGGCGCCGCCGAGGTGACGGGGTCGGTGGTGGCCGGCGCGGCCGCCGTGACGGGGTCGGTGGTGATGGCGGACGGGGCCGGGCTTGTCACCGGCGAGAGCACGCCGGCGCCGGCCACGGTGACCTGAGCGGTGGCCTGATTGTTGGCCGCCACCGGATCGAAGACGGCGGAGACCACCGAGGCGAGGAGGCTGAGGACGGTACCGGCCGGGGTGCCCGGGGCCACCACTGCGAAGAAGGCGAAGCTGGCCGATCCGGGGCCGTGGACCGCCACGGAGAACCTCGCCGTCTGGTGGGGCGCCAGGCTGGCGGTGCTGCATCGCACCACCCGGTCCGGAGCCGCTTCGTAGGTGCAGCCGGACGGCAGTTCACCCGGCGTCAGCGAGGTCGGCAGGGCGACGGAGACGACCACCGAAGTGGCGGTGTCCGGGCCGTTATTGGTCACGCCGACCACCACGTCCAGCGGCTGGCCGGCGGTCACCGGGTCCGGCGTGGCTGAGATGTCGACCTCCAGGTCGGCCGACGGCTGAGGGCGCGGGGGCACGACCACCGGCGCCACCGCGTTCACGCCGGCCGTTGAGGTGTTGTCGGCGAGGACGGGGTCGGTGGCGCTCCCGGCAAGGGGCAAAACGCTGGCGGTGTTGGCGATGGCTCCCACGAAGGTGGCGTCGACGGTGGCGACAATGGTGCGGGTCGTGCTGGCTCCCGGCGCCAGACCGGTGAGGCGGCACGTCACCGTGTGGGTGCCGGCGGCGTAGGTGCACCCGGCGGGAAGAGGCGCCTGCGGGGCGCTCAGGGCTGCGGGCAGGACATCGGTGACGTCGACGTCGCTGGCCGTGGACGGCCCGTTGTTGGTGACGGTGATCGTGTAGGTGAGCGCGGTCCCGGCAGTTACGGGCGACGGGTTCGCCGTTTTGGTGATGGCGAGGTCGGTGACGGCCAGGACCGGAACGGCGGCCGTTGCCGTGTTGTTGGGGACCACGGGGTCAACCGTGGTGGAGCCGACGACCGTCGTGAGTGCCAGCGTCGTGCCCGCCGGCGTCGCCGGCGCGACCGTGGTGGGGGTGGTGAACGTCACGGGGGCGCCGCCAGGGGCCAGGGTCCCGACGACACAGGTCAGGGTGGGGGCGGCGAACGTGCAGCCGGCGGGGAGGGTGCCCGGGGTGAGCGCGGCGGGCAGGGTGGTGGCGACCACCACGGCGTTGGCCGTCGACGGTCCCGCGTTGGTCACGCCGGCCACCACCGAGAGGGACAGGCCCGCCGTGGCCGGGTCCGGGGTGGCCGAGACGCTCGCGGCCAGGTCGGCGGAGGGTGCCACCGGCGTCCTGGCTCTGGCTACGTTGTCACCCGCCGTCGGGTCCGGAACCGCGGAAGTCACCGTGGCCGTGTTGAACACCGACGTGGTGGTGGCGGGGTCGACCGTCACCACGAACGTGCGGGTCGCGGTGGTGCCCGGGGCGAGGGTGGCCACGACGCAGCTGAGCGTCGACGTGGTGGGGTCGTAGCCGCAGCCGGTGGGCAGGGGCGTCCGGGGTGCGCTCAGCGACACCGGCAGCACGTCGGTGACGGTTACGCCCGTGGCCGTGGACGGTCCGTTGTTGGTGACGACGAGGTCGTAGGTGAGGTCGGTGCCGGGGACGACCGGCGATGGGGTGGCGACCTTGGCGAGGGACAGGTTGGCCGAGGTGGTCACCGTGGTGGTCGCGGTGTCGGTGTTGTTGTCGGGAACCGAATCCGGAGAAATGGACCTCACGGTGGCGGTGGCGCTCAACACCGACGTCGTGGCCGGATCGACCGACACCACCACGAGGACAGGGGGTGCCGACCCTGTGGCGCGGGTCCCGAGCGTGCAGGTGAGCAGGCGGGGCCCGCCGGCGTAGCTGCAACCGGTCGGGACGGAGGCGGGGGCCAGCGTCACGCCCGGCGGGATGGTGAGCGTCACTTCGACGCCGGTGGCCGTCGAGGGCCCGGTGTTGGTCGCCGTGGCCGTGTAGGTGAGGAGCGCTCCCGCCACGACGGGGTCGGGCGAGTCGGCCAGCGTGACCGACAGGTCGTTGTCGCTCCGCACGGTGACACTGGTGGAGGCCCTGTTGTTGTTCGCCGCCGGGTCGGCCGTGGCCGAGGTGACCGCGGTGGCAAGGCTCAACGTGCTGCCGGCAGGGGCCCCGGCGGCAACGGTGGTGGGAATGGTGAAGGTGACGGGTCCACCGCCGGGAGCGAGGCTCGCCCGTGTGCAGGTGACGGTGGGAGCAGAGAAGGTGCAGCCGGCGGGGAGGAAGGCGGGCGTGAGCGCCGTGGGCAGGGTGGTGGCCACCACCACCGTGGTAGCGGTGGACGGCCCGGCGTTGGTGACGCCGGCGACCACCGACAGCGCCTGGCCGGCGGTCACGGGATCGGGGGTGGCGGACACGCTGGCGACCAGGTCCGCAGACGGCGTGAGGGCCACGACGGCCGTGGCCGCGTTGTTCGTCGAGTTGAGGTCGACGGCGGCGGCTGACGATGCGGAGGCGGTGTTGGTGACCGACCCGGTCGCCGCCGGGTCGACCGTGGTCACGACGGTCCGGGTCGGGCCCGGCCCGACGGCCACATTCCCGACGGAGCAGGTGAGGGTGTGGGAAATGGCGGCGTAGGTGCAACCAGCGGCGCTCACGAAGGCCAGCTCGGCGGGCAGCGCGTCGGTGATCTGCACGTTCGTGGCCGTCGAGGGGCCGGCGTTGGTGACCCCAAGGGTGTAGGTGAGCGTCCCGCCGGGTGTCGCCGTGGGTACGCCGGCCACCTTGATGGCGGCGAGGTCGGCGATCACGGCGACGGTGGTGATCTCGGTGTCGGTGTCGTTGGCGGAGTTGGAGTCGGTGGTGGTGGTGGTGACGGTGGCGGTGTCCCTGATGGTGCCGGTGACGCCGGGCCCGACCTGCACCGTCACGGCGAAGGAGGCGGAGCCGCCGGGCGCCAGCGTGCCGGCGGCGCACCTCACGGTGGTGGTGGCCGGGTTGTAGGTGCAGTCGGGAGCGCTCACGAAGGTGACCTCGGGAGGCAGCGTGTCGGTCACGACCACGGTGGCGGCGTTGGACGGGCCGGCGTTGCGCACCGTCAGCCCGTAGACCAGCGAGCCGCCGGCGGTGACGGGATCGGGCGCGTCGGACAGGGTCACCGAGACGTCGGCACTGGCCACCACGGGGGTGACGAGGGTGACGCGGTCGCCGGCGGCGACCGGGTCGGGGATGGCGGAGCTGACCGTGGCCGTGTTGGACAGGCTGGCGGTCTGGGCCGGGTCGACCGTGGTCACCACGCTGAAGCTGGTGGAGAACCCTGGGGCCAGCGTCGCCGCCGTGCAGGTCAGCGTCCGAATGGTGGAGTCGTAGCTGCAGCCCGGGTCGGTGGCCGACACGAAGGTGAGCCCCGCCGGCAGCACGTCGGTGACCCGCACGTTGGGCGCCGTTCCCGGCCCGGCGTTGCTCACGGCAAGGGCGTAGGTGAGGTTCTCACCCGCCACCGCCGTCGCCGGCGAGGCCGTCTTGGTGACCGACAGGTTGGCCGTCGTGGGGTTGACGTTGGTGGTGGCGGTGGAGGAGTTGTTGCCGGCGTTGGGGTCGACGGTGTCGGCGCCGACACTGGCGGTGTTCGTCAGGGCCCCCGCCGTCAGCGTGGTGACGACGATGGTGACGGTGGCGGGCGAGCCGACGTTCACCGTCCCGACCAGGCAGGAGACGGTGGAGCCCAAGAGGGTGCAGCCGGCCGTGGAGGAGGCCGGCACGAACGTCACCCCGTCGGGCAGCGTGTCCGTGACCGTGACGCCGGTGGCCGGCGAGGGGCCGGCGTTGCTCACCACGATCGTGTAGGTGAGGTTGTCCCCGGCCATGACGGGGTCAGGGGCATCGGTCTTGGTGATCGACAGATCGGCCTTGGGCACGACGGTGACAGTGGCGGTGGGGCCGGTCGAGGCGGTGCTTAGCTGTTCGGCGGTGGCCTGCACGACGTTGTCGTAGGTGCCAGGAGCGGAGGCGGCAACCACCCGGAAGACGAGGGTGCGGCTCTCGCCGGCGGGGATTGCGAAGGACCCCGTCCAGGTCACGTTGGGCAAGGCGACTGTGGGCGCGGAGGCCCCGAGGAGGGTCCCGGTGGTGGAGCCGGCCACGAAGGTGAAGCCGGTGGGAAGGGTGTCGACAACGGACGTGACGGTGGCCGCCGACGTGCCCGTGCTCGACAGGGTGACGGTGTAGGTGACGACGTCGCCCGGGCCGACGGTGGAGGGCGAGACGGTCTTGGTGACGCCCAGGCGGGGGCCGAGGACCGTCGCCGTGCTCACCGGCTCGCTGGTGTCGGAGACGGTGCCGCTACCGGCCACCCGCGTGGCCGTGCCGCTGGCGCCCGGGTTGAGCAGCATGGCCGACCCCACGTCGGTGGCGGTCGGAGTGACGCTGACAGGGATGGTGAGGGTCTCGCTGGCGCCGGCCACCAGGCCGAAGCCGCTCCAGGTCACGGTCTGGCCCGTGGCCGACGCCGTGTCGACCGATGCCGTGAGAGGGGACTGGATGGCCACCCAGTCCGGAAGGGTGTCGGTGACGCTCACGCCACTGAGGGCGTAGGCGCTGGGGTTCTTGGCCGTGACCACCAGGTCGTAGGTGGTCGTCTGCCCCAGCACGGGCGGGTTGGGACCGCTGACCGCCGTCGCCGTCTTGGTCAGATCCAGCGTGCCGCCGAAGCTGATGGGTGGGACGACGGTGAAGTTCAGACCGGTCCCGGTGAAGTAGTCCTTGTTGATGACGTCCAGCTCGTTGGCCTGTGAGGTGCCGAAGAAGAGCTGGACGCCGGTGGAAGAGATGACGCCACATGGCGCCAGGGCGGAGAGGGGGACGTTGAAGGTGAGGAGGAAATACGAGCCGGTGGAGGTGACGGCGATGGTGCCGTTGGCGAGGGCCTGGGTGGCGTTGACCGTGTAGTGCGGCGTCGTCTTCTTTCCGGAGCACATGACGTACAGGAAGTCGGTGTTGTTCGTACCCTTGCCGCTGATGCCCATGGTGGCCACCTGCGCACCGCCTACACCGATGGCGACCTGCCAGGTGAAGCCCTCGAGCGGGGCCTCGGTGCCGGTGGCACGGGGGTCACGGGTCAGGACCAGCCCGGCCGTGATGGTTGTCCCATCCGAGCCGATGTAGGCGGAGGCGCCAGCTGCGTCGCAGGCGATGTCGGCCTGTCCCGGGTTCACGTCGCCGATGACGTCGCAGATGGCGACGCCGGCCGGGTTGGTGAGGGGTGCGAGGGGGTAGTGAGCCGCCGCTGCCGGCGCACTGAAGCCGACGAGGGCGGCCAGCAGGGTGACCAGCCAGGTGAAGACCATGCTGGTTCGACGCTGGCTGGATGGGTTTGTGGACGTGAACATCAAGCTGCTCTTCGGCACCGATGCGCCGGCCGTTAGCTCTTTCTCACTAGTCACGATCAAGGGCATCGTCACGGAGAGCGGTTGCCTTGAGAAGGCCTACAACAGCCGCGATTCGGCCCCCCTCTGCTACCAGCCCTCTGTACCTGGATCACCCTTGAAAGGGCCCACGATCCTGGAGGTGACCCAGCCCCCGTAGAAGCCGCCGGGCTGGGGCGTCACGTACTCGCCGTCGACCAGGCACACGTCCATCAGGCCGGGGTAGAAGGCCACATGTCCGGCCAGCGATTCGTAGCCTGGCGAGGGGTCGTCGTAGCGCCAGGCGGCGTCGGTCGCCCGGTTCTTCCCCACCACCACCCTCAGATAGGTGGCCGTGCCCTTGAACTCACAGAAGCTGGTCCGCCCGCTGGGCTCTACGCAGCTGGGGATGAAGCTGCCCGGTGGCAGGTAGTACACCGGGGGGTGACTTGTCTCTAGTACACGTAGAGGGTTGAGGGTTATGGCGATGGTGTTGGCGGCGAAGATGACCTCGACCTGGCTGCTCACCTCTTCCACCCGCGGGGGGCGCGGGTAGTCCCAGACCGACTCCTGACCCGGCCCGGGCGGGGTCCGCTGCGGCGCCGGCACCCGGAGATGTTAGGGGTGGGTGGTGGCCCCGCCCGCTCAGGCCGCGGGTCGCCGGGTGACGGCGGCCATGTCGATGATGACGGAGTTGGGCTTGATCCCGGCGGCGGCCAGGCTGCCGTGCCAGGGAGCGTCGCCGAAGGTCAGGATCTGGCCGTCGCCCCCCTGTACCCAGTAGCCGGCGCCGGTGGCGGTGGCCACGAGGCGGATCCCGGCGGGCCAGCGGCACAGCCCGGTGCCGGGGGCCGAGCCCTTGAAGGTGGCGTCGCCGAAGTTGAAGACCCCGCCGTCGGCGGCCAGCATCCAGTAGCCGGCGCCGGTGGGCGTGGTGGCGGCCGACACGATCGTCGTCGTGATTCCGAGGCCGGGGGTGGAGCCGGCGAAGAGGGCGTCGCCGAATGCGAAGACCCCACCGTCGGTGGCGATGAGCCGGTAACCGGCGCCGGCGGGGGTGGCCGACATGGCCACGATCGGCTTGTTCAGGCTGATGGCACCGGTGGAGCCGAGGAAGGTGGCGTCACCGAAGGCGAACACGCCGCCGTCGGAGGCGACGAGCCAGTAGCCCTTGCCGCTGGGGGTCGGGGCCATGGCCACGATGGGCTTGTTGAGCTTGATGGCGCCGGTGGAGCCGTGGAAGGAGGCGGCGCCGAAGGCGAACACGCCGCCGTCGGTGGCCACCAGCCAGTAGCCGTCGCCGGCCGGGGTGGCGGCCATGCCGACGATGGGCTTGTTGAGCTTGATGGCGCCGGTGGAGCCGTGGAACCTGGCTGCACCGAAGGAGAAGACGCCGCCGTCGGCGGCCAGCACCCAGTAGCCGGCGCCGGCGGCGGGCACGGCCTTGGCCGGCGGGTTGATGCCGTAGCCGCAGCGGGTGCCGGCGGGCAGGCCCTGAGCCAGGCGCAGGCTGGTCCAGGGGTTGAGCGCGGTGCCGTCGGGGCGACGGATCTCGAAGTGCAGGTGGGGGGCGGTGTCCTCGGCGTTGCCGCTGTCGCCGAGGAAAGACAGGTGCTGGCCGGCCTTGACCCGCACCCCGGCGCGGATCCCGGCGGGGAACACGAACTCGGGCGGGTTCAGGTTGTCGTCCGTGCCGGGGCTGTCGTTGTTGAGGTGGATGTAGTTGTACCGCCAGCCCTCGTCGTCTACGAGCGTGAGCATGTTCCCGGCCAGGCCGGCGCTGTCGATGCGGGCCAGCTTGATGGTCCCGTCCACCGTGGCCAGGAGATGTTGCATCTTCTGGCCCATGAGGTCGTTGCCCTCGTGGGAACGGCCGTCGCCGCGGGGGTCACCGAAGTCGTCGCTGAAGGTGGTGGCGCCGGCCACGGGGAACTGGATCCGGCGGAAATCAGGAGTGGGGTCGGCCCAGGCCGGCGAGGGAACCGCGGCCGACAGGATTGCGGTGGAGGCGACGACGCTGGCGACGAGCGCCAGCACGCGGAAAAGGGGGGGCCGCCGAATGTGCACCCGATGTCATCGGCCCCCCTGTGGCCATAGTTGAGGATGGGGCAGATGTGACCCGCCCTCGAAGATGTGATCGCGCTGGCCACCGAGCGCCGCGACCCGGCATTTATCGCGTTGGCGAGACGGCTGCCCCTACACCACAATGACGTCCAGAAGATCGCGCAGTCCGTCGAAGTCGTCGCCGTTGCGTGTGTAGAGCGGAAGTTCTGCCGCGACTGCGGTTGCCGCGATCAACAGGTCGACGGCGCGTGCACCTCGAGCCTTTCTTCCGACGGCGAGGACCGACGCGAAGACCCGGCCGTACGCCCGCGACGCTTCGGCGTCGAATGGAATCGGATCGAAGGCTGCCTCGGCTCGCTGCAGGCGGTCCTGCCTCCGTGCACGCTCCTCGGGATCGCTCGTGGCGTGCGGACCAGCGGCCAGTTCGGCCATGGTCACAGCGCTTACTGCGACTTCGGCGGGAAGGTGCGAGTCATCGATCGCCTCGAGATCGATCACGACGGAGGTGTCGAGCAGGCCTCGCGCGACACGGGCAGGCTCAGCCACGAGGCATCGCGTCCTGACTTGCAGCAGCGTCGAGGTCGGCGCGGAACCGGCGGTAGTCGACCGCTGGTGCGGCTCTGAAGAGCGCGACCGCAGTCTCGGCGGCGACGAATCGATGGCGGCGCAGGGGAGCCAGTTCCCCGACAGGCACGCCGTTGCGGGTGATGACGAACGACTCGCCCTGGTCGAGCTCGCGCATGATCTTGCCGCTCTCGTTGCGCAGTTCACGTTGGGTGATCTCTCGGTGCACGGTCCATACTGTAGCACGTCGTGCTACAGGGCCGGCAGTTGGTTCCCGAGCGCGACCGAGGTGCCGCTCGGTCATCGATGATCTCCAGCAGTCGTTCAACGGCCAGGCGCCGGACTCGGTCGTCGTCCCAGGTCTGGCGCCCGTCCGACACGAGCGCCTGGACCTCGGCGGCTGCCTCCAGGGTGTCGTTGAGCCGCTCTCCATCGCTGCGCGTCAAAGATCGACGGCCTCGGCGAGAAGCCGTCGATCACGCTGTTTAAGTCCCCCGGTCGATACAACATCGACGCGTCGCCCTAAAGTTGCTCCAGCTCGCGGGTAAGGCGGATCAGATCGAACAGCGAACTCTCCTCGTCGAAGTCCACCAGCAAGTCGACATCACTGTCGAAGCGGTCGTCGCCTCGAGCTGCTGAACCGAAAAGTCGGATGTGGCCGCCATGGTGACGAGCGACTGCCGCGTGGATCGCCTCTCGATGCGACTCAACTAGCTCGCGGAGCGGCGTCGGCTCGGCAACATCCACAGACAAAGGTTATCGGTTGACGCTCGCTGTCGGCTCCGCCGCCTGGATGGGCGCATGGTGGTGCTCGGCCTGGCCGTGGCCTTCTCCCGACATGAAGGTTCCGAGCCTGCTCCCACCCCCGACGCAGGCGCCGCTGCGTCCGCACCGGCAACCCAGACGGCGCTGTCGTGGTCGTTGTCGATGCCGCGTGCAACACGGGGACATCAGCTCGGATGGCCACGGCGGCAATTTCCGGACCGCTTCGCCTGGTTGGCTCCGGTGCCTCTCGGTGTCGTCAGATCGGCAACGCCGTGCCACCTCTGGTTTTTTTTCGAAATACCACTGATTTGAGACAGGAGCCAAGTGCCCAAGGCCAAGCCTGAACCAGACTCCTGGAGCGCCGGCCAGGTCGTCGCCCACAACCTGACGCGCGCCCGGGAGCTTCGGCGTCTGACTCAGACCGAGGTGGCCGAGCGTCTCACCCGCTTCACCGAAGCGCGCTGGACCCAGGCCACGGTCGCCCAGGCCGAGGGTTCGGTGTCGGGCCAGCGGGTGCGTCAGTTCACGGCCAACGAGCTGGTAGCCCTGGCCCGCACCTTCGACCTTCCGGTGCTCTACTTCCTCCTGCCCCCCGAGGACGGCGCCGGCGGACTGGCCACCCCAGACGCCACCTCCGGTGGTTGGCCGTGGGAGTACCTGCTCATGCTGGTGTGGGGCCACGCCGCCAACTTCCCAGTCGTCGCCGCCCGGGCCGCGCCCTGGGCGCACGTGTCTCCGCTCCTCAACGTCCCCCACGACGATCCGGTGGAGGGGGCACCCGACGACGCCACCCTCGCCCGCCTGGTCGGTGGCCGCCAGCGCCTGAAGCCCGAGGACATGCTTGCCGTCGCCTTCAACGGTCTCGCCCGCCGGCGCATGCGCGGGGCGCCGCTACCGGGTCAGGAAGTAGCTGCCCTCGCCTCGAACCTGCGGGGCTTGGCCGACGCGCTGGACGCGTTCAACAACGACTCGCCCGGAGCGTTCTTCGATTCCGACGCGATCCGCAAGCTTCACGGCCGTGACGCTGACGACGGAGACGAACCCAGTAGCGAAGGTTCCTGAGCGCCAGCTCTGATGTGGGCGACGCTCAGCCTGTTCGGGAAATTGCTCCTGAACCCTCGGGCTGCAGCTCGGCCAGAACTCTCATAATGAGCGCCCCGGTTGCCTCGTCGTATTCGACGACTTCGGCGGGTGCGACTCCCCAATCATCATCGCCGACGATCACGGTGGCACCGATGCTGAGATCGGTGCCGGGCGCCACTCGCCGGGCGTTGGCCCGGATAAGGTCGTCCCTGACCATTCGGTTGAAGTCCACGGTCAGCTGACGGACCATGACAGCTCTTCCTTCCTTGTCATCGCCGCCTCGCCGGATTGGGCATGGAGCGAAAGCAACGAATCAGTTTCTCGATGGTACCGGGTTCGAGGTCCGCCAGCACCACATCGAAGTGAGGTTCCGCGTCGGTAGCGAGCAGGCTGAAGCCTTCCCTTCGCAGGACTCCGCACCCAGCAGTCCAAAGGAGCCCCGGACTACGAAGGCGCTCAATTCGGTGGCAGAGGGCGACAACGTCGCCATCGGTCGCAGCGAAGACGGAGAGCCCGTAGAAGCCTGAGTCAGCCATGCTGTCTTCGCACGCCTCCTGCACTCGGTCAGGATCGAGGCTGTGAAGCCCACCGCGGACGACGATGACGGCGTCATCGGGTGGCTCCTCGTCACGAACAGGCGGCGGAGTGATCACGTCGGCTTCTGCTCATCAGGGGGTGCTCCGTCCAGGGCCCCGCCGAGGGCGAGCGCCAGCGCCTCATCAGCGGAGTCGACGGCGTGGGCGTAGACCCGGAGGGTCATGGCCGCGTTGGCGTGACCGAGGCGGCCGGCGACGGTGCGGACGGTCGTGGCCGCCGCTGATCGCCATGGTCGCCGACCAGTGCCGCAAATCGTAAAGCCTCCATCGCCGGTCGATGCCGGCCAGGTCCCGGGCTCTCGACCACCACCAGCCCACCCGGGCCGGTGGTGCCGGGTGCTCGTCGAGGGAGAACAGGTAGGGCGAGAGCGCCTCTCGTTCCCGGCGCAGCTCCGCCAGCTCGGCCACGGTGGCGGGGTCGAGGCGGACGGTGCGCTGGTTGGCGGTCTTGGTCGGCGCGTCGATGAGGAGGGGATCGGCGCCCTCCTCCCGACGGATGGCCACGCTGCTGTCGACGGTGAGGCGGTCACCGTCGACCTCGCTCCACCGCAGGGCCGCCAGCTCCGAGCGCCGCAGGCCGGCCACCGCCGCCAGACGAAGGGCGAGGGCTGCCGCGGGGTCGATGGTCCTCGCCGCCCGGATGGCCGCCCGCACGTCGTCGCCACTGATCAACTTGCGGGGAGCCTGCT
>DATLEK010000039.1:0-8924 GCA_035525365.1 Acidimicrobiales bacterium
GACCAGCCACTTCATGCGGGCCCGCAGCTTGTTGTCGCGGTTGCCGTAGTGGTCGAAGGTGCGCAGGAGGGCGTCGAGGGTGACGATGAGGTCCTCTCGGGGGGTGAAGTCCTCCAGGGCCTGGGCCGGATGCGGGTTGGCACCGAGGCCGCCGGCGAAGAAGACCCGGAAGCCCGGTTCCACGCTCCCATCGGGCAACGGCCGGCCAACGGCGATGACGCCGATGTCGTTGAACATCGCTTGGCCGCAGTCGGTGGCGCAGCCGGAGAAGTTGATCTTGAACTTGCGGGGCAGGCGCTGGGCGTAGGGGTTGCGCAGGAAGTAGCGGAAGGCGGCCTCGGCCCAGGGGCTGATGTCAATTACTTCGAATGGGCAGGCGCCGGCCAGGTGGCAGCCCACGATGTTGCGCACGGTGTCGCCGCAGGCCTCGCGGGTGGTGAGGCCGACTGATGCCAGGTCCCGCAGCAGCTCGGGCACCCGGTCGAGCTGGACGAAGTGGACCTGGATGTTCTGGCGGGTGGTGATGTGGCCCCAACCCCGTGAGTACTTCTCCGAGACGTGGGCGAACATGTCCAGCTGCTCGGGCCGCAGCGACCCGTAGGGCACCTTGATCCGCACCATCTGGTTGCGCCCGCCCTGGCGCTGGCCGTACACGCCGTTACCGAGCCGGAAGATGCGGAACCGGTCCTCGTCGAGCTCGCCCTTCTCGAAGAGGGCCAGCATTCTCTCGAACTTCTCTATGTCGGCCAGGTCCGCCGGACTGATCGCCCCCGGACCCACCTCGACGTCGATCGCCTGGGTCATTGCCTCTACTCTACCAATTCCTGAGTAATCCGATCAACTTTTGGAACAATCAGTTGACAGGCTGCGCTCTCGAGCCTATTCTCCATAAATCCGATCAACTAAGTCAGGAATCAAGAAGCCTCCATGTTCGTCCGTTCCTACTCCACCCGCACCCTCCTGTCCGCCTTGGCCCTGCTCCTGGTCATGGTCGCCGGAGCCTGTGGTGACGACGACACCACGGCGGCTCCGGGCGGTGAGGAGGAAGCCACCACGCTGCGGCTGGGTTACTTCCCCAACCTCACCCACGCCACCGCCATCGCCGGCGTCAAGAAGGGCATCTTCAAGGCAGCCCTGGGACGGGACGAGCTCGAGGTCTCCACGTTCAACGCCGGCCCTGCTGCGGTCGAGGCGCTGTTCTCCGACGCCCTCGACGCCACCTATATCGGGCCCAACCCGGCCATCAACGCCTTCGTGAAGTCCAAGGGCGAGGCCGTGCGCATCATCTCGGGAGCCACATCCGGCGGGGCCGCGCTCGTCGTAAAGCCGAACATCACCGACGCCGAGCAGTTGAAGGGAAAGAGGATCGCCAGCCCCCAGCTGGGCGGGACCCAGGACGTGGCCCTGCGCCACTGGTTGAGTGAGCAGGGGCTGAAGACCCAGGTCACCGGCGGAGGAGACGTGTCGATCCTCCCCCAGGAGAACGCCCAGACCCTCGAGACCTTCAAGCTCGGGGAGATCGACGGCGCCTGGGTGCCTGAACCCTGGGCCACCCGGCTCCGGTTGGAGGGTGGGGGCACCGTCCTGGTGGACGAGAAGAGCCTGTGGCCCGAGGGCCGTTTCGTCACCACCCACCTGATCGTGCGCACCGAGTTCCTGGAGAAGCACCCGGCCACCGTCCGGCGCCTGCTCCAGGGCCAGATCGAGGCCAACGAGTTCGTGAACGGCGACGCCGCCGGCGCCCAGAAGCTGGTCAACGACGGCATCGAGAAGATCACCACCAAGCGCCTGAAGGACGAGGTGATCCAGGAGGCCTGGAAAAGCCTCGAGTTCACCAACGACCCCGTCGCCTCGTCACTCGCCACCTCCGCGAAGCATGCCCAGAAGGTGGGGCTGCTGGAGGATCCGGACCTCGACGGGATCTACGACCTGACATTGCTCAACGAAGTGCTGAAGTCCGCAGGCCAGAAGGAGATCGCCCCATGACCACGCTCGTCAACCACGACATCGTCGATTTCGAGGACGCCGGCCCGCTCGGGCCCGCGCCGGCGATTGCGCTTCGATCAGTGTCCAAGGCCTTCGGGCACGGGTCAGACGCCGTGGTGGCGCTTGACCGGGTGTCGCTCGAGGTCCGCAAGGGTGAGCTGCTGTGCGTGGTGGGCGCGTCGGGCTGCGGCAAGTCGAGCATGCTCAACCTCATCGCCGGCCTTGACCGCCCCACCGTGGGCGAGGTCGACATCGAGGGCCGGCCCACCCTGATGTTCCAGGAGGCGGCGCTGTTCCCGTGGCTCACCGCCGGCGACAACATCGCCCTGGCCCTGCGCCTCAAGGGCGTCCCCCGCAACCAGCGCGCCGCCCGCGTCGAGGAGCTGCTGGAGCGGGTCCACCTCGGCGGCCACGGCCACCAGCGGCCCCACGAGCTGTCGGGAGGCATGCGCCAGCGGGTGGCGCTGGCCCGGGCGCTGGCGCAGGAGGCCGACGTTCTGCTGATGGACGAGCCCTTCGGCGCCCTCGACGCCATGACCCGGGACCTGCTTCACGACGAGCTGGAGCGCATCTGGGCCACCACCGGCCTCACCGTCGTGTTCGTGACCCACAACGTCCGCGAGGCCTGCCGCCTCGGCGACCGCATCGTGCTGCTCACCAGCCGGCCCGGCCGGGTGGCGGCGGAGTTCAACGTCGACATCCCCCGCCCCCGCCGGATCGACTCGGCCGAGGTGGCCACCTTCGCCTCGGGAATAACCGACCGCCTCCGTCAAGAGGTCCGCCGTCATGGCCATTGACGTCGGGATCAACCGGCACGAGCACGAGCTCGAAGAGGAGCTGGCCGGGCTCGACGCCCTGGAGGAGGTCCTGGGGCGCCGCCCTTCCCGTCTCGCCCAACTGTGGTCGTCGCTGTGGCCGAAGCTGGCGGCAGCCGTCATCGCCCTCACCATCTGGCAGGTGGCGGTGTGGTCGAACTGGCGGCCCGAGTACGTGTTCCCCGGCCCGGCCACGGTGCTGTCGGACCTGTGGCACCTGCTCGCCACCGGGGAGTTCTGGAGGGCCGTCGGCGTCACCATGCGCCGGGCCGTCACCGGCTACGCCCTGGCTGTCCTCATAGGCTCCGCCATCGGGCTGGCCGTGGCCCGGGTGCGCCCGCTGCGGACGGCCGTGGGATCACTGATCACCGGCCTGCAGACCATGCCTTCGATCGCCTGGTTCCCACTGGCCATCCTGTTCTTCCAGCTGAGCGAGCAGGCCATCCTGTTCGTCGTGGTCCTCGGCGCCGCTCCCTCGATCGCCAACGGGCTCATCTCGGGTGTCGACCACGTGCCGCCCCTGCTCCTGAGGTCCGGGCGCATGCTCGGGGCCCGCGGACTCACCCTGTACCGCCATGTGATCCTGCCGGCGTCACTGCCCGCCTTCGTCGCCGGCCTCAAGCAGGGCTGGGCCTTCGCCTGGCGCAGCCTCATGGCCGGCGAGCTGCTGGTGAACCTGGCCGGCAAGCCCTCCCTCGGCGCCAACCTCATCTTCGCCCGTGACGTCTCGGACGCGCCCGGGCTGATGGCCATCATGATCGTGATCCTCGTTATCGGCATCCTGGTGGACGGCCTCTTCGAGCGGGCGGACAGGGCCATCCGGAGCCGCTGGGGCCTGATCGACGCCGCCGCCTGAGCGGCCGGCGCTCAGCCGTCCGACGCGCCCAGGCCCACGGGGCAGCTGACGCCGGTCCCGCCGATCCCGCAGTAGCCGCCGGGGTTCTTGGCCAGGTACTGCTGGTGGTAGGCCTCGGCGTAGAAGAAGGGCTGGTCGTCCCGGATCTCGGAGGTGATCTGACCGTGACCGGCCTCGGTCAGCACCCGCTGGTACATGTCCCGTGAGGCCTCGGCCGCTGCGAGCTGTGCCGGGCCGAAGGTGTAGACGGCCGACCGGTACTGGGTGCCCCTGTCGTTGCCCTGGCGCATGCCCTGGGTGGGATCGTGGTTCTCCCAGAAGATCCGCAGCAGCTCCTCGTAGCTGACCTGCTCCGGATCGAACACCACTAGCACCGCCTCGGTATGGCCCGTGCGGCCACTGCACGTCTCCTCGTAGGTGGGGTTCGGAGTGAAGCCGCCGGCGTACCCGACGGCCGTGGTGAGCACGCCCAACGTCTCCCAGAACTTGCGCTCAGCGCCCCAGAAGCATCCCATCCCGAACACCGCCTGCTCGGTCCCCTCGGGGAACGGCGGCCGCATCGGCGTAGCCAAAACGGCGTGACGATCCGGCACAGGCAGGGCCTGCGCCCGCCCCGGCAGTGCGTGGTCCGCTGACACGAGTTCGTTCTTGTGGCGGTTGAACAGCATGGTCCATTCTCCTACACGAGGCCGCTTGACCATCGCGTGTCATCAGGCGCCCCGATGCGGGAGAATCCCATGATGGCCATCGAGCTCAACCACACGATCGTCCCAGCTCGTCGAGGTGAGGAATCGGCTCGCTGGTTCGCCGACCTGTTCGGGATGCCCGAGCCGATCCAATTCGGCCACTTCTGGCAGGTGTCCACGGCCAACGGCGTCGATCTCGACTTCGACACCTACGGCGACGAGGGGACCTTCACCATCCAGCACTACGCGTTTCTCGTCAGCGAGGACGAGTTCGACGCCATTCTGGCCCGGGTGCGGGAAAGAGCGATGGACCACTGGGCCGATCCTGGCCGCCAGCACGCCGGCGAGATCAACCACCGCGATGGTGGCCGCGGCGTCTACTTCCCCAGCAACGACGACCATCTCCTGGAGATCATCACCCGGCCGTACGGAGCCTGAGCTCCCCAGAAGGATGCGGGCTTTATGCGGCGCCGGAAGCTCGACTTCACCTCGCGGACGAGCTTTCCATGCTCTGCCTGGAAGCGGTCGAGAGCAACGTGGTCGTCTTGGAGGAGGCCATCTACGCGGCTCTCGAGGATGAGGCGGTGGCCCGCTCGCTACGCGATCCCGGCGACTGGCCGGTAGTCGCCTGCGCCATCGCTCTGTCCGCCGCCGTGATGCTCCGGTACGCGCCCCAGGCCCGTGACGGCGGTGACCGCTACCAGGCCGTGGTGATCGTCGATGCCACGGTTCTGGCGAGATTCGCCGGTGTCGACGCAACGGGCCGCTGCTTTCGCATCGACCAAGCCGTTATCACCCACCTCCGTGACGGCAAGGTGGCAGAGGCCTGGGAGATCGCCGACATCGCCGCCCTCAAGGCACAACTAGCCGAAGATGAGGCCACAGGTGACGGGCTGGAATGAGGAGCCAGACGCCAACCGGGCGCCAATCCGGTATCCTTACTTCAACGTAGAAGTAAGGAGAAGAAATGGACACTGCGGCAAGGGTGACGTCCAAGGGCCAGGTGACCGTGCCGAAGGCGGTCCGCGATGCGCTTGGCATCAAGGAGGGCGACGAGGTCATCTTCCGGGTGGAGGGCAATCGGGCCGTGCTGGCCCGCACACCGGAGTTCCTCACTCTGGCGGGCAAGATCCGGGTTCCGGCGGCGAAGCGCAACGTCGCTTGGGATGACGTGATCCGCCGCACGAGGTCCGATCGAGCGGCAGCACGCCGTTGAGCATGTTCGTGGACACCAACGTCCTTGTCCGTCATCTGACCGGTGATCCAGCCGGGATGGCGGCGCGCGCCACCGCCTTCCTCGGGAACGAAACAGAGCTGCTGCTCACCGATGTAATCACGGCGGAGACCGTGTACGTGTTGGAGTCGTTCTACGAAGCACCACGGGAACAAGTCGCGCAAGCGGTGCGGTCGCTTGTCGCTTTCGACTCGATCATCTGC
Organism: Acidimicrobiales bacterium; assembly: GCA_035525365.1. Classification (GTDB taxonomy): domain Bacteria; phylum Actinomycetota; class Acidimicrobiia; order Acidimicrobiales. The sequence continues at coordinate 5,781 of DATLEK010000039.1, forward strand.
GTGGACCCTGCACTGATCCTTCGGTCAATCGAGGTGTACGAGACCGAGCGGATCGATTTCGCCGAGGCATACCTCGTCGCCTGCGCCGAGAGCAGCGGTGTCGGCAAGGTGGCTTCTTTCGACCGCTCCATCGACAGGGTCGAGACGATCGAGCGGATCGAGCCGCCGCCAGTCTGATGCGGAAGCGGGCTCGGCCCGGACGGCCACGACCATCAGGCGAAGAGGCGATCGAAGTCCACACCCTCAGTCAAAGGGGTCAGCGGGTTGTGTGAGGCGCGTACCGCTCGAGAAACGGCACCCGTAGCATGCGGCGGTGAGGTCGCCTCGTGGCAGTCGCCGGCTGTGGTGGGCAGCTCTGGTGCTGGCCGCCGCCGGGGTGCTCGGGATGGTCGCCGCCTTCTCCTCCTCATCGGAGTCTCCCGATGCGCCACCCCGTCCAACGGAATTTCCCGAGGCGAGTGGCCTCGCTCCTGCCGTCGAGCTGGCGAACGTTCGCGAGGGGGCCCCGGCGGTCTCCCTTGCCGCACTGTCCGGCACCCCGGTCGTCATGAACTTCTTCGCGGCGTGGTGCATCCCGTGTGCCACGGAGCTGCCTGCCTTCCAGGCCGTGGCCGACGAAACCAAGGGCCGAGTCGCGTTTTTGGGCATCGACCATCAGGACAGCCGCCGGGCGGCGTTAGAGCTCATGGAAGAGACCGGCGTGACATTCCCCGCCGGCTACGACCCGGAGGGCAAGGTGGCCCGTGCCTATGGCCTGCGGGGGATGCCCACCACGGTGTTCATATCCGCCGGCGGGCGCATCCTGGAACGGCGTAACGGAGAGATGAGCGGCGCCGAACTGCGCCAGGCCATCGACCGGCACTTCGGCCCCTCCGCGCCGACCAGCTAGAACCGCACCTTCACCATGCGCCCCCGCAGCACTCTCTCCATCGCCGTCACCGTGGTCATCGGCGCCGCAGCCGTGCTGGTCCCTCTCCCCCTGGTGGTGATCAGCCCTGGCTCCGCCGAGCCGGTGCCGTCCCGGGTCACCTTCGAGGGCGAGCCCAGGGACAAGGTGTCGGGCCAGCTCTACTTCCTCACGGTGGCCGTGTCGCAACCCACACCGGTGGAAGCCCTCAGCGCCTGGCTCGACGGTGACCAGGACGTGCTGCCCCGCCAGCGGGTCATCCCCAAGGGCGTCGACGAGAACCAGTACGTGAAGGCCCAACGCCAGGTCTTCGGTGAGAGCGCCCGCGTGGCCGCCGCCGTCGGACTACGGGCCGCCGGGCGCGACGTGCGCTTTTCGGGCAAGGGCGCCCGCGTCGCCGGAGTGGTCCCCGGCAGTCCTGCCCACGGGAAGCTTCAGGCCGGCGACGTCATCGTGGCCGTGGACGGCCGGCCGATCGCTCTCGCCTCGGACCTCATCGCCATCACCGCCGGGGGAAAGGACGGCGACATCGTGCGCCTCTCCCTCCAGCGAGACGGTGCCGTGCGGGAAGAGGACGTGAGGCTGCGGAAGCTCGGGCAGCTGGACCGGCCGGCCCTCGGGATCTCTGTGTCCACCGAGGGCTTCGACATCACCCTGCCCTTCCAGGTCAAGGTGGACCAGGGGCAGATCGGTGGCCCCTCCGCCGGCTTCATGATCGCCCTCACCGTCTTCGAGCTGGCCGACGACGGCGACCTGGCCCGGGGCCGCAAGATCGCCGGCACCGGCACCATCGACGCCAACGGCGGCGTCGGCCCGGTGGGCGGTGTTCCACAGAAGGTGCGGGCCGCGGAGGCCGCCGGCGCAACCCTGTTCCTCGTTCCTCCCGATGAGCTGAGGCAGGCCCGAGAGGCGGCGGGCAAGAAGCTGAAGGTGATGGCCGTCTCGACCCTCGACCAGGCCATCCAGCTCCTCAGCCGCTGACGCAGGGTCGACGCGGGTGAGTGGGCCGCCGAAAGTAGAGGGGAGGGCCACCTAGGATTTTCCCGATGGCTGAACGGTGGACGGCACAATGGAAGGAGCTTTTCGACGAGGTCGTGACCAGCGGCCTCTGCACCGGCTGTGCCGGCTGCGTGGTCGCCTGCCCCCACGACGTGCTCGGCTACAAGGACACCGAAGGCGTCTACCGGCCCTTCCATCTCGAGGAGGAGCTGGGCCCGGACAACTGCGGGCACGGTGAAAAGGGGTGTACCTCGTGCACCCGGGCCTGCCCCCGCTTCCGCTCCTGGGAGCCCGAGCTGGACGCCCACCTGTTCGGCCGCACCCGCGCCCCCGACGAGATGGCCGGCGTCTCCAAGGACATCATCCTGGCCCGGGCCACCAACCCCGAGGTCCACCAGAAGGGCCAGGACGGCGGTCTCGTGTCGGCCATCCTGCTGTGGGCCATCGAGCACGGCTACATAGACGCCGCCCTCGTCTCCTATCTCGAAGGTGACGGCACCAGCTGGAAGGCCATCCCCGGGGTGGCTAAGACCCGAGAGGAGATCCTGGCCGCCGCCGGCAGCCGCTACACCTACTCGGCCAACACCATGGCCTATGCCGAGGCCGTCGCCGGCGGGGCCGAGAAGCTGGCCCTGGTGGGCATGAGCTGCCAGTCGTCTGTCCCGCCGGCGCTCACCGTCCGCAAGGCGGGCAAGCCCGCCCGCCGCTTCGTGCTCAACATCGGCCTGCTCTGCTCCAAGACCTTTGACGACGCCATCTTCGAGGAGCTGTTCGAGGCCAGGTACGGGCTCAAGAAGCAAGACATGGTGAAGATGAACATCAAGGGCGTGTTCCAGATCTGGATGCGCAACGGCGACTACCACGAGGTCCCGCTCAAGGAGTGCCACGCGTGGACCCGCGAGGGCTGCAAGCTCTGCCCGGACTTCGCCGCCGAGCATGCCGACATCTCCACCGGTGGCATCGGGGCGTTCAACGACTGGACGCTCACCATCATCCGCACCGACATCGGCCGCGAGATCATGATCAAGATGCTCCAGGACGGCACCATCGAGGGCCGTCCCGGCGACGACGACCCTGGCGCCATCGCCCTCCTCCGCAAGCTGTCCGCCCGCTCCCGGAAGCGCTGGCCCGAGACTGCGGTCCCTGCGCCCCGCCTGATGCCGGCTCCGGTGGGCAAATGAGCGCCCGGGAGTTCGCGGTCACGTGGGACTACCGCTGACCATTCGCCAGGAACTTTG
>DATLEK010000043.1:0-25662 GCA_035525365.1 Acidimicrobiales bacterium
GAACCGCTCGATGCGCGGCTCCTCCCACATGAGGTCGATGCACTCGTACCAGTTGGTGACGAGGAGGAGGTCCGGGCCGGTCTCGCCGACGACCTGGTAGGCGACGTGTCCCCCGTCGGGGGTCAGGGCGTACCTGGTGCGGGGCACGTCCACGGAGGCTCAGACCTCCATCACCACGGGGACGATCATGGGGCGGCGGCGGGTGCGTTCGTTGACGAACTTGCCGAGGGCGGAGCGAGCGTGGCGCTTGAGGGTCTCGACGTCGAGGGCCTTGGAGGAGATGGCCTCCTCCAGGCCGGCGCGCACCGCGGTCTTGGCCTCCTCGAGGAGATCGTCGGCCTCGGGCGCGAAGACCCACCCCTTGGTGATGATCTCGGGGCCGGTGAGGATCTCGCCGCTCTTGGCATCGACGGTGACGATGACCACAACGACGCCCTCCTCCGACAGCACCCTGCGGTCGCGGAGCACAACCCGGCCGATGTCGCCCACGATCCCGTCGACATACAGGTACCCGGCCGGCACCGGCGCGCCGAACTCGATGCCGTCGTCTCCGATCTCGACGACGTCGCCGTCCTCGGCCAGGAGCACGTTGGCCTCGGGCACCCCCATGTCCATGGCCAGGCGCGCATGGTGGATCATGTGGCGGAACTCGCCGTGCACCGGGATGAAGAACTCGGGCCGGGCCACCGACAGCAGCGTCTTGAGCTCGCCCTGCATGGCGTGGCCACTGACATGCACCTGGGCCAGCCCCGAGTGCACGACCTCGCAGCCCTTGCGGTGCAGGCCGTCGATCACCTTGCCGACCGGTGCCTCGTTGCCAGGGATGGCGTGGCTGCTCATGATGATGAGGTCGCCGTCGCCGACCTTGAGCCACTTGTTCTCGCCCGCCGCCATCAGCGACAGCGCCGACATGGGCTCGCCCTGGGAGCCGGTGGAGATCACGCAGACCCGCTCAGGATCGATGGCCCCGACCTTCTCGATGTCGATGAGCGAGTTGTCCGGGATGCGCAGCAGGCCCAACTGCCGCGCCATGGCCACGTTCTTGCCCATCGACCGGCCCAGGGTGGCGATGATCCGCCCGTTGGCCACCGCCGTGTCGGCGATCTGCTGCACGCGGTGGATGTGGCTGGCGAAGCAGGTGACGATGATCCGCTTGTCGTGGTGCTCGCGGAACAGCCCCCGCAGCACGCCGCCCACCGACGACTCGCTGTCGGTGTAGCCCGGCTCCTCGGCGTTGGTGGAGTCCGACAGGAGCAACCGGACGCCGAACTCCTTGGAGATGGCGCCGATGCGGGCCAGGTCGGTGTGACGCCCGTCGACGGGTGTGAGGTCGAGCTTGAAGTCGCCCGAGTGGAGGATCACGCCCTGCGGGGTGTGGAACGCGGTGGCGAACCCGTGGGGCACGGAGTGGGTGACGGGGATGAACTCGCAGTCGAAGGGGCCGATGCGGCGGCGCTCACCGTCGGCCACCGGGTTGAAGCTGGTGCGGCCGAGCAGGCCCCCCTCCTCGATCCGGCTGCGGGCCAGGCCGAGGGTGAGAGCGGAACCGAAGATCGGGAACTTCAGGTCCCGCAGGAGGAACGACAGTCCGCCGGCATGGTCCTCGTGGCCGTGGGTGACGATGCAGCCCTCGACGCGATCGGCGTTCTGGCGCAGCCAGGTGAAATCGGGGAGGACGAGGTCGACACCGGGCATGTCGATGTCGGGAAACATGATCCCGCAGTCGAGGAGCATGATGCGCCCGCCCAGCTCGACCGCAGCGCAGTTGCGGCCGATCTCGCCGAGGCCGCCGAGGAAGGTGACCCGTACCGGCTCAGGCATGGGGCAACCGGGGCGCCGGCACAGGTGTGGGGGCGCCGGCGCCGAGACCGGCCAGCACGGCACGGGCCCGGTCCTCCAAACCGGCCGGCGCCGGGCCCATCGGGAGGCGGCACTCGCCCACGGGCAGGCCGAGGACGCGCATCATGGCCTTCGAGGGGATGGGGTTGGGAGCGTCGTCGCCGGTCTCGAAGGCGAAGCTGGGAATCAGGACGGTGTTGATGCGGCGGGCCTCGCCCACATCACCCTTGGCGAAGGCGTTGATCATGTCGCCGTGGAGGCTACCGGCCCAGTGGGTGGCCACTCCGATGAGCCCGACGGCCCCGATGGCCAGCAGGGGAAGGGTGAGCCCGTCGTCCCCGCTGTAGAGCTCGAAGCCGGCGGGTGCCTCGGCCAGCAGGCGGGCGGAACCGGCGGGATCGCCGGAAGCGTCCTTGACGCCCACCAGGTTGGGGACCTCCCGAGCCAGGCGGACGAGGGTCTCGTGGGCGATCTTGCGCCCGGTGCGAACGGGGATGTCGTAGATGATGACCGGCAGCGGGGTGGCGGCGGCGAAGGCCCGGAAGTGGGCCTCGATGCCGGCCTGCGACGGGCGGTTGTAGTACGGGGTGACGGCCAGCAGCCCGGTGACGCCGGCCTGCTCGGCGGCCCGGGCCAGCTCCACTGAATGGGCGGTGTCGTTGCTGCCGGCGCCGGCGATGACAGGCACCGATACCGCCTCCACCACAGCCCGCCAGAGGGCGATCTTCTCGTCGTCCGACAGGACCGACACCTCGCCGGTGGTGCCGGCCACCACGAGGCCTTCACTCCCGTTGTCGACCAGCCAGCGGGCGACGGTGGCCGCGGCATCGAGGTCGAGGCGACCCTCGGAGTCGAAGGGCGTGACCATGGCCGTGAGCACGGCTCCGAAGCGCGCCGGCGCCGCTCCCATCAGCGGCCCGCCCGGCTGCGCTCCAGGCCCAGGGTGGTGAGCAGATCCTCGTGCAGTTCGAACCAGACGGTGTGGTACGAGTCGATCATCGGCTTGGTGAACCAGTCGTGGTCGCCCTTGTCCACCCGGTCGAGGGCCCGGGTCAGGCGCGGCCCGTAGGTGGCGAAGCGGCCGAGCGTTCGCGCCAGCTCCCGGCACAGGGGTTGCACCTCGTTGTCGACGTTGTGCAGGCGGCGGACGATGCCGGCGTCGTAGGCGAAGTCCTTGTGGTCGTTCAGCACAGGATCCTGGTCCTCGCCCTCAGCCGCCCCTGATGGCCGCACCTGCCACTCACTGCACACGGCGAGCAGCTCCTGGTTGAGGGGAAGGAACCGCTGGTACACCGAGTCGACCGCCTCCCGGCTGGCGCTCCCGTCGAGCTCGGCGCCGATCAGCTCGGCATGGCGCCGGCGCCCTGAAGGCGTGAGCGCCCAGCCCGTGACCCCGCCCTCCCGGTGGAACACGTGCTCCGCCACCTGAAGGTGCTCGAGAAAGTTGTGGACCTGCGATGGGTAGAGCCCGGTCTGCTCGGAGATGGCGTCGACATCGGCGAAGCCCTTGAGCCGCAGCGCGTGGAGCACCGCGAAGCGCGGATCAGAGGCGTGCGACACGGTCGCAGGCTACAGGTGTGGGATCACAGCTGGCTGGGGGGCACTTCGCTGCTGGCCACCTGCTCGGAGCTCACGATCCGATAGGAGCTGCCGACCACCCGGATCACCTCGTGGATCGCAGACGCGCCCGAGGCGGACCACACATCGAGCTGGCCGGTGGACACACGAGCCGACCCGTTGGTTGCGTCACGATGGGCGGTGACGATGCCGGGGCCTTCGACCACGTCGACGGCCAGGAGCCCCGAACTGGCCGATCGGAAGCCGAATACGGCGTCCTGGCTGCCATCGCCGGACACATCGACCACCCGGACGTTGACGCTCTTGAACTGCGATCCCCCCACGTCGACCTTCTCAAGGGCGATCCTCCATGAGTTGGAACCGGCCCGCTCGAAGACGTAGAAGCTGCGACCCCGGCCGGAGCCGAGCACCCCTTCTCTGGTGGATTGGGTGAGCCAGATCAGGTCACCGCCCTTGGCCCGGAACAGCTCGCAGCGCACCTCCGACGCGTTGGGGTCGGCCAGGCCCTGGCAGCTGGCGCCGGCGGCCAGCTCCCTGTTGCCGGGGGCGCCGGCGGGGAGCAGCACAGCTCCCGATCCGTCGATGGCCGGCGCCAGGCGGGTGGCCGGTGGGCCCGAGGTGGTGGTGTCGGGACCCATGCCGAAGATCGTCGTGGTGGTCGTGGTGGTACTGGAGGTGGTGGTGGTCTCCTCGACCAGGTCCTTCTCCTGGGGCTGGGGCTCACCGTCCAGGGTCGGAATGGTGGAGATGGCGGTCGGAGCCTGCGTCAGCTTCAGCTTGGTCTCACCCCCGCTGCGCACGTAGGCGACGCCGGCCAGGACGACCACGAGAGACAGGACCAGCCCGCCCAGCAGCGCCGCCAGCAGCTTCTGGAGAGGTGGCACAGGCGCACGATATTCGGCCTCATGGCCCGGCGATAGCGTCAGTGGCCGTGGACGCCACCGTGCCCCAGCGCCCGAAGCCCAGCCGGCGGACGCTGACCCTCATCGTCGGGCCGATCATCGCTGTCGTCGTGATCGGGACTCTGGGCAACATGTTCCACCCCAGCCTGCTCAAGAACCACCCCCTCCTGCTGGTGGCCATGGAGCCCCGGAACCGGTACCTGCTGCTGGTGGCGGACAAGGTCTCCTTCGTACCGTTCCTCTTGGTGGCCACCATCCGCCGGCTGATCTCGGACCCGCTCTTCTACCTGCTGGGCTATCTGTACGGCGACGCCGGCGTGCGCTGGATAGAACGCAAGATGGGCGACTCTTCAGGGCTCGTGCGGGGAATGGAGAGGGGCTTCGCCAAGGCGGCCCCGCTGATGGTCTTCCTCTTTCCCGGAGCCATCGTCTGCGTCCTGGCCGGCGCCACCGGCATGAGCCCGTTGTTGTTCCTCGTGCTCAACGTGGCCGGCACCATCACCGTCGTGAGCCTGCTCTACCGCTTCGCCGAGTTCTTCGACGGCCCCCTCGGCGCCGTGAACGGCTTCTACGCCGACAACAACAAGACGCTCACGATCATCTCCATCGTGTTCACCGTGCTGTGGCTGATCATGCAGCGCCGCCAGGGCAAGTCCGAGCTGGAGTCGATCTCCACCATCGAGGAGGAGCTGGAGGGCGGGCGGGCTCGGGACCAGCCGCCCGACTGAACCTGGTCAGCTGAGAATCAGCTCAGGCCGAGGAGGGGGTCGAGGCCCAGAGTGAGGCCCGGACGGTTGGCGACTGCTTTGACGGCGAGCACCACGCCGGGCATGAAGGAGGACCGGTCGTAGGAGTCGTGGCGGATGGTGAGGCTCTCGCCAGTGGTGCCGAGCAGGACCTCCTGGTGGGCCACCAGTCCCTTCAGGCGGACGGAGTGGACGCGGATGCCCGCCGGCCCCTCGCCGCCCCGGGCACCGGGGACCACGGTGTCGGTGGTGGGGTCGCTCCCCCACCTGTCCGAGGCCGCGGCCATGCGCTCCATGGTCCGCATGGCCGTTCCCGACGGGGCGTCCTTCTTGTTGTCGTGATGCAGCTCGATCACCTCGGCCGTCTCGAACCACGGCGCCGCCAGCTCGGCAAACCGCATCATGAGCACCGCCCCGATGGCGAAGTTCGGAGCGATCACGACGTTGGTCTTCGCCGCCTCGAACTGCGTCCGCACCTCGTCGAGGTCTTCTTCGGTGAGCCCCGTGGTGCCGACCACGGCATGCACGCCGTGGTCCGCGCACCAACGCAGGTTCTCCCGGGCCGCAGCAGCAACGGTGAAATCGACGGCCACCTCGGCGCCGGCCCGCTCCAATGCCTCAGCGGACTCAGAGACCTCCACCCCGCACACCTGCCCACCGCCGTGATGCGGATCCACGACAGCCACCAGCTCCAGCTCTGGATCGTCGGTGACGGCCCGGCACACGGTGGCGCCCATCCTGCCGCCCGCCCCGAACACCCCGACCCGCACCATCAGCTCACGGTAGCCAATCCCGCGGCGGCGCCCACCGCCCGGCCTCATCAGCGCCCATCAGCGGATAACGGGCGATGTGCCCAGAGCCAGATGAGGCTGAATCGGCGCGAGCGAAAAAAACTGCTACGACGCCAGCTTGTCCTTGATCTCTTGGATCTCGGCGTTGACCTGGTCGAACCTGGCGTCGACAGCCGTGAAGCCACGCTCCATGTCTGTCCGCAACCCGGTCATGTCGGTCCGCAACTCGGTCATGTCGGTCCGCAATTCGGTGATCTCGGCACGCACCTGGTTGGTATCAGCACGCGCCGCAGCAAAGCCGTCCCCGACGAGCGTGATCGTGCGCTCCATGTAGTTCCGAACCTCCGCCACCAAGACGGTGAAATCCGCGCGCTGCTGGGCGGCGACGTCGACGAGGGTGGCGACCGTCTGCGTCAGGTTGCTGATCTCCTGCCCGTGCTGAGCGACTACGTCGACGAGCGTGGCGACCGTCTCCTTCAGGTTGCTGATCTCCTGCCCCTGCTGAGTGACGACGTCGACGAGGGTGGCGACCGTCGAGGTCAGCCGGGCAACGGCCTGGGGAAGGTCGAGGAGCTCATCGGTGAGAAGCTCACGTCGCACCGCGGCGCGGAAGTCCGCATCGGCCCGCATGGTGTCAAGGAAGCGCTTTCGCTGGACCTCATCCATAAGCGACATCGTACATTCTCCATTCTTCTTCGTCCTCGCCTGGATCAGGCTTGGGCTTGGGCTTGGGCTTCGGCTTCTTGTACAGGCCGGCGGCCCGCTCCTCGTCGCACTTCTTGGCGTGGCACTCCCAGCACTTGGGGTCCTCGTTGGCGTAGCTGGTGAGCCCGCCGGCACAGACCGGATCGAGGTGGTCCCACTGGAGGTTGAACTTCTTGCCACACCCTGAGCAGGTGATGCCGTCGAACTCTGGTGGGTCACCCAGCTCCAGTGCCGTGCGTAACTCGGCGGGGATGTAGCGGCCGAGGTGGGCCACGGTGTGGATGTTGACCCCGTCGTGGAACACCACCTTCAGAAACGCGTCCTTGGCCATCTCCCGCACCACCTCGGGATCCACCGGCCCGCCACCGACGATGTGGGACACCGTGTCAGGGTGCTGACCGTGGCGGAAGGTGCCCAGGTCCACCACGAACACCACGTCGGCCTTGGTGCGGTGGGGCCGCACGCCGCCCTCGCCCATCATGGGATCAGAAACCCTCGAGGCGACTCCCTTGTCCGCTGATCGGAGGGCATTCATGTGGCGCCGCCGTGGCCACGCCCAGCCGGGATGATCCAGCGCGCCGAGAGACCGGTTGCCTCTGCGATGAGATCGAAATCGCGGTCGTAGTGCAGCACCGTGGCGTCATGCTCGAGAGCCGTCGCTGCGACGAGCAGGTCCGGGATCGGGCGGCGGTGCTGTGCGACGCCGGCCAGCTGACGCTGGATGTCGAGCGCTCGTGCGGATACCTCTTGGTTGAGGTGGAGCCAAGGCAGGCTGGAGAGACCTTTCCACCGGGATTCGTAGTCGTTGCTGGAACGCGCTGAGTAGAGCAACTCCAAGGCGACGATTTCGGTCATGTACAGCACCCCCTCGGCGGCCAAGGCCTTCAGCAGCCCGTCAGCCGCGTCGCTGTGGCGCTGCTGCTCGAATGCCGACTTGTCGGCCAGGTACTTGCCTAGCGCCATGCTCCCTGCATGACCTCGGCGTCACCGAGGTCGTCCTCGGCCATGCGCAGCTGATCGAGGAAAGCAAGGCGCCGAGGCCGTGCTGCGATCTCGGCGAGGGCCCGGTTCACGGTATCGACTTTCGTTGACGTGCCCAACTCCGCCGCCGCCGCGGCCAGAGCCTCATCGTCGATGTCAACCAGCGTGCGTGTCATCAGTGTCCTCCGAACCTTGATATCACCGTTGCCGGTTCAGTATATCGAGCGTGGGCCGGACTGAGTGGTGGGGTCGATCAGCTCTGGTTGACGTGGATGTCCGGCCAATCCCCCCCTGAATCCCGAATTGGTATGCTTAATGAGGTGCCAGGAAACCAGATAGCTGTGCGGCTTCCCGAGGAACTCCTAGATCAACTCGATGACCTCGTCACCAAGGGGGTTTACGGAAGTCGGGCCGCGGCGGTACGCGCTGGGATCGAGGCCATCACGAGGTTGCAGCGCCGCCATGAGGTCGATCGAGCTCTCGTCGAGGGGTACCGGCGAATCCCTGCCTCGTGAGCGGAGAACGACGCCGCCATCGCCTCTCTGGCCGAAGCCATCGAGGAGGAGCCTTGGTGAGCGAACCTCGACGCGGAGAGGAAAGCAGCTGCAGGCGTCGTGCATCAGCCTGCCCGAGGACCCGGCCCTGGCGCGCCTCGCCGATGCCTACGACACCAGAGCGGGCGAGACGACGATCGACTGGACCCGTTTGCGTGGCTTCATCGACTGGCTGCGCCTTCATCCGCACAGGATCGAGGAGGCCATCGAGACGCCCGCTCCACGCACGGACCCGCTTCTCGACGCGTTGTTGGCAGGCATCGCCGAGAAGCTCGCAGCCGACGCTGGCCTGGTCACGCCTCGATGGACCCGAAGCGTCCCGCCCCTCCCGCGGACGTGGGCGCCACCCGGCACGCCACGGATGATCGCCAGGGCCGAGAAGGCGACCCCCGAAGCCTTCCGGCGTCGCAACATCATCCTGGCCGAAGCCGATCTCTGGCGCCCCTGTGACTGAGGGCGTTCTCGATCGGGAGGCCATCATTGGCCTCCTCGACGATGTCGCCATGCGACTTGAACGGGCCGATCACCAACGGCTGGATCTCGTCGTGGTGGGCGGTGCGTTCATGGCCCTGCACGCGCTGCGTGCCACCACCGCCGACATCGACACGATCACCCGCCTCGACGACGAACTCCGATCAACTGTCGAGGCCGTGGCTGTCGAGCGAGGCCTGCGCCGGGACTGGCTGAATGACCGCGCCGCCGGCTTCGCTCCAGCGGGTCTGGCGATTGCCGACTGTGAGACGCTCCTGGCTCGGCCCCGTCTCATCGCTCTCGGGCCTCCCGCCGACTTCGTAGGCTTGCCGCCGCGGGTGGCTCGAGCTGTAGCTCGTCTCTCGGATCAGGTGGTCGACAAGCGGTCCAAGGCGAGGAGGAGGCCGATGATGGTCTTCGAGTCCACGATCGCGCCGGAGGCGATGAGGGCCGGCACGTCGGCGAGGGCCACGTGTTCGATGGTCATGTGCTCCTCCTCCACGCCTTGGGTGTCGGTGGGGCATGGCTCGAGATCGAGGGCCAGGAAGATGGTGGAGCTCTCGTCGCAGAAGCCGGGCGAGTTCAGGAAGTCACAGAGATGTTCCAGGCGACCGGCCCGCATGCCGACCTCCTCCTCCAGCTCCCGGCGGGCGGTCAGGGCCCGGTCCTCGCCGGCGATGTCGCACTTGCCGGCGGGGATCTCCAGCAGCTCGCGGTCGACGGCCGAGCGGTACTGGCGGACCAGGATCACCATGCCGTCGTCGAGCACCGGCACGACCGAGACGGCGCCGGGATGGCGCACGACCTCACGCTCGAACCCGGTGCCGTCGGGCGCTACGAAACGACCGAGGGCGGCACTGACGATGTGGCCCTTCCACAGCGTCTTTTCGTCCAGTTGGCGGAAGCCGGCGGGCTCGCTCACACGTCGAGCAGCGTGGGGTTGCGACCCTCGGCCCGCTCGACGGCCGCACCCACCAGCTCGAAGAACAGCGGGTGGGGCCGGTCGGGGCGGCTCTTGAACTCGGGGTGGGCCTGCGTGCCGATCCAGCACGGGTGACCTGGTAGCTCGATGAACTCCACGAGGCGGTCGTCGGGCGAGGTGCCCGAGCAGACGAGGCCCGCTGCTTCGAGACGGTGGCGGTGGCGGGGGTTGACCTCGTAGCGGTGGCGGTGGCGCTCGTAGACCACGGGCTCGCCGTAGGCCTTCTCGATCACCGAGCCCGGCAGCAGGCGGGCGACATAGGAGCCGAGGCGCATGGTGCCACCCATGTCGACGACTTCCCGCTGTTCGTCCATGAGGTCGATGACCAGGAACGGTGAGTCAGGATCGAACTCCCGGGAGTTGGCGCCGGCCATGCCGGCCACGTTGCGGGCGTACTCGATAACCATCACCTGCAGGCCGAGGCACAGACCCAGGCAGGGGATCTCGTGCTCACGGGCGTAGCCGGCGGCGGCGATCTTGCCTTCGATGCCCCGCTCCCCGAAGCCGCCGGGGATGACGATGCCGTCGAGGTCACGCAGCCGGCTCTCGGCGAGAAGACCGGTGATCTCCTCGGCCTGGATCCACTCGATCTCGACCCGGGCGCCGTGGTGGAACCCGGCGTGGCGGAGGGCCTCGACCACCGAGAGGTAGGCGTCGGGCAGGTTGACGTATTTGCCGATGAGGCCGATACGTACAGGGCGGGTGGCGGCGTCGACTCTCTCCACGACCCGCTCCCATGCCGTCAGGTCGGGGATTCCGTCGAGACGCAGGATCTGGCAGACCACGTCGTCGAGGCCCTCCTGGTGGAGGACAAGCGGTATTACGTAGATGTTGCGGGCGTCCACCGCGCTGACCACGGCGTTCATCGGCACGTCGCACAGAAGTGAGATCTTCTGCTTGAGGCCGTCGGAGATGGGCTTGTCGGAGCGGCACACGATGACATCGGGCTGGATGCCCCGGCTGCGCAGCTCGGTGACGGAGTGCTGGGTGGGCTTGGTCTTCTGCTCCCCGCTCGGCCCGATGTAGGGCACCAGGGTGAGGTGGATGTAGCAGACGTTGTCCCGACCCACGTCCTTGCGGAACTGCCGGAGAGCTTCGAGGAACGGGAGGATCTCGATGTCGCCCACCGTGCCGCCGACCTCGGTGATGACGACATCGACCTCGTCGGTGGCGAGCCGCTTGATCCGCTCCTTGATCTCGTCGGTGACGTGGGGGATGACCTGCACCGTGCGGCCGAGAAAGTTGCCACGCCGCTCCTTGGCTATGACCGACTGGTAGATCGAGCCGGTGGTGGCGTTGGAGTCCCGGTGGAGGTTCTCGTCGATGAACCGCTCGTAGTGGCCGAGATCCAGGTCGGTCTCGCCGCCATCCTCGGTGACGAACACCTCGCCGTGCTCGAAGGGGTTCATCGTGCCGGGGTCGACGTTGATGTAGGGGTCCAGCTTCTGCATGGTCACCCGCAGGCCCCGGCTCTTGAGGAGCCGCCCCAGCGACGAAGCGGTCAGGCCTTTTCCCAACGACGAGGCCACGCCCCCCGTTACGAAGATGTGCTTCGCCACGGGGGACCACCCTACCGCTACCGGGCTCCTCTGCGGTGGAGACGGCCGGCGGCGTCGAGTGCCCGCAGCGGAGGCACGGCCTCGATCACCCGGCCGAATGAGACCACCTCGCTGGCCAGGTTCAGCACGACGACGGCGAGGAGGGCGGCGTTCCTGGTGGCGGGAGCGCAGGCCGCCACCACCCCGATGCCCATGGCTCCGCCCAGGACGTTGGCGCCGGCATCGCCGAGCATGATCCGCTCGTGGAGGTCGTCGAGCAGCAGGGCCAGCGCGGCGCCGGCGAGCACGGCGACTCCGGTGAGAGCGGTGGCGCCGGCGGTGGCCAGTGCGAGCACGACAAATGACCCCAGGCCCACCTTGATCGTGCGCCCCGGCGCCCGGTCGAACAGGTTCCCGAGATTGGCGGCCAGCGCGACCAGGGCGGCGTCGGCCAGTAGGCGGCCGGCCGCCTTGCCGGCGAATGGCGCCACCGCGACCATCGCCACCGCCCCGCCGGCGATGACCTTCACTCCGCCGGTGGTGAGCCGCCCGCGCCCCAGCGACGACAGATGACCCCGGAACCCGCGGGCTTCCCCGGAGCCGACAAGATCGTCGAAGACCCCTACCAGTCCCATCCCCAGGGCGACGACGGCCACGGCCACCCGGTCGACGGGCGGGCCCCCCGCGTCACCTATGCCGGCGGCGCCGGCCACCGCCCGTCCGCCCTCGATCATCACCAGGGTCAGGGGCAGGATGATCCCAGCCCCGGTGGCGACGTCATGTCCCCGGTAGTTCTGGCGCTGGAGCATGGGAGTGGTGAAGGTGGGCCGGAGCAGCAACCACAGCAGGCGTGCGGCCAGGAAACCGGCGGCACCGGCGACGAGAAGGGTCACGGTGAGGTGACCCCGACACCCGGGGGACGAAGCGCCGGCAGCCCGGTGCCGAGGTGGTCCAGGGTGAGGGGAGCTGCATCCCGCTGGAGGGCCAGCAGGGTCAGGAACGGCCCGATGTAGACGAAGACGAGGGCGGTCACGACCACCCCGGAGTCGTTCACGGCATAACCGAGGAGCCCCGCGGCCAGGACGCCGACGACGGCGGCCCGCACGGCGGAGCGCGGCGGCAACAGCCGTGACCAGCCCCGCCCGAAGCCGAGGACCGAGAGCATGTACAGCGCCACGATCGGGATCGTCCAGGTCCACGGGGACCGGAAGGTGCGCATGTTGGCCGCCACCTTGCGGTTCACCGTCGTGGTAAGCGGCTCCAGCCCCTGCTCGCTCACCCGGGTAACCAGCGTGCCGAGGTGGGTCCGCGAATCCACCGGGCGCAGGAGGTCTATCCCTGTGGCCACCACCAGGGCGGCGAGGGTCACGGCGGCGGCGATGGCGACGGCCCGCAAGCTCATCCGGCGACCCGACAGGGCCAGAAGGGTGAGGCCGAACACCGGGACCAGGGTGAGGATGCCGCCCACATCGGCCCCGAGGGACGGCGCGCCATCGGCCACGACGACCAGAGCGAAGATGCAGGCCGCTGTCACCAGGGCCTCCCGCCGGCGGGGCGCATGGTGGACGTGGAGGGCTACGGCGATGATGGTGGTGGAGGCGAGCGTGGCGAAGGCGGTGTTGCCGAAGCCGGTGAAGCGGGCCGCCGTGTGCAGCGAGTAGCCGAGCAGGCTCGAGGTCTGGAGGCGGGCGCCGGTGGCCACATCGAGCACGAGGAGGAGCACCGTCGCGCCACACACCCAGGCCAGCGGCGCCAGCGGCCGGCGCCGCGCCCTGAGGGCCACAGCGACGATGCCGGCGTCGATGGCCAGCAGGACGGGAACGGCGCCGGATCCGAGAGCACCGATGTCGGGAACGGCCCGCAGCACGAAGGTGGCAAGCGGCCAGGCGCTGACCGCCAGCACCGTCCAGCGCAATGCCGCTCCGGCCCTGCCGGCACCGCCCAGGCGGGAAAAGGCCAGCGCGGCCAGCAGGTAGACCACGGCCTGGATGAAGATGTAGGTGACAGTGAGGCGGAAGTAGATGGCCTCCCGGACGGCGGCGTCACGGTCGATCCGTCGAAGCCGGTCCAGGTCGATATCGCCGGGGTGGTACCGCAGGGAGTGGCCGATCATCCCCTCGGGAACCGGAGCCCCGAGGGCGGCGAGAACGGTAGGCGCGAGATCGGTGAGAGTGACGACACCAAGGCGCTTGGTCGACAGCGAGTGGATGTAGCCCGGCTCCACGCCGGCGCCGCTGGCGACCATTGGTGTGAGGTGCCAGCGCTTGCTCGGTGGAGCCACCGACACCACCAACAGCAGCGCGTCGGGCCCCGCCGCCGAGGCCACCTCACCGAGCAGGTCGTCGGTGGCCCGCAGCGCGGCGCGCCGGGCCCGTGCGCCCTGGGCCGGTGTCGACACGGCGACGAACTCGGCGGCCCGCTCGAGGTCGCCGGAATCGACGACGATCACGTCGGCCTTCAGCAGAGCCGACAGCACCGCGTCCGTCATGGCCTCGGGATCCGAGCGGAAACCGAACGGGGCGCCGGGGTCGGATACCAGTAGCGAGGCGTCCACCGTCCCGAAGTCCACCGAGCCGTTGCTGTCCATCAGCGCGGCGCCGGCCGGTCGCACCAGCGGGGGGCGCCGGGGCAGATCGGCGACCCCGGTATCGGCATTGCCCACCACCGCCGTCCGCAGTCTGGCCCGCCCCAGGGCGTCGCCCAGCGCGCCCGGGGCGCTGGACAGGTGCCGCCCCTCGTTCAAGCGGATGGTGGGAGGAGCACCCACCACCACCACCTGACCCAGCGGCTCCGTGCCGGTGCGTCGGGAGAGAGCCTGGCCGGCGGTACTGCCCTCGAGCGGGGTATCGACGTCAAAGGCCGCACCCGCGTCGGCCGTGGCGCGCACGCGTGTGCCGGCGCCGACGGTGGCGTAACCCTCGGTGGTGGAAGGGCGCCCGGCGATGGTACGAACGCTGGTGGCCGCCACCGCGCCCCGCTCCAGGAGGGTGTCCAGGTGAGGCATGGCACCGGTGCCGATGTCCTCCCACCCGAGCTTGGGAGCGCCGAAGATGACCACCTTCGAAGGTCGCTCCGACGGGGCCACGCTCGACGGCTCCCACCGGCTCCCCGACCAGATCATCGCTCCCATGAGCACACCGAAGGCCACGAGGATGGCCCCCACCCGCTGGGTGCCGGAGGTGAGCCGGGGCCACAGGGCCCGGGCCACGTCCAGGCCCTGGCGGGCCCGGTGTCCGAACCCGGCGAGGGACCGGCCGGTGTGGCGGTGGTCCATGTCGAGATCCACCTCGACCACCCGGGCTCCGGCCCGGCGGGCGTCGATGGTCATGGCTGTCTCGAGGCCGAAGCGCGCGCCCAGCGTGAGGGATCGCAACAAGGGGGCGAGCACGGCTCGCTGGCCCGACAGCGGCGCCCGTGTCGGTTGTCCGGTGGCCCGGAGAACACCCGCCGCGGCGAGCCGGCGCACGGCGCCGAAGCCCCCGCGGCCTCCCGCCGAGGGCAGTACGGCGATGCTCATGTCCGCCTGTCCCGAGAGCACCGGTGGCAGAAGCGCCTGGGACCGCGCCGCCGTGGACCCGAGGTCGGCGTCGATCAGCAGGTAGACGTCGGCCTCCGGCGTGGCGTCGATCCCGGCGCGCACGGCCCCGCCCTTGCCTACATTGGCGGGGAGACGCAGCACCCTGGCCCCGGCGGCGGCGGCCACCGCCGCGGTGTCGTCGACCGATCCGTCGTCGACAACGAGGACCTCGTCGACCTCGTCCAGCTCCGTCAGCGCCTGCACCGTGGCGGCCACGGAGTCGGCCCGGTCCTTGGCCGGCACCAGAGCGACGACCGTCACGTTCGCCCCCACCGCGCCGGCGTAAAGCTCTCGGAACGCATCAGCCACAGGCCGGCCGGCGCCGGCGACGCAGTCGTCACGCGCTCTCCGGGACGAGGCCGCTGACCCCGGGGCCGACACCGAAGTGGCCGGCCTTGCCGTTCCCGAGGTCACGCAGGGCGTAGACGGCGGCGAAGCGCCCCTTGAAGTCCTCCAGGTTGTCGACGGTGGACAGCAGCCCGGCCAGGCTCTCGTCGCCACGGAGCGGACCGACGAAGGCGGCACGGGAACCGGGCACGTCGCCCTGGCGTTCACGCCCCGCCTCCACCGCCAGCACCCGGGAGCGGGCGCCGCGGGCGAGCTGCCCGGTCAGGGGAAGCGCCAGGTCGCCGTCGGGCACCTCTCCACCGGGGCCCGACACGACCACGAATCGGGAGCCGGCCACCGGGACCGTCGCCAGGTCAACCGGCCCGCCGGCGGGCTCCTCGAAATCGATGAATGCCGCATCGCGCAGCGCGACGAGCAGCCCGCTGTTCTCGTCGCCGGCCAGGTCGGCGGCGAGGCGGGCCAGCGCGTTGCGCCTCACCGACATGGCACCGCGGGGGCTGACGCCGGTGATCTCGGCCAACTGGGCCACGTCCTCCGGCTTTTCGAGCTTGAATTTCGACGTGAACCATGCCGTGCCGCTCAGCTGCGCGCCGGCGACGCCGAGATCCTGGCGGAGCTCGTCGACGGGCTTGCGGTCGATCCCCCGGACGCCCAGCACCATGACCGGGACTCCCTCCAGCCGCCCCGCCACCGCCGCGTCGCCGCCCTGGTTGGCGAAACCCACCCAACGCCGCACATCACGCTGCAGGCTCTCGTTCTCCCGGTCGGTGGCGTTCACCCGCCGCTCCACTCCGTCGAGGCGGCTCTGGAGGGCGTCCACCGTCGCCCGGTCCACCACGGTGGCGCCCACGGCGATCCCGATGCCGAGGGCGAGGAAGATCCCGGTGAGCGACACCAGGTGGAACCGGAAGTTGATCATGAGGAGGAGATCAATGGCTCAGCGAGCGCCATGACTCGCGCATCAGGAGCCAGAAGCTCTCCAGGAACACCCGGGGGAACACGGCCACGATCACCACGACGAAGCAGAGCATGGCCGCCAGCAGGAAGAAGACCAGGTCCCGCTTGCGGATCCGGCTCTCGTAGAGCTTGCTCACGCCCTTGGCGTCAACCAGTAGCTGGCCGATCTTGAGGCGGGTCAGGAAGGTGGAGGCCATTCCCCCGCGTCCCTTGTCAAGGAAATCGACCATGGAGGCATGGGACCCCACCGCCACGATCAGCTCCGCCCCCTGCTCGTAGGCCAGCAGCATGGCCACGTCCTCACTCGTGCCCGAGGCCTCCACTATCAGATGGGGAACGTTCAGCTCCTCCAGACGGGCTGCCCCCGGCGCCTTGCCGCCCGGATAGGCGTGCACCACCAGCTCTGCGCCGCAACGCAGAGCCTGATCCGAGACCGAGTCGAAGTCACCGAGGATGACGTGCGGCTTGAGCCCGAACTCGAGAAGGGCGTCGGCGCCCCCGTCCACGCCCACCAGCACCGGGCGGATCTCCCGCACGTAGCTGCGCAGGTGGGCCAGGTCGTCCCGATAGTCCGCTCCCCGGACGACCACGAGGACCTGGCGGCCCTGGAGCCTGGTCTTGAGATCGGGGACTCTGAGCGACCCGAGCACGCTCTGGTGCTCCTCCCGGAGGTACTCGAGGGTGTTCTCGGCGAAGCGCTCCAGCTCTGCGCCCACCGCCAGCTTGGCCGCCTCGTAGTCACGTTCGAGCGAGTCGAGGTCCTGGCGTACGCCGCTGGCCACGAGGATGCCGTCGTGCCAGATCTCGTTGCCTTCCAGGCGGATCTCCTGCCCGTCGGCGATGACGTCGAGAACGTCGCTACCCACGCGGTCGATGAGCGGTATGCCGGCGGCGGCGAGGAGCAGGGGCCCCACGTTCGGGTAGCGCCCCGACAGCGAGGCGGCGGCGTTCACCACTCCTCCCACCCGGCGGTTGACCAGGCCTTCGGCGGCCACCCGGTCGAGGTCCTCGTGGTCGATTACGGCGACGTCGCCCGGTTGCAGGTGCCGGGTCAGCTCCTTGGTGCGCCGCCCGACGCGGGCCACACCGGAGGACACCGACACGGATGCGCCCTTCCTGGCGAACATGGCGAACATCAGGAGCGACGTCCCCGTGTGGCGGCGGCGAGAAGCTCCTGGGCGTGACCGCGGGCGGCGGCGCTGTCCGGTTGGCCCGACAGCATCCTCGACAGCTCCACGACACGCGCCTCGCCCTCGACATGGTGCACCTGGACGACGGTGCGGCCGTCGACATCTGTCTTTCGGACCACGAGCTGGTGGTCGGCGAAGGCGGCGACCTGGGGAAGGTGGGTGACCACCAGGACCTGGGGGGCGTGGCTGTCGTCACCGGATGCCACCGCGGCCAGCGCCCGGCCGACGGCCAGAGCAGCCTCGCCGCCTATGCCGGCGTCGACCTCGTCGAACACCACCGTTCCGGGACCGGGGCCGTCATGGTTCCCGAGGACCAGCCGCAGGGCCAGCATGGTGCGGGCCATCTCACCACCGGAGGCGACGCGGGCCAGGGGGAGGCAGGCCTCGCCCTGGTTGGCGCCGAGCAGGAACGTGACATCGTCGCCGGCGCCCCCGTCCCCGACGGAGACCTCGAAGCGGGCGCCGGCCATGGACAGCTCCTGGAGGTGCTCCGCCACCGCACCGCTGAACCGGCCGGCGGTGGCGCGCCGGGCCTCGCCCATGGCCGTCTCGGCACGGCTCAGCTCGGCTCGCACCTCTTGGCGGTGCCGTTCGAGATCAGCCACCCGCTCGTTGTGCGACTCCAACTCCTCCGCCCGGCGGCGGGCCTCGGTGGCGTAGGCGATGACATCGGCCAGCGATTCGCCGTACTTACGGCGAAGGTCGCGGAGCAGCGTCCGGCGTAGCCGTACCTGCTCCAGGCGCTCCGGGTCGTCCTGCAACGTCTCTACGGCGCGGCGCAGGTCGGCGGCGGCCTCGGCCACTTCGGCGGAGATCGACCGGAGCCGGCCGGCCAGCTCGGTGAGAGGTGGGCGTCCGTCGATGGCGGCGAGGGCGAGCCCGACGGCGTCGGCCGCGCCACCGTCGTCACTGAGGCCATGGTGGGCGGTGGCCGCCGCCTCCCGGTTGGCCGCGGCCTGGCCCAGGCGGTCCTCCTCGGCGACCAGTGCCCCGTCCTCGTCCGGGTCTTCGAGGTGGGCGGCTTCGAGCTCTTGGATCTGGAAGCGGAGCAGGTCCAGCTCCCTCACCCGTGAACGCTCGTCTCCTCCGAGGGACGACAGCTCACGCTCCAGCTCGGCCAGGCGGCGCTGAGCATCGGTCCTCGCCGTATGGTCCACCGCACCGAAGGTGTCGAGGGCCCGGCGTTGCACGGCCGGCGCCAGCAGGGACTGGTGGGCGTGCTGGCCGTGGATGTCGACCAGGCCCCGGCCGGTCCCGGTCAGCGTCGTGGCCGGCGCCATCCGCCCGTCCACGTACGCCCGTGATCGCCCTGTGACCGGGACCACCCGGGCCAGCACCACCTCGGTCGCCGTCTCGTCATCGCCATTCGGATGGCCTTCACCGCGTGCAGGGCTCGGAGCCAGGAACCTGCCCTCCACCTCGGCCTGGGAGGCGCCGGCCCGCACCAGCAGGGCCTCGGCCCGGCCGCCGAGCAGCAGGTCGATGGCCTGCACGAGCAACGTCTTGCCCGCGCCCGTCTCGCCGGTGACCGCCGTCATTCCGGGGCGCAGGACCAGGTCGACATCGGCGATCACTCCGAGGTCCCGGATACGAAGCTCGACCAGCATCAGCGGTCCGCCAGGCCGAACTTGTGCTTCAGGATCTGGTGGAAGTCGTGGCCCCCGAAGGTGACGAAGCGTGCGTCGTGGGCTCCGGCCGAGCAGGTGACGACATGGCCCGGCGTCAGCATCCCGAGGTGAACCCCGTCCACCACCAGCTCGGCGGGGCGATGCTCGAGAACCTTTAACTGCACCGAGTCGTCGGCGTTGAGAACGACCGAGCGGTCGAACAGGGTGTGGGGTGAGACCGGAGTGAGGACGATGGCCCTCTGCCGAGGCGAGAGGATGGGGCCGCGGGCGGAGAAGTTGTAGGCCGTCGATCCCGTGGGCGTGGCGACGATGAACCCGTCGGCCACGCAGGTGAAAAAGGGCTCGCCGTTGACGGATATGGCGAGCCGCACGGTGTGACCCGAGGCCGTCTTTTGGAGCACCGCTTCGTTCAGTGCCGAGCGGATGAAGGCCGTGCCACTGCCCTGAACAGTGACAGCCAGGGTCATGCGCGCCTGCAGATGGCAGTCTCCGGCGAAGAATCGAGCGAGGGCGTCCTCGAGGCTGGCCGGCTCGACCTCGGTGAGGTAACCGAGGTTGCCGACGTTGACGCCGAGCACCGGTACGCCGGCATCGGCCACCAGATCCACGGTGTGGAGCATGGTGCCGTCGCCGCCGAGGCTCACGGCCAGTTCCAGGCCGTCGGCCAGCTTCTCCGCCGGCCAGCAGTGCCCGCCCAGTCCGAGTAGTTGCCCCTCTTCCTCTGGTATGCGCACCTCGTGCCCCTGTGCCTCCAGCCAGATGATGGCCCGCCGGGTGAGGTCGACGGCCTCGGGGCGGAACTGGTGGGGGATGAGGGCGACGGAAGCCATGATCAGGGCTGCCCGCCGGCGTCGGGCCCGACCACGGGTTCGACCACGGAGTCGACCACGGAGTCGACCAGCGCGTCGAGATCGACGGCCGGCGTGTGGGCGCGGCCGGCGTGGGCTTCGAGGTGGGCCAGGAACTCGACGTTGCCGGCCGCCCCGGTGAGGGGCGAGACCATGGCCCCCATCATCGCCGCTCCACGGCCTTCGAGCGCGGAGCGCACGCTCTCGAGGGCCAGGCGCCACACGGCGGGGTCCCGGATGACGCCCTTTCCCCTGGATGCCTCCACCCGGCCGGCCTCGAACTGGGGCTTGACGAGAACGACCACATCGGCGTGCGGGGCGGCGTTGGTGACGACCAGGGATTCGGCCACGCTGGCCAGGGAGATGAAGGACAGATCGGCTACCACCAGATCCGCCGGCGGGCCCAGGACGAAGCGGCGGATGTCGGTGCGTTCGCGAACGGTGACGCGGGGGTCGGAACGGAGGTGTTCGTGGATCTGCCCGTGGCCGACGTCCACGGCGGTGACGTGCCGGGCCCCCCGCTGGAGGAGGCAGTCGGTGAACCCACCGGTCGAAGCGCCGGCATCGAGCGCCCACCGGCCGGTGGCATCGAGGCCGAAGAAGTCGAGAGCGGCGGCCAGCTTCTCGCCGCCGCGACCGACGAAGCGGGGGGGCGGGCCCAGCACCACCACCGGCTCTCCGGGCGCCACGAGACGGGACGGCTTCACCGCCGGCGCCCCGCCCACTAGGACGTTGCCCTCACCCACCACGATCCGGGCCTGTTCGCGACTGGACGCCAATCCTCGGCGCACCAGCTCGGCGTCCAGGCGCCGACGACCGGTCAGCCGGGCCCCGGCTCGCGCCTCAGAGCCCGCCGGCCTATCAGCATCTCACCCAACGTCACGTAGCCAATCGTACCCGTGCCCGCCTTGCCCGCCGGTAGCGTCCGAGCCTCGTGATCCCGCTAAAGGACGAGAACCCCACGACGAGGACGCCGATCGTCACCATCGTGCTGATCGCCGCCTGCGTGGCCATCTTCGCCTTCGTCCAGCCGAGGGACCATGGGGTCGAGGACGCCGAGTTCAGCTTCAAGAACGCGGCCATTCCCTGCGAGGTGGTGAAGGGGCGGCCGCTCACGGTCGAGGAGGTGCGGGCCACGGTGGAGAACGGCGACGGCACTGCCTGCACCGCCGAGCCGTCAGGCCGCTCGTTGTTCACCGGCAAGTCGGTGTTCCTCGCCGTGCTCTATTCGATGTTCCTGCACGGGAGCTGGCTCCACCTGGGCGGCAACATGCTGTTCCTGTGGATCTTCGGCAACAACATCGAGGACAAAAAGGGCCACGTCGTCTATCTCGGCTTCTACCTGGCTGCCGGCCTGGCCGCCACCGCCGCCCACATCCTGGTGCAGCCCGACAGCACGGTGCCCGTGGTGGGCGCGTCGGGCGCCATCGCCGGAGTGATGGGCGCCTACCTGGTGCTCTACCCCAACGTGCGGATCCGCTCGTTGATCTTCCTGGGCTTTCTGGTGTTGTTCCGCGACGTGGCCGCCAAGTGGCTGCTGGGCATCTGGCTGATATCGCAGTTCTTCATCGCGCCCAACTCCGGTGTGGCCTGGATGGCCCACGTCGGCGGCTTCGTGTTCGGCGTAGCCGCTGGTCTTCTGTGGCGGGTCACGGGCACGCCCGAACGGCAGGTGGAGACCAGCGGCTGGCGGGGCTACTGAGCCCCCAGTAGTCCTCTCCGGGTGACGACGGTGGCGAGATCTTGGTCGACGGTGTCGGGCTCAGGGTCCACCGGAAGGTCGGGCTCCTTGGTCACCCCGGAGAGGACGAGGTGGAAAACGGCGCCGAGCCGGCGGGCCAGCAGGCCGTCGGTGTCGGGCCGGTCGCCCACCATTGCGCTCACCACCCCGACCCGGGATTCAACCAGCGCGACCATGGCCTGGTTCGGCTTGCCGGCGACCTCGGCCACCGTGCTGCTGGCGTAGGCCACGGCGGCGAGAAGGGCCCCTCCGCCGGGGATGAGGCCGTTGGACGTGGGGTAGGTGGCGTCGTCGTTGGTGCCCAGCAGCCGGGCGCCGTTCATCACCGCGGTGGCGGCGGCGGTGAGGCGGCTGTAGTCGAACTCGTCGTGCCAACCGACCACGACGGCATCGGCGGGACCGGAGGTGACGACCTCGATCCGCCTCTCCTCCAGCGCCTCGGTCACCCCGGGGCCGGCGCACACCAGGGCGGTGGTCCCCGGCTCAAGGAGCGACGCGGCGGCCTGGGCCGAGGTGACCACGTCCTCGGCCGAGGTGGCGATGCCCATCCGCTCCAGCTTGGCCACGTAGTCGCCCACCACCTTGTTCGAGTTGTTGGTGAGGAACACCACGCGCTCACCCAGGGCCTGCAGGGCCATTACCGCGGCAGCCGAGCCCCGGATGAGGTCGTCACCCAGCCAGATCACCCCGTCGAGATCCAGGGCCCACGTCCATGGTCCGCTCACCGTGCTACGCATCGTGCATGCCTCGTTTCCACCCCTTCTCCGGACTTCGCTACGCCGTGGCCGGCGGCCGCCTCGATGCTCTTGTCGCTCCACCGTATGACGTGATCTCACCCTCGGATCGGGAGCGCCTGGCCAAGTCCGACGAGAACAACGCGGTGCGGGTCGAAGTCCCCGTTGCCGGCGACGGAGGCACGGGGGGCGGCGACGGGGGTGACAAGTACCGGTCGGCGGCCCGTATCTGGGCCGGGTGGCAGCACTCGGGCGTGATTGCGGCCGATCCCGAGCCGTCGTTCTACGTGTACCGGATGGGTTTCCTGGGAGAGGACGGGGTCCAGCGCCAGACCACCGGGATCATCGGTGCCCTCGAGCTGACCCGGCCTGGTGAGGGCGGGGTGCTCCCGCACGAGCAGACGACAGCCAAGGACAAAGCCGACCGGCTCGACCTGTTGCGATCGTGCCGGGCCAACCTGTCGCCGGTATGGGGGCTGTCAACGGCGTCGGGTCTCTCCGCCCTCTGTGAAATCTCTGGGCCTCCGGACGCCCGGGCCACCGACGAGGAGGGCGTTCACCATCGGCTGTGGCGGGTGTCACAGCCGGCGACGCTGGAGGCGATCACCACGGTGGTGGCCTCGGCGCCGGTCCTGATCGCCGACGGGCATCATCGCTACGAGACGGCCCTGGCCTACCGGGACGAATGCGGCGAGGCGGTGGGCGGCGACGCGGCCGCTCCCGGAAGCGACGCCGGTATGGGTGCGGGGGCTGGTGCGGTGATGGCCTACGTGGTGGAGCTGGCCGAGGACCAACTGGACGTACGCCCGATCCACCGTCTGGTGTCAGGCCTGGCCGACGAGGGCGCGCTGGTAACCGTGCTCGCTTCTCACTTCGAGGTGATGGCCACCACGCCAGCCGACGAGACCATGCCGGGGCGCATGAAGGAGGCCGGGGCTCTCGGTCTGGTGACGAGCCAGGGAACCTGGCTCCTTCGCCCTCTCCCGGCCACCGAGGCCGCCGCCGCCCACGACCTCGACTCCAGCCGCCTCGACGTGGCCTTGGCCGACCTGGGGCCGCACGATCTCCGGTTCCAACATGGGGTGGGCAACGTGGTGGATGCGGTGGCGTCGGGGCAGGCGCAGGCGGGCGTGCTCCTTCGCCCGGCCACCGTGGCCCAGATCGCCGCCATCGCCGGAGGCGGGGAAAGAATGCCGCCCAAGACGACCTTCTTCTATCCCAAGCCCCGTACGGGGATGGTCTTCCGCTCCCTCGACTGATCCACCCCCACATCCACCTACGACGGCGGGGAGCCTGCGGCTTCCAGACGGGCCACGGCCTGGGCGATCGCGGTCTGGGCCCGCTTGGTCTTGCGAGCCTG
Organism: Acidimicrobiales bacterium; assembly: GCA_035525365.1. Taxonomy (GTDB): domain Bacteria; phylum Actinomycetota; class Acidimicrobiia; order Acidimicrobiales. The sequence goes on from DATLEK010000043.1 coordinate 23,471, forward strand.
GACCACGACCTCGGCGACCACCTCGGTGCGGCTCTGGGTGGCGCCGCCGCTTCGGAAGAACCGCCGACGGACGCGCCCCACGACGACCACCCTCTCCCCCACGTCGAGGTCGGCCGCCGCCGCCGGCGCATCCGGCCACACCACCGGCACGCTTTCCGCCTTCTCCCCCGGCCGGGGCACGGTGATCTCCAGCCCGACGAGGCTGTCGCCCGAGGGCAACGAACGCAGCTCGGCGGGCCGGGTGAGGCTCCCCTGCAACACAACGACATTCATCACACACTCCTCCTGCTGTACGGAATTCCACGCAGGGGGAAGTGCGTGGGATCACCGTATCGCCGGGGTGTGACGAATCGCCCCGGAGGGGTTCAGTCGAGGGCGGCTAGACGCTCGGCGGTGTCGACGAAGCTCGGATCGTGGCGCAGGATCGTCCGGAACAGCTCCCGGGCCCTGGGGATCTCGCCGGCCCGCTCGTACAGGTCGGCCTGGGCGTACCAGAGCCTCAGGTGGTGCAGGGCGGGCCGCTTGACGTTCGAAGGCGCCCGCTCCAGCAACTTCAGGGCCCCGCCGATGTCGCCCCGGTCGGCCATGGCGCCGGCGGCGACGATGCGACCCTCGGCGACGACCTCCGGCCCCGGCGACGCCTCGCGGATCTCCTCCCACAGCTCGTCGACCGCCTTCCAGCGCTTGAGGGCACGGTGACAGTCGGCCAGAACCGGATGCTGGTCGTAGGAGCCGGTCGCCGAGACGAATGCCTTCAGTTCGGCGATGGCGTCAGCCCACCTGCCCATGCGGTACAGGGTGAGACCGTTGAGCTCCCGCACCTCCGGCGAGGGGTCGCCGGCCACCAGCAGAGGCTTCAGGAGCCGGCGGACATCGGCGTAGCGGTCGGCCTCGTAGGCCTTGGCCGCCTCAGCCAGGCGCCGCTCGGCGCGGGCGGCGGCAGTGGCCCCCGGCGTACGAACGTCGCTCGAGGCCCTGGCGGTCGCGGGACCAGTGCGTGCACCTGCGGAGCGGTCACTCCTGCCAGGCTGCGTCTCGGATCGTCCGTTGCCTCGGGTGGGCCGCCGGGAACCGGCGCGCCCGTCGGTTCCCCTGGATCGGCCGACTTGGCCGCCGGCGCCGCTAAGGCCGGATCTGCCCGGGCGGCTGCCGGAGGCGCCGGTTGAACGGCGGGGGTGGCCGTCGGCGGCGCCGGTTGAACGGCGGGGGTGGCTGGCGCTGGAAAAATCGACCGCGGGCTCGGGGTTTCGGATCCAGACCTCCGGCTTCCACGGCTTTCGGTCCTCTCCCCCGCCGCGCTCGCGGTCCTGGAAGTCCCTGGGCCGGTCCTGGCCCTCGCCCGGCTCGAGCACGACGCGGGCCCCCTTCCAGGCCACGCTCCCCCATCCACGACGGGCCGGAGGCTCCTCCTCCCGCTGGCGCCCCGCCGTCGCCGGCCGCTCCCGGTCGGTGCGTCGGGCCTGCCGGTCCCCGGCCGGCGGCCGACCCCTCGCGCTGCCGGCGTCCCGTGCCGGCGGTCGTCCACTGGTGCCCCCTACCGGCGGCCGTCCACCAGTTCGGCCGGCAGGCCTTTGCCAGGTGTCGTCGGCTCCGGCAGTGCGGTCGGGTGCCCCTCGCCTCGTTGCGCTGGGACTGCGGCGCGCCGTTGGCTTGGCGGTGCCCCTTGTGTCGCTGTCGTCTCGACCACCACGCCGGGCGCTGCCACGGCTGGGGTTCCATCCCGGCCGCCCCTCCTTGGTGTCGTCTCGCGCTGCCGGCGGCCGTCCCCGACGGCTGCCCTCTTCCGTCACGGGTCTGCCAGGTGCTCGCCCCCTACTTCCACCAGCCTCCCGTAAGGTGGCCGGTAGGTCGCTGCTGCGGACCGTCGGCTTCATCGGCCGAGTGTCCTTGTCTCGGTCCGACCGACCTGCTCCGCTCGTGCCCCGTCTTACGGCACCGCGAGCGGCTGAGGCGATACGTCGTTGGCCACCAGAGCTGGCGCCAGCACGAGGAGCCTTCTTGTCCGCAGGTCCTCGACGATCCGGATCATCAGGCGAGGCCACGTTGTGAACAATAGCCGGACGCGACAAAGCCCCCCATTTAGGGGGGCTTTGTGCTTCGAAATATCCCCGGCGGCGACCTACTCTCCCAGGGGATCTCCCCCCAAGTACCATCGGCGCTGGCGGTCTTAACTTCCGTGTTCGGGATGGGAA
>DATLEK010000044.1:0-31228 GCA_035525365.1 Acidimicrobiales bacterium
GAGCTCGTCATCAACCACACCTCCGACCAGCACCCGTGGTTCCAGCGCGCGCGGGAGGCGAAGCCCGGCTCGGCGGCGCGCGACTTCTACGTCTGGTCCGACACGGACCAGAAATACTCCGACACGCGCATCATCTTCCTCGATACCGAGGTCTCGAACTGGACCTGGGACCCCGTCGCAAAGGCGTATTTCTGGCACCGCTTCTACTCGCACCAGCCGGACCTCAACTTCGACAATCCGCGCGTGCTCGAGGCGGTGCTCGACACCATGCGGTTCTGGCTCGACATGGGCGTCGACGGCCTTCGGCTGGACGCGATCCCCTACCTCATCGAGCGCGAGGGAACGAACTGCGAGAATCTCCCCGACACGCACACCGTCATCAAGAAGGTCCGCGCGGCGCTCGACGCCAGCTACTCCGACCGCATGCTCCTCGCCGAGGCGAACCAGTGGCCGGAGGAGACGGCGCAGTACTTCGGCGACGGCGACGAATGCCACATGGCGTTCCACTTCCCGCTCATGCCGCGCATGTACATGGCCGTGGCGCAGGAGGACCGGCATCCCGTCACCGACATCATGCGCCAGACGCCCGAGATCCCCGAGGGCTGCCAGTGGGCGATCTTCCTGCGCAACCACGACGAGCTCACGCTCGAGATGGTCACCGACAAGGAGCGCGACTACCTCTGGTCCTTCTACGCCGCCGACCGGCGCGCGCGGATCAATCTCGGCATCCGCCGCCGCCTCGCGCCGCTCATGGACAACAGCCGCCGCCGCATCGAACTCCTCCACAGCCTCCTCTTCTCCCTGCCGGGCAGCCCGTTCCTCTATTACGGCGACGAGATCGGCATGGGCGACAACATCTACCTCGGTGACCGCGACGGGGTCCGCACCCCGATGCAGTGGACGCCGGACCGCAACGCCGGCTTCAGCAAGGCCGACTTCGCCCAGCTCTATCTGCCGCCCCTGATGGACCCGGTGTACGGCTTCCAGGCCGTCAACGTGGAGGCCGAGACCCGCAACCCCAGCTCGCTTCTTCACTGGATGCGCCGGCTTCTCCTGGTGCGAAAGCAGCACGCGCTGTTCGGCACGGGGAGCTTCGAGGTGATACCCACCGACAACCCGTCCGTGCTGGCCTACGTCCGCCAGGACGGTGATGACACCGTTCTCTGCGTGAACAACCTCTCCCGCTTCGCCCAGCCGGCGGAGCTCCCACTGCAACGCTACGACGCCAAGACGCCCATCGAGCTGTTGGGCCGGGTGTCCTTCCCCCGCATAGGCGAACTGCCCTACTTCATCACCCTCGGTTCGTACTCCTTCTACTGGTTCCAGCTCATCGACCATCAGGCGGACCACTAGTGCACCTGGCCGCCGGACTGGAGCCGCTGCTGCCCGCCTACCTCGGCCGCCAGCGCTGGTTCGCCGGCGACCCGCCCTCGTCGGTGGACGTCCTGGCCAGCGACGACATCGGCGAAGGCCTTCTCTGGCTGCTGGTCGATGCCGGCGGGGCCATGTACCAGCTGGTGATCGGCATCAAGGAGGCCGATGACCCACCTGAGTTCCTCCAAGGCCACGACGCGCAGGTTCTCGGGGTGGTCGACGGGCACGTGGCCTTCGATGCCCTGCTCGACCCGGACAGTTCCAGGGCGGTACTGGCCCAGGTGTGCCCTGATGCCGAGGGATCCCTGGTACGGCCGATGGGTGCCGAGCAGTCGAACAGCTCGATGGTGTTCGACGACTCGCTGGTGCTCAAGGTCTTCCGCCGTGTCCACCGGGGGCCCAACCCCGACGTGGAGATCACCGCCGCCCTGGCTGCTGCCGGCTTCAACCACGTCGCCGAGCCTCTCGGACTGTGGCGCAAGGACGACCTCGACCTCGCCGTGGCCACCAGGTACCTGGCCGGCGGCGCCGAAGGATGGGCCCTGGCCCAGACGTCGTTGCGGGATCTTTACGCAACGGGCTGTGACGACCCTGGGGAGTGCGGGGGTGACTTCGCGGCCGAGGCCACCCGCCTCGGAACGGTGACGGCCACCATGCACCTGGCCCTGGCCGAGCAGTTCGGATCAGAACCCGGCGACGCGGCGGCGTGGGCCGACTCCCTGGAGGCGCAGCTGTCGCGCCTGGCCGATGCCGATGCCGATCCTGCGTCGGCCAAGGACTTCGTGGAGCGTGTCCGTACCGTCGCCGACGCCGGTCCCGCCATACGCGTCCACGGCGACTATCACCTGGGGCAGGTCATGCGCACCGACCGCGGCTGGTTCGTCCTCGACTTCGAGGGGGAGCCGGCCCGTCCTCTGGAGGAGCGGCGCCGGCCGACATCGCCGATGAAGGACGTCGGCGGGATGCTGCGTTCGTTCCACTACGCCGCACAGGTCACGCTGACCGAACGCGACGTGCTCGAGCACGCGGAGCTACTGCGCTTCGGCGTGGCCTGGGAGCGTAGGAACCAGGGTGCTTTCCTGGCCGGCTATTTCGGCACGGAGGGCGTGGACGCCGTCCTACCCGGCGGCAGCGACCAGCGTGACCTGGTGCTGGCCGCTTTCGAGTTGGACAAGGCGGTGTACGAGGTGCTCTACGAGCGCGCTTACCGCCCCGATCTGGTCGACATCCCGCTGGGAGCCATTTCCAGGCTCCTTAGGGGGTAGGAAGGACACATGCCCGCCCGCACGCCCCGTCGCACCGACTCCTCGGCTGCCGACATCGCCCGCCTCGTCGAAGGGGCCCACGGGGACCCGCACCACGTCCTCGGCGTCCACGACGGCGTCGTCCGGGCCTACCGGCCGGACGCCCTGGCCATGCGCATGGTCCCCGCCGGCGGCGAGCCGGTTCCCATGAGCAAGGTGCACGACGCCGGCATTTTCGAGGCCAAGCTCCTGGCCCACCTGCTCCCCGACGACGCCGGCTACCGACTCGAGGCCGACTATCCCGACGGCAGCTTTTCGTGGGACGACCCCTACCGGTTCTGGCCCACCCTGGGTGACGTCGACCTGCACCTGCTCGGAGAGGGCCGCCACCGCCGTCTGTGGCGGGTGCTCGGCGCCCACCTGCGGACCCACCAGGGCGTGGAAGGCACCTCCTTCGCCGTCTGGGCGCCCAGTGCCCGCTCCGTGCGGGTCGTCGGTGACTTCAACTTCTGGGACGGCCGCCTCCACCCGATGCGCTCGCTCGGTTCCTCGGGCATCTGGGAGCTGTTCGTTCCCGGTGTGACCGCCGGCGCCATCTACAAGTACGAGATACTCACCGGTGGCGGCCATCTCACCAAGAAGGCCGATCCCGTCGCCTTCACCGCCGAGCCGCCGCCCGGCACCTCCAGCGTGGTCAGCTCGTCCTCCCACCGTTGGGGTGACGACGACTGGATGGCCGCCCGCGAGGAGCGGCCCCCCATACACGACCCGATGTCGGTCTACGAGCTGCACCTGGGGTCGTGGCGCCGCAATCCGGACGAGGACAACCGCACCCTCACCTACGCCGAGCTGGCCGAGGAGCTCCCGGCCTACGTCGCCGATCTGGGCTTCACCCACGTGGAGTTCATGCCGGTGGCCGAGCATCCCTACGGGCCGTCGTGGGGCTACCAGATCTCGTCCTACTTCGCCCCCACCAGCCGCTACGGGCGGCCCGACGACCTGCGCATCCTCGTGGACGCCCTGCACCGGGCCGGCATCGGCGTGGTGATCGACTGGGTGCCCGCCCACTTCCCCCGTGACGACTGGGCCCTCGCCCGCTTCGACGGCACGGCGCTGTACGAGCACGAGGACCCGCGCAAGGGCTCACACCCCGACTGGGGCACGCTGGTGTTCAACTACGGGCGCAACGAGGTCCGCAATTTCCTCATCGCCAACGCCCTGTACTGGCTGGAGGAGTACCACATCGACGGGTTGCGGGTGGATGCCGTGGCGTCGATGCTGTACCTCGATTACTCCCGCAAGGAGGGGGAGTGGATCCCCAACGAGTTCGGTGGCCGGGAGAACCTGGAGGCTGTCACCTTCCTCAAGGAGCTGAACGAGGTCGTCTACGCCGAGCACCCCGGCGCCATCACCGTGGCCGAGGAGTCCACGGCCTGGCCGGCGGTGTCAAGGCCGACTTACCTGGGCGGCCTCGGCTTCGGCTTCAAGTGGAACATGGGCTGGATGCACGACACGCTGGACTACTTCGCCAAGGACCCCATCCACCGGCGGTACCACCACCACGAGCTGACCTTCGGACTCCTGTACGCCTTCAGCGAGAACTTCATCCTGCCTCTGAGCCACGACGAGGTGGTGCACGGCAAGGGTTCTCTGCTGGGAAAGATGCCGGGCGACCGTTGGCAGCGCCTGGCCAACCTGCGCTGCCTGTTGGCGTGGATGTGGGCCCACCCCGGCAAGAAGCTGCTGTTCATGGGTGGCGAGATCGGCCAGGAGCGCGAGTGGCGCCACGACGAGAGCATCGACTGGCATTTGCTCGACGACCCCGGCCACAGGGGCATCCAGGACCTCGTGCGGCGGCTCAACCAGGCGTACCAGGCCCACCCCGCCCTGTGGGAGAGGGACTCGGTCCCTGAAGGCTTCCGGTGGGTCGACGCCAGCGACGTGGAGGGAAACGTCCTGTCGTTCCTCCGGCTCGCGGCCGACGGCAGCCCTATGGCGTGCATCGCCAACCTTTCACCCGTCCCGCGGGAGGGCTACCGCATCGGCGTTCCCAGCGGCGGCCCATGGCGGGAGATACTCAACACCGACGCCATCGGTTTCGGCGGTAGCGGCGTAGGTGTCGGTGGCGAGGTCACCGCGGTGGAGCACCCGTGGCACGGGCTTCCCTGCTCGGTGACACTGACCCTGCCGCCTCTGGCCGTGCTCTGGCTGGCCCCCACGGCCGGTCCTGGGCTTTCATAATCCGTCTTGGCTCCTGCTCTGGCCGTTCACGGCCACTTCTACCAACCGCCGCGGGAGAACCCCTGGACCGAGGAGGTGGCGCGCGAGGCGTCAGCCGCGCCGTTCCACGACTGGAACGCCCGGATCGCCGCTGAGGCTTACCGGCCCAACGCCGCCGCCCGCATCCTGGACGACGCCGGCCGGGTGGTGGCCATCGTCAACAACTACGAGCGGCTCTCCTTCGACGCCGGGCCCACGCTCATGGCCTGGCTGGAACGTCATGAGCCGGACATCTACGCCGCCATCGTCGCCGCCGATGCCGTCGGTGGGGGGGCCATCGCCCAGGCCCACGGCCACATCATCCTCCCGCTGGCTTCGCCCCGCGACGTGCGCACCCAGGTCCGCTGGGGGCTCGCCGACTTCGTCTACCGGTTCCGCCGGCCGGCCGTCGGGATGTGGCTCCCGGAGACGGCGGTCAACGACGACGTCCTCGCCGTCCTGGCCGAAGAGGGCGTGGCCTTCACCATCCTGGCCTCCCATCAGGCCGCGGCGGAGATGCAGCCGATCGACACCAGCAAGGCCTACCGCTGGGCCCATCCCGACGGCTCCGGGCGCTCGGTCGCTCTCGTGTTCTACGACGGTGGGCTGTCCCACGCCCTGGCCTTCGAGCTGGGCAACATGTCCAGCCACGCCTTCGTGGAGCGGGTCGCCCACGCGCACGCCGGGTTGGTAACGGTGGCGGCCGACGGCGAGACCTTCGGGCACCATCAGCGTTGGGGAGAGCGTTTTCTGGCTCACTCCCTCACGGTGGAGGCCCCCCGGCAGGGGGTCAACGTGGTCAACGTGGCCCAGTACCTAGCCGCTCACCCGGCGAAGGCGCCGGCGGCGGTGCGGGAGAGCAGCTGGTCCTGCGCCCACGGTGTAGCCCGCTGGCGGGAGGACTGCGGTTGCTCCACGGGCTCGCAACCAGGGTGGGACCAGCGCTGGCGGGCTCCGCTGCGAGAGGCTCTGGACAGGTTGCGTGACCACGCCGCCGCCGTCTTCGAGCGACGGGGCGCGGCGGTGATGGTCGATCCATGGGCGGCCCGCGACAGGTACATCGATGCCCTGTTGGGGGCGCGGGGCCGGGAGGAGTTCGCCCACGCCCACTTCACGGGAGACCCGGTGGTGGCGTTCAGCCTGCTGGAGGCGCAGCGCCACGCCATGGCCATGTACACCTCCTGCGGGTGGTTCTTCAACGACCTGGCCGGGCTGGAGACCGTGCAGGTGCTGCGCTACGCGGCCCGCGTCATGGACCTGCTCCGGGAGCTGGACGAGGATCCCGGCGAGGTCGCCTTCCTGGAGGTTCTCGACAAGGCGGAGAGCAACGTCGCCGAAGAGGGCACCGGCCGCGACGTGTGGTCACGTCATGTGGTTCCGGCACGGGTGGACGCCCACCGGGCGGTGGCCCACCTGGCTCTGGTCGACCTGCTGGAGGGGCGGCCGCCGGCGGAGGACGCCGGCGCCTTTCAGGTGCAGGCGGTGGAACACGCGCGGGCGGACCGGGGTGCGGTGGCCCTCTCCTCCGGTCACGTCGTTCTGACCCACCGCCGCACCGGCCGGCGCACCGAGCACCTCTGGGCCGCCATCCATCTCGGTGGCCTCGAAGTCGTGGGTTCCACCCGCCCCGTGGCCCTCGCCCCCAAGGACTCTCCCATCGACCCGCCTGAGAGGCCGGTCTCCGACGCCGCCGTCGCCCGACAGGGAGTGGGCTCGGAGGACGGCGCCGATGTGCTCGACATTCTCCGCCGCGCCTTCGACGACGGTGCGCCGGTGACGACATTGTTGCGAATGGTGGGCGGGCTGGGCCCCAGGGAGTTCGACCTCCGGTCCGCCCTGCCCGATGCCGCCGAGCAACTGGTCGAGCGAGCCGCGGCCACGCTTTCGGATCGGTTCGCCGCGGCCTACGAGCGCCTGGTGGACGACCACTGGCACACCCTGAAGGCCTTTGCGTCAGCCGGCCATCCGATCCCCCCCGAGCTGAGGGCGCCGGCCGAGCTGGTGCTGGCCCGCCGCCTCGAGGCGGAGATCCTGGCGCAGCACGGGTCGCTCGAGAGCGGGGCGTACACCGCGGCGCGTCGTATAGCCCAGGAGGCGCGGGCCAGCGGCTTCGCCGTCGACACTCCGCGCGTGCGCGCCGCGCTCAGCCGCCTGCTGCTCGCCGCCGTCACCCGCTCAGTAGAGGGCGCCGGCGTGGACGAGGCCATCGCCGTCCTCCGCCTCGCCCGCGAGCTCCGGGTCGACATCCCGGTGGAAGGGCCCCAGGAACTCCTCTACGCCGCCCTGACCGGCGGCCTGGCTCCCGCTCTGGACGAAACCCAGCGAACCGCCCTCCGTCCTTTGGCTGCGGCGCTGAACCTCGCCGTCGACTAGCGGTTTTCCGCCCCCGGTCACCGGGTTTTGTCCCTCAGGGCCCCGACGGGCCACCCGGTGACCTCCGTCCTCTCTCGCGTGCTGCCCGGTCACCGGGTCCTGTCCCTCAGGGTCCCTCCCAACGGGGTCCCCCCCGCCTGACGGCGGGTCCCTCCCGTCGGGGCCCTCCCTACGGGCCACCCGGTGACCTCGTCTACCGCCGCCGCCCGGTTTCGTCGGCAAAAAAGTTCGAATACCGGCCCTTCTTGCCGACGAAAGTCGTTGGCGGCCCGGACTCTCAGGTGGATTCGAGGCGGTGCTTCAGACGCTTCAGGTTCTTCTTCCAGATGCGGCGGAGCAGCGGCTTGCTCACGAGCGCGCCCATGGGGCCGCCCAGCCACCAGGGGTAGGAGAGGCGCTCGTCCCAGGTGAAGCGCGTCTTGCCTCGTGCCGTTGATCGGAGGGTGAAGCGGCCTGTGCCGGTTACGACGCCGACGTGGCGGATGCCCATGGCGCGGCGGTCGCGCCACTCGGTCACGGCCATGCGGTCGTTCAGGCGAATCGGCCCGACCCGGGTCGTGCAGTCGAAGGTGGTGCCCACACCCTCGCGCTGACGGGAGGTGAAGTGGATCGACTCGGCGTCGGCCATCCAGTGCACATGGGAGCCGATGTCCCGGACATCGGCCCAGACCCGTTGGCGTGGGGCATCGATGACCGTGCTCACTCGAATGCGGGCCATGGTGTCCACGGTAAAGCAGGGCCCCCCGGTATGGTCGCCGGCGTGGCGGCCGACGCGGAGAAGGCGCTCACCCGGTATCTGCGGGGCGAGGTGGCGGCCCATTCGCCTTACTACCGCCGCCTTTCAGAGGAGGGGGGCGACGGGGGCTGGGCGGGGGGGGTCGACGACCTGTCCAGGCTTCCTCTCCTGAGGCTGGGCGAGGTCGAGGCTCCTGCCGACTTCGTGCTCCGGCCCGACTGGGCGAGCCTCGGACGCGCCGGCCACCGGGATCTGGCGGGATCCCGTTCGGGGCGGCGCCGGCGGCGTGGGGCCGGTGAGCTGGTCGACCACCGCTACAAGCCGGTGCACTGGACGCTCGACGACGGGGTCCCGGTCGGTTCCTCGGCGGCGGACATGGAGCGTCTGGCTGGACTGGGTGCCCGGTGGCTGGCCCTGGCCGGAGTGGAACCGACTGACGTCCTGGTCGGGTTGGCCCTCCCGGGCCCCAACCTGACCTTCTGGGAGCTGGTGGTCGGGGCGCGTGAGGCGGGTGTGTCCGCTATCCACCTTCCTCCAGCGGCGGCGGCCGCCGAGGTGGTCCGGCTGTGCCCCACCGTGCTGGCCGGGCGGCCATTTGACCTGGCCCGCCTGCTGGCCTCGGCCCGGGCGGAGGGTGGTCCGCTGGCCTCGGTGCACACGCTGCTGGCTCTGGGCGAGCCCCTCGAAGACGGGATGCGGGCCAAGTTGCTGCAGTTGCTGGAGTCCCCGGAGCAGGGTGCGGTGGTTGCCGCATGGGCGCCGCCGGGGGTCCGTTCATTGTGGAGCGAGTGTCGATCGGCCGGCGTCGGTGAGGCTGCCGCGGCCACCGGCACCGTCGGCGGTACGGGTCTGCACACGTGGCCGGAAGCCGAGGTGCTCGAGGTGATCGACCCGCTGTCGGGGACCTCGGCGCCGCCGGGCGCGGATGGCGAAGTGGTGTGGACGGCGCTGGGTTGGAGCGGCACGGTATTCGTGCGCCTTCGCACAGGCGTGTTCGCCACCCTCGACGACGGGCCGTGCCCCGCCTGCCATGGCCCCGGGCCGAGGCTGTCGATCGTCTCGGACACTCCTGCTTTCCTCACTGCGCTCGACCGGCACCCCGAGGTGACCGGTTGGCAGGCCGAGCTGCGCACCGTGGAAGGCCGGGAGGAGCTGATCGTCTTCATGTCGCTGGCGCCGGCGGTCGCCGCTCGAAGCGTCATGCCCGAGCTGGACGACCAGCTCTCGGCCACCCAGTACGTGGTGGTGGACGGCCCCACCCTCGATGCCCGCCTCGCCGCCCACGACGACCGCCGGGTGGTCGACCTCCGCCGGCGCTGAACGGCCGGCCCGGTAGCGCCGCCGGCGGCCGTAGCCTTGTGGAGATGACCGTGTACCTCGACCACGCGGCGACCACGCCGCTGCGCCCAGCGGTCCTCGAGGCGATGATGCCGTTCCTGACCGACCAGTTCGGGAACCCGTCGGGGTCTCACGCTGTTTCCCGGGCGGCCCGCACGGCGGTGGACGAGGCACGAGACGTCGTGGCCGAGTGCCTCGGGTGTGAGCCGGGGGAGGTCATCTTCACCGGCACCGGCACCGAGGCGGACAACCTGGCCATCGCCGGCGTGCTTGCCCGGCGGTTGGGAACGGCGCTGTGCAGCACGATCGAACATCACGCCGTGCTTCATGCCGTGCAGGCGCTGCGGGGTTCTGCCGTTCCCGTCCATCCCACCGGCATCGTCGACCTCGATGCGCTGGCGGCCGCCCTCAGCCCTGAGGTTTCCGTCGTCTCGGTCATGCTGGCCAACAACGAGATCGGTGTAATTCAGCCGCTCGACGAGGTGGCCGCCGTGGTGGGGGAGCACGCGCCGGAGGCGGTCCTGCACACCGATGCCGTGCAGGCGTTCCCGTGGCTCGACGTTGCCGCTCTCGCTGGAGCCGCCGGCCTGGTCGCTGTCAGCGCCCACAAGTTCGGTGGCCCCAAGGGCGTCGGCGCCCTTGTCGCCCGCAAGGGTGTCCGGCTGGTGCCGATCCTCCACGGCGGGGGTCAGGAGCGGGACCGGCGCAGCGGTACCCACAACGTCGCCGGCATCGTCGGCATGGCCGCCGCCATGCGTCTCACCGTGGCCGAGCGGGAGGCCAATCTCGCCCGGGTCGGCGCGCTCCGTGACCGGCTCGGCGATGCGCTCCTGGCCGCGCTCCCTGGCACGGTCGAGACCGGTGACCGGCGCCAAAAGGTGGCCGGCAGCTGCCACCTGCGATTCCGCGGAATCGAGAGCGAGACCCTGCTGGTCCTGCTCGACGATGCCGGCGTCTGCGCCTCAGCCGGATCGGCCTGCGCCAGCGGCGCCATGGAGCCGTCCCATGTCCTCGCGGCAATCGGTGTCGACCGGGCCGACGCCCGCTCCGCCGTGCGCTTCTCCCTCGGGTCCACCACCACGGCCGACGACGTGGACCTCGCCGTCAAGGCCGTCACCGACGCCGTCTCCCACCTCCGCGAGGCGTGAGCGCCGTGCCCCGCACCCCTCACCGTTGCGAGTACATACCGGGCTTTTTCCGCCCCCTATGTACTCGAAGCGACACGAGGGGGGCCGTGTCTGGTGGTGCGTTCCGCACCCCTCACCGTTGCGAGTACATACCGGGCTTTTTCCGCCCCCTATGTACTCGCAACGCTCAAAGGGTTGGGCTGTGACCGAGCGGGTGCTGGTGGCCATGTCCGGTGGGGTGGACTCGTCGGTGGCGGCGGCCCTGCTGGTGGAGGCGGGCGACGAGGTAGTCGGCGCCACCATGAAGCTGTGGGGCGGCGCCAGCGACTCCGGGTGCTGCTCGGTGGCCGACGTGGACGACGCCCGCCGGGTGGCCCAGCAGCTCGGCATCGTCCACCACGTGTTCAACTTCGGCGACGACTTCGAGACCCACGTGGTAGCGCCTTACGTGCGCGAACATGCCGCCGGGCGCACCCCGAACCCGTGCATCGAGTGCAACCGCCACCTCAAGTTCGACCGCTTCCTGCACCGGGCGACGCAACTCGGTTTCGATGCCGTCGCCACCGGCCACCATGCCCGGGTCACCAGTGACAGCGGCCGCTGGCAGCTGCGGCGGGGTGCGGACCGGGCCAAGGACCAGTCGTACGTCCTCTCGATGTTGGGCCAGCCCCAGCTGTCCCGGGTCCGGTTCCCGGTCGGCGATCTGACCAAGGCCGACGTCCGGGATCGGGCCGCCGCCCTCGGTCTGCGCACGGCGGCCAAGGCCGACAGCCAGGACGTGTGCTTCATCACCTCCACCGGAGGGCGGGAGGCGTTCCTTGGCGAGCGCATCGAGCTGCGGCCGGGCCGGGTGGTGGACGCGGCCACGGGTCGTGAGATCGGCCAGGTGCCGGCACTCGAGCTGGTCACCATCGGCCAGCGCCGAGGCATGGGCGCTGCCGGCGCTACCGGCGTAGCCGCCTCACGATCGCGCCACGGGATGGGCGCCGGCGGCGCGGCTGGTTCACCGCCACGCCCGGGCATGGCAGGCGCCGGCGACGTCAGCCCGACCCCACTGCCGGGCCAGCGCCGTTATGCGATCACCGTCGACACAGCGACCAGAACGGTGACGGCGGGCACCGAGGCCGATCTCCTCACCGATGCGCTGGTCGTCAGCCTCCTCGGCTGGTCCTGGACCGACTATCCCGTGCCCGCCGGCACGGCCGTCTCGGCGCAGGTGAGCGCCCACGGCACACCCCGCCCCGCGGTACTGGGCGCAGATGCGAGCCTGCGCTGGCGGGAGCCGCAGAACCGGGTCGCCCCGGGCCAGACGGTCGCCATCTACGACGGCGACAGCGTCCTCGGCTCCGCCATCGTCTCCTGACCGAGGACCCGTCACACCATGATGACTTCGAGCCCCGGCAGCTCGACGTAGTCCTCGTCCTGGGTGACGACGGGCACGCCCAGGCTGAGGGCCGTGGCCGCGATCCACGAGTCGTTGACGGGCATCCGTTTCTGGTGATCCCGAAGCAGAACCCGGAGTGACGCCCAGGCAGCCGCCACCGATTCGTCGACCGGCACCGGATCGAGGGCGAGGGCATCGGTGAGGGCGGCCAGGCGCCGGTCCCGGATCCGGACATCCGCGGCCACCAGGACACCGGCGCGAAGCTCCCCGATGGTGATGGCCGACACGGCCAACTGGTCCGGCAGCGACGCCCGATCGACGGATCGGCCGGACTCCCTGGCGATGAAGACGGACGTATCGGCGAGCCCGCGGGTCACAGGAGCGGAAGGTCGTCGGTCGACTCCTCGCCGAGGCCGGCGAGGTCGTCAACCAGCCCCGGGTCGGCCTGCGAGCGAAGGATACGGCTGGCGAACTCGTCCCGTCCGAGCCAGCGGGGCCGACGGTTGACCGGTTGCAGGACGGCCGCCGGCCGGCCGTCGACGGTGATCGTCACCGACTCGCCCTGTGCCACCCGGTTGAGTAGAGCCCGGGTGCTGTTGCGGAGTTCACGGGAGGCCACCTCGGACATGCCACAACCGTAGCAAATGTGCGACCCTATCTCAACCGGTAATGATTCGCCTCGCCGCCGCTTCCTTGAGGACCTCACCCGGACGTGTCGGGGTGAACAGGAGGCGGGCGGAGGAGCCCGGCTCGCCGATGCGGGTGCCGGGGCGCATGAGCATCATCGGGACCTTCTCGGTGAGCACCAGCTCCAGGGCCAGGCCGGGAGCGCGTTGAGTGAGGTCGAGTGAGTCGGTGTCGGCGGGGGCGGGGCGCAGGACCTCGATGGTCTGGCGGCGGAACAGCACCGGGTCGGCCAGGGCGATGGGGTCGTGGAGCACCAGGCCGGCGGGGACGAAGACCACCCAGCGCCGGGAGAGATTGTTCATCGCCGCCATCAGCAGGCCGGCCACAGGAAGGCCGACAACGGCCAGCAAACCGCCGGCCACCCAGCGCCGGCTGGCCAGCAGCAGTAGCACCCCCACCGGTGCACCGACAGCCAAGGTCCATGCCAGCGGCAGAATGCCCAGAAGCAGCGGGCCCGGCACCCGCAACGGCAGCCGGCGTTCGTTCGGGTAGGCGGGGCCGTTCACGTACCGGGCACCGGTCTCGGGCAGGAAGGCCAGGACCAGCGCCAGCGCCGTTGAGCCGACAGTCACAGCCGACGGATGCCCGTCCACCGTCGCCGCCAGCGCGGCCACCAGCGCCGCCGGCGTCACCACCCGCAGCACGGTCAGGGCGAGCGGGTGGGCCACCAGCGTGGCCGTCACCACGGCCGCCCACGCCGCCCACAGAACCGTGGACGCCACCAGCTGGACGGGACGGCTGTGGCCGTGCAGGGCGGCGCCGAGGCTGGGGCCGGCGGTGAGCGGTAGCACCGCCCACGCCGCCCGCAGTGCCCACGGGAGCAGGGTCGGGAGGCGCCCGCCAAACGTGGACGGCCGCATTCGGACGGAGCGGAGCGGGGACGGGAGGCGCATGACGGAGGCCGCACTCATGCACTGGAAGGCGCATGACGGACGGCGCACTCTCGCAGACCGGCGGCGATGTACGACAATCGACCCATGAGCGACGTGCGACTGGTGGACCTCGACGTGATCAATCGCTACAGCTTGGCCGTGCGCCAGGAGTGGGCGCCGGCCGAGGAGGTCCTGGCTGTGCTCGAGGCCAGCCGGGAGCAGGTAATGGCGGCCATGCGCCCGCCGGGCGAACGGGCGGGACGCGGGCCTCGCCGCCCCCCGAGCCGGTCATAGGGAGGGGCTTCACCGCTGATTCACTTGCGTTACACCGTCTCGACTTCGCTCGCCGGACCCGCGTTCCCGTCTCGTTGAGGGCGCGCACGGCGTAGTGGTACCTGCCCGCCTCCAGGTCGCCTACAAGCAACGTGAGCGGGACACCCACGGCCACCGGGCTCCAACTCGCGGTCGCTCAAGGCACCAGATTGTAGGCAATCCGGTCACCACTTTGTAGGGAACCCAGCAAACCTGCCTTGTCCTTTCTTTCAATTTTGCGACACCTCCAGCGAGGCGCCAGGACCGTCGCTACCGGCTTCGTGCTCACCCGCGTTACGCCAGACCCAGCGCGATGGCCAGTGCCCGGTCGAGTTGAGCCAACTTGGCGGGGCCGAGCTGGCCGCGTTGGCGCGTGAGCACCTGCTTGGGCAGCGTGAAGAGGTTGTCGCAGTTGATGGCACAGCTGTGGTTGAGACCCTCTTCCGTACCCACCTCGACCTCAGCCACATGACCGTGAAAACTGCTCGTAACCAGAACGCACACGAGGCTGCTGAGGACGGGGATGGCGCTGTTCCGGGTAACGACTACCACGGGATGTGTGCCGACACCCGGAACCCGAGCATCCCAAACAGCTCCGCGTAGGACTACGCCTCGTTGGCGGCGAGGCATGCGGCGACCGAAAAGGCGGCGAGCTCACCGACCAGCCCATCGTGAGCAGAGTCCGGGTCGGCATAACGACGGCGGTAGGACGCGACGATAGCTTCCTCACTGTGTTCCGCCAGCCACGCCCGGACCGCCGCCGAGACGATAGAGCCGCGGTTGGGTGCAAGGCCTGCAGCTACGGCCAGATCGAGAGCCTCCACGACCGATGCGTCGAGCCGGGCGGTGACGGGTACGCTCACATGGCGGAGTCTACATCGCTGTACACGATCCGTACACGCACAAGCGGTGGATCTTGTAAATGTGGTTCTTCAGCGTTCCGACCGAGATGCCCACTTCCGGCGCAACCTCCTTGTAGGGCCGGCCGCTGGCCAGCACTCCGAGCAGTTCGATCTCTCGTCGCGCCACGTCGGCCAGGCCGGCCAGCTCACTGGCCGTCGCCGAGCCGAGGCGCACCAGGGCCAGCAGGACCCTCGCCTCGTACCCGCGGCAGCCCAGCTCCTCGAACAGCCGCTGGAGGGATTCAACACGGCCGAACAAGGGGCGGCACGAAGAAAGTCCCCCTGTCCCCGCCATACTGCGTGCGTGCGATCCGGCGACGAAGCGCGACCACGCCGGCGAGTCGCTCCATGACGTGCTCGCCCAACCCTGCGGCCCGGGCCGACGAGCTGCGGTCCCAGATCACGCACCACAACGTCGCCTATCACCAGCTCGACGCCCCCGAGATCAGCGACGCCGACTACGACGCCCTGGTCCGGGAGCTGGCGGCCATAGAGGAGGCGCACCCGGACCTCGCCATCCCCGACTCGCCCACCCGACAGGTGGGCGCCGCCCCCTCCACCCTCTTCGCCCCCATCCAGCACCGGTCGAGGATGATGTCGCTCGACAACGTCACCTCGTTGGAGGAACTCCTGGCGTGGGGCAAGCGCATGGAGCGCTTCATATCCGGCGACGTCGACTACGTGTGCGAGCTGAAGATCGACGGAGTCGCCATATCGCTCCTCTACGAGGACGGGCGTTACGTGAGAGCGGCCACGAGGGGCGACGGCCGCACGGGGGAGGACGTCACCGCCAACGTGGCCACCGTCGGCGCCATCCCGGAGCAGCTCGTGGTCGGCGCCGGCGCCAAGCCACCGAGCCTGCTGGAGGTCCGGGGCGAGGTGTACATGCCCACGCCGGCCTTCGAGGAGTTGAACCGGCGTCAGGCAGAGGCCGGCGGGCGTCTCTTCGCCAACCCCCGCAACGCCGGCGCCGGCTCCCTCCGCCAGAAGGACGCCACCATCACCGCTTCCCGCCAGCTCGGCTACTGGGCGTACCAGATCGGCGACATCGAGGGCGGTCCCGCCTTCACCCGCCACTCCGCCACCCTCGAATATCTCCGCACCGCCGGCTTCCCGGTCAACCCGGAGATCACCCTCTTCGCCGGCCTCGACGAGGTCCATGCTTTCTGCCGCAAGTGGGAGCAGCACCGCCACGACCTCGACTACGAGATCGACGGCGTGGTGGTCAAGGTGGACGACCTGGCCCAGCGGGCGGAGCTCGGCAGCACCTCCAAGGCCCCCCGCTGGGCCATCGCCTACAAGTTCCCGCCCGAGGAGCGCACCACCCTCCTCGAGCAGATCACCGTCTCCATCGGCCCCTCGGGCCGGGCCACCCCCTTCGCCGTGTTGGAGCCGGTGGTGGTCGGCGGCTCCACGGTCCAGATGGCCACGCTCCACAACGAGGACCAGGTGGCGGCCAAGGATGTCCGGGCCGGGGACACGGTCATCGTCCGCAAGGCCGGCGACGTCATTCCCGAGGTGGTCGGCCCCGTGCTGTCGCTCCGTCCGGAGGGCCTACCCCCATGGCGCTTCCCGGTCACCTGCCCGAGCTGCGGTGGGCCCCTCGTCAGGGCGCCCGGCGCCAGCGACACCAACTGCACCAACGTGGAGTGCCCGGCCCAGCGCATGCGGCGCATCGAGCACTTCGCCTCCCGCGGGGCCATGGACATAGAGGGGCTCGGGGAGCGCACGGTCCGGCTCTTCTTCGACGAGGGCCTCGTCAAGGACGTGGGCGACGTCTACTCCATCGACCTCGATGGCGTCCGCCGCCTCGAGGGGTTCGGCGAGATCTCCGTTACCAAGCTGGCCGGCGCCATCGAGGCCTCCAGGCAGCGGCCACTGGCCAACCTGCTCGTGGCCCTGGCCATCCCGCACGTGGGCGGCACCGGCGCCCAGGTCCTGGCCCGCTCGCTCGGCCACCTCGATCGCATCACGAACGCTTCGGTGGAGGAGCTGGCCGCGGTTGAGGGGGTAGGGCCCACCATCGCCACCAGCGTGCACGACTTCTTCGCCAACCCCCGCAACCAGGCCGTGCTGGACAAGCTCCGCTCCGCCGGCGTGAACCTGGAGGGGCCGGGCGCGCCAAACGTTCCGCAGACGCTGGCCGGCCAGTCGATAGTGGTGACGGGGACGCTGGAGCGCTGGTCCCGGGAAGCGGCCGAGGACGCCATCAAGGCGAGGGGCGGCAAGGCCCCCGGAAGTGTGTCGAAGAAGACCACTGCCGTCGTCGCCGGCGACGCCCCAGGTCAAGCCAAGATCACCAAGGCGTCGGATCTCGGGATCGCCATCGTCTCCGAGGACGACTTCGAGCACCTGCTGGAGACGGGCGAGATCAGGTCACGTTGAGAGATCAGGACACGTTGAAGCACCACCGGTAGCTACCGCCCTGGGCCGAGGTCTCGGTCACCGGGGTGTAGTCGACGACGGCGCAGGCACGACCCGGCGGCAGCTCCTCTATCTCCTTGCCCTGTCCCGGCGTGAAGGCGTATCGGTTGAGCCCTTCGATCACGTCGAGCTGATCGTCGGGGACCGGGGTCCCGTTGACGGTCAGGGCGCCGGTGAACTGCGGCGCCAGCTCCACGAATATCTCCGTCTGGCGGAGCTGGAGGCTGGCCGGTAGGGGCGAGATGGCCCGGATGACCTGAGGGCGCAGCCTCGGGTTGGGCGAGTCGTCGTGCTCGGTGAAGGCCACGTACATCGATGCCACGGCGAAGGCGAGCAGCACCGACACCACCACCCGGGGCACGGTGACCACCCGTTCCTTCCGGCTGCCCTTGCTGCGATCCTTGGTCCCGGGTGACGCCATCCGGCCATTCTTGTCGGCCCGGGGTCACCCCCTGGTCCCCCGGTACCGGTCCCCGGCCGGGGCGGGATCAGCCGATAGCCTCGCATCGTGGCCAAGTCGCGCATGGCCGACCATGTCGGACGGGTTCTCGGAGACCGGTACCGCCTGCTGGCGCCCATCGGAACGGGTGCGTCGGCCGAGGTGTTCGTGGCCGAGGACGTCACCCTGCGCCGCCAGGTGGCCGTCAAGATCCTGCATGCGGCGCTGGCCGAGGACGAGTCGTTCCTGCGTCGTTTCCGGGCCGAGGCCCAGCAGGCCGCCGCCCTCAACCACCCCAACATCATGCGGGTGTTCGACTGGGGCGAGTCCGACGACGGGCCTTACCTGGTCCTCGAATACCTGGACGGGGGCAGCCTGCGCGACGTGCTCGACTCCGGGCCCCTGCTGTCCGCTTCACAGGCCCTGCTGGTGGGCCTGGAGGCGGCGCGTGCTCTCGACTACGCCCACCGCCGGCGCCTCGTCCACCGTGACATCAAGCCGGCCAACCTGCTGTTCGACGACGAGGGCCGGCTGTGCATCGCCGATTTCGGCCTCGCCCGGGCGCTGGCCGAGGCGGCATGGACCGAGCCGGCGGGCGCCATTCTCGGCACCGCCCGCTATGCCTCGCCGGAGCAGGCCCAGGGTCAGTCCGTCGACGGTAAGGCCGATGTGTACGCGCTGGCCCTGGTGCTGGTGGAGGCGGTCACCGGTGAGGTGCCGTTCTCGGCCGACACCACCATCGCCACTCTGATGGCCCGGGTCGGTGCCGAGCTGGAGACGCCGGCGGAGATGGGCGCCCTCGGTCCGGTACTGCAGAAAGCGGCGGCCCCCGATCCCGAGCAGCGCCTCGACGCCCGGCGCCTGGCCACCGCTCTCGACAAGGTGGCGGCGGAGCTTCCCGCGCCGGCGCCGCTCCAGCTGGTTACGAAGGCGCGCGCCACCTACGCCGCCGCCGCGCTGGCCGCCGGTGCCGGCGCCGACGACCAGCCCACCGTGGCCATCGACCTTCGCGACAGCGATCTCACCGAGCTGGGGGCCCGACGGGGCCTGTACGACGGCGAGGACGAGGCTGCTGACGGTCCCGGCGAAGCCGGCCTGTTGCCGGCCGCTGTCCGGCGCCGGCGCCGGTGGCCCCTCATCGCCGCGGTGATCGCCTTTCTCCTGGTGCTCGGCGCCGGCACCGCCTACGTGGTCAACCGGGCCCAGGTGCCGAGCCATCCCGTGCCGGCGCTGCGCGGCCGGACCGTGGCCCAGGCCAGGGTGGCGCTGCGCGACGAGGATTTCCGCGTCAAGGTGAGCGGGCAGCGCTTCGACGAGGAGCTGGTCGCCGGCGCCATCATCGACCAGAACCCATCCTCGCTGGCCACCCT
Source organism: Acidimicrobiales bacterium (assembly GCA_035525365.1). GTDB lineage: Bacteria > Actinomycetota > Acidimicrobiia > Acidimicrobiales. Next base: position 18,842 of record DATLEK010000044.1, read on the forward strand.
CCGGGAGGGCAGCACCGTCAACGTCGTGGTGTCGAAGGGCCCCGCCCCCCGCGCCGTGCCGGTCCTGGTCGACCTCGACCAGGCGGCGGCGGAGAAGGCGCTGGCCGACGCCGGCTTCGTGGCCAAGGTGGTCACCCAGATCAACGAGGAGAAGCCCAAGGGCACGGTGGTCGACTGGTCCCCCAAGGGCGCCACCCTGCCCAAGGGCTCCGACGTCACCGTCATCATCTCGGACGGGCCCGCGCCCATAGAGGTCCCCGACCTCGGTGGTAAGAGCTACGACGACGCCAAGGCGGTGCTGACGGCCAAGGGCCTCGAGGTCGCCCAACTGGAGAAGTTCGACAGCGACGTGGAGAAGGGGCTGGTCATATCCACCACGCCCGGGACCGGCGCCAAGGTCCCCAAGGGCGAGACGGTCACGATCGTCGTCTCCAAGGGGCCCGACATCGTCGATGTCCCGGACGTGACCGGCAAGACGGTGGCTGAGGCGACGGCGATTCTCAAGGCCGCCGGGCTCGGCGTGAGCGGTACCGGAGGAAAGCCCAACGGGGACAGGGTCATCTTCACCGATCCCCAGGCCGGCACCAAGGCCAAGCGGGGCACCGGCGTCTTCCTCTACGTGAGGTAGCCATACCCGAACCACCCGAACGGGCTATTCACAGAATGGTCCTGGCCAAACTGTCCAAGGCGCCGTAGTATCCGGCACAAGACCCGAAGGGGGTGGCGAGCTGAGGCAGCGTTCCCCAGCCGCTACCGGTGCCGTCGCCCCTTTCGGATCTTCTCCTTTCGGATCTTCTCCTATTGGGTGATCTCGGCCAGCCGCTTCTGCACGTCGGCCGCGTCGGGATCGGCGGTGGGCGACTGCATGAGGCCCATCAGCTTGGTCATGTCGCCCTCCACCTTGATCTTGCCGCTCATGAAGTGCTGCACGGCGGTGACCGGGTCCAGGAAGATCGCCCTGGCCGTGTCGTAATCCAGGGTGACGGTGACCTCGGCATCCTCCAGATGACCCGCAGCCAGGCTCATCCGGCCGGCGGTGCTGTCCACATGCAGGTTGATCGCCTCCTCGCAGAAGGGCACGTCGGTGATGATCTGGTTCAGCCTCACCTCGGGCGTCTCGCCCGCCTCCAGGCGGCCGGCGTACTCGTCCCGGATCTTCTGGGCAGCAGCCATCCAGTCGTCGCTCAGGAACGGGTAGGTGTCGGGCACCCACCTAACGTAATCGTCGATGCCCGGCCCCGGCGCCCTCGTCCTGCACGGATTCACGGGCACGCCGCGCTCGGTTTCGGGAGTGGCTGACGCCCTCGCCGGCGCTGGCTTCGCGGTGGAGGCGCCGCTCCTGGCGGGGCATGGAGCGGCGATGGAGGATCTGGTCGCCACCGGGTGGGCCGACTGGTCGGCTGGTGTCGAACAGGCCTACAGGGACCTGGCCGGGCGCTGCCGTCAGGTCGTGGTGTTCGGGTTGTCCCTTGGAGGGAGCCTGGCCTGCTGGCTGGCCGCTGAGCATCCGGACATCGCCGGCATCGTCTGCGTCAACCCCATGATCGAGCCGGTGGCCCCCTCCTTCGTGGACATGCTGGAGCAGCTGGTCGCCTCGGGCTTCTCCAGCGTTCCTGCCTTCGGCTCCGACATCGCCCGCCCCGATGTGGTGGAGGAGAATCTGGGTGGCGCCCCCTTCGTCCCGATGATGTCGCTGTTCGAGGGTGTGGGCGAGATGGCCCCCCGGCTGGGCCAGGTCCGCTGCGCCCTCCTGTTGTTCACCAGCAGGAAGGACCACGTGGTCCCCCCTTCCTCCAGTGACTACCTGGCCGCCCGCGTCGCCGGCCCCGTCGAGCGGGTCGTCCTCGAGCGCAGCTACCACGTGGCCACCCTGGACTGGGACGCCCCCGAGATAGAGGCCCGCACCGTCGCCTTCGCCCGGCAGGTCACCGCCGCTCCTGCCGTGTGAGCTGCGGACCGGCGCGGCATCTGCTCCGCTTAGCATCGAACGATGGCGTCACCGGAGCGGATCACGAGAGCCGACGTCTCCCACGTGGCCCGTCTCGCCCGCCTGGATCTGACCGAGGCGGAGCTGGACCGGTTCACCGAACAGCTGGGGGACGTGCTCGACCACGCCGCCGGTGTGGCCGCTCTCGACACCACGGGCGTGGAGCCGACGGCGCACCCACTTCCGCTGGTCAACGTGCTGCGCCCCGACGAGCCCCGCCCCGGGCTCGACCGGGCCGACGTGCTGGCCATGGCGCCCGCTGCTGAGGACAACCGCTTCCGTGTCCCACGCATCCTCGGGGAGGAGCCTTGACGCTTCCGCTCGGCTCCGCCCGGGAGACGGCCGACGCCGTGCGGCGGGGGGACGTGACGGCCCGCCAGGTGGTCGAAGAGCACCTCGAACGCATAGCGGTGGGCGACGGCGAAGTGCACGCCTTCAACATCGTTTTGGGCGACCATGCCCGCGCCGCGGCCGACGCCGTGGATCTGCGGGTGGCGGCGGGCGAGGACCCCGGTCCGCTGGCCGGTGTGCCGGTGGCCGTGAAGGACAACCTGTGCACCCAGGGCATCCCCACCACCTGCAGCAGCCGCATCCTCGAAGGCTGGCTCCCGCCCTACGACGCCACCGTGGTCCAGCGGATGGCCGCCGCCGGCGCGGTGATGGTGGGCAAGACCAACCTGGACGAGTTCGCCATGGGCTCGTCCACCGAGAACTCCGCCTTCGGCCCCACCCGCAACCCCCGTGACCTCAGTCGTGTCCCCGGCGGCTCCAGCGGTGGGAGCGCGGCGGCGGTGGCTTCCGGGATGGCCTCTCTGGCCCTGGGTTCCGACACCGGCGGCTCCATCCGCCAGCCCGCCGCCCTCTGCGGCGTGGTCGGCGTCAAGCCCACCTACGGCGCCGTGAGCCGCTACGGGCTCATCGCCTTCGCCTCGTCGCTCGACCAGATCGGCCCCTTCGCCGCCACCGTGGCCGACGCCGCCCTTCTCCTCGAGGTGATCGCCGGTCACGACCCCGCTGACTCCACGTCGATCCCCGACCCGCCCGCCGGCCTGCTCGCCCACCTGCACGACGGTGTCGAGGGCCTGCGGGTGGGTGTGGTGCGGGAGCTGACCGAGGGGATCGATCCCGACGTGGGCCGGCGCCTGCAGGAGGCGGCCGACGCCCTGTCCGCCGCCGGCGCCAAGGTGGACGACGTGTCCGTCCCCGCCACCGTGCACGGCCTGTCCGCCTATTACCTCATCGCCCCGGCCGAGGCCTCGAGCAACCTGGCCCGCTACGACGGTGTGCGCTACGGGCTACGGGTCGACGGCGAAGCTGGGGATGTCAACGCCATGTACGGCGCCACCCGGGCCGCCGGCTTCGGCCCCGAGGTCAAGCGCCGCATCATGCTCGGCACCTACGCCCTGTCGGCCGGTTACTACGACGCCTACTACGGCCAGGCCCAGAGGGTGCGCACGCTGATCATCGCCGACTTCGACGCCGCCTACGCCAACTTCGACGTGCTGCTCTCGCCCACCTCGCCCACCACCGCCTTCCCGCTCGGCTCCAAGAGCGAGAACCCCCTCGCCATGTACCTCAGCGACGTGTGCACCATCCCCTCCAACCTGGCCGGCCATCCGGCCATGTCCGTGCCCTTCGGCACCGGCGACGACGGCCTGCCCATCGGCGTGCAGGTCATGGCGCCGAACCTGGGAGAGCCTGTGATGTTCCGGGTGGCGGCGGCGCTGGAGAAGGCGGCGCCGGCATGAGCGACTCCGTTCCTTATGAGATCGTTGTGGGGCTCGAGGTGCATTGCGAGCTGCGGACCGCCACCAAACTGTTCTGCTCCTGCCGCAACGCCTTCGGCGACGAGCCCAACACCAACGTGTGCCCCGTCTGCCTCGGCCTGCCCGGTTCGCTGCCGGTGCTCAACGCCAAGGCCGTCGAGTACGCCATGCGCATCGGCGAGGCCCTCAACTGTGAAGTGCGCCGGAGCATCTTCCACCGCAAGAACTACTTCTATCCGGACATGCCCAAGGACTATCAGGTCAGCCAGTACGACCAGCCCATCAACGTCGACGGATGGCTGGAGCTGCCCGACGGCTCGAAGGTGGGCATCGAGCGGGCCCACATGGAGGAGGACACCGGCTCCAACCGCCACATGGGCGGCGACGGCCGCATCCACAACGCCGACTACTCCCTGATCGACTACAACCGGGCCGGCGTTCCCCTGGTGGAGATCGTGAGCCGGCCCGACATCCGCTCGGCCGACCAGGCGCGCGCCTACGTCAGCGAGCTGCGCTCGATCCTCGTGGCCACCGGCGCCTCCGACGGCAAGATGGAGGAGGGCTCCCTCCGGGTCGACGCCAACGTCTCGGTCCGCCCCGCCGGCAGCGACCAGCTCGGCACCCGCTGCGAGGTCAAGAACCTGAACTCGTTGCGCTCCCTTGGTCGCGCCGTGGACCATGAAGCGGCCCGTCAGTGGGAGCTGCTAGAGGCGGGGGAGCGGGTCGTGCAGGAGACCCGCCACTGGAACGAGGCCCAGGGGCGTACGGTGTCGGGCCGGTCGAAGGAAGAGGCCTACGACTACCGGTACTTCCCCGAGCCCGACCTGGTCCCGGTGGATCCCGACGAAGCGTGGCGTAAGGATGTCCGCCGGGCCCTGCCCATGCTCCCGGCCGCCCGGCGCCGGCGCCTGGCCGAGGCCGCCGGCCTGACGCCGGCCGGCGTGGCCACCGTCGTAGAGCTGGATCTCGACACTCTCGTGCTGGCGGCCATCTCCGCCGGCGCGGATGGCCGGCGGGCCGTCAACCGGGCCGCCAACGAGGTGGCGGCCGAGATCGACGCGGCCCGCCGGCTGGACCCGGCGGCCTTCACCAAGCTCCTGCTGCTCGAGGACGCCGGCAAGCTCACCCCCACCCAGGCCAAGCAGGTGCTGTCCGAGATGCTGGCCGGCGGCGGGGACCCGGAGGACCTGGCCGCGGCCCGGGGCTTCAAGGCCATGGACACCGCCGAGCTGGCGGCCCAGGTGGACGAGCTGATCGCCGCCCACCCGGCCGAGTGGGAGCGCTTTCGCGGCGGCGACCCCAAGGTGGCCGGCTTCTTCGTCGGCAAGGTCATGAAGGCCACCCAGGGCAAGGCCGACGGCGCGGCCGTCACCGCCTTGTTGCGGGAGCGGGCCGGGCTGGGATGAGACGGTCGCTGGCTGGCGCCCCCGCTGGCATGTGCCGCAGGGCTGTGGCGGTTGCGGGGGTAGCCGTACTTGCTGCCTGCAGCGGCGGCAGCGACGACACCGCCCAAACGACCAGGCCCGACCGTTCGTCCACCACTACGACCCCCGCCGCTTCCTCCTCGTCCACGACGTCGGTGCCAACCGGCGGAGCGGCGGCGCCGGAGGCCACCAGCACCACCACCGCGGCGAGGGCCGGAGCCCCTTCCCAGCGCGGCGCCACCAAGCCCACCACTTCGCCCCCGGACGGGATCGCCACGGCCACCACCACCCCACCCGGCCGCTACCGCTACGCCAGCACCGGCACCTTCTCGGCCGGCGTCACGGGAGAGCAGCGCCGCAGCGGCGAGTCGATCCTCACCGTGGACCCGCCGGCCGGTGCCGATCAGCACAGTCTCCGACAGGGCGACAACCGTTCCAGCGAGCAGATCCTGCGTTTCCAGCCCGACGGGACCTACATCGTGATGCTCAAGATCACCGACCAGGGCCTCACCAAGGAGTTCCGCCCGGCCACGCCCGTGCTTGCCTTCCCCTACTCCGCACCGGTAGGTCGTACCTGGTCGTGGCGTATGACGTCCACCGACGGCAAGACCACGGTCGAGACGAGCTTCCGGATCGAGCGGACCGAGGCGGTGCCGGTCGGGTCCCAATCGGTGCCGGCGGTGGTGGTGCAGGCGACCGTGGTGACCACGGGCGACCTCACCTCCCGCGGCACCCAGACACTGTGGGTGGCCGAGAGCCGGCGCCTCGTCGTGCGGGAGCAATCAGCCACAGAAGGCACATTCGGGGCATTTTCCTTCCGCTCCACCGCCGAAGAGAGGCTCCTCCAACTCGATCCCTCTTGAAACAGGACCGGGGTGTCGGATCACCGATCGCGGTTTCTCTGATCACAATAAGCGTTTAGACCGACGCTCTGAGGGAACATCCGGGGTTCTGTAACTAGTCATTACTGACCAAGGAGTGGTATTCAAATGGGTAGGTTCAACCTGAAAGCACTGGTTTCGTGCTCGCTGACCGCAGGCCTTCTGATGGCCTCGGCTACGGCGACACATGCCGCCGATCCTCCGGCGCAGAGCAGTGCCGGCGGCAGGGACACCGGCCAGGCCAACGCCAACGCCGGCCAGGCCACCGCCGCCGACAACCAGTCGCCCACCGGCCAGTCCAGCTCGGCCGACGGTCAGGCCAGGGCCGCCGAGAACCAGGCTGCTGCCGGCGGCAATGCCGCCGACAACACCAACGGCAACGGAGCTGGTTCCGACCCGGGCACCAAGGCCGACGAGCCTGATCCCCGGCCCGGCCCCCCTGGAAACAACGGCACCATCAAGATCGACGGCGTGGACTTCGACAGTCACCCGAACAACGAGCCCCACGTCGACTGCATCTTCGAGATCGACTTCTACGGGTTCGACGCCAACCAGAACGTGACCGTGTCGTTCGTTCTGCAGGCGCCCACCACCGGCGGCACCATCACCGGCACGGCACCCTCGGGTACGACCCTCGACGGCGACGACAATTCCTTCGGCGGCAGCGAGCGTGGCCTCGACGGTTCCCTCCGGTACACCCTCGGATTCACCGGTGTGAGCCCGCACCCCAAGCAGGGCTACCACGTGAAGGTCACGGTGAACGCCCCCGGCGCCAAGGGTGCCGACACCAAGCACAAGGTCTTCTGGGTCGAGCCGTGCGGCGGCAGCCTGGGCACCACGAGCATTCTGAGCACCACCACGACCAGCACCACCACGACCACGATCGCCGGCGGCGGCTCGACATCAGTCGGCGGCATCCAGCAGGTGCAGAACCAGGCATCGGCCACCACTCCGGTCAACACCAGCCGCCTGGCCGTGCTCGGTGAGGTCATCGAGCGCAGCCCGGCCAAGGTGGCGGCGGTGGCGGCAGCTCCTGCTGCTGCCGGAGTCAACGCCGGCAGCACGGCACGGGTGCTCGGTACCACCGTCGAGCGGGCTGCCCTGGCCCGGACGGGGCTGAACGCCCTCCAGCTGCTCACCCTCGGAGCCCTCACGATCCTGGCCGGTATCGCCGCTGTGCGGGCCGCCCGGCGGAAGTCGGAGCCGGGTTCACCTTTCGTCATCTGATCCCGGTCATAGAAGTACCCCGGACGGGAGCCTGAGAGCTCCCGTCCGGCGCGTACGGGCGGAATCGGGAGAGCGGGGCGGCGATTCTGCGCCGGCCTCTAACCTCGGATCCATGCCGAGCGACATGAGGCCCCGTTCCCGCCAGGTCACCGAGGGTTACGAGCGGGCGCCGGCCCGGGCCATGCTGCGGGCCGTAGGGATGACCGACCGGGACTTCGACAAGCCCCAGGTCGGCGTGGCGTCATCGTGGAACGAGGTGACGCCGTGCAACATGCCGCTGTCCCGGCTGGCCCAGCACGCCAAGGAGGGAGTGCGGGGCGCCGGCGGGTTCCCCCTCGAGTTCGTCACCATTGCCGTCAGCGACGGCATCTCGATGGGGCACGAGGGGATGCACGCCTCGCTGGTCAGCCGGGAGGTCATCGCCGACTCGGTGGAGACGATGATGCACGCCGAGCGCTTCGACGCCATGGTCACATTGGCGGGCTGCGACAAGTCCCTGCCGGGGATGCTCATGGCGTCGGCCCGGCTGAACCTGCCGTCGGTCTTCCTGTACGGCGGCTCCATCCTCGCCGGCCGCATCCCCGGCGATCCGGCCGAGCGGAACCTCGACATCGTGAGCGTCTTCGAGGCCGTGGGGGCCAGGGGCGCCGGCACCCTCACCGACGAGGAGTTGGCGCTCATCGAGCGCCACGCCTGTCCCACCGAGGGCAGCTGCGCCGGCATGTACACGGCCAACACCATGGCAGCGGTGGGCGAGGGCCTCGGGATGTCACTCCCAGGTAGCGCCAGCCCACCCGCCGTCGACCTCCGCCGGGAGGACCTCGCCCGCCGGAGTGGTGAGGCGGTCATGGCCCTGCTGGAGTCCGGGTTCCGGCCCCGTCAGATCATGACCAAGGAGGCCTTCGAGAACGCCATCGCCGTGGCCATGACGCTGGGGGGATCCACCAACGCCGTGCTCCACCTCCTGGCCATCGCCAACGAGGCTCGGGTGGACCTCACCCTGGCCGACTTCGACCGCGTCGGCCGGCGGGTCCCACACCTGGCCGACATGAGGCCCCACGGCAGGTACCACATGGCCGATCTGGATCAGGTGGGCGGGGTGCCTATGGTGATGCGCACGCTGCTCGAGGCCGGGCTCCTCTACGGGGACTGCCTCACCGTCACCGGGCGCACGCTGGCCGAGAACCTCGAGTCCCTGGGCCCGCCGGCGCCGGACGGCGCTGTCATCCATCCCCTGTCGGCGCCCGTCCACGCCGACGGCGGGATCGCCATCCTGTCGGGGACGCTGGCGCCGGCCGGCGCCGTGGTGAAGGTCGCCGGCATAGACGTGGACCACTTCGAGGGCCCCGCCCGGGTCTTCGACGGCGAGCAGGGGGCGCTGGAAGCCGTCCTCGCCGGATCCGTCCAGCCCGGCTCGGTGCTGGTGATCCGCTACGAGGGCCCCAAGGGCGGCCCCGGCATGCGGGAGATGCTGGCCGTCACGGGCGCCATGAAGGGCGTCGGCCGGGGCGGCGACTGCGCCCTGCTCACCGACGGCCGCTTCTCCGGCGGCACCCACGGGTTCTGCGTCGGCCATGTCGCCCCCGAGGCCGTGGACGGCGGGCCCATCGCCTTCGTGCGTGACGGCGACCTGATCGTGATCGACATCGCCAGCCGGCGCATCGACCTCATCGTCGACGAGCCCGAGCTGGCCCGCCGCCGCCTCGACTGGAAGCTCCCCCAGCCCCGCTACACCACCGGGGTACTGGCCAAGTACGCCCGCCTCGTCACCGGCGCCGAGCGGGGCGCCGTCACCGAGCCCTAGCAACTGTCGGGTCGCAAGCGGAGCTTGCTCCCCGAGCACGAAGGTGCTCCGGGCGACCGGCGAAGCCGGCTCGCCCTCCGCCGTTCCTCTTTGCCGGCATCCGAGAGAGGCCGCCTCCGGCGGCGGGAGCGGCCGCCAGCGAAACTGCCTCGACTTCGCCAGCTCCCCGCGTAAGCGCGAGCTCGACCTTGCCTATTTGCTGTCGATGGCCTCGGCGAAGGAGTCGGCCACGGCCTGGTGGCCGGCGGTGCTCGGGTGGAAGCCATCTTTGCCGAACAGCAACGCCTCCCGGTTCTTGGAGCGGGCGGCCAGGCCGACGGAGTGGAGGTCGACCACTTCCGCACCCTCGGCCGCGGCCACCTTGGCGATGATCTTGTTGTAAGCGCTCACCCCCAGGCGCACGAGCTCGGGACTGGGCACCATGCCGGGCGGCAGGGGGCACTTGGCGTCTGGGCCGGCCTGCGGGTTCGGCAGGCAGGCGAGGTAGGCGGGCAGCCGGTCCAGGGGCGGAGTGTTGGCCACCAGCACCCGGGTGGCGCCGCCGCGGCGCAGCCCGCGAAGGAGCTCGGCCAGCTGGCTCTCGTAGGTGGCGAGCGGCACGCGGGCGATGAGGTCGTTCACGTTCAGCCACACCGTGACGATGGTGGGGGAGAGCTCCACCGCCTTGGGCAGCTCCTGCTCCAGGGCGGTGGCCACCGTGGCGCCAGGAATGCCGAGGTTCACGAACCTGGACTTCGAAAGCGCCTCCTTGCGCAGGACGGCGGGCCACGCCTGCGTTGCGGGCCGGTCGGCGCCGAAGCCGACCGTCTCGCTGGCGCCGACGGCGACATACACGCTGGCCTCCGACTCCTGTTCCGAGCTACTGGTGCCGGACGAAGACGAGCACGCGCCGAACGTCCCGGCCACCGCCGTGGCCATCGCCGCCACCGCTCTCGTCCGCCGCTGCCGATCCGCCATTCACCGAATCGTACGGCCGCGGTTGCCGAAGGTGTCGTCGAGGTGGCACAATGGCGTCCCGATGTCGATCCCCCCCACCTTCGTAGTACTCATCACCTAGCGCACGCCGACCCTCCGCGTGCGCCTACGACCTCCCAGCCGGGAGGTCGTTTCCTTTTCAGAAGCCCATTTCAGAACCAAGGAGCAACCATGAAGTTGACCGGGGCGCAGGCCCTCATCAAGAGCCTCGAGATGGAGAACGTGGAGGTCATGTTCGGCCTGCCCGGCGGCGCCATCCTCCCGGTTTACGACCCGATCATCGACTCCACCATCCGCCACATCCTCGTGCGCCACGAGCAGGGCGCCGGCCACATGGCGGAGGGCTACGCCCACGTCACCGGCCGTCCCGGGGTGGCTATGGTCACCAGCGGCCCGGCCGCCACCAACATCGTCACCCCGCTGTGCGACGCCTACATGGACTCGATCCCGTTGGTCGTCATCACCGGCCAGGTGGGCCTGCCGGCCATCGGTACCGACGCCTTCCAGGAGTGCGACACCACCGGGATCACCATGTCGGTCACCAAGCACAACTGGCTGGTCACCGACGCCAAGGACATCCCCCAGATCGTACGTGAGGCCTTCCACGTGGCCACCACCGGCCGGCCCGGGCCCGTGCTCATCGACATCCCCAAGGACGTCAGCGCCAGCCAGACCATGGACTGGTACTGGCCCGACTCGGTGGACCTGCCCGGCTACAAGCCCGTGACCATCGGCCAGCCCCACCTGATCAAGGAGGCGGCCCGCATGATCGGCGAGGCCCGCAAGCCGGTCATCTACGCCGGCGGCGGGATCCTGAAGGCCCGCGCTGCTGAGGCGCTGAAGGAGCTGGTCGAGATCACCGGCATCCCGGTCGTCACCACCTTGATGGCCCGCGGCGCCTTCCCCGACGACCACGAGATGTGCCTGGGCATGCCCGGGATGCACGGCAACTACACCGCCGTCACCGCCATGCAGAAGTCGGACCTGCTCATCGCCCTGGGCAGCCGTTTCGACGACCGCGTCACCGGCAAGGTGCCGGCCTTCGCCCCCGAGGCCAAGATCATCCACGTCGACATCGACCCCGCCGAGCTGGGCAAGGTGCGCCGGGCGGATGTCGGCATCGCCGGCGACTGCCGCCTGGTCATAGAGGAGCTGGTCAAGGCCATCAACGCCATGGGCGGTTCCGAGAGCCAGGCCGACCGCTCGAAGTGGATCGCCCAGGTGAAGTCGTGGCAGGAGCAGTTCCCCCTGCACTACGACCAGTCGTGGAACGAGGGCGACAGCCTCAAGCCCCAGTTCGTCATCGAGCAACTGCGGGATGCCACCCCCGACGACACCATCGTCTGCTCCGGCGTCGGTCAGCACCAGATGTGGACATCCCAGTACTGGAAGTTCAACAACCCCTACACCTGGGTGAACTCGGGCGGCCTGGGCACCATGGGATTCGCCGTCCCCGCCGCCATCGGCGCCAAGGTCGGCCGGCCGGACCGGATGGTGTGGGCCGTCGACGGCGACGGCTGCTTCCAGATGACGGCCCAGGAGCTGGTCACCGCGTCGAGCGAACGCATCCCCGTCAAGATCGCCATCCTCAACAACGCCTACCTGGGCATGGTGCGCCAGTGGCAGGAGCTGTTCTACGAGGAGCGCTACTCCGAGGTGTACCTGTCCCCCGACCTGCCCGACTACGTGAAGTGGGCCGAAGCCATGGGCTGTGTCGGGCTGAAGGTGGAGCACCCCGAAGAGGTGCTGCCGGCCATCGAGAAGGCCAACTCGGTGGACGACCGTCCGGTGGTCATCGACTTCCGCACCGACAGCTCCGAGAAGGTGTACCCGATGGTCGCCGCCGGCACGTCCAACGACCTGGTCATCCTCGACCCCTCCCAGGGGGAGGGTGGCCGCTGATGTCGGCCCTCCCGCTCAAGCACCACACCCTGTCGGTCCTGGTCGAGAACAAGGCCGGCGTCCTCACTCGTGTCGCCTCGCTGTTTGCCCGCCGGGGCTTCAACATCTACTCCCTGGCCGTGGCCCCCACCGACGACGAGCGTTTCTCCCGCATCACCATCGTCGTCGACGTGGAGTCCAAGCCCCTCGAGCAGATCACCAAGCAGCTGAACAAGCTGATCAACGTGGTGGAGATCAACGAGCTGGCGCCCGAGGAGTCGGTCGAGCGTGAGCTCGTCCTCCTGACCGTGCGCTCCGATGCCGGCGGGAGCCGGGGTCAGGTCATAGAGCTGGTGCAGGTCTTCGAGGGCAAGATCGTCGACGTCGGCCCAGAGAAGATGACGATCATGTTGGCCGGCACGCCCCAGAAGATCGACGACTT
>DATLEK010000062.1:0-4284 GCA_035525365.1 Acidimicrobiales bacterium
CGGCATGGGCGTAGCCGTGATCGGTAACCTACGCACGGCTGCCGCGGCGCTGACCAGCTTTAAGAAGGCGCTCGAAATCGCCTTCCAGGCCGGCGCAGTCAGCGGCATGATGACGGTCGGCCTGGGCCTGCTCGGCGCCACCATCATCATCCTGTTGTTCCAGAACACGGCCTCGGCCATCCTCGTAGGGTTCGGCTTCGGCGGCTCGCTGTTGGCCCTGTTCCTGCGGGTGGGCGGCGGCATCTTCACCAAGGCGGCCGACGTGGGAGCCGACCTGGTGGGCAAGGTCGAGGCGGGCATTCCCGAGGACGACCCCCGGAACCCGGCCACCATCGCCGACAACGTGGGCGACAACGTGGGCGACTGCGCCGGCATGGCCGCCGACCTCTTCGAGTCCTACGAGGTCACCCTGGTGGCCTCCATCATCCTCGGCGTGGCCGCCTTCAACTCCATCGGCCAGAACCCCGCCCTCGGCCTGGTCTTCCCCGTGGTGGCACGGGCCATCGGCGTGCTCGCATCCATCGTCGGCATCTACGCCGTGAAGGCCACGCCCAAGGACAAGTCGGCCATGGCTCCCATCAACCGGGGATTCCTCACCGCCGGCGTCCTGACGGTTATCGGCACCTTCGCCGTGGCCCAGTTCTACGTGCACAACCTGAAGGTGGCATGGGCCGTGGTGATCGGCCTGGTCCTGGCCCAGGTGGTCAGCCGCCTCACCGAGTACTTCACCTCCACCGAGACCGCCCCCGTGCGTGAGATCGCCGAGGCGGCCCGTACCGGCCCGGCCACCACCGTGCTGTCGGGCATCAGCTCGGGGCTGGAGAGCTCGGTGTACGCCATCATGGCCATCGCCGCCGCCCTGGGCGTCGCCATCGCGCTCGGAGAGGGCAACCTGCAGTACTCGCTCTACCTCGTGGCCCTCACGGGCATGGGCATGCTGGCCACCACGGGAGTGGTGGTGTCCGAGGACACCTTCGGTCCCGTGGCCGACAACGCCGCGGGCATCGCCGAGATGTCGGGGGAGTTCAGTGGCGAGCCCGAGCGCATCATGGTCAGCCTCGACGCCGTGGGCAATACCACCAAGGCCGTCACCAAGGGCTTCGCCATCGGCTCGGCCGTCATCGCGGCGGTGGCCCTGTTCGCCTCCTACATCGAGACCATCGGCTCGGAGCTGGGCATCGAGGCGGTGGGCTCGGCGCTGTTTCGCCACCCGCTCACCCAGATCAACGTGGCCGACCCAAAGACCTTCATCGGCCTGCTCATCGGTGGCTCGGTCTCGTTCATGTTCTCGGCCCTGGCCATCCGTGCCGTGGGCCGGACCGCCGGGGTGGTGGTCGAGGAGGTGCGCCGGCAGTTCCGGGAGCACCCGGGGATCATGGACTACACCGAGAAGCCCGACCACGGCGCGGTGATCGACATCTGCACCGCCGCTTCCCTGCGGGAGCTGGCCACGCCGGCGCTGCTGGCCGTGCTCACCCCCGTCATCGTCGGGTTCGGCATCAACTACCTGGCTTTGGGCGCCTTCCTGGCCGGCGTCATCCTCACCGGCCAGCTCATGGCCAACTTCCTGTCCAACGCCGGCGGCGCCTGGGACAACGCCAAGAAGTACATCGAGGACGGCCACGAGGGGGGCAAGGGCTCCGAGGCCCACAAGGCGGCGGTCATCGGCGACACGGTCGGCGACCCGTTCAAGGACACCGCCGGCCCGGCCCTCAACCCGCTCATCAAGGTCATGAACCTGATCTCGCTGCTCATCCTGCCGGCGGTGATCAACCTGCAGGACAACGACGTTCCCCGCTACGCCATCGCCGGGTCGGCGTTGCTCGTGCTCGGGCTGGCCATCGCCTTCTCCAAGCGCAAGTCGGGTGGGATCTCCGCCGGCGATCCCTCGGCCCTGGCCATGGCCGCGGCCGCCTCCCAGCTGCCGCCGGCGCCGGCGCAGTCCGCCGCCGTCGCCGACGGTGACGCCCCCGAGAAGCTGGCCATCGACGCCCTCGACCGGTGGATCTTCGACCTCAGCGACGACGAGGCCGACCTGCGGGCCCAGCTCCGTGACGCCCAGGCCAAGCTCCAGGCGCCACCCCGGCGCCGGCGCCGCGAGCCCCAGGGCTGACCCCCACGCTGCGAGTACATAGCGGGCGCTTTCCGCCCCCTATGTCCTCGCAACGGCGGGGGTGGGGCTACGGGTGGGTTGAGGGCTCCACGTCCTGCTGGGCGGCGCGGTCGTGGGCGGCGTGCTTGCGGGCCTTGCGCAGCTCCCAGAAGACGGGCAGCACCGACAACACGATGATGACGCCGATCACCGGATAGAGGTACTTGTCGATGTCGATGGCCGCGCCGAGCCAGAAGCCGAGCATGGTGACACCCACGCCCCACAGCAGGCCGCCGATGATGTTGAACCGGAAGAAGGTGCGGTAGGGCATGCTGCCGGCGCCGGCCACGACGGGGGCGAAGGTACGCACGATGGGGATGAAGCGGGCCAGCACGATGGTCTTCGGCCCGTACTTCTCGAAGTAGCTCTGGGCCTTCTCGATGTACTCCTGCTTGAAGAAGCGCGAGTCCGGGCGGCGGAACAGGGCGGGCCCCACCTTGTTGCCGAAGGCGTAGCCCACCTGGTCACCGATGACGGCGGCGAGGAAGACCCCTACCAGGACGATGCCCAGGGTCAGGTCCCCCCGGGCGCAGAACACGCCGGCGGTGAAGAGCAGCGAGTCGCCGGGAAGGAAGAACCCGATCAGCAGGCCGGACTCGGCGAACACGATGAGAATGAGCCCGAGCGTGCCGAAGGTCTCGAGTAGATGTCGTGGGTCCACCCGCAGGGACGCTACCGTCGTCGGCCGCGGCTTGACACCACCCGCCCCGCCTGCCCACCCTCGTAGGAGACATGCCCAAGCCCCTCGTCATCGTCGAGTCACCCGCCAAGGCCAAGACCATCGCCGGCCTGCTCGGTCCCGGGTTCGTCGTGGAGTCCTCCGTCGGCCACGTCCGGGACCTGCCGGGCGACCCTTCGGAGATCCCGCTCGCCTACCGGGGCGAGCCCTGGGCCCGCCTGGGCATCGACGTCGACAACGACTTCAAGCCGCTCTACGTCATCCCCCAGCGCAAGAAGGACGTGGTCAAGAAGCTCAAGGCCGCCCTCAAGGACGCCAGCGAGCTGTACCTCGCCACTGACGAGGACCGCGAGGGCGAGTCCATCGCCTGGCACCTGCTGGAGGTGCTGGCTCCCAGGGTGCCGGTCAAGCGCATGGTGTTCCACGAGATCACCAAGGCGGCCATCGAGCGGGCGGTGGAGGAGTGGCGGGAGCTGGACATGCCTCTCGTGGACGCCCAGGAGACCCGCCGCCTCCTCGACCGCCTCTACGGCTTCGAGGTCTCGCCGGTGCTGTGGCGGCGCATCCGGCCCCGCCTGTCGGCCGGGCGGGTGCAGAGTGTGGCCACCCGCATGATCGTGGAGCGCGAGCGCGAGCGCATGCGCTTCCGCACCGCCGGCTGGTGGGACCTCGAGGGGACCTTCGCCAAGGGGGCCTCGGCGTTCACCGCCGGCTTGGTGGGCCTCGACGGCCGGCGCCTGGCCACGGGCAAGGACTTCACCGAGGACGGGCGGCTCAAGCAGGTTTCGGGTGACGGCGCCGGCGTGGTGCGCCTCGACGAGGCCGAGGCCGCCGCCCTGGCCGGGCGCCTGTCGGGGACCACCTTCGCGGTGCGATCGGTGGAGGAGAAGCCCTACCGGCGCTCGCCGTACCCGCCCTTCATGACCTCCACCCTCCAGCAGGAGGCGGGTCGCAAGCTGCGCTTCGACTCCAAGCGCACCATGCAGGTGGCCCAGCGCCTGTACGAGAACGGCTACATCACCTACATGCGTACCGACTCCACGAACCTGTCGCAGGAGGCCATCAACGCCGCCCGCTCGCAGGCCCGCGAGCTGTACGGCGATGCGTACGTGCCGGCAGAGGCGCGGCGCTACAAGAGCAAGGCCAAGGGCGCGCAGGAGGCGCACGAGGCGATCCGCCCCGCGGGGGACAACTTCCGGACGCCGGGACAGCTGGCGCCGCAGCTCGCCCGCGACGAGTTCCGGCTCTACGAGCTCATCTGGCAGCGGACGGTCGCCTCGCAGATGGCCGACGCAGTCGGGCAGACGGTGAGCATCCGGCTGGCCGGCCGCAGCGCCACGGACGAGGCCGTCGAATTCACCGCCAGCGGGCGCACGATCACCTTTCCGGGCTTCCTGAAGGCCTATGTCGAGTCCCAGGACGACGGCGCGCCGACGAACGGCGACGAACCGGG
>DATLEK010000071.1:0-54826 GCA_035525365.1 Acidimicrobiales bacterium
GAGCTCGAGTACCCCATCTGCAACTCCGACCGCACGGTGGGGGCCGCCCTGTCGGGCGCCCTGGCCCTGGAGTTCGGCTCCACCCCCCCGCCCGGCTCCGCGCTGGTGCGCTTCACCGGCTCGGCCGGCCAGAGCTTCGGCGCCTTCCTGGGCCACGGCATCGAGTTCGAGCTGACCGGCGAGGCCAACGACTACGTGGCCAAGGCCATGGCCGGCGGGCGGATCGTGGTCCGGCCGCCTGCCAACACCTTCATTTCGTGGCACGAAGCTGGTGGACAGCCGGTCCTGGCCGGCAACACCTGCCTGTACGGCGCCACCGGGGGCGAGCTCTACATCGCCGGGTCGGCCGGTGAGCGTTTCGGGGTGCGCAATTCGGGGGCCACTGCGGTGGTCGAGGGTGTGGGCGACCACGCCTGTGAGTACATGACCGGCGGCACCGTCGTGATCCTCGGCCCGGTCGGCTACAACCTGGGCGCGGGCATGACCGGCGGAGAGGCCTACGTCTGGGACCCCGGCTCGCGCCTCGCCGCCCGCCTCAACGCCGCGCTGGTGGAAGCGGTACGCCCCGACGGCGAGCACGTGGAGGAACTGCGGTGGCTCGTCGAGCGCCACTTCGACCTCACCGGATCTCCACGGGCCCGGGCCTTGATCGACGACTGGCAGGCGACGATCGAACAGATCTGGCACGTCCTCCCGGTGGGCCGGGTGGACCGGATCGAGGCGGCCCAGGCAGGCAGGGGCGGCGCGGCGGCATGACCGTGTCCGAGTCGATCGCCCGCTCCGAGGAGGTGGAGGCGGCCCATCGCCGCCTGGCCGAAGGCGTGGCCGCGCTCCGGCGGGACCTGGGGCGCCCGCTCACTCTCACCGAGAAGATCCTCGGTGGCCACCTGGTGGACCCCTCGGCCTGCCCCAAGGAACGAGGCGCTTCGTACTGCGAGCTGCTGCCCGACCGGGTGGCCATGCAGGACGCCACCGCCCAGATGGCCCTCCTGCAGTTCATGACCGCAGGCCTGCCTCAGGTGGCGGTGCCGACCACCGTCCACTGCGACCACCTCATCTCCGCCCGCTCCGGCGCCAAGGCCGATCTTCTGGCCGCGGTGGAGACGAATGAGGAGGTCTACGAGTTCCTCCGTACGGTCTCGGCCAAGTACGGGATCGGCTTCTGGAAGCCCGGTTCGGGCATCATCCATCAGGTCGTCCTGGAGCAGTACGCCTACCCCGGCGGGCTCCTCATCGGCACCGACTCCCACACCCCCAACGCCGGCGGCCTGGCCATGCTGGCCATCGGCGTGGGCGGGGCCGACGCCGTGGACGTGATGGTCGGCAGCACCTTCGGACTGCGCTGGCCCAACGTCATCGGTATCCACCTCAGGGGATCGCTCAACGGCTGGGCGGCCCCCAAGGACGTGATCCTCGAGGTGGCCGATCTCCTCACCGTCAGCGGCGGCACGGGCGCGGTGATCGAGTACTTCGGCGAGGGCACTGAGTCGATCAGCGCCACCGGAAAGGCGACCATCTGCAACATGGGCGCCGAGGTGGGTGCGACAACCTCGGTGTTCCCCTACGACAAGAGGACCGCCGCCTATCTGGCGTGCACCGGTCGCCAGGAGGTAGGCGAGCTGGCGGATCTGGTCGCCGAACACCTGCGCCCTGACCCTGAAGTGGCCTCCGACCCCGAGCGCTTCTACGAGCGCGTGGTGGAGATCGACCTGAGCGCCCTGGAGCCCCACATCAACGGACCCCACACCCCCGATCTGGCTCGCCCGGTCTCGAAGATGGGCGACGAAGCCCGCACCAACGGCTGGCCACTGACCATCAGCTCCGCGCTCGTCGGTTCGTGCACGAACTCCTCCTACGAGGACATCACCCGGGCCGCCAACGTGGCCCGCCAGGCCAGCGCCAAGGGGCTGCGGGTGAAGACACCTCTGCTGGTGACGCCGGGCTCGGAGAGGGTCCGGGCCACCATCGAGCGGGACGGCCTCCTGGCCGATCTGGAGGCCATAGGCGCCACCGTGCTGGCCAATGCGTGCGGGCCGTGCATCGGCCAGTGGAAGCGGGACGACGTGGCCGAGGGCGAGACCAACGTCATCGTCACCTCCTACAACCGCAACTTTCCCCGCCGCAACGACGGCATGGCCTCCACCCTGGCCTTCGTGGCATCCCCCGAGACCGTGGTGGCCTACGCCCTCGCCGGCACCCTCGACTTCAACCCTCTTCAGGACAGCCTGAACGGCGGCGGTGAGGCAGGGCGCCTGGAGCCCCCCTCGGGAGAGGAGCTTCCCACCAGGGGCTTCGAGCCCGGCGCGGCAGGATTCGAGCCGCCGGCCGACGACGGATCGGCTGTCGAGGTGGTGGTACGTCCAGACAGCGACCGCCTCCAGCTCCTCGAGCCCTTCCCCGCCTGGGACGGGAAGGACTTCGTCGACCTGCCCGTCCTCCTGAAGGCCGTGGGCAAATGCACCACCGACCACATCTCGGCGGCAGGGCCGTGGCTCAAGTACCGGGGTCACCTCGAGAACATTTCCGGCAATCTCTTCCTCGGTGCCGTCAACGCCTTCACCTCCGAGCCGGGCACCGGTCGCTGTCCTGTGCACGCCCGCGCCGTCGAACCACTTCCCGACGCAGCCCGCCACTGCCGGGATACCGGCATGCCCTGGGTGGTGGTCGGCGACCAGAACTACGGCGAGGGATCCTCCCGGGAACACGCGGCGATGGAGCCTCGGCATCTCAACGCCAGAGCCGTGCTCGTGCGCTCCTTCGCCAGGATCCACGAGACCAACCTGAAGAAGCAGGGCATGCTCCCGCTGACTTTCGCCGACCCCGCGTCCTACGACTTGATCGGCGCCGGAGACACGCTGTCGATCCTCGGTCTGGCCGAGCTGGCTCCGGGCGAGCCGGTCAGCTGCCGGGTGACGAGGCCGGACGGTGCGGCGGTCGACTTCGACTGCATCCACACGATGTCCGAGGAGCACCTCGACTGGTTCCGGGCCGGCGGTGCCCTGAACGTCATCCGCTCGAGCCAAGCCTGAGAAGCCGAAACGGCTCTGGCGGTAGCAGCCGGATTGCCCCGGAACAACTGGTTAGTTAGTGTCGGAGCTATGACATTCAAGAGCGGTTCTCACAGCATTGGTCCCCAAGAGGGAAGCCTTACCGTCCACACTTTCCGATCCGGAATGGGCGCCAAGATCGGCCACGATCTGGTTCTCGAGGCCAAGAAGTGGAATGGCACCCTGAACCTCGATGCCGACAACCCGTCAGCCAGCAGCGTCGAGATCACCGTTGACCTCAACTCCCTGGAGATCGTCAACGCCTCCGGTGGCGTGAAGCCCCTGAGCGACAAGGACCGGGCCGACATCGCCAAGAACATCGAGAAGACCCTCGACACCGCCAAGCATCCCAACGTGACCTTCAAGTCCACCAGCGTCAGTGGGAGCGAGCCCAACGTCACCGTCAACGGCGATCTCACCATCAAGGGCCAGACCAAGCCGGCCACCCTCACCGTCACCGCCGACGGCGACAAACTGACCGGCAAGACGAGCGTCGTTCAGACCGAGTTCGGCATCAAGCCCTTCTCGGCCATGATGGGCGCCCTCAAGGTGCGTGACAGCATCGATCTGCAGCTCACCTGCACCCTGCCCTCGGCCTAGCGACTCTCGGGTCGCAAGCGTAGCTTGCTCCCCGAACCAGCAAGGTGCTGTCAACTTCGCCAGTTCGGCACTAACTCGCGCGCTGGCGCCTGAGCAGACACAACCAGCCCGGTCGCACCACCGCAAGGGGAGTGCGACCGGGCCGGTTCTGTCAGGAGTGCTCAGCCGTGGTGGCTGATGCTGTCGATCTCCGACTGCGAGTAGCCGACGGGCACCGAGAAATCAGCGGGCTCGTAAACCGGCGCAGCGTGGCAGTGGGTGCACTCGTGCGGCCTCGACTCCGGCGGGGGCTTGTCGACGCCGGCGGAGAACTCCCGGCCGCAGGACTTGCAGTTCAGGTAGAGAGACATCGTCAGCTCCCCGCCGGGCCGGAGGACCTGGCGTAGCGGGTCTCCATGCGGCGGAAGCCGACATCGTCGATCCCGATACCACCTGTCTCGATCCTCGACGACGGCTCTTCCTCCCAGACCGGTTCGGTCGGGCGGGGCCGGCCTCGCAGATCGGCCCAGCATTCGCGGAGCAAACCGGACTTGCGTTGGCTGTGCTCCGGCGGCGCCGAGGCGGCCGTGGCCTCCTCGGCAGTGGCCTCGTCGGCCTCGTGAGCCTTGGGGCGAACGCGCTTCATGGAACCTCCTTGTTGGTCAGGTGTTTCCTGAACTTCTTAGACCAGCCGGAGGGCATCTTCAATAAGTGTTCTGATCACCTAGCTCAGCGCGGGACGGAGCTGGAGGTGGGCTATCCCGTGAGAAGCTCGAGAGCTCCGGTGTCGATCGAGGGATGGCGCAGCTTGGACATGGCCCTCGCCTCGATCTGGCGGATGCGCTCCCTGCTCAGGTTGAAGCGCATGGCCACCTGCTCGACGCCCATGGGCTCACCGCCGTCGAGGCCGAAGCGCATGCGCAGGATGGCGCCCTCGCGGCCATCGAGGAACGAGAGCAGCCGGGAGATCTCCTCGGGCATGACCGCGGCGACCGCCTCGTCGAGCGGAGAGGCCGCACCCCGGTCCTCGATGACGTCGGCCAGCTCGGCGTCGCCGTCCTCGCCCAGGGGCTCGAACAGCGAACGGGTGTCGGCCGGGAAGCCCAGGGCCTCGACGACCTTCTCGGGGGTCGTGCCCAGCTCCTTGGCCACCTCGGCGATGGTGGGCGGGCGGGCCAGCTCCATCTGGAGACGGGTCTCCGTCTTGAGGACACGGGCGACGGCGTCGCCGGCGTGGACGGGCAGGCGGATGGTGCGGGCCGTGTTGGCCACGCCCCGCTGGATGGCCTGGCGGATCCACCACGTTGCGTAGGTGGAGAACTTGAAGCCCTTCTTGTGGTCGAACTTGTCGACCGCGTGCATGAGGCCCAGGTTGCCCTCCTGGACGAGGTCGAGGAGAGGAAGGCCCGAAGCCTGGTACTTCTTGGCCACGGAAACGACCAGGCGGAGGTTGGCCTGGACGAACTGCTTGCGGGCACGCTCGCCCTCGGCGATCTCGGCCTTCAGCTCACGCTTGCGGGTAGGAGTGAGACCGGTAAGAGGGCCACTCATGACCTCGCCGGCGGCGACGCCGGCCTCGATCACCTCGCCGAGGTGCTGCTCGTCGGCCTTGGTGAGCAGCGGGTAGCGGCCGATCTCGTTCAGATAGATCCGAAGGAGATCTTCATGGGCCTCGTGATCATTTCTGGATGCCATGGTTCACACGTGTCTCTTCTAGAGGTGCTACAGGGACCACCGGCCGGGTAACGGCCGAGTAGGAAGGAGACAACTGGAACACGATTCCTGTTCCCGTGCAACTCCGCCACCGGGCGGAGTCTGGGAGCGGGTGCGTCAGATCTGCAGCAACAGGCGCGCTCCTGTCGTCCACTTCGTGACCATTGTAGCTCCAAACGGTACACTTCGCGGCGCATACCGAACCTGGTCGCAAACCAGGGGGTGGGCCGACCACTTGGCGCGGCCCGTATCAATCCTGCTGGCCCGCTGAGCTGAAGCCTTTCTGTTTACGGGTTCGGGACCGGGGTGCTGCGCTCCTGAAGGAGCCCGACGACGAGGTCCCGCATGGAGAAGACGCCGGCCAGGGCGCCCTGGTCGTCGACGACCACCAGATGACGGAAGCCCTTCTCCCTCATCACCCTCGCCGCCTCCACGACATCGAGGTCCGGCCCGACCGTCTTCAGGCTCTTGAGAGCGCACTGCCCGGCGGTCAACACGTCGGGGTCCTCGCCCCGCGCTATGACCCTGAGCGCCTCCCGGTCGGTGATGAGGCCGACGGGCTTGTCGTCGGTCATCACGACCGCGGAGCCCACGCCACGCTCCATCATCCACACAGCGGCGTCGCGCACGCTGTCGCCCGCCTCGACGGTAAGGACTGACCGGGTGGTAAGCGGTCCGATCTCCATCGTTTCCCTCCGAGTCCTCGCCGAACGCACCCGGATCAGGTGCGTTCCTCCTGAGCCACTGTAGGCCATCTGACCTCTTCACGGCACTGTCGGAACGGCTCACCCGGCGTGCCGACAGAGGGGGAGGCTGGTAAAGTGGATTTGTGAACGAGAGCACAAGCCCCCGCATGACGCTCGTTCACCGGGTTCTCTACCCCCAGCCAATCATCTCGCTCGAGGACTTCGTCAAGCGGCGTGGCGGCCAGGGCCTCGAAGCGGCCCGGGACATGGACGCGGCGGCCATCATCGCCGTGCTGTCCGAGTCGGGTCTTCGTGGCAGAGGCGGCGCCGGCTTCCCCACCGGGCGGAAGTGGCAGACCGTCGCCGGCAACCAGATCCCAGGGGCGCCGTCGACCGTGATCGTCAACGCCGCCGAGGGCGAGCCGGGAACGTTCAAGGACCGAACCATCCTGCGCAGGAACCCCTACGTGGTGATCGAAGGCGCCCTCATCGCGGCCAAGGCTGTGGGCGCCGACCTGATCGTGTTCGCCATGAAGCAGTCCTTCGCCGGCGAGGTCGACCGGGTCCGTGCCGCCGTCGACGAGGTCGAGGACGCCGGATGGAGCGAAGGCGTCCAGATCCAGGTGTTCGAGGGGCCCGACGAGTACCTCTACGGCGAGGAGAGCGCTCTTCTCGAGACCATTGACGGCCGGTGGCCCTTCCCACGCATCGTTCCCACTTTCCGGCGCGGCATCGTGACGGAGGCCTCGGCCGAAACCGACACCCCGGCGCCGCCGGCGCTGGTCAACAACACCGAGACCCTTGCCAACGTGGCCCGCATCGTCGCCCGCGGCGCCACCTGGTTCCGCAGCCTCGGCACCACCGAGTCACCCGGGACCATGGTCTGTACGGTCACCGGCCACACCCAGCGCCACGGAGTTGGCGAGGTGCAGATGGGAACACCGCTCGGCGAGGTGATCGAGGCCATCGGAGGCGGGCCCAGGCCAGGGCGCACCATCAAGGCCATTCTCTCCGGTGTCGCCAACCCCATCATCCTCGGGTCGCAGCTCGACACCCCCGTCAGCTACGAAGGCCTTTCGGGCATCGGCAGCGGGCTCGGCTCCGGCGCCTTCATCGTCTTTGACGACACCGTCGACATGACCACCGTCGCCGCCGGCGTGGCCCGTTTCCTCGCCGTTGAATCCTGCGGGCAGTGTTCACCGTGCAAGCTCGACGGCATGGCTCTTTCGGACGCCCTGGTGAACCTCAGCGCATCTGAAGGTGGCAACCACGGCATCGGCGTGATCAACAAGCGCCTGAGCACGATCGTCGAGCGGTCACGCTGCTTCCTGGCCACTCAGCAGCAACTGGTGGTGGGGAGCATCGTTGCGCACTTCGGCGACGAACTGGCGGCTCACGCTTCACGGGCGGCCGACCCGATGGAGCCAGAGCTGATCGCCGAGCTGCTCGACATCAGGAAGGGCGAGGCGCAGCTCGATCAGCGCCACCGCCAGAAGCAGTGGGACTGGTCGTACAACAAGCGTGACTCGGGCACTGTTCCGGTGGAGCTGTACACGGCGCTGGCCCCACCGTGGCGCAGACAACCGGCACCGGCGGCCGTCCAGCTCACTTAGTACCCGCGGCAGCGCGCGGGGCATGATGTCGCCGTGCCCCGTTCAACCTGGACTCCCTGCGCCGATGCCATCCATCTGGCGCCCAGCCTTCTAGCCGCCGACTTCGGTCATCTGGCCGCTGCTGTCGCCTCTCTCGAGGGCAGCGGGACCGAGCGGCTCCACGTCGACGTGATGGACGGCGTGTTCGTCCCCAACTTCACCTACGGCACCGACTCGGTGCGGGCCCTGAAGCGCGTCACCGACCTGCCGCTGGAGCTGCACCTGATGATCGTGGAGCCGGAGCGCCACCTGGAAACCTTCGCGTCAGCAGGGGCCGACGCCATCACCGTGCACTACGAGGTGTCACCGCACCTGCACCGGACCCTCAGCGCCATCCGGGAACTCGACTGCCGCTCGGGTGTGGCAATCAACCCCAGCACGCCGGCGTCCTCCATCGACGACGTGCTGGAGATGTGCGATCTGGCCCTGGTGATGACCATCAACCCCGGCTTCGGAGGCCAGAAACTCATCCCCCGCATGCTGACCAAGGTCGAGCGGGTGAGAGCTGAGGTGGAGCGACAGGGCCTTCCCACCGAGATCGAGGTCGATGGCGGTGTCGACGCCGGCAACGCCCGCTCCTGCGTGGATGCCGGCGCCAACGTTCTGGTCGCGGGTACTGCCGTCTTCGGCCACGCCGATGGGCCCGCCGCGGGTGGCCAGGCAGTGCTGGCCGCCGCCGGCGGCGGCTAGATCACCACGTCCCGTCTGGGAAGATGTCAGGTGATGAATTGGTTGTGATACTTGCATCTGCAAATATCAGGAGGTAACGACATGCCGGCAATCACCGCGGATACCCTCACCCTCGCCAAGATCGAGTCTCCCTCGGCGACATCGGTCGAGCGGGCGGTTCGATCCGTGACCACCGCCCCCAAGGGCTTCGAGGGCGAAGGCTTCCCGGTACGTCGTGCTTTTGCCGGCGTACCTGTGGCCGATCTCGACCCGTTCGTCCACATGGACCAGATGGGTGAGGTCGACTACTCCCCCGGCGAGCCCAAGGGCACCGACTGGCACCCACACCGGGGCTTCGAGACCGTCACCTACATCATCGACGGGACCTTCCAGCACCAGGACTCCCACGGCGGTGGTGGCGTCATCACCAACGGTGCCACCCAGTGGATGACCGCCGGCGGCGGGATCCTGCACATCGAGACGCCTCCCGAAGAGCTCGTCGTCTCCGGCGGGCTGTTCCACGGGATCCAGCTGTGGGTCAACCTGCCGGCCAAGGACAAGATGGTCGCCCCCCGGTACCAGAACCTCGAAGGCGACCAGGTCGAGCTGCTGGCCTCGGCCGACGGGGGGGCGCTCGTCCGGCTCATCGCCGGAGACCTGGCCAAGCACAAAGGCCCGGGCGACACCTACACACCCATCACCGTGGCCCACGCCACCATCGCTCCCGGGGCCCAGCTCTCGCTGCCATGGAGGAGTGACTTCAATGCCCTCGCATATGTGCTGGCCGGAACCGGATCGGTCGGATCAGGTGAGGCGAGGCGAGGCGTCGAAACGGGCCAGTTGGCCCGTTTCGGCGCCGGCGACGCCTTCACCGTCCGCGCCCACCCCAGCCGTGCGCTGGACGTCCTGCTTCTCGGCGGCCGGCCCATCCGCGAGCCGGTTGCCACCTACGGGCCTTTCGTGATGAACACCAAGGCCGAACTCCAGCAGGCCATGGACGACTTCCGCTCCGGACGCCTCGGGCAGATCCCCGAGGACGGGCTACGCCCCTACCGGCCGTGAGCCCCGCCAGCCTTGGCCGAAGAGCGCCGCTTCCTGGCCGAGATGCGTAGTCGATCGTTGAAATATCGCTACATCTGTCGCCGTTGGGCCTCATCGGCGAGTTGGCGGCGTGAGGTGAGCCCGAGCTTGCCGAAGATGTGGGTCAGGTGGGTTTCGACGGTGCGGGGGGAGATGTAGAGGCGCTCGCCGATCTCCCGATTGGTCAAACCCTGCCCGACAAGTTTCGTGACTCCCCGTTCGGCGGGCGTCAGAGCGATCCAGCCCATGTTGGGTCCCCCCCTCGTGTTGCGGTCGGTGAGGGCGTAGGCCACCGCTTCGGGCAAGGACATGGACGAGCCCTGCTGCCAGAGCGCCCGGAACCGCATGCGGCCAAGGGTCTTTTCCGTCGTGGCGACGTCGGCCTCGTAACCCGATTGGAGGACGGGCGGTCGGGCGTAGCCCTTCGCCTCCCGCAGGACCAGGGCGGCACCGAACAGGCGGGCCGACCGATCCCACTGGCTGGTCTGGCCGGCCAGGGCGGCCATCTCCTCGAGGGAGGCGGCCAGGCCCGGCGCCTCCTGGGCCTGGTTGCGCAGGGCGAGGGCTTCGGCGCAAAGGGCCGTGGCGTCGCTCACGTCCCCCCGGGCCCGGGCCAGGCGGCCGAGTCCCGAGATCACCGCCGCTCGCGCCGAGGTGGCCTCGGCGGGCAACGCCGAGCGGGCCTCATCGAGAAGTGCCTCAGCCTCGGACCATTTGCCCTCACCGAGCGCCACCTCGGCCAGGCCCATGAGCGCCTTGGTTGAACGAGCCCCGGCCCCGGCCGCCACCGCCTGCGCCTCCTCGAAATGGGCGCGGGCGTTCTCCAACTGGCCACGGCCATGTTCGAGCGACCCGAGACACGACAGCGTGAAGGCGAGGCTCGTGGGCGCGTCCCCGTCCCGATTCAGCTCCAGGGCGGCTCCGAGAAGATCGCCGGCGCGGTCGTAGTCGCCCCCGGCCGTCGCCAGGCGCCCCAGGTGGAGCAGGTTCATCGCCGTGTTGTAGGGCTCGCCCAACAGGCGGCTCACCGCCAACGCCTCGGTGAGGACGGCCTCGGCATCGGCGTAGTTGCCCTCGTCCACGTCCAGCTCGCCGAGGAAGGTGAGCGAGAAACGCAGGCTCTGCTGGTCCCGGGTCCCGCGGGCGACCTCCACGCTCTCCTCAAGTAGCGCCCGCGCCGCGCCGGCATCGCCCCGCGAGAGGTGGGTGCGGCCCAGGCAGGCCAGAGCATGGGACAAACACCAGCTGTCGCCGCACCGGCGGGCTAGCTCCACGCTCGGCTCGAGGTGGCGCCGGGCCGACTCCAGGTCAGCCGACATCCAGGCGTCGTTGCCGAGGAGGAACAAGGTCCGGGCCTCAGCCCCGATGTCGCCCTCGGAACGGAACAACGCCAGGCACTCGCCGAGCATCGCCGGCGCGCTGTCGATCCGGCCCATGAGGTCCATGAAGCCCAGTCCCCACAGCGCCTTGGCTCGAGCCGCCGGCCGGTCCCTGCCCTCCGCCGCCAGCGCCAGCGCGGCCGAGAGCCATTCCCTGCCTTCGCGGAAGTGGCAGTGGACCCGCCAGAAGATCGTCAGGGCCCCGGCCAGGCGCAGGGCCACCTCGGCGTCGCCCTCGGCGACCGCCCAGGCCAGCCCGTCCCGCAGGTTGGCGTGCTCCTCCTCGAGGCGGTCGAGCCAGCTCACCTGGTCGGGCCCGGTCAGCTCGGGCTCCGCCTTCTCCACCAGCGCGACGCACCACTGCGCGTGCCGGCGCCGCAGCGTCGCTGTCTGCCCTGATCGCTCCAAGAGCTCCCCACCGTAGATGCGGATGGTCTCGAGCATCCGATAACGGGCCTGGGCGCCCGATGTGGTGGCCAGCACCAGGGACTTGGCCACCAGGCCGGCCAGCGCCGGGAGCACCTCGCGCCCGTCGCCGTCCACGGCGCACACCGCCTCGGCCGCATCGAGGGTGCAGCCACCGGTGAAGACCGACAGGCGCCGCAGCAGCACCGCCTCCTGGTCGCTGAGCAGGTCGTGGCTCCAGTCGAAGGCGGCCTGAAGGGTCTGGTGGCGGGGCAGCACCGCCCGGCTTCCTCCGGTCAACAGATCGAAGCGGTTGCCGAGGCGGTCGAGGATCTCCTGGGGACTGAGCACCGCCACCCGGGCCGCGGCCAGCTCCACGGCGAGGGGGATGCCGTCGAGTCGCCGGCAGATCTCGGCCACCACCGGCACCAGCTCGGGCGTGAGGCGGAACCCGGCGCTGGTGGCGGCCGCCCGCAGGCTGAACAGCGCCACCGCGTCTGATGCCGCCAGCAGCTCGGCGCTCGCCCCCTCGTCGGGCACCGACAGCGGCGCCAGCGGCCACACCTCCTCGCCGCCGATGCCGAAGGGGATCTGGCTGGTCGCCAGGACGAGCAGCTTCGGGCAGGCCTGGAGCAGCACGTCGGCCACCCGGGCGCATTCGCCGATGAGGTGTTCGCAGTTGTCCAGGATGACGAGCAGGTGGCGCCGGCGCATATGCGACACCACGACGTCGAGCATGGGGCGGCCCGGCTGTTCCCACACCGACAGGGCGGCGGCTATCGCCCGGGGGACGAGGGCGGGCTCTCGGATGGCTGCCAGCTCCACGAAGTGGACACCGCCGGGGTAGCGGCCGGCGATCCGGGTCCCGGCCTCGCGCACCAGGCGGGTCTTGCCGATGCCCGACGGGCCGGTGACCACCACCAGGCGGGACTCGGCCAGCGCCGCCTCCAGTCCGGCCAGATCGAGCTGGCGTCCGATGAAGGCATCGGCGGAGAAGGGCAGACTCAGCCCGGCGGCAGGGACGGTGCCGGCGGCGGTGCCGGCGGGCTCGGCCGCTTCGGCATCGTGGGCCGAGTGTACGCATGTGCACGCCTCCGGGCAGGATTGACGCCGATCCGGCCGATATCTACGGGGGTCGCCCGCCCCGTGGCTCAACGGCGCTCCCCGCCGGGGCAGCCGCTCGATTGTGCACCTGGCGTTGTGATCCGGGCTCGCCACGCCACGATCACAGCGCTACGTGCACAACCGCCGGGCGTCAACTGGAGACCGACGGCTACCGCTCGTCCGCCCGGCGTCCCGCCCGCTATAGCTCGGCGAGCTGATCGGGATAGGTGACGTCGATCTCAGTGATCGTCTGGGGAAAGTGGCGGTGATTGTTCGTGAGGAACCGGTCGGCGCCGACGGCGACGGCCGTCGCCAGGTGTACGGCGTCGGCCGCCCGCAACCCGTAGGCGGCGCCCAGAGCGACAGCCAGTCCGGCCGTCGCCTCGTCGACGGGGCGAAGCTCCAGCCTGGCCAGGAGCGCGGTGAGCGCCACCAGATCGGCCTCGGCGTTGTCCCGGGTCGGCCTGGTGAGCAGCTCGGGCAGCAACAGGGTCGAGCCCACCCCGGCAATCGGCGCGGCGTCCCCCGCCGGCTCGTCGGAGAACAGGGCCACGACCCGCCGGCCCAGTGAGTGGCCCGGGACGGCCGCGTAGATGAGCACGTCGGCATCGAAGGCGTCCATCGGCGGCTCAGTCCCGGGCTCGGCCGGCGTTCACCTCGGCGATCAACTCTTCGGCCCTGGCCTGGGTGAGCCCGGCGGCGGTGATCGACGTGCGCTGGCCGGCGACGAGCAGACCGCGGAGTCTTTCCGCCGAAGCCAGAGCGGCGTCGGCCCGGCGGCAGTCGTCGGTACTCGGCTCGCATCGCCATGGCGTGGATCGCCGGTATCAAGGTAACTTGGGACGTGGGTGTCGCCCAGGCCGAAGGGATCGACTTCATCGTCCATGCCATGCCCGCTCGTGACAGATTCTTGGAGTAGACGAATGCCCCGATCGATTCAAGAGATCCTCGATCACGGCGACGAGCTCGCCCGGCGCTTCGAGGACTACGAACCGAGTCCGAGTGACGAGAGGCCCGTAGAGGAGTACCTCCTCGAGCGGGCGACGATCGCGCGTGCGCGTGGAGAGCGCCAGGTGGTCGATGCGATCACCGCGGCGCGGAGCAGGGGGATGTCGTGGCAGAAGATCGGCGACATCCTTGGCACGTCAGCTCAAGCCGCCCAGCAGCGGTACGGCGCCGTCGTCGAATCGGCCTAAACGACGAATCAGAGTGAAATTGGCCGCCCGGGAAGGGCACCGTCCGGCTCCGCCGCCGCCAGTGCACCCGCATCGCCTTCAAGGCTCGGGCTCGGCGGCTACGGTCGCCGCTGGCGCCCTGACGTCGCCACGGCCCACGTCGGCGTCGGCCCCCGTCGCCGGAACCGCCCAGGCCGGCGCGGCGAACACGCAGCAGACCTCCACGGTGGAGGGCCCGAACATCGCCCGCCTACCCGACGGACACGTCGTCTCCGGCGACCTCTGGAGCGGCTTCAACGCCCCCGACGGTCGCTCGCTGCCGGTCGGCCTCGACAGCCCGAGTCCCAGTTCGCCCGCCGGCGCTTCGGCGCAGCTCATCGGCGCGTGTGGTCCTCATGGCCCTGAGCGCCATGGCCATGGGTGGAGCCCTCGCCGCCACGGCAAGGACCAGGCGCCGGCGGGTGGCCGCATAAGCCCTGGGGCCGGAGACCTCGGCGGGGTAGAAGCCCGCCGAGGTCGGCCTACGTTGGTGCCCGGAGGATTGCCTGCATTCCGCCTTGGTCGAGCTGTCGCTTGATGAACTCACCGAGGAGAGGGACGGCAAAGGAGTACCTGCCGTAGCGATTCTTGTAGATCAAACCCGCGGCGCAGAGCGCCGAAAGCATCTGGTTGGCGTGACTGTTGCTGAACGGCGTTGTCAACACCTCGGGCGCCTTGGCGACGACCTCTTGGACGGTGAACTCGATGTCCGGCCGGGGTAGCACGGCAACAACGGTCAGTAGCTCCCGTTGCCGGTCAGTCACCTTCGCCCATCGCCCAGCGAAGAAGTCCGAGTCGAGCTTGCGGGTGATGGCGTCCAGCGGCACCTGGTTCTGCGTCCCGGTAGCGGCTTGCTGGATGAAGACGTCGAAGACTTCCCGGCAGATGAACTGGATGAAGTACGGGTACCCCGCGGAATGCTTGCAGATCGTGTCGACCGACTCGCCGGTGAACGCAACCGGGCAGTTGGCGTGCTGGATCGGTGTGAGAATCGCCTCCCGGCTTTCCGTTTGGCTGAGTCGATCGAGGAACACCACGCGGAACATCCGTTCGGCAAATGTCCTGGCGTTCACCAACTTCGGGAACAGAGTGGGCAGGCCGGTCAACGCCAGCATGAAGGGGATACCCTTGCGCTGGATCGACTGGAACACGTCGAGAATGAGAGAGAGCGGGTACTCGTCTTTGTCGCCACGATCCGCCAGGTTCTGTGCTTCGTCGTAGGCAAAGATCAACCCCCGCCTGCCCTCCTTCGCCAGGTAGGCCCACGCCAACTCGAGGACCGCCTTGAGGCGGTCGGACACCAGCCCAGGCGTGCTGGTGTAGACAGAAACGAGCGCGGTGTAATCAAGCATCGACGGGACCTCAAGAGGCAGCGAAGTGAAGCCAGGCTTCGACACGCTTTCGGTCCGGACCACGATGGAGGAGGTCACCACTGCGAGGTCGGCGAGAATCCTGATCGCCAGCTTCTCCTCGGTGACGCTTGTTGACTCGGAGAGGTCGGTTCCGACCCAGAGCCATCCCGCCTGCATGGCCAGCGGCTTGAACACTTCAAGGAGGACCGTCTTCCCAACTCCCCGCAAGCCCGTGAGGACCAGGTTCTCGAGGATCGTCTCTTGCTCGAGTAGTCGGCAGAACTCGGATAACTCCTTCTGGCGACCGGCGAGGTGAGGGGGCATATGCCCGGCTCCCGGCCGGAAGGGGTTCCGGAACGGCGCTTCAGTCTGAACGGTCATGGTCGTTAGTCTAACATACTGTTATGATGAGTGCTAAAAGTAGCTTGAAAGGTAATAGAACGTTAGTCCTGTCGCCGGCCGTACGGCGAGCGACGGGACGAGGGGTGAAGCCCTCAGGGTTCGAAGACGATCAGGAGGCAGTCGACGATGCCTGAACTCAATTCCAGTTGACGATCAGCGGGGCGCTTACCGATGATCGCCTTGACGCGCTGGTCGCGGCCGGCTGTGACGACGCGACCTTCTCAAGCAAGGGAAACCTCACGTTCGCCGACTTCAACCGCGAGGCCCCGTTGCTTCTCGACGCGGTGACGTCGGCGATCGCCGGCGTGGAGACCGTCCCCGGTCTCGAGGTTCGCCACGTCGACCCGGATGAACTCGTGTGGGCGGCGGAGATCGCAGAGCGCACCCGGCGCACTCGCCAGATGTCGACCAGATCATCCGAGGACAGCGCGGCCCTGGCGCCTTCCCACCGCCGGCGAGCCACGCCACCCGGAACCCGCTTTGGCGGTGGTCCGAGGTCGAGGCTTGGTTTGCGAGCTATGAGGGACGAGAGCCCGAGACCGAGCGTTGCCTTGTCCTCGGCGGGCTCAACGGCGCCCTCCAGGCGAGACACAGTCTTCGTGGCAATCCGGCCGGCGCCAAAGGACTGCGCCAAGCCTTCGAGCATCTGATGGCGTCGTGATCGAGCGATCGCGGATATCGCCACCGACGACGACGAGGCCGTCGAATGGTTCTGGGCTGCCAATCGCGAGGCTCACCTCCTGATTGCCGAAATGTCGGGCTACCGGCGGCTGTCCGCACGAGGGTTATACTCATTGGTATGACTCACCGCGTGGGACCCAAGGGGCAGGTCGTGATCCCGAAGGAGCTGCGCGACGCGCTCGGCATCGAGCCGGGTGACGAAGTGAGCTTCTGGCGTCACGAAGACCACGTCGCTGTCCGTCCTGCCAGTCGGCGACCGCCGCTGCGAGGCCGGTTCCAGGGATCGAAGCTGACCGAGGAGCTCCAGCGCGAACGACGCGCGGATCGAGACCGCGAAGCAGCCCGGTGACCGTCGTCCTCGACTCGTGGGCGGTGCTGCGCTACCTGGAGGACACCGAGCCGGCCGCCCAAGCCGTCGCCGAGCTGCTGGACAGCGAGACGCCACTGATGTCGTGGATCAACCTCGGTGAAGTCCACTACGTGCTGCGGCGCCGCCACGGCGAGCACGATGCCACCGAGACGGTGCGCGATCTTCGTGACGTGATCGACGCCCGACTCCCGGACGAGCGTGTTGTGCTCGACGCCGCCCGGATCAAAGCGGCCCATCCGATGGCCTACGCCGACGCGTTCGCGGCGGCGCTGGCCGTGGCCCAGGATGCGACCCTGTGGACCGGTGACCCCGGACTCCTCCTCGATGGCGCAGCGTGGCGCTGGCGAGACCTGTGCAGCGACCAAGCTGAAAGCCGCGATACGTGATGCCTCGGACAGCCATCAAGAGCACGGACGGCTCCCCCACCCATGGCGCCAAAGGACTGCGCCAGGCCTTCGAGCATCTGATCGCGTCGGTGATCGAGCGATGGCCGCCTCGCGCAAAGCGTCGAAACGGTCCAGCGAATGCCGTCGTAATCGACTAACAGGAGCCGTCGAAATGGTAAGGTAGCAACATGCCCGACCAGTACCTCGCACGGGTCGTCGATGCCGAGCTCGACGAGCTGCTCCCGTCGCTCCCGGCGCTCGCACTCGAGGGCGCCAAGGGCGTCGGCAAGACAGTCACCGCCCGCCGGCGGGCGCGCACCGTTCACGCGCTCGATGCCCCCGGTGCTCTCGAGCTCTTCGAGGCCGACCCGCGGCGCCTCGTCGCCGGCGAGCCGCCGGTGCTCCTCGACGAGTGGCAGCGCGTCCCGGCCAGCTGGGATCTCGTCCGCCGAGCAGTCGACGACGACCCGTCGCCTGGCCGCTTCCTGTTGACCGGATCCGCCGCGCCTGCTGCGGGAGGCACCCACTCCGGCGCTGGTCGGATCGTTCGCGTCCGGATGCGCCCGCTGACGCTCGCCGAGCGCGGCGTCGGCGAGCCGTCGGTCAGTCTTCATGCGTTGCTCGGGGGGCAGCGTCCGCCACTCGAGGGGTCGACCTCGGTCGGATTGGAGACCTACGCCGAGGAGATCTGTCGCTCGGGGTTCCCGGGTCTTCGTGGGGTGTCCGGACGGGCGCGGCGCGCCCAGCTCGATGGTTATCTCGATCGGATCGTCGACCGGGACGTGGAGGAAGTCGGTCAGCCACTGCGTACGGCCGGCGCGCTCCGTCGATGGATGACGGCATACGGCGCCGCCACGGCGACGACTGCGGCGTACGACGCTATTCGCGATGCCGCGACACCGGGTGAGCGCGACAAGCCGGCGAAGGCGACGGCGCAGGCGTATCGCGAGGCGCTCGAACGCCTGTGGATCCTTGACCCGCTACCCGCGTGGTTGCCGACCTCGAGCCATCTCCGCCGTCTGGGCTCCGCACCTCGCCATCACCTCGTCGACCCTGCCTTGGCCGCGCGTCTACTTGGTGTGGAGGCAGGGGCGCTGCTCGAGGTTGGCTCGACGAGCCCGTTGACTCCTCGCGACGGCACGCTGCTTGGTCAGCTGTTCGAATCGTTGGTCACCCTCGACGTCCGCGTGTTCGCCCAAGCGGCCGAGGCACGAGTCGGCCACCTACGAACCCACGGTGGTGAGCACGAGGTCGACCTGATCGTCGAGCGTGGCGACCACCGTGTGCTCGCGGTCGAGGTGAAGTTGGCTCATACCGTGCGCGACGACGACGTACGACACCTTCGGTGGATACGGGACCAACTCGGCGACAGCGTCGTCGACACCATCGTGATCACCACCGGCCCCGACGCTTACCGCCGAGGCGACGGCATCGGCGTCGTCCCGGCAGCGCTGCTCGGACCATGACCTCGACAGAGTCGGTACTTCCGCGACGAGGTCGCTGCCGAGGCTCGCACGCTGTATGACGCCGCCTGACGACGTCATCCGGTTGCGCCACCTGGACGCGTTACATGTAACATGGGGAAATGGCTATTCCGCGTGACACATCCGGGGTCAAGGGCCGGGTGCGGGATCACCGGGCCCGCCTGCGGGCACAGGGTCTGCGTCCGATCCAGATCTGGGTCCCCGATGTACGGTCGCCGCGGTTCACCGAGGAGGCCCATCGCCAGTCGGCCGCCGTGGCCTCCAGCGAACGGGCTGCCGATGACCAGGCCTTCATCGACGCCATCGGCTCCGACGAGGCGTGAGGCGCAGCGATATCTGGACGGCGGCCGGCGGGAGCGGTTACGCCGGCAAGCCCCGGCCCGTGGTGATCATCCAGGACGACAGGTTCGACGCCACGGACTCGGTGACCGTTTGTGCGTTCACCACCGATGCCACCGAGGCACCGCTCATGCGACTTCCCGTGGAGCCGGACGACTTGAACGGCCTCCGGGAGCAATGCAGCCTGATGGTCGACAAGATCACCACCGTCCCGCGCGCCAGGCTCGGCGAGCAGGTGGGGCGACTGGGTGACGATGACATGGTTCGGTTGAGCCGTGCCGTACTGGTCTTGTTCGGGCTGGCGGGATAGGGGCTCTACGGCCGGCTCCCGCCGTGAACCGTCGTCGGCCCCGAGCGGGCCGTGTGTACGCATGTGCACGCCGTAGGGCAGGAATCCGGCCGGGAGGGCGAATACATACGGGGGTAACACCGATGCGCCCCCACCAAAAGACCCGTACTGTCAGGTCTAGCGCCAAAAGACTGAAAGACGGCCCACGGCGGGCTGCCCCTGGTACTGGATGAGGTATGAGCACATGAGGCGGAACCGACGACCAGTGCCGGGCGACCACCGACGTGGGTGCGCGTCGGCGCGCCGAGGGCCGGGCCGGGCCCGCCGACGTAGCGAGCCCATCGTCGCGGTGGTGCTGAGCGCACTGGCGTCTCTCCTGCTGTCAGCTGATGCGAGCCGGGCGGCACCCGGGGCGTGGACTTCGGCGGGCACGCTGTCGGTCAGTCACTTCGGCAACCCGATCACCACCTTGAAGACAGGCAAGGTGCTGGTGGCCGGCGGGAACACATCGGTGTCGGAGCTGTTCGACCCGCTGACGAAGACCTGGTCGAAGACGGGCTCGATGGTCGTGCAGCGCACCTACGCCACCGCCACCCTCCTGTGGGGATCAGCATGTGATGGCGCGTCGCCTCCGGGTTACTGCGGCAAGGTGCTGGTGGTGGGCGGGGCAGTTGGGTATCCCGGCTTTGACGTTGTGCCGACCAATACCGCGGAGTTGTACGACCCCGGCAGCGGGACGTGGACCGCCACCACTCGACCGCTCATGGCGCCCAGGCTGTACCACACGGCGACGGTGCTCCAGGACGGACGCGTTCTTGTGACCGGCGGCTCTACCAGCTATGCATTAGAGCATTTCGCGTCCAACCCACCCTTGGTGGCGACAACCGAGATCTACGACCCGTCGACGGATCTTTGGGTTCCCGGTCCGATGTTGACACACGAGCGGGCCTTCCACACCGCGACGATGCTGATCGGCGGCCGGGTCCTGGTAGCGGGAGGAGAGGACAACACGGGCAGTTCCCGGGGCGATGCCGAGATCCTCGACCCGTCGGTTGTGGATCCGGCGTGGGGGACGGTAGCGCCCATGGGGACGTCGCGTCAGGCGCATGTGGCGGTGCGTCTTTCGAACGGTGAGGTTCTCGTGGCCGGCGGGTACCGATCCACCGCGACCGGCCAGGGCTTCCTGGCCTCGGCCGAGCGGTTCGATCCCGCCAGCGGGAACTGGACGCCGACCGCGCCGATGTTAGACGCCCCTTCACGGGCGGCCGTGGTGGTGCTGCCTGGAGGCAACGTGTTGGTGGCGGGCCCAGCTTTCATCGAGTCAGGTTTGTGGCGCGTTGACTTCGAGGTGTACGAGCCATCGACGGGGCGTTGGACTCCGACCGGACGGGGGGTCAACACCCTCGCATTCTGGCCTGGGTCGCAGTTGGCGCTGATGGACCAGCAACCGTGCTACGACCTCTGCGGACGGGTGCTGGCCGCCGGCGGCAACTCGGCCAGCTCGGTGATCTTTGACCCCACGGTGACCTGGCCACAACCGAGCATCAGCTCGATCGACCAAGCCGGCGCCACCGCCTGCGGGGACAGCACCATCGTCATCCACGGCAGCAACTTCGTCGGCGGTGGCACTGTCGTGGCTTTCGGCGACACCATCGTGAGTGGCGCCGGCATCGTCGTCGACGACTCGGGCACGCAGATCACCGCTCACATACCGTCGCATCCCCCGGGCACCGTTCACATCACGGTCACCACCGCCGGGGGCGACTCGGCTGCGACGGTGGCCGACCTGTTCACCTTTCCCCGCCAAAGTGGGCGATGGAAGCCGACCGGATCTTTGAAACTGGCCCGGCACGGCGCCACGGCCACCCTGCTGGGCGACGGCAAGGTCCTCGTGACCGGCGGGACCACGATCGACTCTTTATGGCCGGCGAACTCCGGATTCGCCACAGCCACCGCCGAGTTGTACGACCCCGTCACCGAGAAGTGGAGCGTCACCGGCCTGATGGGCCAGGCTCGCACCCATCACACGGCGACCCTCCTGCCGAACGGCGATGTCCTCGTCACCGGCGGCCGTACGACCGAGACCGTGTTCAACGGTACCCCGGGCGCCAACGTGACGCTGGCCTCCGCGGAGGTCTACAGCCCGTTGACGGGCGCGTGGCGAGCCACCACCCCGATGCTCGACGCCCGATCCGAGCACACGGCAACGCTGATGCACAAGGGCGGGCAGGATGTGGTGCTGGTGGCCGGCGGTCGCCTCGACCTCGTCACCGAGGTGACGCCCACGCGTCAAGCGAGGGCGTCGGCCGAGGTCTACGACCCGGTGCTCGGCCTGTGGTCGCCGACCGGCAGCATGGCGGTGGCCAGGTTCAGCGGGTCGGCCAGCCGCCTCCCCGACGGGCGGGTACTCGCCGTCGGTGGCAGGCGTTTGGTGCCCCGCGCAGCAGATGTCGGCCCGGGTGGACTGGTTCCCTTATCCGGGCCCGTCTCGGAGGTGCGGGACGAGGCGCTGGACTCCGTGGAGGTCTACGACCCGGCGACAGGTGGATGGACCGGCGAGCCGGCGGCCCTCGCGGCGCGCACCGACCACTCCGCCACGACCCTGGGCGACGGACAGGTTCTCGTCGCCGGCGGCCGGCTCGGGGCATTGAGCAATGCCACCAGCTCCGCCGACCTGTTCTCGGCATCGGCACCGGCCGGTTCGAGCCCTTGGCAAACCGCCCCGTTGATGGCGCTTCCTCGGCTTCGCCACACCGCCACGCCCCTGTCCGACGGTACGGTCCTCGTCGCCGGCGGGGCACCCCAGCTCCAATCATTCGTGCCAACAGCCGTCCCGGGCGCGGAGCTGTACGACCCGGTGTCGAAGTCATGGCTGCCGGCCGGCTGCATGAGCCTCGGCCGGGTGGCCCACACAGCAACGTTGCTATCGGGTGACACCGACACTTTTCACTTCAACCCGGCGAAGTGCGGTGCGAACTGCGGGAAGGTTCTCGTGGCCAATGGCACCGACGCCGTTCCCGACGAGGCAGACAACTCGTCTCCGCAGCGTGTTGCGCTGGCCTCCGCCGAGCTGTACACGCCGGCACCGGTGGTGTCGGGGGTGTCTCCACCATCCGGCCCGGTTGGTGGTGGGACGAAGGTCACATTGAGCGGGTTCGGTTTCACCAACAACGCCACCGCAGTCAACTTCGGCGGCACGAAGATCCCTGTCTGCCCGGCTGTGCCGGCGGCACCGTGCTTCACGGTGGATTCGTACACGAAGCTGACCCTGGTATCCCCGCCGTTCGCCGGCGGGGCCAACCCGGTCGATGTGACGGTCACCACCGATGGGGGCGACTCGGCGCCCGCCCCGGCAGCCCGCTTCGCCTACGGCAGCCGCCCCGTGACCGATCTGGCCGCCTCGGTCGTAGAAGGCGTCTCGGGGCCGCCCCTGGTGGGGTTGTCGTGGTCGGCGCCCGACGACGGCACCGGGGTATCCCCGGCGGTGGGCTACGTGGTCAAGCAGTCCACCACACCGATCACCGCAGAGAACTTCGACCAGGCGACGTCGCTGTGCGCCGCCACCGCCGGGGCGTGCTCCGCCTTCACCCCGGCCCCGAGTGCGGTGGGCCAGGCCTTGGGCCTGTCGGTGTCGGATCTGGCGCCGGCCACCACCTACTACTACGCCTTGCGCCCGCTCGAACACGACGGTGGTCCCGGCCCGTTGTCGAACGTGGCGTCGGTGACCACCCCGGGCAGCGCCATCGCCGGGGTGGTGGGCGATCTGTCGGCCGTTGCCACCTCGGCGGGCCAGGTCACCCTCGGCTTCTCCGCCCCGCCCGCCTACGGAGAGGCCCCGCCCCCCGCCCGCGACTACGTGATCAAACAGTCCGCCGCGCCCATCACCGCCGAGAACTTCGACGCCGCCACCTCGTTGTGCGAGGGCCGGTGCCATCTGGCCCCCACCGCGGTGGGCGAGCACCTCGCCCTGGTGGTCGACCAGCTCGCCGGCGGCACCACCTACTACTACGCCATGGAAGCGCTCAACCCGACCACCGGGGCGCCCGGGGCCATGTCGAATGTGGCGTCGGCCACCACCGCGGGCTGCGCGCCGGCGCCCACCGCCGGCGCCGGCCAGGTCTCCTATCAGGCGGGCTACTCGATGCTCGGCCTGACCGAGGGGACCGTGGTTCGATCGGACTCGCCGCTCTACGGCTGGTTCGACCAAGGCGTGGGCGGCGCCTACAGTCGCCAGGCGCCCACCGAGGCGGTGAGCGGCGGGCGTGGCTACTGGGCGTTCTTCTCCTGTCCCCGCCTGGTGGAGATCAGCGGGGCCGGCACCTCGGCCCTCAGCGTGCCCCAGCGGGCCTACCACGCCTCGATGATCGGCAATCCCAGCGCCACCACCGCGGTCAAGGTGAGCGGCTATGACTTCGGGGCCCTGTGGGACCCCACCGCGAATGCCGGCACCGGCGGCTACAAGATGTCGGGCTATCGCCAGGCCGCCACCCTGCCCATCGGCCAGGCCCTGTGGACATTCTCCTATTCCGACACCACCGTCGCCATCGCACCATGAACCCGTCCATGAACCGAACTGGTGGCGGGTGTTTTCGCGTGTGTACACCCTTGGGGGGAAATAGCCCCGCCTAGGGGCGGAATATACGGGGTTTCACCCGATGCGCCCGGCGGGGCGTCGATCGTAACGTTGACAGTAGCCAGCAGAACGGCGCTGGTACCCACCGAGGAGGACTCATGACCGCCACCACCAAGCCCGGCCCGGCCCCCGCCGACGGCGAGCCGAACCCGACCAGGGTCAAGCCCGCGGTGCTGGCGTTGCTGGCAGCGGCGTTGGCGGCCGTCGTGGCCTTCCCCGCCATCGGGTTCGCCTGCAGCGGCCAGGCCAGCTTCACCGTGGCACCCGGCGAGGGGTTGGCCGGGGACCCGGTTCAGGTGGTCGGACAGTCCTTCTTCGCCGCCCCCGTGACGGTGACGTGGAACGGCGCCGGCGGACCAGTCGTCGGCACCGCCCAGGGCCCCGACATCGACCTCAGCGTCCGTGTGCCGGCCGGCGCCGCCCCGGGCGTGTACTACATCACGGCCAGCTCCTCCAATGGAAGCCAGACCTACCGGGCCTCGGCCTCGTTCCGGGTGAACTCGGTCTCCACCGGTGGCGGCAGCGGCACCGGCACCACGGCGCAGCCGGGAAGAAGCTCGGCCAGCACCAGCGGCCCGGCCACCGCCACCGACGACAAGGCGGTCAACGCCTCGACCAGCGGCGCCGGCGGGAACTCGACGGAGGCGGCGGGCACACAATCGTCCCCCGGTGGGAGCTTCATCCCCGAGCCGAGTTCGTCGAGTGGTGGGCCCGACGAGGCCACCGGCAGAGCAACGGCCGGGTCCGGCGGCGTGTCCGCACCGGCGGCAACGGCGGCTTTGCCGGTGCAGAGGTCCACCCAGGCATCAGCCCCCACCGCCAGCTCCCCCCGGACAGACGGTGCCGTCCCGGAGAGTTCGACCGTCCAGGGCCCGAACATCGCCCGTCTACCCAACGGGCAGGTCGTCTCCGACGACCTCTGGGCCGGCTTCAACGCCTCCGATGGCCGCACGGCACCGCCCGGGCTGATCGGCGAGCCAAGCTCGTCCGCCGGTGGCGCCTCGGTGCAGCTGCTCAGCGGCGTGATCCTCGTGGCCCTGAGCATCATGGTCATGGGCGGAGCGCTCGCCACCGCCCGGGCCAAGCGACAGCGGGCAGCCGCGCACCCGTAGGCTATCGCCCCTGAGAACGGCCCTCCGGAGAGATCGCCCGCTCGGCGGGATCGTTCAGCTGCCGGCGACGCACCGAGATGCGGGCCAGGATCACCCAGCCGGCGGCGGCGCCGGCGGCGAAGAAGAACCACTGGGCGGCGTAGGCCCGGTGGGGCCCTTCATCGAGCTCGGGCGCCGGCAGCGGTTCCGGAAAGGACGCCGCCGTGTCCGCCGTCGAGGGGTCGAGCTCGAGGTAGAGCGGGTAGAGAGGCATGGACAGCCGGTCCTGCAGCCCGGCCACGTTCACCGCGCCCACCGACAGTGGTGCACTCTCAGTAGGACGGGTCGGTGCGAAGCGGGAGGCCGGTTGCGACGTACGCAGGAGACCGGTGATGGCGATCTCCCCCGC
The DNA here is from genome assembly GCA_035525365.1 of Acidimicrobiales bacterium. GTDB lineage: Bacteria > Actinomycetota > Acidimicrobiia > Acidimicrobiales. Next base: position 24,965 of record DATLEK010000071.1, read on the forward strand.
CGGCGGCCGCGCCGCGGGATCGGGCCAGCGGTTCCCCAACTCGAGGGGGACCCAGCCACGGTTCACGATGATCGATCCCTCGGGCGTCGTCATCGGCGTGAGAACGTGATAGCCGGGTAGGCCCTGGTTGGACCGGAACCTCACCAGCACCTCCTTGTCGGCCTGGTAGCGGCCCAGCAGGCGCACCTTCCGGAAGGAGAGACGGCTGGCATCGGCGCCCTTGCTCCAACCCTCCGCCGGCAGCGGCACCACCTGTTCGGAACGACTGGCGACCAGCGCGTTGGTCTGCCGGCGCTCGTCGTGCCTCCTCAATTGCCACAGGCCCAGGCACACGAGCAGCACGACGAGGGCCACCGCGAGCAGGTGACCCACGAGCCAGCGGGGGCGGAGCAGGAACCGGTACATCTCCGTGAACCTACCGTTGGCCGTGCCGACCCTCTCATCGGGTGACGAGGCGGGTAGCGGGATCGGCACCCGGGTAGCTTTGCCGGTCAGTGCTTCTCCACCGGCCGAGGCGCCGCACCCAGCAGTTGATCCCCCTCGCGCTCCTCGCCGTGGTGCTCGGCTCGTCCAGTTGCGGCGGCTCCCGATTCTGGGCGCCCGATCCCGTCACCCGGGAGGGCGACAAGATTCTCCGCCTGTGGCAGGGCTCCACCATCGCCGCCATCTGCGTGGGAGCCCTGGTGTGGGGGCTACTGGGGTACGTGGTCTTCAAGTACCGCCGGCGCAACGACGACGTGCCCCGGCAGAATCCCTACAACGTGCCGGTGGAGGTGGTGTACACGGTTGCTCCACTGGTGGTGGTGGCCGTGCTCTTCGCCTTCACCGTCGGCACCCAACAAGAGGTGGTCTCCACCTCGGCCCGGCCGGACCTGGTGGTCGATGTCAACGGCTTCCAGTGGCAGTGGCAATTCCACTACCCGAAGGAGGACATCACCGTCACCGGTACACCGGGTGAACCGCCCACCCTTGTGCTTCCCGTCGGGCAGACGGTGACGTTCCGGCTGAAGACGAGCGACGTCATCCACTCCTTCTGGGTGCCCCGGTTCCTGTCGAAGCGTGACCTCATTCCCGGGGTCGACAACGAAGTCCAGGTCGAGGTGAAAGAGCCCGGCACCTGGGTCGGGCGCTGCGCCGAATTCTGCGGGCTCGATCACTACAAGATGAACTTCTCGGTACGGGCCGTGCCGGTGGACGAGTTCAGTCGTTGGGTAGCCGAGCAGCGCTCAGGAGCGGCCGCCGGCGTGGGGGGTGCCGGGTGACCCTTCTCGACGAACCTCGCTCGGCGGAGCAGGCGCCGGAGCCCGAGCAGCGGGCCACGGGCATCCTGGCCTGGCTCACCACCACCGACCACAAGGCCATCGGCATCAGCTACATGGTCACCGCTTTCGCCTTCTTCATGATCGGCGGTGCTCTTGCTCTGGTGATGCGGGCCGAGCTGGCCGAGCCGGGCCTCCAGGTCGTGGGCCCCGGTCGCTACAACGAGCTGTTCACCATGCACGGCAGCGTGATGATGTTCCTGTTCCTCGGGCCCTTCGCCTTCGGGCTCGCCAACTACCTCGTGCCGCTGCACATCGGGGCCAAGGACATGGCCTTCCCCCGCCTCAACGCCCTGAGCTACTGGCTGTACCTGGGCGGAGGCCTGACGATGGTGTCCGGTTTCCTCACCGCCGACGGGGCGGCTGACTTCGGGTGGTTCGCCTACGCGCCGCTCTCGCTCGAGACCTACGCCCCCAGCGTGGGCGGAGACCTGTGGCTCATCGGCCTCCTCCTCACCGGCTTCTCCGCCGTGTTCACCGCGGTGAACATCATCACCACCGCGCTCTGCATGCGGGCGCCGGGCATGTCCATGTTCCGCATGCCCATCTTCACCTGGAACATGGTCGTCACCAGCGTGCTCGTGCTCATGGCCTTTCCCGTTCTCACGGCGGCGTCGGTGATGCTCTTCGCCGACCGCCACTTCGGCACCCATGTCTTCGACCCGGCGGCCGGCGGGTCACCGATCCTGTGGCAGCACCTCTTCTGGTTCTTCGGCCATCCCGAGGTCTACATCCTGGCCCTGCCCTTCTTCGGCGTGATCACCGAGGTTTTGCCGGTGTTCTCGTGGCGACCGGTGTTCGGGTACAAGGGACTGGTCTTCGCCACCCTCGCCATCGCCGGTCTCTCCATGGGTGTCTGGGCCCACCACATGTTCGCCACCGGCGCCGTCCTCCTTCCCTTCTTCAGCGGGCTCTCCTTTCTCATCGCCGTGCCCACGGGAGTGAAGTTCTTCAACTGGATAGGCACCATGTGGGGCGGGCGGATCACCTTTCATACGCCCATGCTGTTCGCCATCGGCTTTTTGGTGACGTTCCTGCTCGGCGGTCTCAGCGGGGTGCTGCTGGCGTCGCCCCCGATCGACTTCCACGTAACCGACTCGTATTTCGTGGTGGCCCACATGCACTACGTGCTGTTCGGGGGGTCTGTGTTCGCTCTGTATGCCGGCGTCTACTACTGGTTCCCGAAGTTAACCGGCCGGATGCTGGGTGAGGGTCTGGGGCGGCTGCATTTCGCCACGACCTTCATCGGGTTCCACGTGACCTTCTTCGTGCAGCACCGTCTGGGGCTCCAGGGCATGCCACGGCGGGTTGTGGACTACACCGAGGCCGACGGATTTACCACCCTGAACCTCGTCTCCACCGTGGGATCGTTCGTCCTCGGGATCTCGACACTGTTCTTCCTGGCCAACGTGTGGCGGAGCCTGCGGCGGGGCGAGCCGGCGGGGGACGACCCGTGGGGCGGCCACACCCTCGAGTGGGCCACCAGCTCTCCTCCCCCGCCGGAGAACTTCGAAGGCGAGCTTCCGCCCATCCGGTCGAACCGGCCGGTGTGGGACCTGCGTCATCCGCCGCCCGTCGCCGGCGACGGCCCCACCTTCCTCGACCGGGGGGCACCACATTGACCTTCGGGGCCCGCATGCTGCTGTCCATCGGGGCCTACCTCGTCGTGGTGTCCGGCATCTACTGGTTCTTCAGCTACGAGGAGGCCGGGTCGGTGCTCCTCCTGCTGTCCGCCGGCCTGGCCCTGATCGTCGGCGGCTACCTGTGGTGGGCCACCCGCGAGCACGCCGCTTCACCGCAGACTGCCGGGGCAGACGAAGATGAGGCGGAGCACTACCTGCCCCACGCCAGCATCTGGCCGCTCGGGGTCGGCGCCGGCTCGGTGGTCCTGGCCAACGGCCTTGCTCTCGGCCTGTGGGCCGCCGTCCCCGGCGCCATCGTGGTGGCCGCCTCCGTCGTCGGGTACGCCCGCCAGAGCCGCCACCGCGACTGAGGCTCAGGGGCCGTCGCGTAGCTGGAGTTCGTGGCACAGCCGCCACGTCACCCAGGCGGCGACGGCCGGCAGGACGAACAGCAGCACCCTGAACATGGCGAACACGACGTTCACCGAGATGCCGAAAGTGGTAGAGAGGACGTCGCCCCCGCCGGCAAGGAACAACACGCCGTAGAAGGCGATGGTGGCCGCACCCAGGGCGGTGCGCAGCGGGCGGTCCCTGGGCCGGTCGAGCAAGTGGTGGGCCTCCCGGTCGCCGGTGACGCGCGCCTCGAGGAAGGGCCACAGGTACACCAGTCCGAAGGTGATGCTGGGCAACAGGACTCCGGGGAAGAACGGGTTCGGGAGCTCGAAGCCGAGGGCACGGATCTCCCATGCCGGCATCAGGCGCAGCGCCCCGTCCAGCCAGCCCATGTACCAGTCGGGCTGCGAGGCGGCGCTCACCTCGGCGGGGTCGAAGGGGCCGTAGACCCAGATCGGATTGATCTGGGCCAGCCCGCCGAGGGCGGTGAGCACGGCACTGGTGATGAAGAACAGCCCGAGCGCCTTGGCCGCGTATGTGGGCCAGACCCGCTCCCCCACCACGTTCGATTCCTGGCGGCCCGGTCCGGCGAACTGCGTGTGCTTCTGACGCAGAAGGATGGCCATGTGGGCGCCGATGAGCACGGCGATTATGGCGGGGACCAGGAGGATGTGGATCACGTAGAGGCGCTCGATGATGTCGGGGCCGGGGAACTCGCCCCCGAACAGCAGCGAGACCAGCCATGTCCCGATCACCGGCACGGAGAGAGCAATGGAATAGCCGATACGCAAGCCGGTACCGGAAAGCTGGTCGTCGAGCAGTGAGTAGCCGGCAAAGCCGTTGAACACGGCGAGGATGAGCAGGGTGACCCCGATGATCCAGTTGAGCTCCCGTGGCTTGCGGAAGGCGCCGGTGAAGAACACCCGGGCCATGTGGACGACCATCGTGGCCACGAACACCAACGCCGCCCAGTGGTGGATCTGGCGCATCACCAGGCCGGCTCTCACGTCGAAGCTCAGCTCGATGGCCGAACGGTAGGCCCTGGTCATCTCCACCCCACGGAGCACCTCGTAGCTGCCCTGGTAGGTGGTGTGGGCCTGGCTGGCGTCGAAGAAGAACGTCAGATAGACGCCGGTGAACAGAAGGATCACGAAGGCGTAGAGCGCCAGCTCCCCCAGCATGAACGACCAGTGGTCGGGAAACACCTTCTTCAGGGCGGTGCGGGCGAAGCTGGCGGCGCCCAGGCGGTTGTCCATCCACCGCACCGTGCGTCGAACCGCACCTCGCTTCGTCGGCGCCGTCGCCGTCACCTGCCGCGATCCCAGAAGCCGGCTCCTATGGGCTCCTTGAAGTCGCCAGTAGCCATCAGGAAGCCTTCGCTGTCCACGCCGATCGGCAGCTGAGGCAGCGGCCTGGTGGCCGGACCAAAGATTGGCTTGGCCCCGTCGAGAACATCGAAGGTGGACTGGTGACAGGGGCACAGCAGCTGGCGCTCCTGGGCCTGGTAAAGGCCCACGGGGCACCCGGTATGGGTGCAGAGCTTGGAGTAGGCGACAATCCCTTCGACGGTCCATTCCCTGCGCACCTTGGCGCCGAACAGTTTCGGATCGCCGACCTTGATGAGCAGGGTGGGAGCGTCGGGCGATCGGGCCGATCCTTCCGGCCACACAGTGATCACGCCGTCGAGAGAGACCTCGTCGGCCCGTACCGGCTCGTCGTCGGCGGTGACGAGCCGAACGCCGGCCCGGTAAGGGGTGCCGAAAAGCCCCCGGCCGGGACGGGGGCCGAGGGAACGGACGGGGAAGAGGGCGGCGATGCCCAGCGCACCCACCGCGCCTCCCAGCATCTTGAGGAGCAGAGAGCGTCGCTGGATGGCATGCTCGCCCTGCTCGAAGGTCTCGGTGAAAGCGAGCAGCTCCTCTTTCGTGGATTCCAGCCGGCCTCGCTCCTCGGTGATCTCCTCACCGGGCAGGAACCGCTTGGCCCACACCACCATGCCGATCCCGATGCCGCCGAGGCTGACGGCCAGCAGGGCGCCTTCAAGCTGCGGCTGGCCACCGCTCGAGTACACGACCGCCAAAGCGAGGCCGGCGACGATGCTGGCGGCGAAGGCAAAGAGCACCACCCGCTCGGCGCCGGCGGACGGTGGCCGCTCCTCGTTGGTGTCGACCACCTCAGGATCGTCCATGGCCCCCCTTCCCGTTCCGACTGGTCTGGCGCTTCCCTATCCAGAGAACGGCCAGCACCAGGGCACCCACGCCGAAGACCCAGGCCACGAACCCCTCGGGGATGGGGCCGGCGCTGCCCAGCGCCGCTCCGCCGGGGGTGGGCGGCGACCGTAGGTACTGCACGTAGCGCACGATGGAATCCAGCTCCTCCCGGTCCAACGCCTCCGGCCCGAAGAGGGGCATCTGGCCCGGCCCCACCCGAACGGCAGCGGCTGTCTGCAGCGGTCCGGACGAGTGAAGCGACGGGGCCGCGCTCCCGTAGCTCAAGGCACCCCCGATGCCGGCGGCGGTGTGGCAGGGGGCGCAGTTGCTGCGGTAGAGAACACCGCCCTCGGCCAGATCTCCATTCGCCGGGTTCACGTGAGGCAGGGACGGCCCCTCTCCGAGCGACGCCACGTACTCGACCAGTGCGTGGATCTCGGTGGCCGAGTAGGCCGGCTCCTTCCGCCGGGGTTGAGACTGCTCGTCGGCCAGCGGCATGCGGCCGGTGCTCAGGTAGTAGTAGGCGGACGCCTCGCCGGAGTTCTTCAGGGACGGTCCCCGCTCTGTGCCGGCACCTTTTTCACCGTGGCAGCTGGAGCAACCGGTGAGGTAGAGCTGGCGACCATCGGGATCTTCGGTGTCGTGTCCGGGCGCCGGTTGGGCCACAGTCCCCGCCGTAGCGGTACCAGCCGGCTGAGTCATCCAGGCGACGACGGCGAAGGTCACGGCAACGGCCGCCAACCAACGCCGGTCGCCCGATGTCACTTGATCAGGGTCACTTGATCAGGTAGATCGTGGCGAACATGGCGATCCAGACGACATCGACGAAGTGCCAGTAATAGCCGGTGACGGTCAGCGGATCAGAAAGCGGCAGCCGGCTGGTCGGCCCGGTGCCGACGGCGAGCATGGCCCCCATGAGCACGAGCCCACCCACCACGTGCAGGCCATGGAACCCGGTCATCAGGAAGAACATCGAGCCGTAGGCGTCGCTGGTGTGGGTGAAGTCGAGGCCCCCGTACTCAACCACCTGGTTCGTGACGAAGAGACTCCCGAGGACGATGGTGATCAGGGTCCAGCGGGTGGCCCGGCGCTGTTGAGAACCCTCGGCGGCACGCACGGCGACGTGCATGGTGAAGCTGGACAGCACGAGCAGCGCCGTGAACACGGCGGTGCGGGGAACGTCCAGCTCGACCAATGGGGGCGGCCACTCCCGGCTGATCGCCCGGAGCGTGAAGTAGGCGGCGAAGAGCCCGCTGAAGAACATCAGCTCTGAGGCCAGCCACACCACGGTCCCGACCCGCAGCATCGAAGGCCTTTTCAAGGGGCGCTCGGCAGCTGCGATAGAGGCGGCGATGGACCCTTCTACCACGCAGGAGTTGCCGGGAAAGCCCTGAACGCGCGATCAGGGTGACGTCTCCGCGTCACCGACGGCCTATGGCGAGGGAGGTCGAGCAAACAGCATCGGCATCTGCCCCCTGATGCCTACATTGGCCGGGTGAGGGTACCGGTGTCCTTCGACCCCTTCTCGGCGCTGGGACTTGCGGTGGGGGCCGGCCTGTACATCGCCGGAGTCCGGCGATTGTCGGTTCGAGGACGGTCCTGGCCACTCGTCCGGAGTCTGGCCTTCGGGGCCGGCGTTGCCCTCCTGGTGGTGGCCACCCAGTCGGCCCTGGCCGGTGCCGAGGACGAGCTGTTCAGTGCCCACGTGGTCCAACACGTCCTTCTCGGTATGGGCGCCCCTCTCCTGCTCATCCTCGGGGCGCCGGTCACCCTCGCTCTCCAGGCGACCTCAGGGAGCGTGAGCAGGACCGTCCGCCACGCGGTTCACGGGCGGCTGGTGGGCACTGTCACCCATCCCGCGGTGGCCGGTGTCCTGTTCAGCGCCTCACTGTTTGGGCTGTACCTCTCGCCCTTGTTCGAGCTTTCGCTCCGGAACGAGCTGGTGCACGTGGCTGTCCACCTCCACTTCGTCCTGGTCGGCTGCGCCTTCTTCTGGGGCGTGCTCGGCGTTGACAGTGAGCGGGGCCGGCTGCCTCACGGTGCGCGGGTACTGGTGGTGTTCCTGCTCGTGCCCTTTCACGCGGTCTTGGGCGTGGCCATCCTGACGACGCGGGAGCTGCTCGCCGGCGGTTGGTACGCCGAGGTGGCAGGACGATCGGAGGCCGCCGCTCTGGCCGACCAGCACCTCGGCGGAGGCCTCCTCTGGATCACCGGCGACCTGTTGGGCCTGCTGGCGTCGGGGATCGTCCTGGCCCAATGGATGGGCCACGACGAACGCCAAGCGGCCCGCAACGACCGCCGCCTGGACGCCCAGGCCTTCAGGTAGCGCCCCCCGGGGAGTCACATCCGGCGCCGCCTACCTGGAATCTCCTGGCCTGTTGTCGGCTGTTGCCGGTTGGTGGCTGCTTCAGGCCCAGAGTGGCGACGGGTAGACGCCCTGGTCCACCAGCATGGCGATCTGGGAGGCGACGCCGGCCACGTCCTCGCGGAAGGTCACACCCAGGAACGGCTCGGGTGTCGGCACGACCCGAACGTCGGCACCAGTGGCCTTCATGACGGTTTCGACGGCGTCACCGATCAGGAACTCGGCGTCGGGACTGTCGCCCAGCTCTGCCCAGAACCGCTCGAAGTCTCCGGCCAGTGTCTGGCAGAAATCCGGCCTGAAGCCCCACAGGTTGGCGGAGATCAGCTCGTCGCCGGTCAGCTCCTCCCCCTCCTTGCACGACAGCACGCCATCCACCTGCTGGACCTCGTGCAGCTCCCTGATCGACATCAGCAGACCGTTCTCGGCCATGCACCGCGCCCGCGACACCCCCCCGTTGGGGGACAGGGTGTCGGCAAGGCGGAACCCCACCAGCACATGGTCCTCATCGTCCTCCTTCAGGGCACCGGCCAGGATCTCGAACGACTTCGTCCCGTAGAAGTCGTCGGCGTTCACCACACCGAATGAGCCTTCTGTCTCCGCGCACGCGCACAACAGGGCATGGCCGGTTCCCATCGGCTTCTTTCGCCCCATCGGTGGCTGCTCCGCGTAGCGCACCTCCACGTGCCGGCCGCAGCCGGCCTCCACATGGGGGGCCACCGCCGGCCTGCTCTGCTCGGACACCACGAAGACCACCCGGTCGAAGCCGGACCGGACGGCGTCGTACACCGAGTAGTCGAACAGGGTCTCGCCGGACGGGCCGATGGCGGCGAGCTGTTTCATGCCCCCGAAGCGTGAGCCGACGCCGGCCGCCATCACCACCATCGTCATCGCCATCGTCATTGCCCGTCCCTTCCCCTTCCGGTGAGAGGGCAAGCCGTGATTGCCCCGAGATGGTGCGAGGGTACGTGCCGCGTGATGGACCCCACCAGTGTGAGAGCCACGGCACCCGAATGGGTGAATCTGATCGGCGACCACACCGACTACACCGGCGGGTTAGTGCTGCCGATGGCCATCGATCTGGCGACCACTGTGGTGGGTCGGCCCGGAGGAGACCGGGTGCTCCTCGGGCTCAGAGTTCGCCTCCGCCTTGGAGGCCGATGAGCTGGCGACCTGCGGTGCGCTTATGGTGGCCAGCCACCAGAGCCTGCGTGACGACTTCGAAGTCTCGACTCCGACCCTCTACGCCTCGTCAAGGAGTTGGCAACACCTGGTGTCTATGGCGCCCGCCTCACCGGAGCCGGATTCGGCGGCTGCGTGGTTGCGCTTGACCGACCGAACGTCCTACGCGATGACTGGCCGGTGAAGGCTTCCGGTGGTGCCGCCGTCAAGCGCCTCGACCCCGGAGATTGAGCCGGCACGACGCCCTTCTTCGCTTGTCACGGAGAAGACGAGCTAATTCCCCTTATTCGGTATGGGTTTCTCGGGCGATCTTGTCACACCCCCCTTGTACGATGTTGTCGTGTTGGAAGGCCTTAACGAAGAGATCGAGAAGCTGTGTGGGACCGATCCCACCGCGCTTCGGGACCGGGAAACCATCGTCGAGCTGAACCGGTTGATGGCCCGTCTGGATGCAGTCAACACCCGCGCCACGGCCGCATTCGATACCGCCAGGGAGTGGGAGGCCAGTGGAGCCCGCACCGCGGCGGCGTGGATTCGCACCCGCTGTGGGATCCCGGAGCCCACCGCCCGCCGGCGTGTGCGGCTGGGCCGGGCCCTTCGCCACCTGCCCACCGCTGAGGCGGCGTGGCTGGAGGGCGACATCTGCGACTCTCACGTGCTGGCCCTCGACGGGGTACGCACGTTGAAGACCGAAAAGCAGCTCGATCGCGATGAGAAGATGCTGGTGGACCAGGCCCGAGACCTCAACTTCTCCCAGTTCAAGAGGGTGATCGACTACTGGGGGCAACACGCTGACCCCGATGGCACCGAGGACAAGGCCAAGTCCAACTTCGAGCGGCGGGAGGCATATCTGTCCCAGAGCCTCGATGGCATGTGGTTCGGAGGCATGACGTTTGATCCCATCACCGGTGAGGTCGTCTCCAACGAGTGGCGCCAGCGGGAGAAGGAGCTGTTCGAAGCCGACTGGTCCGAGGCCCAGGAGCGGCTCGGAGACAAGGTCACCCTTGCTGATCTGCGCCGCACTCTGCGAGGCGCCCGCATCGAAGTGCCAGGCGGACCACATCCAGCCCTACAGCGCCGGCGGCCCCACGACTACCAAGAACGGCCGGATGGCCTGTGGATTCCACAACCGAGGACGTAGCAAGGATCCATAGCGGAACTCGACGGATTCGTGTAACCTATATTTAGGTTACGAAACAGCTAAAGGAGACCCGTTGGCCGCCAAGGATGACCTCGACGTACTGATCGATGAACTGTCGGAGGATGACCCCTCGCTCCCCCAGCGCGTGGCGGCGGCGCTCGAGCGCCGTGAACTCGCCCGGCAACTGGCTGACCGGCGGCGGGAGTCCGGGCTCACGCAGTCCGAGCTCGCCAAGAGAATGCAAACCAGCCAGGGACAGGTGACCCGCTTCGAGTCGGGCGCCGACACACGTCTGTCCACCGTCGCGCGCTACGCCGCAGCCGTAGGCATGAAGGTGGAGTGGTCGCTCGCCCCGATCGTCGACAACGAGGCGCGCTATCCGGCAGGGAGGTCGAGCGTGACACCGGGTCATTGTCGCTGACCTCGAAGTCCCCACCACCGGACCGCGCTCCACGCCTGATCTCGCCCGAAGCTGCTCCTTCGTTCCTCCCACTCAAGGAAGGCCGTGTTGGTCGACCATAACGCTGTGACCTGCGGTTTTCCGGTGGGCCGTGCAGGACTCGAACCTGCGACCCCTTGCGTGTCATGCAAATTCTGGAGATGTCGCCTGACGTCGGCTCATACTAAAAAGTGCCGCTGAGCAGGGCATTTACGATTTGGCGATTCACCGGGTGCCCGCCCGTGATGCCTCGTTCTGGGCAGTCCGTGATCAATCCGTGATCATTTTGTGATCACTCGGAGCCTCACGGAACTCAGCGGGGGTGAGCCGGCCAAGCGACGAGTGGGTCGATAGGTGTTGTACTCGATCCGCCACGCCTCGACCACGACCGTGGCCTCGAGGAGGGTGGCGAACTCCTCGATGTTCAACAGCTCGTCTCGGGGCCCGGCTGTTGAAAGACTCGACGAATGGGCAGAAGCGGTGGCCGACATCTTGTGACATGATGTTGACGGCGGTGGTCAGCGTCCAACCTCGTCGGTTCTCCTCCAGCGAGAGCCGCTCGTGAGGCAAAGGGGGGAACACCCTCAGGCCGTGATTCTCTCTTGCCCGCGCACCGGGCGTCGCTGGGGGACGTACGGGCGCGGTGAGGGAGAAATCGATATGACCAAGGACCACGACTTCAAGCGACTTGTCCGCGACCGGATGGCTCGAAGTGGCGAGTCATACGCCACGGCCCGCGCCCACCTGCGTCCCGCTCGGGCCGACCTGGATCGCCTCGACGAACATCTCCAACTGGCGCTGGAAGGCGGCCGCCTGAATGAGCAAGACGCGGCCGCGCTCGAGGCCAGGGTCGGCCGCGACCCGGATGACGGCGAGGCCCGCGCCAGGCTGCTCGGGTTCTACCTCGGACGCGCCGGCGCCGAGGACGCCGCCCGCCAGGCCGAGCACGCCCTCTGGGTGATCTCGGCAGCGCCCCGCTCCCGTCTCGCCGGAAGCCCGTTCTGTCAGAGCTTCTACCCCTCCCAGGCCGAGCAGCAGGAACGGGCGGCGGCGCTGTGGCTCGACCACATCGACCGATCGCCGGATGATTCCCGGCTCCTGGAGCAGGCGGCGCAGTGGTTCGCCCTGTCCGACCGCGAGCTGTCCGACGCCCTGTGGCAACGGGTCATCGATCTGGAGGAAGCCAACCTCAACGCCCGGATCATGCGAGCTGCGATCTACCGCGTGCGAGGGGCGGACTGGCTGGACGGTTCTCCACATGCCCGGGCCACGGCGATGCGGGTGCTTGAGATCCTTGGGGACCAGCCGACCACCGCGGACGGCGCGTGGCTCTGGCTTCGCCCCGCGGCGTGGGCTGCTCTGGCCGCGGGCGATCACGACAAAGCCCGCAGACTTGCCCGGGAGCTATTGGATCTGGCCGAGCAGCGCGAACCCGACTGGAACACCGGCAATGCCATCCACCATGGCCACCTGATTCTCGGCCACCTGGAACTCCTGCGAGACGACATCGACGGCGCAGAGCGTGAGCTGGCGGCGGCGGGCGCCACGCCGGGTTCCCCCCAGCTCAATTCCTTCGGTCCTAATTTCTCGCTGGCCAAGGGTCTTCTCGATCGGGACCGACGAGATGCCGTCTTGGCCTTCATCGACGCCTGCCGACAATTCTGGGCACCGCCGGAACGAGAGAACCGTGGCGCCGTCAGTCACTGCGAGAAGCTCGACCACTGGGAAGACGAGCTGCGTTCCGGGAAAACCCCGAACTTCCAGACACAGCTGTACGAATGAACGGCGGGATCCGACTCCCGCCACGGGCGTCAGGCATCCTCAACCTCGCGCCGGGAGCGAGCTTGCCGATGTTCAGCATGTGAGGCGCCAGTGCCGGAGAGTCACACCCTTACTACGTGCTTTCTGAGAGCCTCTTCGCGACGCGCTTCGGAAGATTTTGACACCGCGCACGACCCTCAACGCCGTGTCCGCCCAGCGGACACGGCAAGTCTGTGCGATTGCTGGGGGACGTGGGAGGGGGTTGACAGGCGGGTGCGGAGGGGCGGTCGGTGGGGGGACGTGTGGCGGATGCTGAGGCGGGTGCTGAGGCGGCGGAGCGGGGGACCGGAATGAGGGTGCGGAGTCTTGAACTCGCGCAGATGGTGGAGGCGTGCGAGCAGCAGGCCCTCGATGGTGCGGGCGACGGCCTGGCCGGCCCGGATGGTCGCCACCACCGGAACCCCCGTCACCTCGGTCACGTCCCTGGCCGTCAGGCTGCGTCCGTCCTCGGACGACCAGGATGATGCCGTTGGGGGCCTCAGGAGCGGCCAGGAAGCTGGCCAGGGCCAGGTAGCACGGTCCCGCAGCCCGGCGTAGTGGTCGCCCTCCGGCTGACGGGGGAAGGGCGTGGCCGCCGGCGCGAGGTCGACCACGGTGATCTCGGTCCCGACAGCCGGCGTCTCTGCGAGCGTGAGCGTCGGGGTGACCTCCACGGTGTCGCCACGATCGGTCGGGGGATGCCCAAGATGGCGGCTGCCACGTCGGGCTCGTCGCTGATCAGCGTGGTGCGGTGGCGGCCGGCGGGCGGCCAGTACGGCGAGGGCGGCGGCAAAGGTGGAGGCTCCCTGGCCTCCTCGGGCGCCGGTGATGGTGATGGTGCGGTTCATTGGATGACTCCTTCTGTGTTGGGGATCAACGGAAACCTCAACGGAACCCTCAACGCCGCAGGTGGCGGGGGGTGACCGCCGGCGAGCGGGAGCCGGCTTCCCCGCCAACCGAACTGGGTCCTCATTCCTGACGACCTTGGTGGCGTCTCTTGACTCAAAAGCGTCAAGCGCACCGGCTCATGACGCGGCGACGGCGCTGGCACGACGTCGTTTTCTCAGACGACGGCGTCGGCGACGTTGAGAATGACATCGAGGCCGTCGGCCGCCTCGGCGTAGATGGTGTCCCACCCCTGTGCGGATGGATGCCGACGGCGCAAATCACGAGGTGCGCCCGTACTTGGCAGGGTGGCCGTCAGCCGGTCGAACGCCGTTCGTAGGTTAGATCGTTACTCCGCTTTCTTGAGTTTGGTGACGTGAGACCATGAGGGATGAGCTTCATCGGTCGAAAGGGTTAGATCGTTACTCCGCTTTCTTGAGTTTGGTGACGGTTGACACGGTGATTTCCTCCAGCGGGACGGGGGGCGGGCCTGTCCGGCCCGTGCGTCCAGCGCAGCTGGACGCACTGGCAAGTGCCTGCCGAGGTTGCAGTCGTGTTTGACAGCCGTTGCAACGTGGTCAGGGGCTCAGTCGCTCGCGGATGACGCGACGAACAGGTCGAGCTGGTCGCTGCGTGCTTTGCGTGAGCGTCAGAGCCCTACCTAGGCCAGCGATTGACCCAAGCTGCGGTATCGGCCATAGAGCGGGCGTGGGACGGGGACCGGCGCAGAGAGTTCGACGCCCATGAGCTTTTGATCTTTGCCATGGTCTTCGACCTGCCCATCATCTGGTTTCTGCTCCCGCCACCGGGCGACCACCGCGTCATGCGGTCCACGACCCGACAGGTGGACGAGCTGTACGCCTGGCTGCTTGGCCGCCTCGACCAACTCGAGCTGCTCTTGGCCCTGCTCAACGACCACGCCGATTCACTGGACAACGCTGTCGACGAGCTCGGGCGCTGGGTCGACCACCTGCGCCAGGTCGGCATCCGCGGCTTTATCGCCGAGCACACCAACGACGCCGACTTCGCTCGCTCCGGCTTGGGTGCGGACGAGGCGGCATCAGGCGACAGCGAGGATCAGCCGGCATCAGGCACGCAATCCGGTGGCAGGCCGTCCTCGACTTCCACGATCCGCCCTCGGAAATCATGACCGCGGCCTCAGGCTGCCGGCATGCGGCTGCGGGCGAGGGCCCGCTGCACCGCCTCCGGCGTGACCGGCAGGAGGTCGAGCGTGACGATTGGGTCGTCGTCGCTGACCTCGAAGTCCCAGGCGACGACCTTGGCCAGGTAGGTCCCCACCCGGCTGCCCATCACCACGACCGAGCCCGGCCTGACATCGGCGACGTTGCGGGAGTAGCGGAGGCGTGTCCAGTTGTACCCGTCGTCATCCTCGTGGTGTGGGTCGCCCACGATGTCGACGCTCATCTCCACCGCTCGCGGGTGCGGCTTGGTCGTTGCTGCCAGACGCTGAACGACCTCGTCGTCGACCTCACTGACGTACCAGGGGCTCGCTTGTTGATCAGTCATGGCTCCCTCCAGCGTAGGACCGATTGGGTCGGATGTCCCCGCAGGCCTCGACAAGCCGGCGGGCTGCAGCGTGAACTTCGCCCATCGACAGTAACGGTTGGCTCGCGGATTGGCCGTCGATCAGGAGGACATCGAAGTGGGCCCGATTCGCGCCGGTCGGCATCACCTCGAAGCCGGCCGCACGGACCTGGCGCGCTGATGCCTCCAGGTAGTACGGCGACGAAGCGAAGCGCCGTAACAGCTCCCCCTCATCGGCGCCCGGCGCAAGGGCAAACACAGAGACCCCGTAGAGCAAGACGCGCAAGCCGTCGGGACGCTCGACCTCGTATGTGTCGGCGGAGTCGAGCGCCGCCTCAGCCACGTCAACGACCGCCTCGTCGATCAACCCCGGCGCGGCGCGGATGAGCAAGGTCGTGTCATCGGCAGCTTCACCTGGCCTCAACATCCGAAGCTTGCGGCGCTGGGGGCTCGGCGGCGGAATCAGGGGTTGCCTTCGGGGAACAGCAGGCGGCCGAGCTTGTCGGTGGCGTCGTGGTGCATCTCCTCCACGACGTGGGAGTACAGGTCCAGCGTGATGGCGACCCGGGCATGGCCCAGCATCTCCTGCACGAGCTTCGGATGGACGCCGGCCCGCAGCGCCAGGCTCGCCGCCGTGTGCCTCAGGTCGTGCATCGTGATGTCCGGCACGCCGGCCTTGGCCACCACGGCATCGAAGGACCGCAGCATGTTTCTCGGGTGGAGCACTCCGCCGGTGGCGGTGGTGAACACCAGCCCCGACTCCACCCATCCTCCTCCGACGAAGAGATGCTCCTCTTTTTGAGCGGCCCGGTGCTTGCGCAGCACGGTCACGACGTTCGGATACAGAACCAGGGAGCGCCGGCTGGTCGGCGTCTTGATCTCCTGGATCAGCGGACGGTTGTTGACGACCACGACGTGCTGCACCACTGACAGGCGGGAGGCCTTGAGATCCACGTCCTCCCATCGCAGCCCGACGGCTTCGCCGCGCCGCATGCCTGTCGACACCATGAGGGTCCAGAGCGCGACGAGGCGGTCGCCACGGCAGGCCTCCAGGAACCGGCGCGCCTCGACTTCGTTCCAGGTCCTGAAGGGCTTGCGCGTCTGGCGAGGCAGGTGCAGCCCGGCGTCGGCGGGGTTGGTGAGGATGCGCTGTCTCTTGGCCGCCTGGCCGAGCGCCAGGTGCAGGACCTGATGAGCCAGGCGAACAGCACGTGAGCCGAGGCCGCCGGTTCCGTCCTGGCGGCCCTCTGTCTCGAGCGTTGCGTAGAGCTTCTCCAGCACCTCGGGAGTGACCGCGGTCAAGCGGTAGCCACCGATCCTCGGGATGATCCACACCCGGGCGGCGTGGGCGTAGCCCTCCAGTGTGGTCGGCTTGAGAGAGCGGGAGACCGATGCCAACCAGTCCTCCAGGTACTCGCCCAGGGTCACCTTGCCGGGATCGAGCACGATGCCCTTCTGTGCATCGGCGAGGGTGCGGGCGAGCGCCTTCTCGGCCTCGTCCTTGGTCCGGAACCCGCCCTTGAGCCGCTGGCGGCGCCTCCCGTCAGCATGCGCCGGAAGGTCGACGGCATAGCTCCACGGCTTGCCCCGACCCTTGTTGCGCTGGAAGACCCGGCCCTGCATGCCGCCTCCTTCGGACGCTGCCCGTGGCCGCCGACGGTAGCAAAGACTTCGGCGCAAGTCTG
This sequence comes from Acidimicrobiales bacterium, assembly GCA_035525365.1. Classification (GTDB taxonomy): domain Bacteria; phylum Actinomycetota; class Acidimicrobiia; order Acidimicrobiales. The sequence continues at coordinate 41,548 of DATLEK010000071.1, forward strand.
TGATCATTCCGTGATCAAATGGCCCTCGGAACGAAAACGAGGCGCCCTCTCGGGCGCCTCATAACGCTGTGACCTGCGGTTTTCCGGTGGGCCGTGCAGGACTCGAACCTGCGACCCCTTGCGCGTCATGCAAGTGCTCTACCAGGCTGAGCTAACGGCCCCGGGTCTTTGGCCAATCCTAGCAGCGGCCTCGATCGCCACTGCGGAGTGTGATTCTCGGGTCAGACGGGTACTTGTTCTAATGCAGCACCGAGGGCCGGGGGCGATCGGAGCAGGTTGGCGGCAGCTCCGCCGGCAGGTTCCCCCCGTCGCGATAGGGCGGACGCGACGGGGGGCCCCTCGGCCCCCCGAGTCATGCCCCCGCCCGCGTCCGCGCCGACCTATCCAGCCCCAGACGCGCACATACCGGAAGCCGATTGCACGACTTCCGGTATGTGGGGCTCCCGGGGGGCGGGACAGCTTGGATTGTATCCCCTCCAGATCCTTCTAAACCAAAATCCTGAAAAAAACTTCTCGTCATGGCTGGTTCCTGCTTTGCAGCCACTGGGCGCAGGCCACACCGGCGATGGCGCCCTTGGCCGCCGCCACCTGCACGAGCTGGATGCCGGGGGTGACATCGCCGGCGGCGTAGACCCCGGCAACAGTTGTCGCCCCCTCCAGGTCCACCTCGATGCAGCGCTCGTCGGTGAGCGAACAGCCGAGCTGCTCGGCAAGTGCTGTACGGGGCCGATGGGCGATGGAGAAGAAGGCGAGCTGGCAGTCGAGGACACCCTCCCGCGCCAGACGTACACCGACCAGGTCGCCTCGTTGCCCGAGCAGCTCGACGGCGTCGTCCTCCAAGATGCGAACACCCTCGGTGTCCAGCTTCCTCCGATCCTCCTCATCGCCTTCGAAGTGCCGGCCATCGGTGATCAGTGTGACTGTCCTGGCCCAGCCGAGAAGGGTGAGGGCGAAGCCGGTGAGGCTCGCCGTCCAGCCGAAGGCCACGACATCGCGATCCTTGGCCTCGTACCCGTCGCAGGTGGGGCAATGGAACACGCTGGCGCCGTAGTGCTCGAAGAAGTTGTCCACCTCGGGGAATTCGTCCTCCACGCCCACCGCCAGCACGACACTGCGGGCCAGAACGCTTTCGCCGCCTGTCTCGACGGCGAACAGGCCCTCACCGGTGGTACTGACCGCCACCGCCTCGCCGGCGCGGATCTCCGTCTCCTCGTAACGGGCCAGCTGGCGGCGCGCGCTTTCGAGGAAGTCATCGGGGTGGAGAGGGTCGGTCCCGAGATATCCGTGAGCCTTGTCGACCCAGCGGTTGCGGTGCTCGCCGCCGTCGAGGACGAGAACCGTACGCCGGTATCGGGACAGCCAGGTGGCGGCGCTGAGGCCGGCGGGGCCGCCCCCGATGACTACGGCGTCGAGCACCTCTTCAGCGTGGCCGGGAGCGGGCCAGCTCGCCCAGCCGGCGCAGCGACTCCTCGTTGCGGGCCTTCACCAGAGGCGCCAGCACGATCTCGGGGATCAGAGACGCCGGGCCCGAGACCGCCTTCTCCTCCATGCGCACCTTCGACCCGTCGCCATTCGGCTCGACGGTCATCACGACCTCGGCGATGCCGGCGGGTCGGGCACGGGCCCGGAGGACCAACCTTTTCCCCTCATCGCTCTCGAGGACCGTGGTGCTGTCCTCGATGCCGGCGGCCAGTTCGTGATGGAGCATGGCTCCCGGAGCGGGCCAGGTCTCGTCAGCGGCGCGGATGCGGCGGGTCCCCACCACCCAGTCGGCATAGGAGTGCGGGTCGGCGAGAACGGCCCACACTCGCTCGGGGGCCGCCGCCAGCTCAGACACCACCGTGATCATGGGAAGGGCGTACCCAGAAGCGGCGCCATGAACGCCTTACCGCTCGGCCTTACCGCGGACAACGGCGACACTGTCGGGCGGAAGCACCAGCCCCTCGTCATCGGCAAGAACCCCTGGCTCGGAAGCCAGGACGATCTGGCCGATCACCGGCAGCCGGACAGCCTCCCGGCCCAGGTTGCACGCCAGCTCCACAGATGGGCGCCGCACGATGAGCCATTGGGCCTGCTCATCGAAAAACACCTCGAGACCGGCGAAGGTCCCCAGGCCGAGAGCAGGCTCGGCTCGGCGGAGCCGAATCAGGTGACGGTGCCACGCCAGCACCTCCTGGTGCCAGGAGTGGTCGAGCTCGGTCCAGTCGAGCCTGGACCTGTCGAAGGTGCCGCGCTCCTGAGGGTCGGGGACGGCTTCCGGGTCCCAACCGAAGCTGGCGAACTCCCGGCGTCGGCCCTCGCTGACGGCGCGGCCCAACTCCGGATCGTCGTGGTCGGTGAAGTACTGGAAGGGCGTGGCCGCTCCCCACTCCTCACCCTGGAACAGCATCGGGACGAAGGGGGCGGTGAGTACCAGAGCGGCACCTACCTTCAGCCGGCCAGGCGACATGAGAGCGCTGCTGCGCTCCCCCACCGCCCGGTTCCCGACCTGATCGTGGTTCTGCAGGTAACCCACAAATCGGTGGGCGGGGAGAGCCCCGATGGGCCGACCGTGGCGCCGGCGGCGGTGCGCAGAGTGAGCACCGTCGTACACGAAGGCCCGCTCCAGTGCGACAGCCAGCTGGGCGATCGATCCGAAATCGCGGTAGTAGCCATCGGCCTCGCCAGTGAGGACCGCGTGCAGGGCGTGGTGGAAGTCGTCGCTCCACTGGGCGTCCATGCCGTACCCGCCGACTTCCCGGCGGTTCACAACCCGCGGGTCGTTGAGGTCGCTCTCGGCGATGAGGAACAGCGACCGCCCGAGTGACGCTGCCAGCTGCTCAATCCGTACCCCGAGTTGCTCGAGGAAGTGCACCGCCGAGGTGTCCACGAACCCGTGGACGGCATCGATGCGGAGGCCGTCGATGTGGTAGTCCCGCAGCCACATGACGGCGTTGTCGACGAAGAAGGCGCGCACCTCGTCACTGCCGGGCCCATCGAGGTTGACGGCGGCGCCCCAGGGCGTGGAATAGCGGTCGGTGAAGTAGGGGCCGAACCGGTTCAGGTAGTTGCCCGCCGGGCCGAGGTGGTTGTACACGACATCCATCACCACTGCGAGATTGCGGGCGTGGCAGGCGTCCACCAGGCGCTTGAGGGCGTGCGGCCCGCCGTAGGCGGAATGAGGAGCGAACAGGTCGACGCCGTCATAGCCCCACCCGCGGCGGCCCGAGAACTCAGCTACCGGGAGCAGCTCGACGGCGTCGACACCGAGATCAACCAGATGGTCCAACCTGGCGATCACTCCATCGAAGGTTCCTTCGGGAGTGAAGGTGCCGACGTGCAACTCGTAGATCACCGCAGATGGCAGGTGGATCCCTCTCCAGGCCGCGTCGCTCCAGTCGAACTCATCGTGATCCACCGGCCGCGACGGCCCGTGTGGCCCCGCCGGCTGCCAGGGCGACCGTGGATCGGGGACAGGGTCGTCACCGTCGAGCACGAACGAGTAGTCCGAGGTCGGGGCAGCCCGGACCTGGGCCGAATACCAACCACCCTCCCCGCGCTCCATCGCCTGGCGCTGCCCATCCAGCTCGATCTCAACTGTGGCCGCCGCGGGCGCCCACACCCGGAACCGGCTCACCCGGCCTCCAGCAGGGCCACCGGAAAACCGTCCATCAGCTCGGCCACCCCGACCTCGCCACCGGCGACGATCCTGCCGGTCAGGACGTTCCGCCACTGACCGGACAGAAGGGTCACCGCGGTGTCACCCCAGTCACCCTTTTCCGCCAGACCCAGCACGAGCCGAGGCACGACCGTCGCCACCGCCCCGCCCCTGACGAAGGCGACCACGTTCTCGGCCATCGAGCCGGTGGAAGCCAGAGGCTCATAGGAGCCGGAGCGGCCGAACGACTCCGGTCGCCGCCGCCGCAACCGAAGAGCGCGCGTAGTCACCAACATCTTGGGTAGCCCCTCGTCAGCCCTCGCCCATGCCTCGGCCGCCGTCACCTGCTCAACCTGCCCAAGGAGCGCCCGTCGTAGTCCGAAATCGACCGGCCGGCGATTGTCAGGATCCACCAGGCTGAGATCCCACAGCTCGGTCCCTTGATAGGTGTCGGGCACCCCGGGCGAGGTCAGCTTGACCAGGGTCTGGGCCAGCGAGTTGACCCGCCCTGGCCCCACCAAAGGTTCCACGAAGGCGGCCACGTCGGCGAGGAAAGCTTCGTCGCCCAGCACCGACTCGACAAAAGCGCGCAACGCATTGTCGTAGACCGGCACCTGATCGGTCCAGGAGGTGTGCACCTTGGCTTCTCGTGACGCCTTCTCCATGTAGGCGAGGGCCCGGTCGAGGCTCAACGGCCAGGCGCCGACGAGGGTCTGGTAGAGCAGGTACTCGGCATTGGCGTCGGGCAGCTGGAGGGAGGATCGATACCGCTGGTTGTACGACGACCACCTTGTCAGCGCCTCCACCCAAGCCTCGGGAATCTCTGAGAGCAGAGCAAGGCGAGCCCGCACGTCCTCGCCTCTCTTGGTGTCGTGGGTTGCCGTGGTGGTCATGCCCGCCGGCCACGACGCCTGAGTGGCGGCACAGGAGGCATGGAACTCGGCGACCGAGGTGCCGAAGCGGCCCGGATCACCTCCCACCTCGTTGAGGGCGATCAACGGGAGGTAGGTGTAGAAGGCGGTGTCCTCCACGCCCTTGGCCGTGACCGGGCTGGTGAGCTGCTGGAACCGGGCCACCAGCTCCGTCTCGACCGCGGCGTTGAACACTTTCAGCCCTGGCGGCTGGTCTCCCCGGACCCGCAGGAGTATCAGGTCCTGAAGGAACCCGAACAGCTCCCCATCCAGTTCCGGCCGGCGTCGCCTGGCCCGTTCCACCGCCTCCTCGACGTAGGCGACATCGTCGCTCGACACTGCCGCGTCCTCAGGGCGGACGTAGGTGCGGTAGACGGGGAAGCAGGCCACCACCTCACGCAACACCTCGTGCAGCTCGTGGCGGGTGTAGTCCCGGTACCGCCGGTTGCGTTCGCAGACCTGCACGAACAGCTCGGTGAGCCTCCCCAGATCGGCAGCCAGTGACTCCCGCAACGCCTGATGCTTCTTGTCGAGAGCAAGCTCGGCGAAGTCGGTCGGCTCCCCGGTGAACCTTGCGTACGCCTCCAGAAGCGGTCGCTGTCCCGCCGGGTCGAGGAAGAAGGCCGCCGACCCGGTTGAGGAAGTCGTACCCGGTCGTGCCGGCAACCGGCCAGGAGGCGGGTAGCACCTCCTCGCGCTCGAGGATCTTCTCGACCACCACCCAGCCCCTGCCACCGGTGGCCTCCTCGAGCCGCCTGAGGTAACCCTCGGGATCACGAAGTCCATCAGGGTGGTCGATTCTCACGCCGTCGAGGACTCCCTCGGCCATCCAACCGAGAACCATGGCATGGGTTTCACTGAAGACCTGCGCATCCTCCATCCGCAAACCGATCAGCGTGCTGATGTCGAAGAAGCGCCGGTAGTCGAGCTCACGGCCGGCGGTTCGCCAGTAGGCCAGGCGGTAGTTCTGGCGTTCAAGCAGGGCATCGAGCGCGTCAGGATCGGCGTTGATCGCTTCCACCTGCGATTCAACCGCAGTGGCGGCGTGGGGCGACTCACCCAACAATCTGGCCAGGCTCGCCCGGAGAACCTCCTTGTCCCGATGGCGCTCGCGCCGGCTGTCGCCATCAGTATCGGTCGCGGTGGGCAGCCGGCCGAAGGCACTGGCCATTGACTCCAGCTCGGGGCTCCCACAGCTCTCGGCGGCGGCGCCGAGCAGGCGGTCGAGGGAGCGGGGTGTGACGGGAGCGACGTGCTCGTGATAGGTCACGGTGAAGGAGCCGCCCTCGCGCACCAGTCGAATGTCTCCGGCCTCGAGAACCCGTCCGTAGTGGTCGCCGAGGATGGGCAGCAGCACGGTGTTGCGCAGCTTGGCCTCTGGTGGGTCCCAGTCGACATCGAAGTACGCGGCGTACATACTGGAGGGGCCGTTCTCGAGAACGTCCCACCACCAGGCGTTCTCAGGGGTGCCGATGGCCATGTGATTGGGCACGATGTCGAGGATCTGGCCCAGGCCGGCCTTGGAGAGAGCAGCGCACATCCGCGTGTGACCGGCACTTCCTCCCAGCTCGACGTTCACCTGACGGTGGTCCACCACGTCGTACCCGTGGGTGCTACCGGGCGCGGCCTGCAGGTAAGGCGAGGCGTAGAGGTGGGTCACTCCCAGATCGGCCAGGTAGGGCACGATCCCGGCGGCGTCCTCGAACCCGAACCCGGCCCAAAGCTGAATGCGGTAGGTGGCGCCCGGCGCGGAGGACTCAGCCGGCACGGCGGAGGAGTATCACGCTGCGTCCCTCGAGGGTGAGCTGCTCGCCGGCCTTGGTCTGCTCGCCTTCGCGCAGCGCGTCCGCCGTGTCCACCGTGCTCACCCATCGATCACCGAAAACCGGTGCGGGCATGGTGAAGTCGAGCGCCTCGTGATGGCCGTTGAAGACCACGAGAAAGCTCTCTCCCACGATGGGCTCTCCTCTCGAATCCGGACTCGAGATGGCCTCGCCGTTGAGGAACACGATGATCGACTTGGCGAACCCCTCGTGCCAGTCCTTTTCGGTCATCTCCGACCCGTCGGGTCGGAACCAGGCGATGTCCCTGCTCTGGTCGCCGTGGATCGGGCGGCCCTGGAAGAAGCGCCGGCGGCGGAACACCGGGTGCGTCTTTCGTAACGAGATCAGCCGGCTGGTGAAGGCGGTCAGCGCTCCGTCCTGGCCCTCCCAGTCGAACCAGGAAATCTCGTTGTCCTGACAGTAGGCGTTGTTGTCGCCCTGCTGCGTGCGCCCGATCTCGTCGCCGCCGAGGATCATGGGGACCCCCTGGGAAAACAGCAGGGTCGCAAGGAAGTTGCGCCGCTGGCGACCCCGCAGCTCGTTTATCGAGTCGTCGTCGGTGGGCCCCTCGGTGCCGCAGTTCCAGGACCGGTTGTGGTCCTCACCGTCGGCATTGCCCTCGCCATTGGCCTCGTTGTGCTTCTCGTTGTAGGAGACGAGATCGTTGAGGGTGAAACCGTCGTGGGCGGTCACGAAGTTGACACTGGCATACGGCCGCCGGCCGCTGGACTCGTACAGGTCGGAGCTGCCCGTGAACCGGTAGGCGAACTCGGCGAGGGTCTGGTCCTCTCCCCGCCAGAAGTCGCGGACCTCGTCCCGGTACTTTCCGTTCCACTCGGACCACAGCGGGGGGAAGTTGCCCACCTGGTACCCACCCTCGCCGAGGTCCCAGGGCTCGGCGATCAGCTTCACCTGGCTCACCACGGGGTCCTGCTGGATGAGGTCGAAGAAGGCCGAGAGACGGTCCACCTCGTGGAACTGGCGAGCCAAAGTGGCGGCCAGGTCGAAGCGGAACCCGTCGACATGCATCTCCGTTACCCAGTAACGCAGGCTGTCCATGATCAGCTGCAGCACGTGAGGGTGACGCATGTCCAGGCTGTTACCGGTGCCCGTGGTGTCGTAGTAGAAGCGCTTGTCGTCGTCGACCAGCCGGTAATAGCCGGCGTTGTCGATCCCCTTCATCGAGAGCATCGGGCCCAGGTGGTTCCCCTCCGCCGTGTGGTTGTAGACGACGTCGAGGTACACCTCGATCCCCGCCTCGTGCAGGGTCTTCACCATCTGCTTGAACTCCGGAACCTGCTGGCCGCGGTCGCCATTTGCGGCGTACTCGTTGTGGGGGGCGAGGAAGGCAATGGAGTTGTAGCCCCAGTAGTTGGACAGGCCCCGCTCCACCAGGTGGGCGTCGTGGATGAACTGGTGCACCGGCAACAGTTCCACCGCCGTCACTCCGAGCATCGTCAGATACTCCACTGATGCCGGATGAGCCAGCCCGGCGTAGGTGCCCCGCAGCTCCTCGGGAATCCCGGGGTGGCGGGCGGTGAAGCCCTTGACGTGGACCTCGTAAATGATGGCCTCGTGATAGGGCGAGCGGGGGTGGCGGTCGTTGTCCCAGTCGAACCATGGGTTGGTGACGACGGCCTTGGGCATATGGACAGCGCTGTCGAGGTGGTTCACCGATGTGTGCGGGTCGGAGAACCGGTAAGGAAAGAGGGCCTCGTCCCAGTCCACCGTCCCTTCCACCGCCTTGGCATAAGGGTCGAGGAGGAGCTTGGTTGGGTTGCAGCGGTGCCCCTCCACGAGGTCGTGGGGGCCGTGGACGCGGTACCCGTAGAGCTGTCCAGGTCCGATGTTCGGCCCGTAGCCGTGCCAGCAGTGCGCCGTCACTTCGGGCATGTCCATCCGGCTCTCGTTGCCCTCGTCGTCGAACAGACAGAGCTCGACCCTCGTGGCCGCCTCGGAGAACACCGAGAAGTTGGTGCCAGTACCGTCGTAGGTGGCACCAAGGGGGTACGGCTGTCCCGGCCACAGCTTCATCTCGGCACGCTACCCGGCTGCGCTCCAGATGCTCTCAGAGATGCTCGGCTTCCATCATCAATGCGCTGCTCGGTCACGTCACCTCCACGGGGCATTGCGAACCAGGCTACGGAACGGTCGAAGTCGGCGCGGTCGAGGTGACGGAAGCTCCAGCCGGAGGATCGATCGTTCGGCGTCCGTCGAGTCGGTCAACGCGTTGGTGGCGACGAGGTAGCCGTCGACCGCTGCCCGGTCCTGCCATGGCATCCCTGCCGTCCACCGCCACGCGTGGGCGAGGGTTCGGACGTACAGGTCGCAGCGGCCCTCACGCGAGAGATTGCGCAGGGCGGTCTGGTACTCGTTGCGGAACACGATCGGGACGACGATCCGCGCCTGACCGCCGGCGGTGAGCTCGGCGCACATGGCCGCCCGTGCGACCCGCCCGTTGCCGTCGTCGTAGGGGTGGACCTCCGAGATGACGAACAGCTCGAACATGGCTGGGGAAAACCCGGGAGGGAGGTCGACGAGTCGCCGAAAGCCCTCGATGAGGGTGCCCTCGACGAGAGCCGGCGCCACGAACACATACGAGCCCGCCTGGTTGGCCTTGTCCTTGAACCGACCGGGGCGCTGGTCAGGTCGACCACCCATCACGAGTCGGTGACGACGTTCCAGCAGCGCGAACAGCTCGTCCGAGGTGTCGGGTACGGCAGCGCGGAGTTCGGGATCGGCGACGGCTTCAAAGGTGCCGAGGACGTCGTGGGCATCTTCAGGACGCTCCGCCGGGATCTCTCCCGACGCAACGATGGCCTCGGCCGCTTCGACGGAGAACTCTGTGCCCTCGATGAAGTTGGAGAAGTACGCCTCGAAGAACGGCAACGACGTAGCCGGCTCGTCAGGAATCGCGGGCAGATCGGCAGGGATGTCGAGATCAGCCGGGATGGCCGCGAGGAAAGTCGCCAGCCGAAGAACATGAACACCGATCCGGGAGTGGTCGGCCACGGGGTAGAGGGCTGTCTGGCCATCAAGTTGTGAAAGAAACACCGCCGAGAGGCGGACGGTTCTGCGACCGGAATGTCTGAGAACCGGGTGGGGGCTCGGCTCTAACAACTTGGCGCTGAGGTAGCTGAGCAGCGTCCGCACCGCGTTCATGACCGCAGCTCACAGCGTTATGCGGTCGGCGGCGGACCACGAGAAACGTGGGCGGATGTGTGGTTCGCGTGTGGTTGGCGTGTGGTTGGGCGGCCCACCGAGCAGGGTCTGGAACTGGTCGCCGGGGGCGGGTCCCGCGTTGGCCGCTGGCGCCCCGATCGGTCCGGTGTGGGCCGTCGGACACGCTCCTTCCCCGCCCCCACTCGGTAACCTGTAGTTGTGGCGAAGGACCGTGACCTGATGGCAGCCGCCGAACTCGACGAGCTTTCGCCGAGCGAGCGTGCGCAGGCCGTCAGAGAAGGGCTCGTGAAGGATCTGGAACAACTCCCGGAGAGCTTCCGCCGCCGACTCGAGGACTCGGCTCGACGACTCTCTGCAGAGCTGAACCAGTCCGTCTCGGAGTGACTCGTCGGCGGGTCCAAGTCAACCAGTCCTTCTTCAACAGGCTCGACGAACTTCTTCCTGCAGAGCGAACAGCGGACGGTGGACCGTCGGCAACGGACTTCCTACTCCACGAGGTTCCAACAGTCGTCGATCTGCTTGCCGAGGACTACATTGGAACGACACTGCCCGTCGAGGATGCACCACCGGTTCGGGTGCTCATCACGAACGGCGTCCTCGCACCGTTCATCGCGGTGTACGCATACCTTCGCGTCGATGACGTCGTCGAAGTGATCTACCTGGACATCGACCAGACCTAGCCGCTCCTACGTGCCGCTCAACGCCGGTCCGCTGATCAGCGCCGGTAGCAACTGCGTCCTGGGGCCAGCGCGCAGATCCGCCAAATCGGGGTGGCTCGAACCAGCCTCTCAGAGCTGGGTGGGGCGCGGGGTTTGGGCAATCGGTGCGGCCGTTAGGTTCATCGGCGTGATCGACAGCGAGCCGCGCTATCCGGCATTTAGAGCGGCTCAACCCAGCAACCCGTCGCTGCCCATCTAGAAAGCCTTTGCGTATCCTCCTTGCATGCGTCGGCTGTGGACATCCGCACGTCTTGCACTGGTGGCGTCGCACTACTCGCGGTGGCTGCCCCCCTTTGGGCCGCTACCAGGAGCAGGCCGCGGAGGCCCTGGCGCCGTATTTGGGCACGAAGTGGTCGGTGGCCAACTTCTCGGCCATCGAGCGGGTCCTGGATCTCTGCGTCCGCGAGGCCGGCAAGAACATCAAGCAGCAGAGAATCATCACCGACCAGCGCCACCTGCCGTTGCTACTACTGATCGGCGAGATCGGGGTCGTCAGCCGCTACCGCAGCAATGGCGGCTGCGAGGGTGCCATCCTCGATCAGCTCGGCCACGGCGCGCCTCTCGTCGGCGGTGAGGGGCGCCTCGAACGGCCCAACCCGAGGAGGGCGCAACGATCTAGCCGAGTTGGCCTCGGGGCGGGTGTGGGACCGAGCGGCCGTGGAAGCATGGACGCTCGAGCCCAAGAGCGAGGCGGGACGGCGCACCGTGGCTATCCCGGCCATCGTGGTCGAAGCCCTGGACGCCCACCTCGCCACTTTCACGGGGACCGACGTTGAGGCGCCGGTGTTCACCAGTCCGGTGGGTGGACCACTTCGGCGGGCGACGCTCTCGGCGGCCTGGCAGGCGGCGGTTCGGCGCGCCGGAGCCCCGGCAGGGTTGCGTCATCTCCGTTACCACGCGGCGACCTTGCCTTCACGGATGCCGGGGTGTGACCACGAAGGAGCTCATGGCCCGGATCGGCCATGCGTCGCCACGCGCCGCGCTGATCTATCAGCACGCCACGGCCGCGCGTGACCGGGCCATCGCCTCGTTCCTCGATGCCGAGGTGGCCGCGGCCATACGGTCCCCGAAGGCGCCGGTTGTGGAGCTCCCCGGAGCGGGCTTGAGGGCTGGTGGGGAGTCGGAGAGCTGACCTGCCCGGCGCTCGCACCCACAGAACTATTTGGCGCCTGGCAGTCAGACCCCGATGCGACCTAGGAGACGCCGGTACTGGCCGATGGAGCCAGGCAGTACACGGAGGTGGACCACCGTGCCCACGGCCTTCTCGACAAGGTCGACGACTTCACATACTGCTGGCGTCAACTCCGAGCCGGCGACCACGATGGCACCAGGTCTGATGGCGTCCGGTTCCGCGGCTTCGTCGAGGAAGGTCCAGACGAATCCGGACTCATCCTCAGCGTTGAGGTCGGCGGGGATGTCGATCGTGATCATGCGCGTCCTTCTGGCTTCTCTCCACCAGCGTACGGGTTGATCCGCAGTTCGCCCAGCGCGTCGAACAGCTCCTGCGCAGTTTCCAACCCGGCCGACGGTGGTCAGGTACACATGAGCGTAGGACCGGAGCTTGGTCCCGCAGGATCGCCTTGGCCGAGCCGTTGCCCACGTCGTCCAGTGCAACAAAGACCGAGATCGCCCAGATCTCCGCACCATCGAGAACGAAGAGCCGGTTCACCCGACGAGCGTGGGCACGGATGAGCGACCTGGTGTCCGGCCCGCCCCGGAGAACCACCTGAGACTCATCGGGTCTGGAACTGGTTGTCGGGGCGGGTCCCGCGTTGGCCGCTGGTCGGTCGTGTGGGCCGTCGATCATGGGCAGCACCATGATCTACGCGTGGGACAGCTCGCCGGCCCCTTCCCCGCCCCACTCGGCAACCTGTAGTTGTGGCGAAGGACCGTGACCTGAGGGGGTCAGGCTGATGACCGCTGGTCTCCGAAACGAAGCTCGCTGCGAACTCGCACTCCGAGCACGTCAATGATCTCGTTGATGCGGGTAAAACTGGCCGACGCGTAGTCAGTCGCCTCGTACCGCTGGATCTGCTGCTCCTTGATCCCGACCCGCGAGGCCAACTCGCCCTGTGTCATGCCCGACGCGATGCGGGCGCCGATCAGCCCTTGGGGAAGTTCGCTGAACGGGAACTCTAGCACCGGTCGCTGGCCCGAGGCCAGGGCGTCATACTCAGCCAATTGGGCCAGCAGCGCATCGCGCTGGCCGGTGACGGCGTCAATCTGTGCCTGACGAAGCCGGGGGTGCTCGTCCGCTCCCGGGGGGCGTCCGGTGAGATCCGCCAGGACGGCTTCGAAACGAGCAACCTGGGCGCGGGTGAGTTGGTACTGGCGTTGGTTCTTGATCATGTCAGGAAGCTCCTGAGGTCGAGGACGATGATGCCCTTTGGCAGGCCGGTGTTGAGATCGGTTTGGAAGAAATCCACGAAAAGAGACCCGGACGCCAGCTCCTCGACATTGGGAAACAGCTCGCCGCCGTAGCGTTCCTTCTGCGCGGTACGTGGATGGGCCAGGTCGAGGAGAACCGGGTCGATCGCATCGAGGTCCACGCCGGCCGGGTCCCAGCAGGCGTCGAAGTCATTGGGCCACGGCTTGTCCGTGACGAAACTCCCGTTGAGCCACAGCAGTACGCAGCCGGCCGAAGCCAGCGAGCTGCACGCCCCGTGGAGGCCATCGAGAAGATGACGTCGGTGAGACGTGGTGCCGAAGCGAGTGGTGATCTCGTCCCAGGTCGCCAGGTGCTCGCCGGCTGGTAGGACGCCATCTACGAAATCCGGGATCACTCACACAACGATATCATTGGGTGTCTGGGAGTGGGAACACCTCGACTGCGAGCCGGCGACGGTCTTGACGTCCACGCCGTCAGCAAGAAGATGGGTCGCGGCGAAGTGGCGCAGGTCGTGCAGACGTGTCGCCTTCGGCAGGCCCAGCTTCTCGCGCAGCCTGCGCCAAGCGGTTGTCCAGTGATAGGGATTCCACGGGCGGCTGCCGTCAACCTCTGGCGAG
>DATLEK010000077.1:0-3669 GCA_035525365.1 Acidimicrobiales bacterium
CTTCAACTAGCCCGGATTCATCGGGCGATCGTCCGATAGTCGGCTCCGGCGGCGTCCATCGCCGCTCGAATTCCAGGACCGTCGTTGCCCTCCCAGACGCAAAGTGGAGCACCGAGATGAACAGCGGCCGCCACCGCCTCAGCTCCGAGCGCCGAGACGCGGTGAGCGTCGGCGATCTCGGCCATGGCGAACGCAAGAGGTCTCAGCGGAGCGATCTCGATCGCTCGAGGGAGCGCCATCAGCGTCCTCCCGAGTGCCCGCCGTCGTTCGACCGGCCACGTTCCGGTGAGGCGCCCGCCCCGGGCCGACACCACGCTCTTGCACAACCGCAGGTAGTAATAGTTGGTCGTCGCCGGCTCGTACTCGGCGAGGATTGCCGCGAGGTGATCGCTCAGGTCGTCGGCGAGCATGTCCCTGAGCAGATGATCGTCGAGGAGCGCTCCGCTCACGTCGTTGCAAGGTCGGGATCGTCAGCCAGCGAATCGACGAACCTGGCGTGGTCGTCGCGGCTGAGCATCTCCCCGAGGAGCCGCCTGCCCTCGCCCTTGGGCACGGTAAGGATGCCGAACCCCAGATCGAGCACGTCGACGGGTCCGCCGGCGTCCAGATCCCATCGATGACGCGCAGCGGCGGGAAGCGATACCTGCCCGGACGACGAGACCAGGTACTCCTGCACCTCAGCCATGGATCGAAGTCTACTTGGTGCCACGCACCCAGCTACCAAGCAGCGGTCATTCTGTTTGGCGGATCCTGGCGGCCTCGAGTGGCGAGCGGTCGTTAACCTAACCCGGAGCAGGCCAGTCGATGGCGGCCGTCAGATGGTCGGCGCTGACACCGAGAAGCGCGCTTGCCGGCGTGAGTTCGTACCGTTCATCCGATGTCCGTCGCCAGAAGGCCACCGTGCGCTCAGCGGGGTCGGCAATCAGTAGCTCCTCCACGCCGTGGCGTGCGTAGAAGTCGAACTTCTCATAGGTCTCGTCGTCCGGGGAGACAATCTCGACGACGATGGCTGCGGTCGCCACCCAAACGCCGGACGGCGCTCCCCGGTGGTAGCCGCGGTCGGGAACGCGGTAGTCCTCCGGCTCGCCCAGGTTGAACGGGTCAGTGCCGGCGAGCCCAGCCGCCCGAGCGTAGGGATCGAGCACAATGGCGAGGCGGTGGCCGACGTAGGCGTGCTCTGCGTTCGGCGCCGGAACCACGTGGTGGGAGCCTTTCCATACCTCGTCGTAGAGATCGACACCGAGTTGCTGGCGCCGATCGATGAGCGCCTGGAGCTCCGGCGGCCGGGGATCGAGTATCACTAATTTCACTGGTAATCATGGTATCGGTACTGGTGTGCGGTCCCCGGATCGGTGGGGCTGTGTCATGCGCCGAGGATCCCCTGCACTGCGGCGTTGACCTTGGCTCGCAACGCGTCGGCCTCGTCGCTCAACCTGGTGAACTCGTCGTATAGCCCGCCGAGCTTGTCGGCGAAGTCCTCGCCGTCGTCCTCCACCAACGCGGTGCCGGTGTAGCGGCCGGGGTTGAGGCTCCAGCCCTGGGCCTCGATCTCGGCCAGGGTGGCCACCCGGCACAGGCCGGGGACGTCCACATACTCGCCGTCGGGGAAGCGCTCCTTGACCAGTGTGTCGCTGCCCTCGGTGGTCTCCACGTCCTCGCCGCGGTACAGCCGCACGATGTTGGCCAGCAGCTCGATGTGCTCGGGCAGGAAGTCACGATGGGCGCGGTCGATCTGGCGGAAGAGGTGGCGGGCGTCGATGAACAGCACGGTGCCGCCCCGGTCGGTGTCGCGCTTGGCCTTGTCGAGGAACCACAGCGTGACCGGCAGGGTGACGGTGTAGAAGAAGTTGGTGCCGATGGCCACCATCACGTCGACGGTTTTCGACTCGATGAGCCGGCGGCGGACCTCCCGCTCGGAGTGCCCGGCGTCGCCGGCGGAGTTGGCCATGACGAAGCCGCCCCGGCCTCCCTCGGCCAGGGCCGAGGCGAAGATCTGGATCCACAGGTAGTTGGCGTTGTCCGGCCTGGGAAGCCCATAGGGCAAGCGGGGGTCGCCGGCCAGCTTGTCCTTTTCCACCCCGTTCACGTTGAACGGCGGGTTGGCCATGACGAAGTCGAAAGCGCCGGCGCTGCGGTGCAGGTCGTCGTAGTAGCTGTTGCCGAGGCGGATGTCGCCCGACAGGCCGTGGAGGGCCGGCGAGGAAGATGAGGCCGAGCACGGGCCCCCGGTACTCATTGGGGGCGAGGGTGGAGTTGGCCCGGAGCTGGTCGGCTGCCGCCCACAGCGTGCGACGAACTTTGGCAAGGTCAGTGCTCTCCACGAGTCCTCTTCCTACGAGCGGCACGGGCCACAACGCTACGTCCCGCAGGCTTCGGCTACGACGACTGAAACATGTTCACGGCTGTTTACGACGCGGACTTTCTCTACTCAGCGCCGCTCCGGGACCTCCTCATTCGGCTCGCCCGCACCCCAGCTGTTCCGTGGCCGTTGGACCGACGCGATCCTCGACGAGGTCTTTCGTTCGCTGCTCGCCAATCGCCTCGATCCGATTTTGCTGCGCTTGAGCGGACTCGAGTCCTAACCCGGCGCGGGCTGCTGAGGATCCTCGTCATGCGCCAAGACCCCCTGTACGGCGTCGACCCTGTGACGGCGGTTGCCCCTGGAAAAGTTGGTCCAAAGGCCGGCGCACCGGACCGTCACGACCCTCGGTGTCGGCTCACGCCCACAGGGCGGACAACGGCAGAGCCGTGAGCTTCGGTCCGAACGAGAGTGCAGACGGACCGAGATAGAAGACAACGCCGTGGCCGAACTGGTCGCCCAGCTTGGCGTCGAGCTTGGCCAACCACTTGAAATCGGCGGCGGCAACGCTCAAGGAGGCCTTGCACTCCACGCCGAACACCGCGCCGGCGGGAGTCTCGACGACGACATCGACCTCCGCGCCCTGGCGATCACGCCAGTGGTAGAGCGACACCTCCTGCGCCGACCAGGCCCGCTGCTTGACCAGCTCGTTGTGCACGAAGGTCTCCACCATCTGGCCACGCAAGGGGGCGACCGGCGGGGCCAGAGCCTCGGCATCGAGGCCGTGCAGGTGCGCGGCGAGTCCGGTGTCGCAGACATGGAGCTTGGGATGCTTGACGACCTTGCCGAGGGGGTTCCGGGACCACGCCGGCAGCTCGCGGATGAGAAACACGGTCTCGAGGAGCGACAGGTAGCCGGCCAGGGTGTTGCGTTCGATGCCCACCCCATTGGCCAGCCTGGTCTTGACCAGCTCGCGCCCGGTGCTGCCGGCGAGAAAGACGAGCAGGCGGGGTAGCTCCGCCGGCTGGCGAAGACGGGCGATCTCGCGTATGTCGCGCTGGGTCACGGTCGAGACGTAGCTGCGGAACCACACGGAGCGCAGCCGCCCCTCGGGAGTCGCCAGCGCCTCGGGGTAGCCCCCCTCGACCACGCGGCCGAGATACTCCGCCCGAGAGGTGGCGGGACAGTCCAGCCTGCTCAGGGTCTGCGGCTCGGTGGTCAGTCGATCGATGAATCGTTCTTCGATTCCGAGTCGTTCGCCCTGGCTGAAGGGCCACACTTCCACGAACACCGCTCGACCGGCCAGAGACTCGGCGACGGTGGGCATGGTGAGGAAGTTGGAGGAGCCGGCGAGGACGAAGGTGGTGGTG
>DATLEK010000085.1:0-2551 GCA_035525365.1 Acidimicrobiales bacterium
TCGCCCACTACGGCTCGGTTGGCAACGGCTACAACATGTGGCCCGCCTAGCCTGAGCTGAC
Source organism: Acidimicrobiales bacterium (assembly GCA_035525365.1). Lineage (GTDB taxonomy): Bacteria > Actinomycetota > Acidimicrobiia > Acidimicrobiales. Next base: position 62 of record DATLEK010000085.1, read on the forward strand.
GCCCACACCCTGGGCCATGGAACGTCGTGCTCTCGTGTCGACGAGGACGTTCCATGGTCCCAGGGTGGGTTCGGGCTCCGTGGAGAGACGTGCCTGGACAGACGGACTGTTCGAGAACCGCAACGCTCAGTCCGCCTGTCGCGAGCGAGACCTCTGAAGTACAATCCGCACTGCTCGGCCCCCCCGGATCCGGCTCCAGTGCCCATGGCCGCCCGGCCAGTCCCCGGGAGTCAACACCGCCCTTGGCCGCACCGGCGACGATGACGAACCCTCATGTACGCCATGGTGCGCCGCCGGCAGGAGCAGCCCAGGAGTCCCTCGGTGCTGGTGGGATTGGTGGTGCTGGGAAGATATGGCCATCACCCGCAGCGATGCTCCGCCCGGCCCTGCCCCACCGGCCATCCGGAGGCGCCCACTGATCGTCGCGGCGGCCGCCCAGGCATGAGAGTTTTCGGAAACAACGACGAGAGACTGACCGACAAGGAGATACGAACACCGATGCGCAAGATCTTTGGCAAGAAGGACTCCAGCGACGCCGCCGCAGCTACTGCCACAGGCCGCCGCCGGCCGGTGGTGGTCCTCACCATGAGCGTGGTGGGCCTCCTGGTGCTCTACGCCATGGCCGTGGCTGCCCTCCGGCCCCCCTCGCCGGGGCGAGAGATCAGCCTCGGTGACCTGCAGCGAGCTGCCCGCCTGAACCAGGTGGCCACCGCTCGGCTGCTCGACGAGGACGCCCGCATCACCGGCACGCTCAAGTCTCCCCCCGGCGAGGCCTACTGGAGCTCGTATCCGAGAAGCGACGTGGTGACCAGCGACCTCGTGGACACCTTGTCAAAGGCCGGCACCGATGTAAGCGTTGACTCCCAGACCACCAAGGCCTTGGTGCGTTTCGTCGCCCAGTTCCTGTTGCCGCTGATGATCCTGGCCAACCTGTTCGCGCTGTTGTTCTACCTGACCCGCTCCAGCTCGGGTGGGGCCGGCGAGTTCCTGGTGTTCGGGCGCCTCGGCGACAAGCGGGTGGGAGCCCGGGCCGCCCAGCGCAGCACGTTCGCCGACGTGGCCGCCGCTCAGGCGGAGGTGGCCGAGCTGGCCGAGGTGCGCGACTACCTGGCAGACCCCTCTGCCTTCGCCGCCATGGGGGCTCTTCCCCCCAAGGGAGTGCTGTTGGTGGGCCCTCCCGGCTGCGGCAAGACGCTGTTGGCCCGCTCGGTGGCCGGTGAGGCCCGCGCCAGCTTCTATTCCATCTCGGGGTCTGAGTTCGTGGAGTCCCTGGTGGGAGTGGGAGCGGCCAGGGTCCGCGACCTGTTCCGCCAGGCGCGGGCCAACGCCCCGGCCATCATCTTCATCGACGAGCTCGACGGCGCCGGGCGCCAGCGGGGTGCGGGCATGGGGGGCGGCCACGACGAGCGGGAGCAGACCCTCAACGAGTTGTTGGTGCAGATGGACGGGTTCTCACCGAGTGAGGGCGTGGTGGTCATAGGCGCCACCAACCGCCCCGACATCTTGGACCCGGCCTTGCTGCGTGCCGGGCGCTTCGACCGCCACATCACCGTGGAGCGCCCCGACGCTGACGGCCGGCTCGCCATCTTGTTCCTGCACGCCAAGGGGCGCCGCCTGGAGAACCCAGATGCCGACCTCCCCTACATCGCCCGGCGCACGCCCGGTTTCACCGGCGCCGACCTGGCCAATGTCATCAACGAGGGGGCGCTTCTGGCCGTGCGTGAGCGCGCCACCGCGGTGGCACGGCGCCACCTCGAAGAGGCTGTCGACCGGGTGCTGTCGGGGCCCCGGCGCACCACCAAGCTCATCGCGCCCGAGGAGAAGCAGCGCATCGCCGTGCACGAGGCGGGGCACGCAGTGGTGGCCGCCGGCATGGGCAAGGCTCAGGCGATCGACAAGGTGTCGGTCATCGCCCGCGGCGGCGGGGTGGGGCATCTCGCCGTGGTCTCCGACGACAAGACGGTCCTCACCCGCGGCGAGATGGAGGCCAAGGTGGCGGTGGCCATGGCTGGCATCGCGGCAGAGGAGATGGTGCTGGGGGAGCCCTCCACCGGATCAGAGGCCGACCTGGAGCGGGCCACCAACACGGCCCGGGACATGGCCGGCCGTTACGGCATGAGTTCACGCCTGGGCCGGGTCCGGGTGCTCAGGGACCACGGCGAGGTCTTCCTCGGACGGGACTACCTGGGCACCAACGACGTGTCCCAGCCGACCCTGGAGCACCTCGACGCCGAGGTCCGCAGCATCCTCGACGAGCAGGAGGAGGTGGCCAAGTCGATTCTGTCGAGCCACCGTGACGTGCTCGACGCTCTCACTGAGTCCTTGGTCGCCAACGAGACCCTCCAGGGCCCCGAGCTGGAGCGGGCCCTCGAAGGCGTCCGCCCCTATCTCAAGCGCCTCCGCCCCCGCAGGGGCTCGACGGGCTGAACCGCCACCCGAAAATATTTCTGAGGAATCTTCTGAATCTTCAGGAAATCTTCAATATTGGTA
>DATLEK010000086.1:0-15597 GCA_035525365.1 Acidimicrobiales bacterium
CGTTCGTCGCCGTGTCGGCCGGGATCGCTGATGACCTGGAGCGGACATGGCGCGTGCCCGCCACACGCGTCACCCGAATCGCCAACCCGATCGACCTCGCCCGCTTCGCCCCCGGGCCGAGGCCCACGCCAGATTCGCTCCCGCGCTTCCTCTACGTCGGGCGGCTCCACCGCTCCAAGGGGGTCGACGTACTGATCGAGGCGTGGACCCGGGCGGGCGAACCGGGGTCCCTCACCATCGTCGGCGACGGGCCGGAGCGGGTGCTCCTCGAAGAAGCTGCACCCCCGAGTGTCTGCTTCGCCGGTGGAGTCCCAGACACCGCGCCTTGGTACCGAGGGGCCGACGTGTTCGTGCTGCCGTCGCGACGGGAGGGCCTCTCCAACGCCCTGCTGGAAGCCGTCGCTTCCGGTCTCCCCGTCATTGCCACCGACGTGGGCGAGACGAGGGCGGTGCTCGGAGGCGCCGGCCGCGTCGTCCCGCCCGGCGACATTCCCGCCCTCGCCGCCGCCCTCGCCGCCCCGCCTCCCAGCCCTTCCCCGCTTGAATCGTTCGCGGCTCGATACGGCGCTGCCCAAGTCGCCACACGCCACCTCGACCTCTACCGCGAGCTACGGGACCGGCGGCAGACGAAGTGACGGCCGTCCCGGCGGCGAGTTCGTGAAGCCCGAGGACATCCTCCGATACTCCGCCGACCAGTGGGCGGAGGTGCGCGACGAGCAACTCGACGCTGAGGTGGCACGCTTGGGCTTCCCCCTCGTTGGGGCACGGGTGCTCGACCTGGCCGCCGGACCCGGCGCCTTTACCGCTGCGCTGGCGCGGGCTGGCGCCACCGAGGTTGTCTGGCAGGACGCCGACGAGTTGTTCCTGGAGGTGGCCACCGCTCGTCTCAGGACGACGCCCGAGGTCCGTTTCGAGCTTCGGGACATGCTCGAGCTTCCCTACGCCGACGGAGCCTTCGACGTGGTTGTGCTCCGCGACGCCCTGCACTGGGCGGGCGACGAGCGGGGCTTGTTGCACCGGATCGCTCGCGTCATTCGCCCCGGCGGGTGGCTATACGTCACCAACCACAATTTCCGCCGCCCGATCGTCTCGGTCCGGCCCATGTGGCGGAGCGTCGCCCACCTGTTCACGCCGGCGCTGGCTCTTGCACTACGCCGCAAGCCACTACCGACGCTGTTCGTGTTCGAGGGTCTCACCCGCCGACGGCTGCGGGCCACAGGCTTCGAGGTCGTCGACTGGCGGCGGCCCTGCCCCGCCGACTTCGAGGGGATCTGCCGGCGGCGGGGTTGGGGCTCCGCCGCGGCGCTTACCTGATCCGCACCTCGCGGAGCTGGCGAACCTCGGCGGGGCCAGGGAGGAAGTCGGCGAGCGGAATGCTGTAGCGGGCCACCAGCCACGCACCCACAACGACGGCGCCGAGGCCGTAGCTGAGCGAGGACGCCACCCCCGCGCCCACTAGGCCCAACTCGGGAAGCAGCACCACATTTGCGGCCACGTTGAGGACCACTGCTGCGGTGGCGACGGCAGACTGGAACCCGGGGTGGGCGAACCGGGTCACCAAGGGGGCGGCGGCGCGCCACAGTGCCATGGTGGCCACGGCGGGGACGAGGGACCACACCACTCGGGCGGCCGGCCCGAAGCGATCCCCGTACACCAGCGGGACCATCAGCGGGGCGACGAGCCCGAGGAGCGCTGCGGTACCGACCGACAGCAGCAGGCACATTCGCATGGCCCGCAGCGTCACGTCGACAGCCTCGGCCTCTTCTCCGTTTGCCTGGCGCTCGGCGACCGACGCCACGACCGAGTCGGTGACGAGCCACACCAGCTCGACCAGGGCCACCGCCACGGAGTACAGACCCACTCCGGCGACCCCGGCGAAGCGCGCCACGAGAAAGATGTCGATGCGCAGGTTCAAGAAGTTGCCGACGATGTAGGGCGTCTGCTGGAAACCGAGCCGGACCTGACGACCCATCAGGGACCAAGGCACTGGAAGGCGGATGCGGCCGATAGCTCGTAACCCGCAGAGCATGACGATCCAGGGGACCGTGACGCTCACGCCATAGAGCAACAAGACACTTACCACCGTCAGCTGGCCAATAGCGAACAGCGCGGCGAGGCCAGCCGTTTGGGCCACGGCGGCCAGCAGCGCCGCTCGGTTGACCAACGCCAACTTGGCCGCGGCGATGAGCACACCGGTGACGAGAAGGGCATGGATCTGCAGTGGCACGGTGGCGACGGCAATGGCCAACTCCAGCCCCTTGACGCCGGGCAACAGACTCGATCGCGCCAGCGCGTAGACCAGCCATGTGACGGTAACGGCGAGGGCACCGAGGCCGGCGGCGAGGAACGCCCCCGAGGTAACGAGCTCTTCGGGGTCGGCCTCGCGGCGTGACCAAAGGCGGAGCTGAGCGCGCTCGACGCCCAGGCTGCCCAGGTAGTACGCCACCGTTGCCACCGTCACCGGCAGGTAGTAGCGGCCCCGGCCTGCCGGGCCGAGGGCACGGGCGATGAGTACCGACCCCACGGCACCCAGGGCGTAGCTCAAAGTCCTCAAAGCCAGGGTGTTGGCGCCCAGCCGGGAGATACGCGGCATCCCGGATGGATCGGGGCCGACCGTACCCGTCACCTCCCTACTCGACTGCGTGCCCAGGCCCTCGCCCGGCGCGCCGCCAGGACGAACACGCCGCGTAGCGTCAACGGGCGCACGCAGTTGTACATCCGGACCCTTTGGCCGCCGAACTCCTCCTTGAACGCATTGACCCTCAGGCGGCCCTCGTCGACCGATCCCTCGTACCATCCACCCAGGTCGTACACCGCAACACCCTCGGCCTGGAAGCGGAGCATGTCGCGCCAGTGATGCCAGCGGTTGGCCCGGCCCATGAGGCTGCGAAGCGCCGGCTCACTCCCCGCCCGAGGACGTGTTGCCGACAACAGCAGCCGCGCCCGTTCCGGTGTGCGGACGTAAGCGTGCCAGACGAGGGCACCCCCGTCCTCACCGATGACCGATGAGAGGTCGAGCAGCCCGGCCTCGGCCAGACGGTTCAGCCGGGCGGGGTCCGCCGGGGAAAGTCCCTTCTCCTCGGCCAACCGGTCGTAGAAGGTCCGGAAGCCCGCCACCGTGGCGCCGTCGGGGTGGCGGTGGGCCTCGTAGCCGAGCCCGCCGCTCTCCGCCCGCCGCACGTCGGCCCGTGCCCCCTTGGTGAAACTGTCAATGAGCGAGGCCTCGCCGCCGGACAGGTCGACGGCGATCGTCCAGAACTCCTCACAGCGCCCGCCCTTCTGAAAGCTGGGCGATTGGACCAGCTCAACCACGTCGGCGGCGCCCGCGGGGACGCGCTCGGAGAAGAACACCTCGGCCACCGTATGGAAGCGTCGCGGGTGCACGACGGCACCGGGTGGAAGAGGCCGGGCGCTCACGAGCAGGAGGTGGCCCGTGGCGCGGCTGACAGGGGTGCGGGAGACGAGCAGGTCGACGGCCGGCCCCAGACGGCCCACACGCTCGATCACCCGGGCGGGGACAAGGCGGTTGCGGACGCCGCACACCTCGTCCACGGCGAACAAAGGGCGCAGCACGTTTGCCAGCTCGCCAGCGCCATAGCAGAAGTAGTAAACGCCCGACTCGTGCCGGCCCTCCTTGGCCACCCCCGAGGAACGTTTCTGGCGGCTGTGGTTGTAGGTGGTGAGAACCAGGCGCCCCTCTGGGGCCAACAGGCGACGGCAGGACGCGAAGACGGCGTGACGCAGCGCGGGTGACGGGAGGTGCTCGAGCACCTGCGAGCTGACGATGCGGTCGAAGGGCCTCTCGCACCCGAAGGGGAGTTTGTTCACATCGGCGCGCACGAGGTGGACTTCCTGGCGGTCACCGAGGTGGTGGTGGAGCTGTCGGAGCGCTTGCATGGAGAAGTCAACCGCCACCAGCTCAGCGCACCTGCCCGCCATGGCCCGCGTGATGCGTCCGGTCCCGCACCCCAGCTCCAGGACGCGATGCGTTGGTCGCAGCGCCAGGCGGGCGAGGATGGCCAGGCGCTCGGCCGCCGTCTGGTAAGTGGTGAACATCATCTCGTAGGACGACGCTTCCTCGTCGCGCGCCGAGACCTCGTGCTGCTTGAGGGCGGTCTCGTCGGGGTCGCCGCCCAGCTCGCACAGGTCGGGTATCCCAGCGGCGACCGGGTACATACGCCCGCACGCCGGACAAGTGAGTGTGCCGGTGATCACACGGGTATCGCCCTCGCCGCCCCCGTCGCTCACGTCGAGCATGAGCGGGCCGACTCCGTCGACCGGGCACGCCAGAAGCGGGAGCAGGGAGGTGTTCACCGCCGCGGCCTTTCGGCGAGGATCTCCTCGTAGAGAGCGCCCCATTGCCGGCCGAGACGCTCGGGCGACAATTCCCTCTCCACGTGCCGGCGTGCCGCTGCGCCCCATCGCCGGGCCTGGTCGGGATCACCGAGAGCGCGGACGAGGGCGGCGGCGAGCTGCGGCGGGTCGTCGGGGGCCACCAGCAGGCCGCTCACGCCGTCGTCCACCACCTCGGGAATGCCGCCGACACGACTGGCCACGACTGCGGCTCCAGCCGCCATGGCTTCGAGCACGACGTTGGGGAGGCCCTCGGAACGCGACGGCACGGCGACCACCGCCGAGCTATACAGCATCGGTAGCGGGTCGTCGACCGGGCCAAGGAACTCGACACGGCTGGCGACGCCGAGTCGGGCGCTCCGCGCCCGCAGCGCCGATTCGTAGCTCCGCTCGGAGGGAAGGGCGACGCCACCGGCGAACTGAACCCGCGCCGTGGGTACCTGGGCGACGACGGCGGGCAGCGCGTCGAGAAGCACGTCGTGGCCCTTCACCGGATCGATCCGCCCGAGGAGGGTGATGAGCCCCGGCTGGCGCATTTTGGAGTTCGCGGCAGGCAGGATGGGCACGCCGTTGGCGATGACCTGCACTCGGTGACGGCCGGCGATCCGCACGAAGTCAGCGGCTACCGCGGTGCTGTTCGTGACCACCCGATCGGCCCGTTTGGCGACGGTGCCGGCCAAACGACCGCGCAGGAGGCCGTAGCCGGCAAGCGGCTGGCGCTCGTTTACCACATGAAGGGGGACCTTGGCCAGCCGGGCCGTGGCACCGCCCCACAGGTTGGCGGTGCCGCCCCAGGTGCAGACCACGTCAGGGCGGGCCCAGCGCAAGGCCGCAACCAGGCGGGTGAAGAAGACGGGATCGAGAGGCCCACGTTTCCCCAACACCGCCGTAGGGACGCGCCGCTCGAACTCGCCGAGGAGCGGCCCCCCTCGCACCAGCATCACCTCGCACTCGAAATGCTGCGGGTCCAGATGGTCGAGGAGCAGCAACAATTGGCGCTCGGTGCCGCCCACGTTGGCCGTGCCCAACACATGGATGATCCGCCATGGCCTCACCCGGCCACTTCTCGCCACAGCCGGTCGTAGGCGTCGATCATGACTGTCTCGGAGAAGCGATTTTGCACCGCCTCCTGGGCGTGGCGTCCTAGCTCGGGTTGCTCAAGAGCAGAGGCGATGGCGCCAGCCAGGGCGGCCACGTCACCAGGGGCCACGAGCAGGCCACTCACGCCGTGGTCCACCACCTCTCCCACGCCGCCCACCCGCGTGGCGACCACGGGCAGGCCGGCCGCCATTGCCTCCAGCAGCGCGCCGGGCATCCCCTCCCAGGCGGAGGGCAGGCAGAACACGTCGAGGGCCTCGAGCAGCGGGGCGACGTCGGCCAGCTCGCCGGTCATGACCACCCGATTGCCGATGTCGGCGTCCTCGACGCTGCGCCGGATGCGTGCCTCGTCCTCACCACCTCCGACCAGGACCAACCACCAGCCATCAAGTAGGGCGACGGCGGCCACCAGCGCCGGAACCGCCTTGACGGGGTGCAGACGGCCCGACCAACCCACGACCCTGGCGTCGAGGGGGATGCCGTAGCGGCCGCGCACCTCGTCGCGACGCCCGGCCGGCGCCCATCGGCCGGGGTCCTTCCCGCCGGGGATCACGGTGACGCGGGAACGGGGGACCCTCTCCCGGGCCGCCAGGCGGTCTGCCACGGCTTCGGACACGGCCACATGGCGGGTGGCGAGGCGACGAAGCGTCAACCGGTCGATGACCACCCGATGGGCAGGCTTGGTGTCGTCCACGCTCTGGTGGCCGGCCACCACAGGGATCGAGGTGCCGACCGCGGCGAGGCCGGCCGCCAGGTTGGCGTGCCACAGGGCGCTCTGCACGATCGCTGGGTGCCAATGTCGTATCAGCCGGCGCACCCGCCACACCGCCGCTGCCCCTCCCCCGGACGATCTCAGCTCGAGTGAAGCGGTGGCCATGCCCGCCCCGGACAGCTCGCCCAGCACTTGGCCTCCCGGCTTGACGCTCACGAAGAGGATCTCCCATCCTCGCCTGGCGAGGCCCCCCGCCACCGCCGCCATGCGGTTGGGGGTGCCACCTCTGCCGGTATCGGTCACTACGACGACGGCTCGCATGTCAGCTACTCACGGTTCCGAAAGGCGCCGAGAACTCAGCCGGGAATGGGCTTCCCATAGCTCCTCGTAGAGCGCCTCTATGTCGGCTACGAGGCGCTCGATCCCGAACTCACAAACTATCTGGGCCCGCCCGGCCGCTGCGGCTCGCGCCAGCGAGGCGTCACCCAGCGCCTGCACGATGGCGTCAGCCAGCGCCCCCGCCGAGCGGTCCGTGGCGAGGAGTGCGCCGGGCCGACCGCGCAGGATGTCCACCACGCCACCGACGGGAACGCTGACCACCGGCCGGGCTGCGGCCAGGGCTTCGATTAGCGCCACCGGCGAGCCTTCCGAGCGGGAGCTGAGGGCGACAACACCCGAGTCGGCCAGGAGCGCCGGAAGGTCGCCCCGGTGCCCGAGCAGCTCCGCCCACGGCGGCGCAATGGCCTCGATCTCAGACCGCAGCGGCCCGTCACCGGCGATGCGCACCCGCAGGGCGGGCACCCGCCGGCGGGCCATCTCCGCCGCCTCCAGGAACAGGGGCACGTCCTTCACCGGGGCCAGCCGCGCCACCAGCGTGAGCACCGGCGGCGGGGCTCCCTCCAGCGCGGGCACGGCGGCAAATGGCGCCAGGTCCAGCCCCAGGGGCACCACCCGAACCCGCCCGCGGCCCACGTGGTGGCGAGCCAGCTCCGACGCCACCGTCGGCGACACGGCGAGCACGGCGTCGCTCAGGCGGCCCAGCCCCCGTTCGGCCAAGGCGGCTGCTCGGCCCGCAACGGGATGGAAGTGGCCGCCGAACACGGTGCCGTGGAAGGTGTGCACGATCACCGGCGTACGGCGGCCGGCTGCCACGAGCCGCCCCAGCGCCCCGGCCTTGGCCGTGTGGGTGTGAACGACATGGGGACGAAACCGTCGAACCAGCCCCTCCAGCCCCCGAAGCGCCCTCAGATCAGCCCCCGGGCGCACGTCTCGCCCGAGACCGGGGATGGTCACGAGGCGTTCGCCCAACTCCACCGCCAGGTCCGGCCGGAGGGCCAGCATGTCACCCTCCCGTTCTCCCGGGCTGCCCGCTGCCAGGAGTGACTCGAAGCGGTCCGGGTCCAGACGGGATGTCAGCAGGGAGACGTGCAGGGCCGGCCCGCCCACGTTGAGGCGGGCGATGACCCGAAGGACCCTGAGCCGGCGCGGCGCGCCAGGACCGCTCAACGCCGGTCCTCCGAGCCCGAAGAGCCCATGCCCGGCCCGGCCGAGCCCCCGGTCGACCCATAGGGCCGGTCCCAGAGCAACCCGGGCATGGCCTCCGGCCTGCTCACCTTCGACGAGGGTGGGCTAGAGGCGGCCGCCGAACCGCCTGGCGGAGGTGGCGTGCAGCAAGGGCACGGGTAACCCGCGTGCGCCTCACTGCGGATCTCAACCAGCAGGCCGAGCATCGGTCGAAGGTCCGAGGGGTCGACGACGAGGGTGGCCCCAGCCTCGACGATGGCCAAGGTGAGCACGGGGAACGGTGACACCACGACCAGCGCAGCCTGCGGGCAGGGCTCCAGGAGCCTCGGCAGGACGCGTATCCCGGCGAGCCCGGAGGCGGCAAGATCGAGCACTATGACGTCTGGAGTCGCCTGGCCTGCCGCCGCTACCGCGGAGACATCGGCAATGGCGTCCGCCGCTGTCTCCACCAGTCCGACCACTTGAAACCGGCTCACCTGAAGGAGCTTGGCCAGGGCGCGACCCAACACGATGTCGCCCGTGCAGACCAGGCCGGTGATCACTGGCGCCTGCTGCGACATCACTACGAGTGTGGTCCACGCCCTCCGTCACCACCCAGGTGCACGAGCGGATGTCTAGCCGCCCACCGCCTCTCCCGCAGATCTTTCACATTCTTGGCAGCGTCTTCAGCAAATCTTCAGGATGGGTCGCCAGACTGAGCGAGACCGGCCAATGGGGCTGGAACTAGGAGGCAGGGACATGGGTGCGAGTAAGGCAGTTTGGAAACGGCGAGGGATCGCCACATTGGTGGCAGTGGCGCTCCAGGTGACGGGGCTGACACTCCTGGGCGCACCTGCCGCCCAGGCATGCCACGAGGTAAAAGGCCGGGTGGCCCTTCCCTTCACCCAGGCTGAAGGTGGCGAGGAGGACATGGTGTGGCGCGCCGTTGACATCATCCTCCAAGGGCGTGACCCCGCCGACGCCATCGACGGGGTGTTCGGCAGCCCGCACCACCGCGTCGTCACCTCCAGTGGCGACGTCGGGTCCTCCTCCTGTGGGGAGGGCGAGTTCGGGCCGGCCAGCGCCCCGCCCGGAGGGCAGGCCCTGAGCCAAGCCGAGAACCAGGCCATAGGCAAGACCTATGGGATCCGCCTGGCCAAGAATGCCACCTGCGAGGCCACCGGTACCTACTACGACTTCCTCGGTGGCGTGGGACCCGAGTTCGTCGCTCCCTGGCATGTACCGCACTCCGCTCCCGTGGGCACCGACTACGTCGTCTGTCTCACCGAGCTCCACGGCGGAGCACCGGTCGCCGACTCCTTCGTGGCCTTCGCCGTAACCCCGTGACGAATCTGGTGTCGCGGCGCAGAGGCGGAGGGGCATGATCACGCCGATTCGGGACGGCGCCGAGCCTCCTGGGGAGGTATCGGTCGAGGCCCTCGGTAGGGATGCCGAGGGCCTCGACCACGACCAGCCCCCTTCAGTGTCCTGGCTGCCCCTGGCCGGGCTCGCCGTTGGGCTGTGGTCGCTCGTGCCTCCCTACGCCGGACCGGCCATCAACACCAGGTTCAAGGTGGAGATCGCCGACCACGTCGTGCCTGGAGTTGTGGTTCTCGCCCTCTCCGTCGCCGCCCTCCTCGCCGCCCGCCAACGCCGCCGCCCCACTCTCATGCTCACGCTCGGCCTCGTGGTGTTCCTGGCTGGGTTCTGGATGACGGCCACCCATGTGCCCCTTCTGGACGAAGGAGCCCGTGGTGATGCGGGCCTCGCCGCCGTGGTCCACCACAGTGCCCCCGGGCTCGCGGTGGCCCTTCTCGGTCTCTACTGGGCCGCGATCTTCTGGCACGAGACCGCACCCGAGCCCGACCAACCGGAGTCACCGGAGGATGAGATCGACGGCGACAATGAGCCGGAGCATTGCTGACGCTGGGTGGCGGCAACGCACTTAGGTGCTGACGGAGCTGTTGCCTCGGCTACGACGAGAAGAAAAAGAAAATTCGGAAATCTTCAGGGAATCTTCAGGATCAGGGTCCACAGTGGTGACTACAGCTACTGAGGGCCGCTGAATCGACTGTCACGAAGGCGACGAAAGGACGAGATCATGAGGGCACGGACGTGGGCGAGGACAGCAACGGGAGCAGTGGCGATCGTGATGGCGACGACAGCGGTCGCTTGGGCATGCGGCCGCGAGGTCGTCGTGCCGGGCGTAGTCGGATACTCCGCGGGAACTGCGATCGAGATGTCAGCGACGAACGACGGAACGGGAAAGAGCGAAACCGTATGTCCCGCCGATACGCACACCAACCCCGGAGCGCCTCTCGGACCGCACATCTGCACGCAGCAGTCGGTGACGGTAATGGGGACGAACTTCGTAAACGGGATCAGTCTTGAGACCGTGACTGCCGTCGGCCTCTACTGGGTCGACGCGCCTTTTGGGTTCCAAGGGCTCCCGCACCCGGACGGCGCGGTCGAGCGAACAGAGGCGAACATCTGCATGAACAAAGGTGTTCACCTCGCAACGGCAACGGTCACGAGCGGTGCCTTCTCCCATGCTATTCCGACTTCTTTCCCTGCGAAGGCGATTCCCCCGAAGGCCACAACCTCGTCTGATGGGACGGACCGCTTTGGGAAGTTCTGGTACGGCGCTAACGCGATCTGCGCTGTGTGGGAGCACAGCTCTCTTGGAATCACGCACTACGGCTCAGCCGGAACCTTCTACAGGATCGTCCCCGCCGACAGCCCCCTTCCCTAGCTGAGGGCGCACAATGGGGGACTCGGACTCGGACTCGGATTCGGACCGAAGCCGAAGCCGAAGCCGAAGCCGAGGAGCGGGTCTTCACCCTCGAACACGCGGCCCGACCGCGTCCCGCCCGCACAAAGAATGCTGACGAAGAAGATACTAGGGCGAAGGACGGGCGTGGAACTGATGTCTGAGGTGAGCACGATTACGCGCAGCAACAAGGCCAGGGAGCGCTCGTCACCTTGGTATCGTCGCCTTCTTGGCCTTGCGGTGAGCCTGTCTCTCCTCGTTGGCCCAGGCGGGGTATCAGATGCGTCGTCCACCCCCAACTGGTCGCTCCAGACACCCACCACCAGCCCGGTGGCTCGGGCTGGCGCTTCCATGGCCTATGACGCCGCCCGCCAGCGGGTCGTGCTGTTCGGCGGAGGGCGGGCGGGAACCAGCCTCACTGCCTCTGCCGAGACCTGGAGCTGGAACGGCATCACCTGGACGCAGCACAGCCCCCCGGCCAGTCCGTCGGCCAGGTGGCACTCCGCGATGGCCTACGACGCCAAGCGCGAACGGGTTGTGCTCTTTGGAGGCAGAGGCGCGACGGGCATCACCGGCAGCGTCGTCGGTGACACCTGGACATGGGACGGGACCACGTGGCAGCTCCAGAGCGGTACCTCGCCGCTGCCCCGATCCGGCGCGTCCATGGCCTACGACGCGAAGAGGGAACGTGTGGTCCTGTTCGGCGGTGAGTCGTCGGACCAGAGTCACTTCGCTGACACCTGGAGCTGGGATGGCTCGGACTGGAAGCTGGAGCCTACGGTCGCTGTCTCGACCCCCTCGGGGCGGCGCGGTGCGTCCATGGCTTACGACGCGGTACGCCAGAGCCTTGTGCTGTTCGGCGGCATCGACAACAGCGGCTTCAAGAACGACACCTGGACATGGGGGGGCACGTCGTGGCAGCAGCAGACGCCGCCCACACCCCTTCCCCCGGCTCGCCACTTCGGCGCCATGGCGGAAGATGCCGCGCGCCAGCGGGTCGTGATGTTCGCCGGTTCAACCACGGCGAGCGACTACAAGAACGACACCTGGGCCTGGGACGGCACCGGTTGGGTGCAGCAGACGCCCGCGGACTCCCCACCGCGACGCAAGGAAGCCGCCATGGCCTACGACGCCGCCCGCCAGCGTCTCGTGCTCTTCGGGGGTGAGAGCACCGGCGTGTTCCTCGGCGACACCTGGACCTACGGCACCTCGCCGCCCGCTGCTCCGGCAGTGGTCGCCACTAACCCGGCCGCGCTTCCGCAGGGCTCTACGCAGCGGGATGTGACGATCAACGGAGTCGGATTCGCCCAAGGGGCGACGGCGGCGTTCTCCGGCACCGGGATCACGGTCGATTCCACGACCTACTCCAGTGGCACCGCGGTGGTGGCTCGAGTAAGCGTGGTCAGCGGGGCCGAGGTCGGGTCCCGGAACGTAACTGTCACCAACCCCGGGGGCGGCGCCGGGTCTTGCACCGGCTGCTTCGCCGTCGCCCCGGCGGTGGCCCCGGAGTCGAGGATCTGGAACCTCGAGGCGCCGGCCACGAGCCCTGACCCGGCCCGCAGTGGGGCAGCCTCGGCTTACGACATGGCCCGGGGGCGGGTTGTGGTCTTCGGGGGGACCTCGGGATCCACCCGTCACAACGACACCTGGTTGTGGGACGGAACGACGTGGGCGAAAGTCGTCCCGCCCACTAGCCCCACCCCCCCACGGGAGGGTGCCGTCATGGCCTATGACTCAAACCGTCAGGAGATCGTGATGTTCGGCGGAGTCGACGCCGGTGGCGGGCTGTTGTCCGACACCTGGGTGTGGAACGGCCTCACCTGGGCCCTTCGAACCACGCCGCCTGCCAACACGCCGCCGCCACGCTCCTATGCCACCTTTGCCTACGACACGGCCAACCAGTGCGGCGTGCTGTTCGGCGGCGTGAAGGACGCGACCAGCGCCCATGGCGACACCTGGCTCTGGGACGGCGTCACCTCGAGCTGGGAGCACCGGATTGTTGCCGGCCCCCCCGCCCGCTCCGAGGCCAGCGCCGCCTACGACTCCTCCAACGGTGAAGTGGTGCTCTTCGGAGGATGGACCAACAACGGCCTGTTCGCTCCGAAGTTCTCCGACACCTGGACCTGGAACGGCTCGGCTTGGGGGCAGCGCCAGCCGAGTTCCCCCCCGCCTGCGCTGCGGCGTGCGTCTATGGCCTATCAGACGTCCTTGGCCAAGGTGTTGCTGTTCGGGGGAATCGGTCCCGGAAACGAGAACGACCGGGTGGACGTGGAAACCTGGGCCTGGGACGGCTCCACTGTGAGCGGCTCGTGGTCCAAGCAGTCGCCGGCCACCAGCCCCTCGGCCCGCAACGGGGCGGCCATGGCTTACGACGCCGGCCATGACCAGACCGTCATGTTCGGCGGCCGCTTCCGCAACAACAACCTGGCCGACACCTGGACCTACGGCTTGGCCGCCACCCCCGATGGTCCTGCGCCAGGCGTCTCCTCCACCAACCCGAACTCGCTGACAGTGGGCGCCACCAACCAGAACGTGGTGGTGAGCGGGGCGAACTTCGTCGCTGGCGCCACCGTGTCGATGGGTGCCGGGATCAACGTCAACACCACCACCTATGGCTCCTCCACGTCCATCACCGTCAATGTCAGCGTCGCCGGCAACGCCGCCGCGGGCCCCCGCGACGTCGTGGTCACCAATCCAGGCGGGCGATCGGGCTCTTGTACCGGGTGCTTCAACGTGACCGCTGCGCTGGCTCCCACGGTGTCGGGCGCCAACCCCAACTCGCTGCCCCGGGGCTCCACCAACCAGAACGTGGTCATCAGCGGTGCCAACTTCGTATCGGGCGCCACCGTGTCGTTCTCCGGCACCGACATCACCGTTGGCGCCACGACGTTCAACACTTCGAGTTCCCTGACCGCCAGGGTGACGATCCCTGCTGATGCGGTCCTGAGCAAGCGCTCCGTGACGGTGACCAACCCCAACAGCGCCACCGCCTCGTGTACGGACTGCTTCGAGGTGACCGAGGTGCCGCCGGCTCCCGCTCCGGTGGTGTCGTCGACCACCCCGAACTCGGTGGTCCAAGGAGCAGCGGGCCAAGACGTGGTGGTCGGTGGTTCGAACTTCGTCGCCGGCGCCGACGTGGTGTTCTCAGGCGATGGCATCACCGTCAGCTCCACCACGTTCAACGGCGCCGGCTCTCTCACCGCCAGGATCAACGTGGCAGGCGACGCGCCGGCCGGGGCCCGCCAGGTGACAGTGATCAACCCCGATCGGCGCACTGGGTCCTGCAGCTGTTTCGCCGTTGCCGTGTCACCGCCGCCCACCGTGGGTTCGGCCAACCCGAACTCGCTCCCACGGCGTGCTTCGCACCAGAACGTGGTGGTGAGCGGCACCAACTTCGTCTCGAATGCCGACGTGGAGTTCTCAGGAACTGGTATCACCGTTCACGTCGTCCAGGTCAACAATGCTGGCTCGCTCACCGCCGAGATCAGCATCAGCGATGACGCGCCTGCCACCGCCCGGAACTTGACGGTGAGGAACCCCGACGGCCAGGCCGGATCCTGCACCAGTTGCTTCACGGTTACCGTGCCGCCGGCGCCCGTGGTTTCGGGGACCAGTCCGAACTCCCTGCCCCGGGGTGCTACGAGCGCCGAAGTGGTGGTCAGCGGCACCAACTTCGCCTCCGGGGCCACCGTGGAGTTCTCCGGGACCGGCGTGACTGTCGAGGGCACTGTGTTTGGTGACGACCGCTCGCTGACGGCCAGGGTCACGGTCAGCCCAGACGCGGCGCTCGGCGGGCGAGACGTGACGGTGCGCAACGTCGATGGCGGCGCCGGTGCCTGCTCGGCGTGCTTCTCGGTCACTACGCCGGTGAGTCCCTCGGTATCGTCGCCGGCGCCTACCTCGCTGCCGCGGGGCGCGTCGCGACAAGACGTGTTGATCTCTGGTGCCAACTTCGCTTCTGGCGCCACCGTGGCGTTCTCGGGCGGGGGTGTGGCGGTCGAATCCGTCACCTTCGTGAGCACCACCAAGCTGGGTGCCCGGGTCACAGTTGCCCCTGTGGCACCGATGGGCGCCCGCAACATCGTCGTGGCCAACCCCGACGGCCGTTCCGGCTCCTGCTCGGGGTGCTTCAACGTCACCGCCGCCCCTGCGCCCGGCGTCTCGTCCACCAGCCCCGGCTCCCTCTCCCAGGGAACCAGCCGCCAGGAGCTCAGCGTGGCCGGGTCCAACTTCATGAATGGGGCGGCGGTGAGCTTCAGCGTCGAGGGCATCACCGTCCACGAGGTCGCCGTGACCAGCCCGAGCTCGTTGCGCGCCATCGTGAGCGTGGCCGGCGACGCCGCCGTGGGCGCCGCGGACGTGGTCATTACCAATGCCGACGGGCAATCAGCAGGTTGCGCCGGCTGTCTTTCCATCACCCGGGCCGCGTCGACGACTGGGTCACCACAAGAAACCGGTCCAGCACCGACGACCCCGACGACGGCGGCAGCCCAAAAAGCGACTCCAGCGAACGGCTACAGGCTGGTTGGCTCCGATGGGGGCATCTTCGCCTTCGGAGGCGCGCCCTTCGCCGGCTCCACCGGCGCCATTCGCCTCGCTCAACCGATCGTGGGCATGGCCTCCACCCCTAGCGGAAACGGCTACTGGCTGGTCGCCTCCGACGGCGGTATCTTCGCTTTCGGAGACGCGCCATTCCGCGGCTCCACCGGCGCCATGCGCCTAACGCAACCGATCGTGGGCATGGCCTCCACCCCGAGCGGAAACGGCTACTGGCTGGTCGCCTCCGACGGGGGAGTGTTCGCCTTCGGCGATGCCCGCTTCGCCGGCTCCACCGGGGCCATCCGCCTGGCCAAGCCCATAGTCTCCATGGCCGCTAGCACCAGCGGAAACGGCTACTGGCTGGCCGCTTCTGACGGCGGGATCTTCGCCTTCGGCGACGCCGTCTTCGCCGGCTCCACCGGTGCCATACGCCTCAACCACCCCATCGTCGGAATGGGCGCGTAGCTGCACCCTCCAGGGGCCCGAGCTGGAGCGGGCCCTCGAAGGCGTCCGCCCCTATCTCAAGCGCCTCCGCCCCCGCAGGGGCTCGACGGGCTGAACCGCCACCCGAAAATATTTCTGAGGAATCTTCTGAATCTTCAGGAAATCTTCAATATTGGTA
>DATLEK010000006.1:0-12841 GCA_035525365.1 Acidimicrobiales bacterium
TCCGCCTCACCGAGCCGCACCTGTCGGAGCCTCTACTGGCCCTCCTCTACGGCCTGGCCATCGTGGGAGCCGCATTTCTGCTGTCCTGGGCGGCCGAGGTGGCTCAGCTCGACATCTCGGCCGGACTGGCCATCGCCGTGCTCGCCTTCATCGCCGTGCTCCCCGAGTACGCGGTGGACCTGGTCTTCGCCATCAAGGGGGGCAACTCCTTCGA
Source organism: Acidimicrobiales bacterium (assembly GCA_035525365.1). Classification (GTDB taxonomy): domain Bacteria; phylum Actinomycetota; class Acidimicrobiia; order Acidimicrobiales. The sequence goes on from DATLEK010000006.1 coordinate 215, forward strand.
ACAGACGGGACGGGACTGCCTGGCCATCAGCGGCGGCACCGAGTCTCCCTGCGGGCTGGCTCTGGCCAACATGACCGGGGCCAACCGCCTCCTGATCGGTGTCGGTTGGAGCATGGTGGTCTTCATCGCCTGGTACCGCTGGCGCCAGAAGGGCCAGCCCGAGAAGGGCAAGGAGATCGCCCTCAGCCGGAGCCATTCGGTGGAGTTGTCGTACCTGGCCGTGGCCACCATGTACTCCCTCACGCTGCCCCTGAAGAGTTCGATCACGCTGGTGGACGCGGCCGTACTGGTGACGATCTTCGTGCTCTACACCATCCGGGTCTCCAAGGCGCCGCCCTCCGAGCCGCACCTGGTGGGCCCGGCCCGCTGGATCGGCGGGTTCACCGTGCCAGGCCGTAGGGCGACCGTGATCGGCCTGTTCCTCTTCGCCGCCACCGTCATCCTGTTGACCGCGGAACACTTCGCCGAGGCGCTCGTGGCCAGTGGGGAGGCACTGGGGGTGAGCGAGTTCCTCCTGGTTCAATGGCTGGCTCCCCTGGCCTCGGAGGCACCCGAGCTGCTGGTGGCCGGGTTGTACGCCTGGCGCCTCAACACGAACGCCGGCCTCGGGACGCTGGTGTCCTCAAAGGTCAACCAGTGGACGCTGCTGGTGGGCACGCTGCCCATCGCCTTCGCCATCGCCTCGGGAAGTGTCCACGGCCTGCCCATCGTGGGCCAGCAGCGCGAGGAGCTGTTCCTCACCGCCGCGCAGTCGGCGTTCGCGCTGGCCATCCTGGTCAACCGGTCGATGTCGGTTAGGGAGGCGGGCACCCTCTTCGGGTTGTTCATCGTGCAGTTCATCGCCGGCGCCGTCGGCCCCGGGTCGATCCACGACGAGGTGCGGATCGGCACCGGGATCCTGTACCTCGTCCTCGCCGCCGGCATCTTCATACGCTCCCGGCGCGCCGTGGGCCCACTTCTCAAGGACGGCTTCCGCACCGACTACGCCACCATGTCAGAGGAGTGACGGCAGCCGTCGACCAGCAGGACGGGCCGGTCCGGCGGCTGGACTGGGGCGTGGTGGGCCGGGCCGCCATGGTGGCGGTGGGCATCACCGTTCCCGTGGCGCTGGTGGCCCGCATCTTCAGCGGCGACGGGGGTGGAGGGGACGGCGACGGATCGTCGCTTTGGGTGGTCGCGGTGCTGGCCCTGTTCACCAGCTTCGCCCTGGCCGGCAACTTCGCCGCCCGCCGCCGGCCGGACGCGCCCCTGCTGCACGCGGCGGCCGCGGCCGGTGCCGCCTTCACCGCCCTGGCCCTGGCCACCGTCGTCCGGCGCCTTGCCGGCGGAGAAGGGATCACGGCCCCTCTCGTCCTCACGCTCGGGCTCCTGCTCCAGATCACCGTGTCGCTGGCCATGCTCGGGGCCTACCTGGGTATGCGCCACCGCTCCCGCCAGCAGGCCGAGCGGATCGAGCAATGAAACCGGCGGCGACATGAGCATCCTCGTCGTCGACGCCGGCACGAGTGGTGTGAGAGCGGCGATCGTCCGCCCCGACGGTGCCGTCGAACATGTCCACCGCCGGGCGACCCTTCCCTTCACGCCGGCGCCCGGCTTCGTGGAGATCGACGCGGTCGCCCTGGCTGAGGCCGCTCTCTACGTGGCCCGGCGTTCGCTGGCCGACGGAGGACCGGTGGAGGCGGTGGGCATCGCCAACCAGAGGGCCTCCACCATCGTGTGGGACCGGGCCACCGGCGTGCCCGTGGCGCCCGGTATCGGCTGGCAGGACCTGCGTACCGTGCCTCTGTGCCTCATGCTGCGGGCCAACGGGGTGCGACTCGCCCCCCAGGCTTCGGCCACGAAGCTGGCCGTGATCCTCGGTGGCTCGGACCCGGAGAGGGAGCGGGATCTCTGCTTCGGCACGGTCGACTCCTGGCTCGCGTGGACCCTTTCCGCGGGCCGGCTCCACGTGACGGATGCCACCAACGCAGCGGTGACAGGCATGGTCCATCTCGATGCCTCCGGCTGGGACGATTCCCTCCTCGAAGGCCTCAACGTGCCAGTCGGGATGCTGCCGACGATCGTGGATTCCACCGGTCTGATGGGCACGGCCGACGCCCTGCCCGGTGCACCCCCGATCGGCGGCATCGCCGGCGATCAGCAGGCATCGCTCGTCGGCCAGGGCTGTACCCGCGCCGGACTGGCCAAGGCCACCTTCGGCACCGGGGGAATGCTCGACCTGTGCGTCGGTGCGAAGAGACCGGAGTTCGATGTCCGCGGCGAACACGGCTGCTTTCCAATAGTGGCGTGGCGCCGTGACGGCGCCGACACCTGGGGGATCGAAGCGGTCATGCTCTCGGCCGGCTCGTGCGTCGAGTGGCTGCGTGACGACCTCGGGATCCTGGCCTCGGTCGGTGAGTCCGAGGAGGTGGCGCGGGCGTCGCTCAGCAGAGGCGAGGTGTGGTTCGTTCCCGCTCTGCACGGTCTGGGCACGCCCCGGTGGGACTTCGGCGCCCGGGGAACGCTTCTCGGGCTCACCAGGGGCGCCGGCCGGGCCGAGATCGTGCGGGCCGTGCTCGACGGCGTGGCCCACCGGGGCGCCGACCTGGTGGAGGCGGCGGAGGCCGATGCCGGCGTCGAGATCGCCTCCCTGCGGGTGGACGGGGGCATGACGGCCAATGCCGCCTTCCTGCAGGCCCTGGCTGACGCCACCCAGCGCCCGATCGAGGTCTCGCCCATTGTGGAGGCAACGACGTTGGGTGCCGCCTACCTGGCCGGGATGTCCGTGGGAACGTGGTCCGACGAGGAGGACATCGCCCGCCTGTGGAGACCGCGCACGGTGTTGGAGCCCCGCCGGCGCCTCGATCGAGACGGCTGGCTTCAGGCGGTGGAGCGAGCGGCCGGGACCGTTCCGGAGTTGAGCGCGCTGGAGTTCTGACCCCCGTCCTTGCCGGCATCCTGTGCCGCCGCGCTGCGCACCAGCTCGGTGATGGCGTCGGCGGCCACCGGCCTGGAGAACCAGTAGCCCTGCCCGACGTCGCAGCCCAGTGCCTTGACGTGCTCGAGCTGCCGCTCGGTCTCTATGCCTTCTGCCGTCACCGAGATCCCGAGCTCCCGGGCCAGGGCGACCACGGACCTGACGATGGCCCGGTCCTCGGAGTTGTCCACCAGGCCGTCGACGAAAGCCTTGTCCACCTTGAGAACGTCGAGGGGGAACCGTTTGAGGTACGAGAGGGAGGAATACCCCTGGCCGAAGTCGTCGAGAGCGAGCCGGACGCCCAGATTGTCGATCTCGCCCATGATCTGCATGGTGGCCTCGGCCTCTTCCATCACGACGCTCTCGGTCATCTCCAGAGTGAGGCGTTGGGGCGGCAGGCCGGTCACTATGAGGATCTCCCGGAGCTGCGCGGGAAGGCCCCCTTTCTGGAACTGGTCGGCAGAGATGTTCACCGAGACGTTGATCGCAAGGCCGTCCTCCAGCCACTGCTGGCCCTGCCGGCAGGCCTCCTCCAGGACCCACGTGCCGAGACGCAGGATGAGGCCCGTCTCCTCGGCCAGGGCCACGAACTCCGCAGGAGAGACGACGCCGCGCCGCGGATGATGCCAGCGCACCAGCGCCTCCACGCCGGTGATCTTCCCGGTGCCCAGGTCCACCAGGGGCTGGTACAACAGGAACAGCTCCTCGCGGTCGATCGCCTGCCGGAGCTCGGTCTCCAGCTCGAGACGGCGCATGGCCTCGGCGTTCATCTCGGTCTCGAAGACCTCCCACCGTCCCTTGCCCCGCTCCTTGGCCCGGTACATGGCGAGGTCGGCCTCCCGCAACGGGTCCCCTTCCTCAGCCATCGGCTCCTTGGTGAACGAAACCCCGATGCTCGCCGACACGAACACCTCCCGCTCCTGGAGGATGAAGGGCGCGGCCAGTGACCGGAGCAGCCTCTCGGCCACGTCGATGGCGTCGGCGTCGGATTTCAGCCGCTCGAGGAGCACGGTGAACTCGTCACCGCCATATCGGGCCAGGGTGTCGCCGGGGCGGAGGCATTCGTTCAACCTCTGCGCGACGGCGGCGAGCAGCTCGTCACCCACGTCGTGGCCCAGGCTGTCGTTGACCATCTTGAAGCGGTCGAGGTCCATGAACAGCACCCCGATGGGGGCGCCGTCGCGCCGGGTGCGGGCCAGAGCCTGCTCCAGGCGATCGAGGAAAAGGGCGCGGTTGGGGAGGTTGGTGAGGGCGTCGTGGAAGGCCTGGTGCTCGAGGCGCGCCTCGAAAGCCCTTCGCTCGGAGAACAACCGGGCGTTGTTGAGAGCGGCTCCGGCCTGGGCGGCCAGCAGGTCGAGGCACTCCACCTCGTGGGGCCGCGGAGTCCTGCGGGCCAGGCTGCCGGCCACGAGGGCGCCCACCAGCTCGCCGCCGCACCACACGGGGCTGGCGATCATGAACCGGAAGCCGGCGTCACGGACCTGGCGCAGCCCCCCAGGCCAGCCGGAGTAGTTGTCGAGAACGACCGTCTCCCGCCGGCTGTGGACGAGGCCCGCGACACCGGCCTCGATGGGTTCCACGGAGCCGTAGTCGGCGTTGAGCCCACGGTGCTGGGCCACCCGCCACGTGTGGGTGGCGTGGTCGAACAGGCAGATCTCGGCCCCGTCGAAGCCCATCTGGAGCGTGGACTCCACCACGATGCCGAGGACCTGCTCGGGGTCGAGGGTGCTCATGCTGCGGGAAGCGGAAGCGACCATGGCCAGGAGGCCGGCGCGGGACTCCGACTCGGTTCGGGCCTTGCCGTGCTCACGCATCTGACGCAGCAGCTCGCGTGACAGGAAGCTGGCGACGAACGCCACCAGCCCAAGTCCGCCAATGCGGACGGTGAGAGTTGCTGCGGTGATCTTCTCCATTCCGTCGAGGGCCAGGACGATGGTGTAGCCGGCGAAGGTGAACACCAGGAGCACGACCTGGCCGAGCGGCGGGTAGGACGCGGCGAAGAACACCGTGGTGAGGGCGTAGAGAAAGAACAGCTCGGACTCCGCGTGGCCGGTCATGGACACAGCCACGGTGATCATCAGGATGTCGAGCATTGCCCAGGCGTAGAGGTAGCGGTTGCCGGTGGGACGGGTGAGCAACTGTGCCCAGGGCAGGCGGCTGATGATGAAGGCGCCGTCTGCTGCAGCCAAAAGGAGGATGGTGTAGGCCCGGCCGTCGACAGGATGGTGACCGGGCAGGAGGGCGTAGGCCCCGAGCATCCCCAGCACCATGAACGTCATCTGGACGCCGATGCGCACACCCCGCAGGCGGAAGGGGACGAGCAGCGTTCCGGGTTCGGCCGCGCCAGCCTCGCTGTTGGACTGCTCCTCGCTTAATTCTCTGTCCCGAGGCCTACGCTTCAATGTGCGCCTCCAGCCGACAACTTGTACATAAGAGTATGCCCAGATGGTCAGGCGTGAACAGGGCGCGCTGTGGCCCGCCGGCCGGGAAGCTTCAGCACCTCGATGGCATTGGGCAGCTCCGCCTTGATCGAGTCGTCGTGGGTGACGACGAGGATCTGGCGGAAACGCCCCCGCAGGCGCTCCAGGGCGGCGAGCATCCGGGCCTTGCGGTCCTCGTCGAGGGGGCCGAACACCTCGTCGAGCACGAGCAGGCCGACAGCTCCGCCCGAGAGCAGGCGCACGTGCTCGCTGATGGCCACCCGCAGGGCCAGGTTGGCCAGGTCTGTCTCCGAACCCGAGAAACGGTCCATGCCGAACAGCCGCCCCCGATCCCGGACCTGGATCTCGTAGGTGAGCGGATCGACTTCGAGGCGGTCGTACTCGTTGTCGGTGAGCTCGGCGAACAACTCGGCGGCGTGAGTGGAGAGGCGGGGACCGACGGTGGCGACGACGGTGTCGCGGAAGGCGGCCAGGAGCTCTGCGGTCCTGCCGAGGTGGCGGGCGTCGTCGGCGGCGGTGGCCAGTGCGGCGTGCTGCTCGGTCCCCTGCCGGAGAGCGGCGGCGGCCGCTTCGGCTCCGGCTTTGGCCCGCTCGGCGAGGAGGCCGGCCGCCTGGGCCGTGCTCCGGGCGGTCTCGGCGACGCGCCGGCGATCGGCGCAGGCGGCGCGGGCGGCCTGAAGCCGGTCCTCATCGAACCCGAGGCTGCGCACCTTGTCCCGCAGAGCCTCAAGCCGGCCATTGGTCTCGCCGACGCGAGCGAGAGCGGCCTCCAAGCTGTTGACCACGGCAGGCCGGCGCTCGAGACGGCCGAGGGCCCGTTGCAGGTCGGCGGCCGCGGTGCGCCGGCGCACCACCTCCTGGCGCTTCTCCTCGACCTCCTCCACGGTGGGAACACGACCTAGGGCTGCACATGCTCTCTCGACTGCTTCTTCGAGAGCGTCGCGACGGTCCCGCAGCTTCCCGTAGGCCGCCCACGCCACCTGTGCCGCCCGGCCGGCGGCGACTGCTCCGGCGAGGGCAGCGGCCTTGGCGGTGGCATCGGCGTCGGCAGTGGTGAGGCGCCCCTCCAGCACCACCGCACGAGCGGCCGCGTCCGCCCGCTCCGCCGTGCGGTGGGCCTGCACCTGTTCGAAGGCGGCGCCGAGAGCCTGACCACACACCGGGCAGGCCTCGTCCGGAGACAGGGAGTCGGAACGGCGCAGTGCCTCGTCGGTCCGCTGCAGCTCGGCTCGGGCGCCTTGAAGCAGGCCTTTCACCTCAGCCAGAGCCGACTGCGCGGCGTTGGCCGCCTCTCTGGCAGCCTCCAGGTTTTCCTCGTCCGGCGGCGGTGGCGCCTCGGGTACCGGCGTTCGGGCAACGGCGTCGAGGGCGTTGACCGCCTCTTCCACCAACGGGACGGTGGCCTCCAGCTCCTCGAGCCCCGCGGACCGCAGGCGGAGCTGAGCGATCTCGTCGTCGAGCTCGGCCAGCACCCGCAGCTCGGCCTCCAGCTCGGTGGCCTGCTCCCTCGCCCCGTCGTGCTCAGCTCGGAAGGCCCGGCCCTCGGCGACCAGCGCAGCGTGCTCCCGTCCCAGCTCGTCGAGAACAGACAGGCGGTCCTCGTCGAGACGAAGCTTTGCCGCCGCGGTGGCGGCCGCGGTCTGCTCGGACTCCGCAGCGGCGGACAGAGCCGCGGCCTTGGCCGCCGCATCTGCGGCCGCGCTCTCGAGCGCCTCCAGATCGGGAAGCAACCGGCGGAGCTGGTCGTGGGCGGCAGTGGCGACCCGGGCGTCCCGCCGGGCGTCGTCCCGGGCCCGGTCGAGCGGTGTGATGCCCAGCAGCTTGAGCACCAGGTCCTTGCGCTCGGCCGGGCGCAGCCCCGAGAAGGAGGCGACCTGCTTCTGCTCGGCGAAGACCGAGGCCCGGAAAGCGGCGGTGTCCATACCCAGCACCGAGTGGACGTACTGGCGGACCGACTGGACGCCTTCAGCCACCTGCGCCCCGTCGGCCATGGCCTTCGCCTTGATGGTGGAGTTGATGCCGGCGAGGGTGCGGCGGATCAGGTAGAGGTGGCCCTCGTGCTCGAACTCGATCTCGGTGACGCAGTCGGCGAGAACGTCGGCCGTGCGCACCTCCTCCTTGGCCGTGCGGGTGTAGCCGTAGAGGGTGAAGAGGATCGACTCGACCAGGTAGCTCTTCCCGGCACCGTTGGCTCCGTAGATGCCGACCAGGCCGGGGGGGATCTCCAGGTCGAGCTCGTCCTCGAACACCCGGTAGTTGCGCAGGTAGAGCCTGGTGATGCGCATCTCTGTCGGGCTTCTACTCCCCCGCCTCGACGGCGTTGGCCAGGTACTCCTCGCCCAGCCCCGCTATCCGGGAACGGTCGTAGCCGGTGAGGTCCTGGTCCTCCAGGTAGCGGTCCCAACGTGCGGGCATGGTGTCGAGATCGGGGAGGTCGACGTACACGGTGGTGTCCGTGAAACGAGGCTCCAGCTTGAGGTGGAGGGCTGCTGCGCCGGCGGCGCGAACGGCGTCGAGATCGAGCAGGCGGTAGGCCTCGGGCTCGACTTCGTCGATGTAGAGGCGGGCAACCGCTCCTGGGGGCACGGCCGACACCCGTTCCAGGACCAGGTTCTGCACCTCGCCCGGGGAGAGCCCGGTGGCGGAGACCTTGTCGAGGGTGATCAGCAGGCGCTGGTCTGGAATCGCCGTGTGGGTGCACTCGCCGCTGTCGGTGTCGAGCAGGACGATCCCCTTGGCCTCGCCGGGATCGTCGGCGAAGGAGAAGCTGTCGGTGGACCCGGCGTACCAGACGCCCTCCCGGACCTCGGTGTGCACGTGGTAGTGGCCGAGCAGGACGAGGTCGGAGCGCAGCTCGCCGGCGTCCACCTGGATCTCGTTGATGTCGGCGTAGCGGGGTTCCACCTGGGGCAGCCGGGGGTGGGTGAGGAGCAGGTTGGTGCGATCGGCGCTGCGGCCGCGGTCGGCCGCGGCCAGGGCGTCGAGGGTGGCATCGACGGTGAGCATCTGGGGCACGGCATGGACGACGAGCCCGTTCAGCTCGAAGCGCTCGTAGGCCATGCGGTGGGCCCAGTGCATCTCGGAAAAGGCGCCGGCGAGGGCGGAGTAGGGGCTGCCGGTGCCGGGGAGGCGCGGGGTGTCGTGGTTGCCGGTGATGGCGACGAGGGGTACGCCGTGGTCGCGGATCTTCTGCACGGCGCGCTGGGCCACGCAGAAGGAGCGGTAGGTGGGGCGGGGATGGTCGAAGATGTCGCCCAGCCAGATGACGACGTCGGGTGAGTGGGAGAGAGCCAGGTCGACGGCGGCTTCGAAGGAAATCTCGAAGTCCCGCTCGCGCTGGTTGACCCCGTCGATCGTGCAGGGGTAGTAGGCCCGGCCGAGGTGGGCGTCACCCAGGGCGGCGATCTTCATCAGTCGACCAGGGCGGCAACGTTGGGGCGGGCCTCGGGACGGGGGGCAGGCGGCGGGGCGACGGTGCGCACCACGTCGTCGTACAGGTGGATGCGGGCGGGCACGGCGAAGGGGGCGGCCAGGTTGGCGATGAGGCACTCCCCCGGCATGAGGGTCTGGATCTCAGGACCGAGGGCCGAGAGATCCTGCTTGGAGGACGAACGCAGGATGTTGCGGTCCTTCTCGTCGGCCAGGCCCAGGATGAAGAAGGTGTTGAACTGGCTCAGCAATTCGGAGTCGAGGAGCTTGGGCTGCTGGGTGACGGCGCACAGCCCGACCTTGAACTTGCGACCCTCCCGGGCCAGGCGGGGGAACACGTTGGACTCGCGGTCCCGGTTGGAGGAGAGGACCCGCTGGGCCTCCTCCAGGACGATGGCCACCACCGGGAGGCGCTCGTGGAGAGCAGGGTCGTCGAGGTAGGCACCGGACCAGTGCTCGAGGACCCGCCGGGCCAGGAAGGAGGCGACCAGCACCTCTTCAGTGGAGCCGAGGCCGCTGACGTCGCAGAGGACGACCTTGCCGGCGCTGAGGTCGGCCAGGACAGCGCCACCGGTGGACACGCTGGGGTCAGTGGCCACGCAGGGAAGCTCGACGATGCGGCGGGCCCGGCGGTGGACGACCTGGAGCGTGTTGAGCGCCACCCGATTGCCGAGGTCGACGTCACGGAACCCGGGAAGGTCGTCGACCTGGGAGAAGGCCAGCATCCACGACAGGCCCTCGGTGCGGTAGTGACGCTCCAGCTCGAACAGCGCCTCCTCCTGGGGGCGGCTCCACTCATAGGCGGTGCGCAGGTCGTCGACGGTCAGTTCGGCCAGGCTCACCCGCAGGGTGGACGTGTTGGGGAGGCGACGGGCTGCGTAGGTGCGGAGGCGTTCGGCCGCCCAGGGGTGGCGGTTCAGGGCGGTGCGGTACTCGCCGTGCGGGTCGACCAGGAGCAGGCCGTAGCGGCCCTGGGCCCGCATGGCCTCGCCGGCCAGCACCTGCACCAGGTTCGACTTGCCCATGCCGGTGGTGGCGAAGACGCCGACGTGGCTGGCCAGGCTGGCGCCGGGGATGCCGACGGGAAAGTCGACGGTGGTCTCGCCGCTCCGCAGTTGGCCGACGGACAGGTCGCCCATGCGGGTGCGCAGGAACTCGAAGTCGGCGGTCTCCGGCGCCACCACCTTGGAGAACTGGGTGGGCAGGCTCTTGGGCTTCCGGAACGTGAGTCCGTCCGGCGTCAGGTAGCCGAGGCAGCGGCACTCGGCGGCACGATAGGTGCGCCGGCCCTGCTCGTACAGCGGGTGGGCACCGGGGTCGCCACGGGCGTCGTCGGCCAGCATGGTGCCGGCCACCCTCTCGGCCCAGCCGGGCTCGCGGTGCTCGGTGCCGTAGGTGACGTCCACCACGCGGAACAGGTACCGCCGGCCAGTGACCTCGTCGACGGCCACCAACAGCTCGCCGAGGAAGAGGTCCTCATCGGGACCGGCCCGGAAGACGCCCTCGAGGACGTTCTTGCCGAACAGCCGCCCTCGGGGTGCGTCGGCGTAAGTCATGAGCGCTCCATCAGGCGATGGCGGTCGGCGAAAGCGCGCTCGCGGACCTCGAGGGCCACGCCGGCCTGGGCCAGAAGCTCGTCGAGTCGAAGCCCCGCTTCCTGGCGAACCCAGCCGGGGCAGGCGGCGAGGCGGTCGGCCACGGTGAGGGGATAGGGGTAGCCCGCGAAGGCGGCGTCGTCGGACAACGCCGACAGAGCGCCCAGAGTTGCGGCGGGATCGGCGGCGGCGGGGAGATCGATACGGAAGCCATAGCGGGCGTCGGGGTCGAGGCGGGCTGCGACCACCTGGAGAGCGCCGGCCGGGTCGGTATTCCCGGTGGCCTTGGTGTGGGCGATGGGCGCCCACCACAGGGAGCGGGGACCGAAGGCGGCGGCCGCCTCCACCTCGAGCTGGCCGACGAGAGGCGCGCCGCCGCGGGAGAGCGAGGAGTGCTTGGTGATGCCGGCGACGATAACGCCGCGTTCCGATGCCGTGGTGAGGATACGGGCGAGGAACGTGGTTGGGATGCGCCAGTCCGGCAGCAGGTCACCGTCAACCAGGACGAGCCCTCCGGGCTCTGCTTCGGCGATGCTGCGCTCGACGGCGTCCCACTCCCAGCGGTCCCGCAGGAGGTTGACGTCGACGGCGGTGTCGGCGGCCATGTCCGCCACGGCCAGGGCGACGATCGCGGCAATCCGCTCCGCGGCACCAGCCAGCACCTGGGCCCGAAGCTCGCCCTCCTCCTCGAGGATGCAGGCCCCCTGCTGGAAACGGACACGGGAGGCGCGGGTGGCGACAACCTGCAGGCACCGGGCGTCGGCCACCAGCGCCTGGCCACCGTCCACGGCCCAGACATCTGCCGGCGGAGCGGTGCGCTCCAGTGCCCGGGGGCTGACCGAGGTCTCGAACTCGAGCGAGGTAAGGGTGCGATCGGACAGACCGGAGCCGGTGCCGGCCAGCAGCTCAGCCACCCGCGCCGCGGCGGCTTCGATGGAAGTAGGAGCGTCCACGTCCATAGGTTTGCAGGCCGGTGCGACACTTACAAGCCTGTAATTCTCCGACCGGTTCCCTTTCCCGGGTTTCGGTGGCAAGAACCGTCGCTATTCGACGGTTTCTGCCACCAGAACGCTCAGAGGGGCCTCGGCCATTCCCCTTGGAGAGCAGGCGCTCACCGACCTGGCGGAGGAGCCTGCCCCGATTGCGCGACAATGGAGGCGATGGTGAGTCGGCCGGGTGGCCGCGGCAGTCGGGCTCGTCCCGGGTGCTGAGGAAGGTCGGGGCTCCACAGGGCAGGGTGCTGGTTAGCGGCCAGTCGGGGCGACCCGCAGGAAAGTGCCACAGAAAACAGACCGCCGATGGCGACAGGCCGGGAAACCGGCAGGCCGAACAGGTAAGGGTGAAACGGTGCGGTAAGAGCGCACCAGCGTCCGGGGCGACCCGGGCGGCTAGGCAAACCCCACTCGGAGCAAGGCCAAGCGTGGGACGGCCGGCCCGGCCAATGTCCCCAGGTAGGCCGCATAGATGGATGGCCACACAGGCGCTTCGGCGCTGGACAGAACCCCGCCTACAGGCTGACTCACCATCGTTACCTGGACCCGGCCGGAGGCCGCACCACCTTCCGCACCTACGCCGAGCAGTGGCGCCTGGCCCAGGTTCATCGTCCCAGCACCTCCGCCCAGGCCGAGAGTTACCTGCGCCTGCACGCCTACCCCACCCTCGGCAACCGCGCTCTCGGCTCGGTCCGCCGCAGCAAGGTCCAGGCGTGGGTCAAGGAGCGGAGCAAGGTGCTGGCGCCGGCGTCGGTCGAACTCGTCTACCGGTGGGTCTCCACCATCTTCAAGGCCGCCGTCGGCGACCGCCTGATCCCCGCCTCGCCCTGCATCCGCATCGCCCTTCCCAAGCGCGACGACTCGCCCGTTTTCCCCCTCAGCGTCAGCGAGGTGGAGGCCATGGCCGCCGCCGTGCCGGGGCGCTACGGGGCACTGATCGTGTTTGCGCCGGGATGGGGATGCGCCAGGGCGAGTGCTTCGGGCTCAGCGTCGACCGGGTCGACTTCCTGCGCCGCACGGCGCGGGTGGACCGCCAGCTGATCTCGGCCCGAGGCGGCGTGCCCGAGTTCGGTCTCCCCAAGAGCAGGGCCAGCTTCCGGACGATCCCCATGCCGGCGGTGGTGGCGGAGGCGCTCGCCGAGCACCTGGCCCTCCACCCGCCAGGCTCGGCAGGTTTGGTGTTCACCAACACCAAGGGGAACCCGCTGCGGCGC
>DATLEK010000010.1:0-4262 GCA_035525365.1 Acidimicrobiales bacterium
ACCGTGGGCGGGCCATATCGAACGCGGGTTCCCATGAACGAACTTTCGCGACCACCCCCCGGATCTCCTGCAAGGAGTTCAAGATTTCTTCGATTTCATTACCGACCCTACCGACCGCCATGTGCGGAACACGGGGCTAGCTGGCGCATGCGGCTCGTTGAAAGCTGACCAGACGGCGCACAAGCGAGTTGTACCGGCCGTGGGCGGCGTCGGCGCCCTCCTGAGCCAGCTGCTCCCACAGTCGATGCTCCGGATCGGCGATCGCCGGCGGGATGTCGAAACCGAGTTGCCGGAGCCGGGTGGCCGCCATGGATACCAGGAGGGCTTCGGCCGTGTCGCGCCCGTTGCGCAGGTCCTCGATACCGACGGCCACGATCTCGGCACCCGGGAGCACGGGATCAACGCTTCTCACCGTGACGAGCGTCCAAGTGACTCGCACTCAACTGCGACAGCAAGGGCGGTGCACAAACTCCGCATACGCGCGTCACTGAGGCGGCCGAGACGCTCGACGAGCACCCCCAGCGAGACGCTCTCGACCGAGTCGAGATTGACCGCGGAGCGCAACGGCACAGGGTCATCGTCGGGTTCGAGGAGGACCTCGCTGGGCATACCCCGCACGTTGGTCGTGCAAGGCGCGACGAGCGTGCGTCGCAGGCGGGGGATCGCCGCGTCCCTGGACAGAATCACTACGGGCCGGCGCCCGACATCGGGCAGCTCACACCACCAGACCTCGCCCCGAACAGGCACCGGCGTCACGACGCTGCGGCAGCCTCACGGAACGATGCGAGATCGCCCCACTCATCAGGCTTTTCGATCGGGTGCTTGTCGTAGGCCTTGTAGGCGGCATCCCGTTCGCCGGCCCGGTGGCGGGCGATCAATGCCTCGAGGGCCTCGTCGAGCAGGGACGCGTCATTGGCGCCGGACCGGAGCCGCCTGGCGTCCTCGAGGAGCCCTGCATCCACGGTCGTGCTCACCCGGCTCCGTGCCATGCCCCAACCATAGCATGAACGTGCTACAAATGAGAGCCGCGGTGAGCCGATGCGTCTCCACCCCCGTACTGAGTTCTACGTTCGAGTCGCCAACGGCAGAAAGGCTCTCAATGCCGTCGAGCGGGAGAAGTACGTGCTGCAGCGATGGTCTTAGCGGATTAGTCATCTGCCGATGCTCCGAGGCGACGGCCGGCCAGCGCGTCGGCCAGCGCAGCCGTTTGGCTAGATCGGGACCACCGTCACGGCGCCGGTCGCATGCCCAGCCAGGTGCCTCAGATCATTCGGGTCACTCGTGAAGATGATGTCGTGGCGCCCTGCGGCCGATTCCACCACCACTGCATCCACGATGTCGGCTGTGCCCGCCCGCCCGCACAACGCGCCGGCCCGCCGCGCCAGCTCGTCGTCGAGCACCTCGCTCTGGCAGGCGTCGAGAGCACGGGCCAGGAGAGCCTCACGACGCGACCCCCGCCATGCTTGGGCTACGACGACGGTAGGGACGACCGGAACCTCGTCCCGGTCAACCGACCGGCGAAGAAAGGCCCAGGCCGCTCGGTCGTTTCGGTCGAGCGCGATGAGAGCGCCCGTGTCGAGGGTGAGGCCACTCATGACGCCTTGGCCCTGGGGGTCCTCCGGCTCTTGGTTCCCCTGGCCTTAGCGATCTTGCGCTCGACCGCATCAAGTTCCTCCGCGGTGATGGCACCGTGTTTGGCTTCCCAGTTGTCGACCGTGTTTCTCAGGTCTCGCAGGCGGAGCCGGTGGGCGGCGGCGCCTGCCAGCCAGCTCGACAAGGTGACGCCATCGGCTTCTGCAGCAGAGCGGGCCTGTTCGAGCAGCTCATCGTCCATCGAAGCGGAGAACTTTTCAGCCGACATACGGCAACCTTACTACCTAGGTAGTAAGGCGTCAAGGCCCAGGCCCGGACATCGGAACTGGCGGAAGTCCAGGCGGTGGAGAGGCATGCCTGCTATCATGCAGGCTGCGGGAGCGCCTCGCTCGAGCTGGGCTCCTGGCCACCGGCCGGCGATCCCGCACCCGGCCGCCGGCCGAACAGGTGGCAAGGGCCAGGGCCGCCGCATCTCGAGGGACTTCCCTCTCGCGCCTGGTCGACGAAGGTCGTTGAGCGTCTTCGTCGACTCGTCGGCGATCGTGAAGCTGTACGCCGACGAGGAGGGCCATGAGCAGGTGCGTGCGCTGACTGCTGTGGCTGTAGCCGAGATCGCAAGAGTGGAGGTACCGGCCGCCTTCTGGCGCAAGCACCGCATCGGCGAGATCGGCGCGGACGATGCGCGGTTGCTGACTGCGGAGTTCGAGGCGGACTACTACGGGGGCGGCGAGGTAGGACGGGATGAGCCGCGGTTCGCCGTCGTCGCCACCACCCCGGAGATCCCCGACCAGGCCGCCACCCTCTGTGCCGTCCATGGCCTTCGTGCCTATGACGCGGTTCAGCTCTCCACCGCGCTGGCGACGCGCCGCGCCGATCCGGAGTGCTCGACCTTGTCCGCGTTCGACGGCTCTCTTAGTGCCGCCGCGTCGGCCGAGGGCTTCCAAGTCATACCTGGAGCCGGCTAGCAACGACCCCTTCGTCAGTCTGGGACCGGCTCACCTCCAACAATGCTCAGGAGGATTCCTGAGCACTCTTGGAGGTGGCGGGAATCGAACCCGCGTATCGGGTTCCGCATCGCCGCAGCTCGACCGCCAAAAAATGCCTCTGACCTGGGAGTATGTCGTGACCGCTGCTGACCACCAGTTACCCCTGATGCCCCCCGTTTTGTGTCTTTTTCGTGTCCCGCGTGTCCTGCGCGTGTCCTGTTGACCCCCTCCGGAGGCCCCTTCGAAGGGCCGCCGCGGACCCTACGAACGAGGTCGGGAGTCCAGCTCGCAGACCACGATCGCCCGCCACGTTGAGTGGGGGTGGAGGACGTTCGTCGGACCTTCTTGCCGATCGGCCGATGAGGGATACCATCAGGCGATGGCAAGGCGCGCCGATGAGCTGGACGAGCCGATCGTCGTTCCGATCGAGGACGAGTTCAGCAAGCTCTCTGAGGAGGAGCGGATTCGGTTGACGCAGGAGTGGCTCGATTCGCTCCGTACGGATGAGCCGCTCGATCTGGGTGTCACGGCCGCCGAGCTCCTGGCTGAGGTCCGGGCCGAGGAGGAGTGAACGACCGGCCCTGGGGAGCCGCTCGTGCAGGGTTCAGCTTGCGGTGGCGAGCGGCTGGTCGAACTCGAGCACCGCTCCGGTCTCGTCCACTTCGATGACGCGCGCTACCCGGTCGGGCACGGCGTCGCCAGTGACGAGCACTTCCTCATCGGGCCGAAGTCCCTCTCGCTCGGACCGGAACAGCTGGGTCCGGAATCTGGTGGCGTGGCCGACACGGTTGTAATCGACGAACACGGTGCGCATTATCTGAGTGCCTCCGTGGCCATTCTACTTCTCCTCTCGTGGTTGGAACAGGGGAAGTACCGCCGCTACGGCCGGCCGGAGCAGCCTTTCGAGCTCTGAGAGTTCGGTGTCGGTGAGGTCCGGGATGCGGCGGCCAGCAGGGACGGTGACGGCTCCGTCGTCGAGCACGATGTCGAAATGCACCGCCATTATCCGCTCCGGGATCGCCGTCCCGGTGATTGTCGTCGGCCACAGTTCAAGGTCCCGCAAGGCGGCGTAGGTGGCCACGCCGAAGCGGTGGTGCGGCAGCGCTCTGAGGATGTCGTCCTTCGAGACGCCGCCGATGGCGGCGAAGACCGACATGGTGAACGCACCTGGCCGTCCGGCTAAGCCGGCGTAGTCGTGGTAGTTCCGCAGAGCGGCGCAGACGACGTCGGCGTGGACCCCTGCCCCCATGTGGATGACGACCTCGTCGTCGTCGGACAGCTCGAAGCTTTCCCGCAGGATGATGGGCACGGGATCGACCTATGGGCCGCCGGTCGACCCACTGGGGAGCCTGTCGCTGTGGAGCTCGACGATCTGGCCGTCGGACTCACCGATCCTCGCGAGAGCCTCGCGGTGCGTCTCCTCGAGCTGAACGGTGAGTCGCTCCTGGACGCCCTTGAACAGATGGCCGTACTTGCGGAACGTCGTGAGCACGTCGGCGTGGCCGAGTCGCTCCTTGATGGCCAGCGGACTCACGCCCATATCGAAACTGGTAGTGAGCGATGTTCTAACCATGTCGAATGCCTCTGCGGTGAGCAGTGCCGGTGCAGGGCATTCGACATGGTCCGCGATCAACGCTCCCGGGCCACCTGGGCGGCATAGTTGGACCAGTCTCCACCGGCGGC
>DATLEK010000027.1:0-23735 GCA_035525365.1 Acidimicrobiales bacterium
TTCGTCAGCAGCTCAGTAAAAGAGCCGCGGCGGCGGCGTCAGGCAACAAAGTGCGCCGAATTTCGAGCCGGGCAATCGCTCCGTGATCCCGCCTCAGATCCCGAAGTGGATGTCCAGCACCACGAACGGCCACAAGACAACAGCCAAGATGGCTGACAGCACCCGGGACAAGGATCCGAGGTCTTGCAGGAAGTCGTTGCGGGCAGCCACGACGAGACCGACGACAACCCATGCGAGCACACCGATCGATACCT
This sequence comes from Acidimicrobiales bacterium, assembly GCA_035525365.1. Lineage (GTDB taxonomy): Bacteria > Actinomycetota > Acidimicrobiia > Acidimicrobiales. The sequence continues at coordinate 255 of DATLEK010000027.1, forward strand.
GGCGACGCATCAACTTGCCGGCCACAGCAGGCACGGTAGCGCCGGCCGGAACCGGGAGCGCGGCCGGATACCCGATTGGCACTGGCGATGCAATACCTTGAGCCATGCCAAAGCAGAAGCTGCCGTTCATCGTGGAGATCGAAGCCAAGCTCACTGTTCACGCGTTCGATGAAGCGTCTGCTCGAAAGAAGGTTGAGAAGGCCTTCGCCGGCGGGCGATCCCTTGGAGCCGACGTGGTTGCGGGCGAGGCAATCTGGACCTATGCGGTAGAGCCGTCGGAGAGATAGAGGGGAGTTAGGTGAAGCTGTCCCTCACCTTCGACGGGTTTGTCCAGGAGGGCGTGGTCGTGGCAGTCCTCTTCCGTCGGGCATGATGCGGGGGTGACAAAGCCTCGCGTGTCGATCCTCGAGCGACCGGTCTATGGAATTTCAGAGGCGGCCGGCTTGCTCGGCCTGCGACCGGATCGCGCGCGGGCGTGGCTGGATGGCTATGAGCGCCAGGGGGCTCAGTACTCGCCGGTGATCCGGGTGGAGCCGACGGGCGAAGACATCGTCACATGGGGCGAGTTCGTCGAGCTCGGCTACCTCCGCGAGTACCGGCGCAAGGGCGTGCCGCTCCAGCGGCTGCGACCGGTGATCGACGAGCTTCGCCGCGAGTTCGACACCCCCTATCCGTTGGCGACAGCTAAGCCGTATGTGCTCGACAAGGAACTCGTGCTTGAGCTACAAGAGAAGAACGACATCCCTCAGGCGATCGCAATCGTCGTCCGGTCCGGCCAGCAGGTCTTGCTGGCGCCGGGTGCGGAGCGGTTTTTCAAGAAAGTCGAGTTCGATCCGCCGGACGAAGACGATGTTCGCCGGCTGTACCCCGCCGGGCTGGCATCGCCTGTAGTCATCGACCCCCTCGTCCGATTCGGCCGTCCGTGCGTACGTGGTGTTGCGACGGAGCGACTCTGGGAACTCTTCGACGCCGGCGAATCGGTCGACGAGATCGCCAAGGGCTACGACGTGGCGAGCGAGCTGATCCGGGCGGCTGTCTCCTACGAGGAGCAGTTGCACTCGCTGGCGGCATAGCTCGTCGGTGGTAGCCAGGTTCTTCGTTGACGAGAACGACCTTGCCCTTGGTAAGGCGCTCGCAGAGCTACACGTCGGCGACGTGGTCTTCCCTGGCCATGTCTCCCTGCCCGAGGTTCCGAGGCAAAGCCAGGACGACGAGTGGCTCCCGGTAATTGGCACCGCTCGCCTCGTCGTCATCACCCGCGATAAGCGCATTCGCTACCGACCTGTCGAGAGGCGGATGTGGGTCGAGCACCAACGTGCGCGGCTTCGTGCTGACCGGAAGGACGAGCCAGTCGACCGCCGACAGTCTCGCGCTACTTCAAGACCAGTGGGTCCGCATGGAAGGGCTCGTTGAATCAGAGCGCGACGGCCCGTGGATGTATGCCGTCACCCAAGCAGGGCTCCGCAGCATCGAACTCGGCTGAGGTCGAAGACACCGGGCCGCCTGTCGCTGCTCGTGCGGCCAGACCACGACGGCGCGTTCCCTGCCACCGTGCGGGCGCCCGGTGCCCTACGGCCCCGGGTGTGGGCGGTGGTGGCCTACCTGCTCGGGCGCCAGCGCATCCCGGACCGCCAAGTGGCCGAGGCCATGGACGACCTGTTCGTCCTTATCTCCACCGGGGCGGTCACTCGATCCACGCCGAGGCCTCCCGGCGCATGCGTGGCTTCATCTCCGCCCTGGTGGCGCTGCTGCGGTCCTGCCGGTGCTGCACGCCGATGAGACCAGCGACCGCGTCGGGACCAAAAACTGCTGGATGCAGCGGTTTCCACCTCGCCTCTACAGGCTGATTCACGTGGAAGCTCACACTTACGGTGCACCACAACCGGGCTCCATCGGGTCAGGCTGGCACCCCAACCTTGCGGATGACGGGCTCGACGAGGGGCTAGTCGTCCGAGCTCTCAAGCCTGACCGAGTCCTCGACAGAACCCCCGGATCCTGTGATCGAGTCCAGTAGATCCATGTCCGGGAGAAGCGAAACAATCTCGAGCGATGGAGTATGTGGCTCGGCCGGCGGAGCGTGGTCTGTCGGCAGTTGCTCGATAACTGGCTCGTCGCTCGTGCTCATGCCTACCTCCTCTCATACGGCGGCTCGGCTCCGCGCTCGTCCGTCGTGAGAAGATCCGGATCCGTCTCGATTGCAATCGGCTCGCGGCTCGGCATGGGCTCCGGCACCGGAGCATTGCCGTCCTCAGTATCGCCGTGGCGCGCGAGGGACGAGGGTGTTCCCCCGACCCGTCGGTGGTCGACCCGCCGGGTACGGGCTCGGACCCGTTGGCTGTCTCGGCGCGCGGCGTGAGCTCAACCTGGTCGAACTTGGCGCCGGTCATCTTCTCCAACCCGACCAGGGGCACCCGCAGCACGTCGCCGAAGTCGATCACCGGCAAGCCAGAGGCTCCGCCGCTCTCCCGCCACTGCTTCGCCATGGCATATCCCTTGGTGCGCCCGACGCGCAGCAACAGGCACGCCTCCTCGACGGTGAGCAGCGCCGGCGGCTTACCCATGTGACAACCTCCAACCCGAGCGATTAGTGCTTCCGCACGGTAGCACCTTTCGCCTGTGATGTGTACTTGTCCAACAAGCCGGACTTAGTGTAGGGTCCTGGCATGCCTCGCCGCCCCGCGCCGCCGCCCCCGCTGCCCGAGGTCGACCTCAACCAGGTGGTGGCCTACAACGTGCGCCAGGCCCGAGAACTACGGGGCTGGACCCAAGAAGATCTGGCCGAGCGCCTGGTGCCCTATTTGGGCCAGCGCATCACCCAGGCCGCGGTGTCATCCATCGAGCGGGCCTGGGACGGCGAGCGCCGGCGGGAGTTCGACGCCCATGAGATGTTGATCTTCGCCATGGTGTTCGACCTGCCCATCATCTGGTTCCTGCTCCCCCCACCCGGTGACCACCGCCTCATGCGGGGCACCACCCGCCAGGTAGACGAGCTGTACGCCTGGTTGTTGGGCCGACCCGACCAGCTGGAGCCGCTGTATGCCCGGCTGCGGGACTACGGGGTGACCGAGCCCACCGCGGCGGAGGAGGCGGTGGAGAAGATCACCGGCTCGCCCAGCAGCGCCCGGAAGTGGAGCTACAAGGAGCGGCGCAAGGAGTTGTTGTTGGCCCTGCTCGATGACCACGCCGACTCCCTCGACAATGCCGTGGATGAGCTGGGGCGTTGGATGGACCACCTGCGCCAGGTCGGCATCCGTGGTTTCATCGCCGAGCACACCAACGACGCCGACTTCGCTCGCGCCGGCAAGGCTGTGGATCAGGCGGCACCAGACGGCACAGCGGACGAGACGGCACCGGGCGACACGATCGGAACCCAAGGGCGTTCCCGCAGGCGAACGGCAAGGCCATAGAGGAGAGAAAGGAACGACGATGACTCGAGGAAGACGTCGGCAACTTGGAGGCGTGGATCGGCTGCCGAGTGGCAGATGGAGGGTCCGTCTGGTCGACCCGGCTACGGGGCGGCGCACGAGCATTGGGAGCCACAGGACCAAGGCTGAAGCGGAGGTGGCGTTCGCCCGAGCGGTGTCCGACCAGTCGCGGGGCGGATGGGTCGCACCCGACAATGGACGCGTCACCCTCGCCGAATACGCCATGAAATGGCTCGACACCCGGCTCACCTCGCGCGGCGAGCACCTGCGTCCCAAGACCCGCGACCTCTACGAGAGTTGCCTTCGCCTTCACATCCTGCCGCCACTGGGAGCGCTCCCCCTCGGGCGACTGAATACCGCGACCGTCCGGTCCTGGCATTCCAGCCTGCTCGCCAAGGGTTGCGGACGTCCTCTCGCTGCCAAGTGCTACCGCCTTCTGCGGACCATCCTCGGCACCGCCATGGAGGACGGGCTCGTGGTAGCCAACCCGTGTTCGATCAAAGGTGCTGGTGTCGAGCCGACGAATGAGCGCGAACTCCCGACACTTGCCGAGGTCTTCGCGATCGCCGACGCCATCTCACCGCAGTTCCGGGCCATGGTCCTGCTGGCCGCCTTCGGTGGGTTGCGGCGTGGGGAGTTGCGCGTTCTTCTCCCTGTACTCGAGTCACACCTCGCCCGCTGGGCCGGGCCTGGTCAGGATGGTCTCATCTTTCCCGGCGCGCGCGGTGGGCCTTGCGGCTCTGTGTCTGGCAGCGGGAGTGGACGAGAACCCGGCACTCCCTTGGCCTGGACCATGTCCACCTGCACGACATGAGGCACGTCGCCGCGGCCATGGCGACCAGTTCGACGACGGGCGCGACAACCAAGGAGCTGATGCATCGCCTGGGCCACGCCAGCGCGGCCGCTGCGCTCCGCTACCAACACGCCACCGCCCAGCGCGACGAGGCCATTGCCGACGGCATCGACCGCCTTCTGGAAGCCGCGAAGAACGAGACCGCTCCGAGCATCTTGGCGTTCCGTGGGGGAAGCCAGAAGGCCGCCCACTGAGCCCACACCACGACGAGTTGGTCGCTCGGCATTGGTATCGTTACGTCGTGGCCACCCTCATCGCCCTCGGCGAGGACCCAGGCGGGTTACGCACCCGCCTGCTTTCCCAACGAGAGACGATCCTCGGCGTAGCGGCAAAGCGCGGGGCCTCGAACATCCGGGTCTTTGGCTCGGTTGCCCGGGGCGACCACCATCCGGGGTCCGATGTCGACCTGCTCGTCGACCTGAGGCCCGGGGTCAGCTTGTTCGATGTCGCCGCCCTCCGCCGGGAGTTGTCCACGCTCCTCGGCGTGAGCGTCGACGTGGTGAGCACAAGGGCGTTGCTTCCACGCGATCAGGATGTCCTGGCCGAAGCCGTCACCCTTTGAGCCGCTCGGCGGCGAAGGTCCTGGCTGACCTGCTCGATGCCGCTGAGGCGGCCGCAGACCTGGTAGCGAGAGGTCGTTCCAGCTTCGACGAGGACCGGTTGCTCCGTCTCGCGGTAGAGGCCATCGTCGGCCGGATCGGCGACGCCGCCAAAAAGCTCCTGGAGATCTACGGCGATCATCTCCCGAGGAAGATCCCCTGGGTCGACATCGTGGCGAACCGAATCGTCGTGGACCACGCGTATCACCGCATCGACTACGACACCGTCTGGGTGACGTTGACCGATGACGTGCCCTTCGTGAAGCGGTCGCTTGAATCGTGGGCCGCCAGGGGCGGGCTGGACGACGTTGTGCGTTAGGCACCGTCTGGTGACACCAAATGTCGGCTCGTTCGTGACCCAGTTAGGTCACGTGAAGGTCACGCCGAGGTCACGGAAGCGCCTAGCGGGCAGACCACCGACCCAGATATAACCTGTGACCTGGTCTTTCGTAGTGGGCGCTGAGGGACTCGAACCCCCGACCCCCTCCTTGTAAGGGAGGTGCTCTAGCCAACTGAGCTAAGCGCCCTTGCCCGGGCGTTCCACTGTAAAGGAGTCCGTGGGGGGCTCAGTCGAAGGTGGAACGGGCGGCCAGGAGCTGAGCCAGTAGCTCGGGGGTCCCGGCCGCCACCGGGGTGCGCCGCTCCGACCAGCCCCTGGCGATGAGGTCGCGACCGTGGGCATCAGCTACCACCGCCCCGGCCTCCTGGCAGACGAGCATGGCGCCCAGGTAATCCCAAGGAGCGTGGGCGTGGGGACTGCAGTCGACGTACGCGTCGAGCATCCCGTCCGCCACCGCACAGATGTCGAGTGCAGCGGCGCCCAGGGCACGGAACTGGCCCCAACCGAAGTGGCCTGGAGGAAATCCGGACAGGCCGACGAGCGCTGCTGGCAGGTGGGTGGAACGAGATGGCCTGATTTTCTGGCCGTCCCGGGTGGCGCCGGCACCCCGTACCGCCTCGTAGCGCACGCCACTGGACTGGTTGACCACCACGGCGGCACGGGCGCCGGCGGAGTCGAGGGCGCACAGGCTGGTGGCGTACCAGGGGAGCCGGTGGGAGGCGTTGGTGGACCCGTCGACGGGATCGAGGGCCACGAGCAGCGCCCGATCATCGTGGTGGAGGCCGCTCTCCTCGCTGAGCACGCCCAACCCGGCTCCGGTGAGAAGGGCCACCGCCGCAGCATCGGCAGCCAGATCGCTGTGGTACTGGCCGGCTCGCGTCCCGGCCAGACCCCAGTCCTCGAGCGGCGCGAGCACGGCGGCGATGGCGTCAGCCGCCTCGTTCAGAATCTCGAGCAGGTCGTCGTCGTCCACCTCGCCGTCAGGCTAGAGGTGATCGGCAGCATGGCCGTAGGCTCACCGGGTGGCCGTAATCGACGTCCCCGGGTTCGTGGCCGACCTCAAGGGCCATGCCGTCGAGCATGGCTTCCACGTTCACGACGAGCGCCATTTCGTCGAGAGCTACTCACTGCGCCAGGCATGGGAGGTCGACCTCCATCCTGAAGAGGGATGCGGAGTGCCCGTCGATCTCCACCTGGCCCTGGAGGTGCACCCTCGGGTCCTGCTCTCCTTCGAGGACATCGTGGTCGATCTTCCCGAGGACCAGGATCCTCCCGAGGAGTTCAACTTCCCCATCACCTTCACCTGGGCGCTGCCGCCCCTGCCCGCCGGCCCCGATCTGCTCCAGCTGCACCTCGAGCTGGCCGGCGTCGCCGGCCTGGACCTGCCCCTGGAGGTATCGGCCATCGACTCGTTCCCCTCCTCCACCGACGCCCCTGAGCGCAGCCTCACCATCGTGGCCCGCCAGCAGGTCTCACTGGCCAAGATCCTCCTCGGTGAGGAGCTGCTCTGTGAGGCACTGGAGGGATGTCTCGCCGTGAGCCGGCACCTTCTCGACGCCGTTCCGGGGTGGCTGAACAAGGCCGAGTGAGCCTTCGGTAACCGATATTTTCCGCGACAGGCGACCGGTAACCTGAAGGGGTGCTCCAGGTCAGGGAGGCCGCCCTCGATCGAGCCCGCCTGCTCAATCGGCTGACCCTCGGGTGGAACGTCGCCGAAGGGGTCATCGCCATTGCCGCCGGCGTGGCCGCCAGCTCGGTGAGCCTCATCGGCTTCGGTCTCGACTCCGGCATCGAGGTGTCGGCATCGGTCATCCTCGCCTGGCGGCTCCATCAGGAACGCCGCGGGGGCTGCATGGCCGAGAACGACCGCCTGGCCACGCGGCTCATCGCCGGCAGCTTCCTCGCCCTCGCCGTCTATGTGTGGGTCACCGGCACCGGCGACCTCCTCGCCGGCTCGGAGCCCGAGCCGACCCTGCTGGGCGTCCTCCTAGCCGGCGCCTCCGTCGCCGTCATGCCTTCCCTCGCCCGAGCCAAGCGTCGCCTGGCCGTCCCGCTCGGTTCGAGCGCCGCCGCCTCCGAAGCCGCTCAGACGATGTTCTGCGCCGTGCTGTCCGGCGTGGTGCTCGTGGGCCTGGCACTCAACCTCTTGCTGGGATGGTGGTGGGCCGACCCGGTAGCCGCCTTGCTCATCGGCGCCCTGGCCATGCGAGAGGCGGCGCTCGTCTGGCGGGCGCACTCACTCGAGGACACGTGCTGCGCCTGATAGGCGCTATTGAGATTCTTTCCGGCCAGGCCCTTGTCGGCTGGCTTGCATGACCTCTCACGGCTCTGACAGAGTCCGACGCTTGATCAACTGGTATTGATCCTGCGACACGACTCCAGAGAGGAAGAGTGCTGTGCGGAGAGCCGTACTCCTGTGGGCTGTGTTCACCGTTTCGGCCATGGTCCTCGGCGCCTGCGGAGGCAGCGACGGTTCGGGTGGCGCGACGCCCTCTGGAGATCAGGGCGCCACGCTGCGAGTCAGTGGCTCGACGACAGTTAACCCGGTTGCCGTAGACGCCGCAGAGGTGCTGCGGAAACAGGGCATGAAGATCACCGTCGACAGTCAGGGAGGATCCGCCGGTGGCATCGCCCAGCTCGGCCGTGGCCAGGTGGAGATCGCCATGAGCTCCAAGCCGATCGCGGCCGAAGACCACCAGATGTTCCCGTCGGTGGACTTCGTGGCCACCGAGATCGGCCAGGACGCCGTGGGCATCGTTGTTCGCCGGGAGGTGGCCGACGCCGGCGTCACCAACCTCACCAAGGACGAGGCAAGGGCCATCTTCGAGACTCGCGTGTCCAACTGGAAGGAGCTGGGCGGGCCCGACCTGGAGGTGTTCGTCTACGACAAGGAGCCGGGTCGAGGTACGCGCGAGCAGCTCGACAAGTACCTCTACGGACCGGACGGAAAGGCACCTCCGCCGCCCCAGTCGGACAACTTCGCCGTGGTGGGCGGTAACGAGGAGACCCGCTCCAAGCTGCTGTCGACACCGGGATCGGTCGGGCCCCTCTCGACATCGTTCATCGCCGGCTACCCCAAGCTGGCAGCCTTGGCCCTCGACGGCGCGGAGCCGAGCGCGGCCAACATCAAAGACGGCCGGTACCCGATGTCGCGACCCCTCTTCCTGGTGACCAACGGGCCGCCCAAGGGGGCAGCCAAGCGCCTCATCGACTTCGTCCTGTCGGGCGCGGGCCAGGAGCTGGTCGACAGGCACGGCTACCTCACCCGGGCAGACCTGGGGCTGAGCTGAGCGTCCCCCCCGTCACACTGCGCCCGCCGCGGCCACGCTCCGCGCCCCGAGTTCGGTGGGTGCCGGCGGCGACCGGGCTGACGGCCGCCACCACGGCCGCCGCCCTCGCCGCCATCGTGGTCTTCCTGGTACTGGGTGTCGCCTCGGGCCCGGTGCGGTGGGGCGAACTGCTCACGTCGGCCACCTGGGACCCGGTCCGGGGCCAGTTCGGCGCGGCGGCGATGATCTGGGGCACCGTGGCGGTGGCGGCCATCGCCCTGGCCCTGGCTGCGCCCCTGGGGTGGTCCGCCGCCATCGCCATCGGCGAGTTGGCGCCGGCGCGGTGGCGACGCTTTCTGCGGGCCGGCGCGGAACTTCTGGCAGTGGTGCCCTCGATCGTCTACGGGCTGCTGGGGATCGTCTTTCTGCGGCCACTGGTGTCCCGGCTGGCGGGGGTGCCCGGCGGCGACAGCCTCCTGGCCGCGGGGTTGGTGCTGGCGGTGATGGTGCTGCCCACGATCATCGCCGTGTCGGCCGACGCCCTGGCCGCCGTGCCCGACCGCTACCGGGAAGCTGCCGCCGCGTGCGGGCTCACCCGCACCCAGGTCGTGCGCGCCGGCGTGCTTCCCCACGCCGGCAGGGGGATGGCGGCAGCCGCCCTGCTGGGAGTGGCCCGCGCCATCGGCGAGACCATCGCCGTGTTCCTCGTCGTCGGGCGGGCGGACGGGCGCCTGCCGTCGTCCCTGGGTGACACCGTGGCCCGCCTCGTGCACCCGGGCCAGACGCTCACCACCAAGCTCAACGGGCCCGAGAGCGTGCAGGCGGGAACCTCCGGCGCGCACTGGGCTGCCCTGTGCGCCCTGGGGCTGCTGCTCCTGGCGGGCGTCGCCGCCCTGACCATCGCCGGCCAGCGCCGGGCTGCCGACAAGGCCAGTCGACGCCGATGGCGCGCCACTCCCATGACCAGCCGGGCCGGCGGGCGGGCGGGGCGCGACCGAATTGCCAGGGCGGCGGTGGTGGCCGTGCTCGTACTGATCCTGGTCCTGATCGCCGCCATCGTCGTCGTCGTGGCTATCAGGGGCCGGGGGGCGCTCGACCCCCGCTTCTGGTGGCGGCCTTCGAGCGGGGCGAGCGGCGGCGGCATCCGCGACCAGCTGGCCGGCACGGCGCTACTCGTAGGGGTCGCCGGGTTGCTGGCCGCTCCGGTGGGCCTCGGCCTGGGCCTCGTCATGGCCGAGTACGCCCGCCCGGCGGCGGCCCGTTGGCTGCGCACCCTCACCCTGACCCTGGGGGGCGTGCCCTCGATCCTCCTCGGGCTGTGGGGCTACTGGCTGTTCAGCGCGCGTCTGGGCTGGGGAAGGAGCTGGCTGACCGGCAGCATCGTGCTGGCCGTGGTGGCCGTGCCCCCGGTGGTCATCGCCGTGGCCGCCTGTGTGGCCGCCCTGCCGGCGGGGCGGCGGGAGGCGGCGCTTGGCCTCGGGCTGCGCCGTGACCAGCTCGTGCGCTCGGTGCTCCTCCCTCAGGCACTGCCCGGCATGGTCACCGGGCTGCTGCTCGGGCTGGCCCGGGCGGCCGGTGAAACGGCCCCGTTGCTCTTCACCGCCGCTGTCTTCTCGGGCGCACCCACGTTTCCCGATGGCGTGGTCGACTCCCCGGTGGCGGCCCTGCCGACCCACATCTTCACCCTGGCCCAGGACGCGGCCGACCCCGCGGCAATGAACGCCGCCTGGGGAGCTGCTCTGGCCCTGATCATCGTGGCGGGGCTGCTGGTTCTTGCCGCCGTCCCCGCCCGCCGTCGCATGCAGGCGAGGACCACGTGACGGCGGTGAGCGCCCGCGACCTCGTGGTCTCGTGCCGCGACCGAATTCTGGTCGGTCCCCTTTCCTTCGATCTGCCCACGGGGACGACCCTGGGCCTGCGTGGCCCTTCGGGGGCCGGAAAGTCGACCGTGCTACGCGCCCTGGTGGGGCTCTTGCCCGAAGGCCTCGTCCGCACCGGCGAGATCCGGGTACTGGGCGTCGACGTCGCCAGCTCTTCGGTCGAGCTCCCTGCCCTCCGGGCCCGGGCCACGCTGGTCGGCCAGACGCCGGTGGTCTTCCCTGGCTCCATCCTGGCCAACGCGACCCTTGGGCTCCGCCACGTGGTGCGGGCCAGTCGGTCGGAGCTGCGTGCACGCGCCGAAATGGCGCTCGTCGAGGCCGGTCTGTGGGACGAGGTCGTCGAGCGCCTCGACGAGCCGGCCGACCAACTCAGCGTCGGCCAGCGCCAGCGCCTCTGTCTGGCTCGGGCCCTGGCCCTCGACCCCGCGCTGCTCCTGCTCGACGAGCCGACGACCGCACTTGACGCGGCCGCCACGGCGGCGGTGGAGGCGAGCGTGGCCGGTCTGCGCGACCGGCGGACGGTGCTGGTGGTGTCCCATGACGAGGCCCAGCTCGCGCGGCTTTGCCACGCGGTTGTCAGCCTGCCCGATCGGTTCCACGAGCCCGACGAGAGGGCGGTCGTGGCGGTGGCTGAAGGCCGGCCCCACCTGGCTATCGGCAGCAGTCCGAGTTCCCCCCGGGCATGGCCAGGGCGCTGAGGGACTCGGGATCGAGAAGATCCATCACCGCTGCCTTGGCCGCGGCCAGGCCGCGGGGGTCCAGCGCGTAGAGCGTGAAGCCGTGCGACCGACGGGCCCTGACCAGTCCTGCCCGTTCCAGCACTCGCAGGTGGTGACTCACGAGGGGCTGCGCCATGCCCTCGCTGGCCACGAGGTCGCGCACGCAGCGCTCCATGCCCCGGAGCGCGCAGAACAGCCGGAACCGGTTGGGATCGGCGAGCGCCCGCAGGATGGCGAGAACCTCCGGGTCGGCGGAGGTCCCATTTCGTGCCGGCGTTGTCGCAGCCATTACACGAATCTCGCAGAGGTGCCGGACGAGGTCAAGGCGCAGGTAGTGGAAGTCAAGGTGCTCGAGGCCGACACGCTCGCGCAGCCTTGTGAAGAACAACTGTCACGGGCCGAGGAGGCGCTTATTCACGTGCCCTGTCGCGAGCCACGGCCCTGGCCCGAGACCGCTCCCGCCGGTTTGCAGCCTTATCGATCTGAAACGGCACTGAAGTGACAACTGTGTTGGGACGATCGAGCAGAGCCAACTTCAGGACCAACGCGCTCTGGCCATGAAGGAAGTTGGCAAAACTCCGTAGCCGCACAATAAATTCCGGGATCACGACGGTGATCGTGTCGTTGTGCCAGCGCTCGTCCAAATCGTCGAGGTACAACTCGACCTCCTGGCTCAGCTCGCGGTAGGGAGACTTGACGATATCGAGAGGTACGTCGATCTTGAATCGTCGCCATTCGGATTGCATGCGCTCGCTGTCTGCGTCATCAAAAGCTACGTACAGAGCCGTCAGATGATTGGGCCGGAGAGACTTCGCGTAGTTCAGAGCCTTGAGTACGCCCTTGTGGACGCTGCCAACAAGTACCACGACGGTGTGATTCAGCGGCTCGGGCCGCACCTGCTCAGGCGTGACCGTGATCGCTGCCACCACCTGGTCGTAATGGCGCCGGATGGCCAGGAAGATTGCGATGATCCCCGGCACCACCACGATCGGCACCCAGGCGCCAATTGCGAACTTGGTGATCCCGACAATGAGGGTGACCACAAGCGTGGCGACCGCGCCAACACCGTTGATGACTGTGCCCTTTTTCCAGCCCGGCTCCCGGAGCCTGAGGTGGTGGCGGACCATGCCGGCCTGACTGAGGGTGAAGGAGGTGAACACACCGATGGCGTAGAGAGGGATCAGCGCCGAGGTGATGCCACCGAACGCCACGATCAGGCCGGCGGAAGCGATGGCGAGGAACAGGACACCGTTCGAGAATACGAGCCGATCCCCGCGGTTGGAGAACTGCCGAGGAAGGTACCCATCGCGGGCGATGATCGACGACAGACGGGGGAAGTCGGCATAGGCGGTGTTCGCAGCGAGCACGAGGATGGCCGCAGTGGCGAACTGCAGAACCAGGTAGAACGGTCCGTCGCCAACGACCGCCCGAGCCATCTGGGAGAGGACGGTTTCCTCGTGGCTCGGGAAGGGCTTCAGGTGATGGGCCAAGACCGACGCGGTAAAGAAAAGGGTTCCCAGTATCCCAGCCATCCAGAGCAGTGTTGTGGCCGCATTCTTGGACTCGGGCTTTTTGAATGCTGGAACGCCGTTTGAGATCGCCTCCACGCCGCTGAGGGCAACGGCGCCAGAGGAGAAACCTCGGAGAAGCAAAAAGAGGGTCAGGTTGCCGCCGGCCTCCCGTAGGCCTTCGAACTTCTCAGGGTCGAACGGCACAGGGTTGATGTCCCCGAAGTAAGTCCGGAAAAGGCCGATCCCGAGCATCGTGGCGAGTGAGACGATATAGATATAGGTGGGTAGCGCGAAGAGGCGGCCTGACTCCTTCACACCTCGTAGATTGACCACTGTGATGAAGACGATGAGCCCCAGACAGAGCAGCACACGCTGTTCGGCAAGCCCTCGGAAGGTGGGGATCGAGATGATGGCTGCAACGCCAGCCGAAATGGAGACGGCAACTGTCAGGATGTAGTCGACCAGCAGTGAACCGCCGGCAACGAGCGAGGGCATCTTTCCCAGGTTCTCCCGGCTGACGATGTAAGAGCCTCCACCGCTTGGATACGCGAAAATGGTCTGGCGATACGAGAAGGTGACGATGGCCAGCAGGATGGCGACAGCTACACCGATCGGGACGAGGTTGGAGAGACCGAGGGCAAGGCTCGAGGCGCCAAGGGCAGTAACGAAGAGGATCTCCTCGGTGGCGTAGGCGGTTGAGGAGATGGCGTCGGAGGAGAAGACCGCCAGGGCAATCTTCTTGGGGATGCGCTGATGCTCTTCCTCGTCGGAGGAGAGCGGCCGCCCGACCATCAGTCGCTTGAGCATCGAGGTCACAGTGTGGAAGCTACGCGATGCGCGTGAGCCGGGGCGAAGCCACCTTCTCAGGGTGAGTGCGAGTGCCCTGGATCTTCGTCTCCGCGCTCGACGAGGCGGTACCCAATGCCTGGCTCGGTGAGAAGACGCGGCGAGGCGGGGTCGTCGTCAAGCTTCTTTCGGATCTGGCTCGTACACACGCAAGTACTGCGTCTCGTCTCCGTACGTCGGTCCCCAGACCTCTTTCAGGATCATCCGATGGGTCAGGACGCGACCAGCGTTTCGGGCTAGCACGCTGAGGAAGCCGAACTCCTTCGGGGTCAGCTCGACCACCTGAGCACGATGATGGGCACGTCCGACCACGCCCTGATCCGCCGGCACACCTCGAGGCCGACATTTACCTCCCAAAAGCGTCCTGGAACCGGTCGACAACGGCCCTGGCCAGATCGGGCGGTCCCAGAACAGCCACCGTATTGTTCGTGCCCTTCATGACGCGTGTCATCATGACTACCTCGGGTCTTTGTCCTGCGCCCAGCTCGATGTGCCGAGCGGACACCGAGTCAGGGCCAAGGAACAACATCGAGGACACGCCAGCACCAAATGCCGGAGAGCAGGTAGAGCCCACCAGGCGGCGGCGGCCGAGACTCGGCTCGAGCTGCTCCCGCACCACAGAGGCGCCTCAGCCGTATGCTCCAGGTTGTCATCTAGAAGTACCCGACCTGGCTGACTGCGGTGAACGTCATTCACCCCAGCGACCTCCCAGGTGCTCGGCCAGGAAGCTCTCGATCTTCCGGTAAACTTGCACCCGGGCCCCCGGGTCGGCTACGCCGTGGCCCTCGCCGGCGTTCACCACGTAGCGCACGTCGCGCCCCAGCTCCTGGAGCCGTGCCACCAGATCGTCGGACTGCGTTCTGGCGACCCGGGCGTCGTTATCTCCGTGGATCACGAGAAGTGGAGTGCGGATCTCCTCGACGCGGGATATCGGAGAGCGGGCCAACAGGTCGGCGACCGCCGCCTCGTTCGGCTCCTCGGCGGTTCCGGGGTCCCCCACGTAGCGGAACCAGGTGCTGGCCAACAGCGGGCGCCAGTAGGGCGGGAAGGACCGGATGAGGTCGACCAGATTGGACGGGCCGGCATGGGCAACAGCGGCGGCGAACACCTCTGGGGTAAAGGCGGCTCCGACCAGGGCTGCGTAGCCGCCGTAGGAGTAGCCGACGATGGCGACCCTGGCCGGGTCCACGTAGCCGGCCTCCACGGCCCAAGAGACCGTGTCGATCAGGTCGTCGTGCATGGAACGGGCGAACTCGCCGATGGCGGCTCGCATGAACGCTTTGCCGAAGCCCACCGAGCCGCGGAAGTTGGTCTGCAGAACGGCGTAGCCGCGGTTGGCCAGGAACTGGACCTCCGGGTTGTACCGCCAGGTGTCACGGAACCAGGGACCGCCGTGGACCAATAACACCGCCGGCAACCGGCGTGGCTCGACTCCCACGGGCAGGGTCAGGTAGCAGGGCAGGGCCAAGCCGTCGAGTGCCCTGATGGTCACGGACTCGACGGGGGCCAGCGTCTCAGGAGTGATCCACGGCCGGCTCCGGAACAACAACTCCGGCTCGCCGCCGGCGCGGTCGAGGAGGTACGTGGTGCCGGGATCGCGGTCGCTCTCATAGGTGACCACCCATCGCCGCGCCGCGGTCTCGGTGCTGAATGAGACAGGATCGCCGTCATTGAGCTGTCTGAGGCCCTCGAGGACAGCCGCGAACCCCGGTTCCAGTGGGTGGGTCACCGCTCGGTCGCGCAGGTAACACGCCGCCAGCACCGCCCCGGTCCTCGGATGGCGCACCACACTGACGAGGTCCGCTTCCTCGTCGGCGTCGATGACGGTCTCGGCGCCTGTGTCTAGGTTGATCTGCATCAGGCGGAACCGGTCGACACCGGCCGCTGAGGCCAGCCACAGCGCATCGCCCGCCGGGGTGAATCCGACCAGCGGCGCCCGCCCGGGAACAGGGAAAGGCAGATCCTCGCCGGAGAACAGCCGCAGCACACGAAACGGCTCCTTCTCGGAGGAGCGAACCAACAACTCGCAGTCGCCGTCATCCCGCATGGCCAGCGCAGCGAGGATCTGGCCCTCGACGTCGGGGATCCATGCGCTGACCGAGCCTGGGTTCTGAGCCGCCATCGTCATCTGGCCGGTGGCGATGTCGATCCGGTAGGCGTCGAACAGCTCAGGGGAACGGGCGTTGAGAACCACCACGGCAACATCCGGGTGGCCGCGAGGCAAGGCCAGCAGGTCAGCCTTGGCGCCGGACAACGGAGTGAGGTCGCGTGGCGGCCCGTGCGCCGCGCCCACATCAACTGAGAACAGATGGAATTTCTCCTCGCCAGCTTGGTCCTGCAGGTACAGCACCCGCCCAGAGTCCTGCGACCACCAGTACGACGCGATCCCCCTCCTGCGGTCGTGAGTCACGCACGTCTCCTCGCCGCCCACGCACGAACGGACCCACACGTTGAGCTGTCCGTCCTCGGGGGCGAGGTAGGCAAGAGTTGAACCATCGGGCGAGATGGTCGCCGCCGTCCTGTGCGGGCTGGCGAAGAAGTCAGCGGGAGGTCGGAGCGGCGGCGGTGTCAACGGAGTCAGTTTCCCCTAGGCGCTGATCCGCCGTCGGCACGTCGCCGGAGCCGCACTTCACGGTACCGGCAACTCACTCCGACCGGGGCCCAAACGGGCAGCACTACTGACGGCTCGGGCAAAGCAGCTCCAATTGGCGTCAGGGCCTTATCAGCCAACGAAGGGCGCGGCGGTTACGCCGGAGCCGGACGAATGCTCTGGAGAAGCTCCTGGCGTCCCCGAGCGGCGGCGCCGCCGGCGGCGGCGGGCCAGCGACGAAACGGTGCCCAGTACGCCAAGACCAGCGAGTGCCGCTCCGCCGAGCCGCAACGGGTCCCTCAGGGATGCGGCGGGGGTGAACGCCACCACGCCCCGGGCTACGTCCTGCTTGTTGGATGCTTCGGTGCCGCCCCGGGTGTCAGTCCACACGGCCATCGCACGGTCGTTGGTGGAGACAAGGCCGAGGCGACTGCCAAGGTCGGGCATGCCCCGGGCGTTGCCGAAGCCAACCCGGGAGTCGAAGCTCATGTCCGTGATCCGGACCCGGGGCCCGAATGTGGTGCCGTCGTCCTTCGAGGACTGCAACGACACTGAGTTGCGAAGGTTTTTACTGTCCTGGCGCCGGTCGTAGTACACGACATCGATACGCCCGTTCGGGGCCACCGACAGCTTGGGCAGGTACTGCGAGGTTCCATCGCCTGTGGGAGTGTCGTTCACGCGGCGACGATTCCAGAAGCTGACCCCGCCGTTGCCCGACGACCACACCCACACGTCGGCATCTCCCAGGGAGGCGTCGTGGAAGGAAACGAAAACCTCGCCGTGATCATCACCTACGGCGATCGAGGGGGTGGGCGGGGTGAAGACGATGAATCGCTCGATTGGGACCAGGCGCGTATCGACCACCGTCTCGGCCCATGTGGATCCCTCATCGCCAGAGCGAGCAACCAGCAGCGACCACTTCCCGGCATACGCGTCACCGCCTTTCCCCTCGTGGGCGCCGTGATAGTCAAGGGCGTCGTCGCCGAGGTCCAGATAGACCACGTAGACGGCGCCGTCGCCCCCGACCGCCGTCGATGGTGCGATGACTCTCCCCCGGGTCGCCGGGTTCACCTGCACGGGCGGGCCCCAGGTGGCCCCGCCGTCATCGGAGCGTGCCACGTTGATGGGATTGCCCGGGGTGGGGAAGGAGAGGTTGGCCGTTGTCTCGGCTTGCAGCCACGACAAGTAGAGCCGCCCGGCGCGTGTCGGATCGGCCGACAGGCGCGTCTGGAAAGCCAGGCGCCCGAGCACCCGCGTCGGCACGGACAGGGTGCGCCCGCCATCGCTCGACTTCACCAGCCAGATGGCGTTGGGCTGGTTGCCGAAGCCGATCAGGGTGGCGAACGACACGTACAGGACACCTGCTGTGTCGAATGCGACATCGGGGGCGAAGCAACGGGGCGGTGCCTCCTCGCCCTCGGGGAAGGGAATGGTCGTCGCCCGAAAGGTGGCCCCGCCATCGAGGGAATGGTGCAGGGCGCAGGAGAACCTCGGTAGGTCGACTCGGTTCGACACGACCAAATTATCCGGGTCGGTCGGATTCGCGACCGCGCTCGGCGAGTTGTTGGCGCTGATGTCGCGCTTGTCGACGGCGCCGACGTTGATGGGCAGGTTGCGCCCGACGACCAAAGCCGTAGCTTCCCGGCGGTCGTCTCCCGCCAGGAACAGGACCACTCCGGCGACGACGATGAGCAACCACGCCAACAACCACGATCGGGGGCGCGAGCGGCCAGTCCGACCCGCGCCGCGGTGCCCGGCCATTCAGGCGAAAGATCTAGCGGCCAGCACGAGAAGGGCCACCGATGTCAACCTTGTGCTGCGATGGCGATCTCACTTCGCGCATAGGCGAAAACCCATGTCCCTTGGCCGACGTCCAGGGTCTGGGCCTCCCGGTAGCCCGAGAGGGCGTATCCCCCCGCACCGTCGTTGAGGGCGGGGTTCCAGCTGGCCGCATAGTCATAGCCTGTCACCGATGCCCGGGACGTGCCCGAGGGATTTCCCACCATCGACGCCCGGTAGGCGCCAAGGGGCAGACGGACGGATTTGTCTCCGGGGGCGAGCGGGCCGAGCACCTTGGGACAGGAGAAGTAGGCCCATTGGCCGTGGCCGCCAGTCACCGGCTCGGAGGAGGTCCTGGCCGAGTAGCCGCCGCCGGCGCCAAGGTCGAGCCAGCCGTACAAAGGAGACTGCGAGCCCACCACCGTGCCGGCGGGAAGGCCGATCAAGGAATATCCGGCGGGGTAGGCCACCTCATTGGGGGCTAGAGCATCCACGGCACGACATCCGGTTTCGATCCGCGGCAGGGGCTGTGGAGCTACACCGGAGGTGGTGGCCGATACCGAGGCTGAGCGGGGGCCAAGGCTCTGATCTGGACGCTGCGCCCGCAGGGCGAAGTGGTAGGTGGTACCCGGCGTCAAGTCGTCCACCACGAGGAACTGACGGTCTGGAGGCGCCTGGCCAGCCTCGGGCGACAGATCGCAGACCACCCCGCAAAGGCTGGGGGCGGCATCGAAGGCATCGCCGGTGTCGAGTGAGGAGGCGCCCTGCTTGACCACGTAGCGGGTGGCCAGCGGGTCGTCGGGGGCCAGGAAGTCCAAGCGGATGGCGGTGTCGGACACAACGCTGGCCACTAGGTCCAGGGGCCGGTCCGGTGCAAAGTAGGAGAAACGGCCTCCGGCTGCCGGGACCGACTCCAAAACCACGCCAGTGGCGGGTGAGGTGGCCACCGCCACGTCGGCTACTCCCGGGCCGTGCTTGGGAGTCACGGCCAAGAGGCGGGTGGCCGGCCGTTCGGGGTCAGGGGCGAAGCTGGCGGCGGCGAAGGGGCCAAAGCCCACGCTGGTGACCCCGGAGAAGCCGCTTCCGACGATTGCAACAGCCGTGCCTCCGGCGGTGGGACCGGTGGCCGGCGTCACGCCAGTCACCTCCGGCGGTGGGGCGTAAAGCTCTGAGGACTGAAGGTGGCCGACGATGAACATCTTGCCGCAATTGGCCCCGCAGACCGATGCCGGTCCTTCGGGCAGAACGACGACATCGTGGTCCCCACGGCGGGTGAGGAGCTCGGCAGCCGGGGACCAGGTGTCGGCAATCGGGTCGTACAGCTCCGCGCTGGTCAGCACGACATCGCTTCCTGCTTTGCTGCTGCTTCCACCGGTGGCCAACACCTTGCCACCAGGAAGGAGGGCCGCAGCGTGGCGCTCGCGGGCCTCAAGGAGAGGGGACGCCGCGCCCCAGGTTTCAGAGGCTGGGTCAAAGACCTCAGCCGTGGCCGAATACGCGGTACACGCAGCCTCACGGGTGACGACGCCGGAGCAACCGCCGGCGACGAGCACCTTCCCATCGGCCATCGTTGTGGCGGTGTGCTTCCCCCGGGAGTACGCCATGGTCGGGCCGGCAGTCCACGAGTTGGACTCCGGATCGTAGATGTACGTCGACGGGGCAGGCCCGCTGCTGCAACGCTTGTCCGTGCACCCACCGACAACCAGCACCCTGCCGTCGGGCAGCAAGCTCGCAGTGTGCCCAGCGATGGCCGAGCTCAAAGTTCCGGCCGGTGACCACCACCCCGTCGCCGGGCGTTCCTGAGGGTGGAATCGCTCCGCGGTAGTCAGGCCAGTGTCCGAGGCATTGTCACGGTCACCGCCAACCACCAGCACCGATCCGTCGGCCAACAAGGTGCTCGTGTGCTGTGCGCGGCCCGGCACGATCATCGGCGCAGTCGGTGCCCAGCCGCCCTGAACGGTCTCCACAGTCGGAACGTCGAATATTTCCGTGATCGATTCCGTGGGAGCTACCCCAGTGGCGTCCGGGTCGTACACCTCGGCATCGGGCGTGGGATCCAGTGAACCGACAGTACCACCCGCCAGCAGCACCCTCCCGTCGCTCAATAAGGTGGCGGTGGCACTGGAGTGGCTACGCGCTGACGACCCTGTGCGGCGCCACGTACCGGTTGGCGGATCCCAGATCTGGGAAGGGCCACGGTTTCGGTAAAGGTTCGGCGCTCCCCCAGCTACCAGTACTTGCCCACTCGGAAGCGCGGTGGCTGTTGGGCCAACCCCAATGGTGAACCCGTTGGCGCTCGACCAGCCCACTGCGTCTACGTAGGTGAAGCGACCGGCTGCGACGGGGGGAGAGAGGCCTTCGGCATGGACCACTTGGACATCCACCGTGCCCGGTGGCCGATCCCGTGGTGTGAGCGCTTTGATCTCGCCGTCGGACACCAACATGGGCGCGCCGGAGGCAGGGACACCGCCGAACCGCACCTCGGTGAAACCCACGAAGCCGTGGCCGGTGATGGTGACCTCGGTGTTGCCGGCGCTGGGCCCGTGGTCCGGCGAGATCCCGGTGACCACCGGGACCGGCGCGGTGGTGGTGCGGTAGCGCTTCGTCGAGGCGTTTAAGATGCTCCCGTTACCGGTGGGAGTCCGCCCGCCCACCACCAGCACCTCGCTGCCAGGCAGGGAGATGGCGGTATGACCCTCGCGCGCCTGACCGTCGCCCAGGCCGGCGGTCGCCGTCCAGGCCCCGGTGGCGGGCTCGTACACCTCAGCCGAGTCTAAAAACTCCCCCCCCCCATCCTTCCCCCCCGTCACCAACACATGGCCCGCGACGACGGCGGCGCTGTGAAACGCCCGGACGGTGCCCATCGACCCGGTGACGGACCAGGCGTCGGCATCCGGGTCGAACACCTCGGCTGAACGCCCGGACCCGCCCGCCACCAGTACCCGCCCGTCGGAGAGGAGGGTTGCGGTGTGATACACGCGACCGAGGTTCAACTGCTTGGTCGTCGCCCATTGGTCGCCGACCGGGTCGTACACGTGGGAGTAACGGTGGTAAGAGCCGGTACCCCCGCCGGCCAGCAGCACCCGGCCGTCGGGCAGCAGGGTGGCGGTGTGGCTGCTCGCCTCCTGCCCGGTTTCAAGGCTGGCCGCCGCGGCCCACGTTCCCGTACGGGGATCGTACAACTCGGCTGACCCCGGGCTGAGGGAACCGCCGACGACGAGCACCTTGCCGCAGCGGGGGGGCGGTGCGGCCGAGCGGCAGGCGGGGCCGTCGAGCAGGGTGGCGGTGTGGCCCCCGATGCGCCGCTGGAGGAGGACGCCGGGGCATGTGGCGTCAGCGCCCAACACCGGGCAGCTCTTCCAGGTTCCGGCCTCGGGGTCGTACAGCTCGGCGGTGCTGAGCCGCGCTTCACCGGCGAGTTCCTCCTCGCCGCCCACCACCAGCACGCTCCCACAGGGGTAGCCGTCCGGGGGCTGGGCAGGTGGGGCCGGATGACACAACGACGGGTCCAGCAGTGTGGCGACGTGTTCCTGTCGAGCGGCGACCATCGCAGGGCCCTCACGCCAGGAACCGTCCTCGTACAACTCCACCGAGGCGGTGGCATCCGTTTTTGCCAGCGGGTGGCAGGTCGTGAGGTCACACCGCCCGCCGGCCACCAGCACCGTGGCGCCGTCGGCCAGCATGGTGGCGGTGTGCTCAATGCGACCGAAGCCGAGGTCGCCGGCGTCGGTCCATTCACCCTGGAGAGCTGCTCGGGCCGGCCCCATGACAGGCGAAGCTCCGGCCGACACCACAGCGACCAAAAGGGCGATGAGGGCCGCGATATTGCGGCCAGGACGCCTCCGCCGCCCGCCATCGCCACCGAGAGACTGGTAGGCGGTTTCCCTGCCCCTCGACCGTGAGCGTCGGGACGCAGGCATGACGTCTACACGATCTTCACCAGCTATCGGCACAGAAGGCCCATCTGGCGGTCGGCGAGGGAGCACACGGTAGGCCCGTTCCGAGATGTCAATGGGGGTCGTGTGGCCGCCGCCCCGGCCATTACCCTGCTTCCGCCGCTCATCGATCGCCCCCCGGTCCGGCTATCGGGTCTGGGCGACGACTCGTGCCCGGCCCCGCTCGGCCAAGCCGAAGCCGGCACCCAGCGCCACGACGCCCAGGGCCAACAGCATGACACCGGCGGTCAGAGGGGAAGAACCCGACGAGGGCGTGGGCAGCGCACCGGAGAGGCTCGCTCCACGCTCAGAGGGCAGCCCGGGGGCAAAGCCGCTCCACAGATCACCCGATGCGGCGCGGCTGGCGACAGGGCGAGATTCGGCGGAAGCTTCGGGGTCGGCTGGCACTGCCCCAGCGCCGGCAGGCACATCGGGTGACTGCGTGCCGGTGGCCGCGGTGCTGCCCGACTTGGCCGGGCCGGCGCTTGTTCCTGCTGTTCCTGCAGATGCGGCGGTGGCAGCTCCACTACTCGACACTGCTGGAGCGGCCGGCGTTGTCGCCTCGCCCGTGGGCTGGGCCTCAGCAGAGCTCTGGGCCGACGGGAACCCCACGGCGCCCGAACCGGCAGTGGCAGGGCTACCAGCGGGTGTCGGCGTTGAAGAGGACTCTGGCTCCCCGGTAGCGGCAGGAACTCCAGACGTGGATCGCCCACCCGTGCTCGCCTCGTTGGCGGATCGCTCGGTGGGGGTCGTGGCACTGCGCTGGCCCCCTTCGGGCACCACCTCAAAGGTCATCGAGGCAGACGTGCCGTTGCCGCGTGCATGAATGACGTGCACGTCATTGACGGCATTTGCAGGAATGATGACATCCACGACGAAGCTCGGCCCTTGGGGAGTAGCCAGGACCGTTCCGTTCCAGTCTTCCCAGTAGACGCTGACCGTTCCGTTGTAGAAGCCAGATCCGGTGATCGTGGCCTTCGATCCGGCCGGCCCGTAGTCAGGGCGACCCGACACCCACGCCTGCGCGCTGCACGCCCAAGCGGTGGCAGCACCCACCACAACTACCAAGACCAACGCCCCCACCACGGCGCCAACCCTGCGGTGACTGCTGCGCTGTACCTGCATGATCGACATCCCTTCGAAGAGCCCCAACGGGCGCCAGTGCTGCCAGCGACTGCTGGCTGACTACAGAGAACCACACTCCGCGCAAGAAGTCAACATTTTTCTTTATACTGGTGTTACAATCACCGCAGTGCCTAGATTGGCCCAGGAGCCACCGATGTCAACCGTCCGAGAGAGCCATGCCTCCGCTGCCATAGATCCCCTGGTCGCGGTCGAGGCTTCACCGGTTCCCGAGGACCTACGCAAAGCCGTTGAGGAACTCGGCCTGTCTCCCTATGAGGCACGGGTGTTGCTCGGATTGTTCCGCCTGGGGTCGGCCAACAGCATCCAGTTGGCCAAGCTGACGGGGGTGCCCCGAACCGCGGTGTATCCGGTGCTCGAAGGCCTCGGCGCCAAAGGCCTGGCTGTCCGCCTGCCAGTTCAGGGCCCCGCCCAGTGGGCATCGCCGGGAAGAGACGAGGTCCTCCAGCGCCTCGATGCGGCCCTGGCCGCCGCCGCCGAACAGCGACTGGCCGAGCACCGCAGCCAAAGCGCCAAGGTGCGCCAGATGCTGGAGGAGTCGTTCCCAGAGGCGCCCTCGGTGGCACTTCCCTTCGTCCACCAACTCCACGGT
>DATLEK010000028.1:0-6005 GCA_035525365.1 Acidimicrobiales bacterium
CATCGACGAAGTCGCCATAGCGGTCATCCCTGGCGACCCGTCACAGGCCGGTTAGGTAATACGCGACCGGAACAGGAGAACCCCCATTGAGCAGGGGATATGTCGCTCCGCCATGGGATAGCCCGGAAACTCCCGCTAGCGGCGGCGGCGGCGGTGCAAGGGGGCTGGTTTGGGCGTCGTCTTCGAGGCCATGATCATCATGGCGCCGAGCATGACGGCCAGCACGCCGGCAAGGGTCGTCCCTGTCAGCTCCGAGCCGGTGTTGGCCAGCGAGGTGGTGCGTCCGGTGGATGTCGAGCTGTCTCCACGACCGGTGGTCGGCCTGCCTCGCGAGGTTGCCGTCGCCGTACCGGGATTGGTGGTGGCGGCGGTGCCGGGGGTGGCGCCGACGGTGCCGGTGCCTCCCGTGCCTCCCGTGCCTCCCGTGCCTCCCGTGGCCGTGCCACCCGTGCCGGCGGTGCCTGCCGTGCCTGGGAGGGTCGTGATGCTGGTCAGCGGGAGGGTGGTCGTCGTGGCCGCGGTGGTGGACGTGGTCGTCCCCGGGGCTATGGCGGCGCAGCCACCCCTCGTGATGCTGTTGGTGTCGAGCGTCACGGCGGCGTTGCGAGCGAACACCCGACCGGTGACCGTCGCTCCGGTCTCGGCGGTCACCGATGTCAGGGCAAGGACAGTGCCGGCGAAGTCGGTGGTCGTCCCGAGGGTGGCCGAGCTGCCGACCTGCCAGTAGACGTTGCAGGCGTCGGCGCCGTTGATGAGGGACACGCGACTTCCGGATCCGGTGATGAGGGTGCTGCCGGCCTGGAAGATGAACACCGCGTTGGGGTCGCCCTGGGCGTCGAGGGTCACGGTGCCGGTGAGCCCAAGAGTGGGACCTCGGTAGACACCGGACACGAGGGTCTGGCCAGCAAGGTCGGCCGTGACGTTGACGGTGGCCGATCGGCCGGCGGCGTCGTTGTAGGCGGTGGTGACGTCGGCCTGAGCCTGCCCAGCCTCCGCATCGGCTGCGTGGATGACGCCATTGACGACGGTGCCGGGCGGGAACCCGGTGACCGCGGTGCCGGGGCTGACCCCGAGGTCGCCGCTGATGACCGATGGACCGGTATTGGTGACCGTCGAGCCGCCGAGAACAGCGAAGCTCGTGGCCGTGCCCAGCCCGACCGGTGCTTCTGCGGCGCCGGCCTGGCCACCGCTGACGGCAAAGGCGCCGCCGAGGACGAGGGCGCCCGCCAAGAACCCGCGTGAGAGACGGGAGAGGGACGCAGTCATGGAATATGTGCCTTTCAGGCCGTTGGTCGGTGGGGCAATACCTGAGCGCCGCCGGCAGGTGCGTCGTCCCTCAGTCTCTGTCTCGGCTGTAACCAAGTGTCAACTTAGCAATATATAGCGATCTTTGTCCCGGATGCCCTAGGCGTCGACGAGGCCCTGGTGCCCTTCGTGCCTTCAAAGCCGCCTACTATGGAGCGTCGGGGCGTGAGCAGCCAGGATGCGAGACGCCCCAGAAGGGCGACATGCTTACAGATACCGGGCTGGTAAAGACGCTGGTGGAGCTGGCCGACACCCTCGTCGACGACTTCGACGTGGTCGAGCTGTTGACGAAGCTCAGCGACCGTTCTGTGGAGCTGCTGGGGGTATCCGCCGCCGGGCTGATACTCGTGGCCCCCGAAGGCGATCTCAGAGTCGTCGCCTCCTCCAGCGAGGTTATGCGGGTCGTCGAGCTTTTCGAGATCCAGGCCCAGCAAGGGCCGTGCTCGGATTGCTACCGCACCGGAGATGCCGTGTGGCAGCGTGATCTGGCCGACTCCGGCGACCGCTGGCCCCAGTTCGGGCCAGTCGCCCTGGCGGCCGGGTTCCGCTCGGTCCACGCCATACCCATGCGCCTGCGGGGCAGGATCATCGGTGCCCTCAACTTGTTCGGGGCCGAGCCGGGTGAGCTGGATGAGTCCGACCGCGTTGCCGCCCGCGCCTTGGCCGACGTGGCCACCATCGCCATCCTCCAGCATCGGGCCGTGAAGGAGGCGCAGGTTCTCAATGACCAGCTCAGCTATGCCCTGTCCAGCCGCGTGATCATCGAGCAGGCCAAGGGGGTGCTGGCCGAGCGCCTTGGCCTCGCCATGGAGGAGGCCTTTTCCACCTTGCGCAACCACGCCCGTAGCCACAATCTCCGCCTGGCCGGGGTGGCCAACTCGATCATCGACGGAAGTCTCGCTGTTGCAGAGCTCGAGCGACCGGGAGCCCCCGGGTGAAGCCTGAGACTCTCAGAAAGCGGTGTAAGGTCTGAGGCAGCGCACAGCCGCGCGTAATGGCCTTTCCCGGCACGTCGCCCCGGTCCCCGGTAGCGCGTCGTTGGCCCCGAGGGAAAGCAGTCGTGATGCCCATCAAGTCCTTCACCGGGGACGACCAGACGTTGGCCACCGCAGATGATGAAGGCACCTTGCCGCCTGTCCATGGCCGGGAGAGACCGTCGATGGGCGCGTACGCGCAGGTTGCCGCCCTGCTGCATGAGTCCAGGCGCCAGGCGCCTGATCAGATCGGGTCCTTCCTTGCCCGGCGCGTAGCTGAATTCGGGATGCGCGAGCTGTCGGTGTACGTCACCGACTTCGAACAACGTCGGCTCGTGCCCATCGCCGGCTCGGCGGCTACGGCGTCGATCGGCATGGACGATTCCGCCGGCGGCCGGTCGTTCACTCGGGCCAAGCAGGTGGACGAAACGACCGCTGACGGCGTGCGGTTGTGGAGCGTGGTGGTCGACGGGGCCGCCCGCCTGGGCGTGATGTCGGTCACCATGTCAGAGGTCTACGGCGACGGACGCGCTCTGGCCGACAGCCTGGCCGGCGTGGTCGCCGCGCTGCTCATAACCCGGGGCCAGTGCACCGACGCCTACACGTCCCTGCGCCGCAGCAAGAAGTTCAGCCTGGCGGCCGAGATGCAGTGGGACCTGCTGCCGCCGCTGAGCCTCGACAGCGGGCGGGTGTCGGTGGCCGGGCTGATCCAGCCCGCCTACGAGGTCGGCGGTGACTCCTTCGACTACGCCGTCAACGGCGACATACTGGATTTCGCCGTCTTCGATGCCATGGGCCACGGGCTGGTGTCGAGTCAGCTTGCCCACCTTGCCGTGAGCAGCTACCGCCACAGTCGGCGCTCTGGTCTCGATCTCGAAGCCACCTATGAGGCCATGGACGACGCCGTGGCAGCCCGGAGCCGAGGCGACGAGTTCGTCACCTGCATCCTCGGACGGATCAACCTGCTGGACGGCCAGCTGACCTGGATCAACATCGGTCACCCCTTGCCTCTTCTCGTCCGCGGCGGCGAGGTGTTGGGTCCACTGCCGTGTGAGCCGACGCTGCCGGCCGGTCTGGGCAGCGACGAGCTGGGTCGCTGCGTCGCCGAGGTTGCCCACGCCGTCCTTCAACCAGGCGACCGGCTGTTCTGCGTCACCGACGGAGTGGTGGACGCCCATCGCCCGGGTGGCGAGGACTTCGGCCGGGAAAGACTGGTGGCGCTCCTACGCGATCGCTCCAGGGCAGGCCTCGACGCGGCCGAGACCGTCCGTCAACTGTCCCACACCGTGCTCGACCATCATGGCGTGCTGAGCGACGACACCACCGCCTTTCTGGTCGACTTCCACTAAACGTGGCACCCACTGACGACGGGACTTCCACCGGCCGGTAGCTGTCCTCGCGCTGAGCCGTGGAGGGCCCCGGAGGTTGGAATATTTCCAGGCTTACGGGTACGATGTCCACTCGCCCCGGACCCCGGCGAGACACCTGCCCTCTGAAGCAGAAGGAGTGCATGATGGTAGATGCGCGACGGGCGGAGCCCAACGGGTCGGGCACTGAGCAACGGGCTTTTGACCCAGAGGCGGCCCCGGGACGGGGCGGGCAGGGCCAGGCGGAACGAGCCCTCCGGCGGGCCCTCGACGAGGGCCAGTTCCTCCTTCACTACCAGCCCAAGGTGTCGATCGAATCGGACGTGGTCACGGGGGCTGAGGCGCTTCTGCGGTGGGAGGACCCCGAACGCGGTCTGGTTCCCCCGCTGGATTTCATCCCCTTGGCCGAGGAGACCGGGCTCATCGTGCCCATCGGGACGTGGGTGGTCCAGGAAGCGTGCCGCCAGGTCGCTCAGTGGCACAAGCGCTTCCCCCGCCAGCCACCGCTGGTGGTGTCGGTCAACGTGTCGGGCCGTCAGTTCGTGCCCGAACTGATCGGGGTCGTGACCAGCGCCTTGGCCGCCGCCGGCATCGATGCCTGCCATTTGTGCCTCGAGGTCACCGAGAGCATCTTGAGCAGCGACAACGATGGTGCCGTGGCCATCCTCACTGGTTTGGCCGCGCTGGGCCTGAAGCTGTCCATCGACGACTTCGGCACCGGATATTCCTCGTTGTCTGCCCTCAAGCGCTTCCCGTTGAGCGAGCTGAAGATCGATAAGTCCTTCGTCGACGGTCTCGGCCACGACTCCAACGACACCGCCATCGTGTCGGCCACGGTGTCGATGGCCCATGCCTTGGGGCTGTCAGTGGTGGCTGAAGGCGTGGAGACAGCCGAGCAGTTCGAACGTCTCCGGGTACTCGGCTGCCAGGAGGTCCAGGGTTATCTCGTCTCGCGGCCAAGGCCTGCGGAAGGATTCGCTCAGCTCCTGGCCGAGGAGGCCACGGTCGGCTGGCGGTCGGTACTGGGGGGGATGCCGACCCAGCAACGCGAGCGCTACCGGCCGGAACGGGTTCTCGTTGTCGACGACTCCCCCGAGGTGCGCCAGCTGGCACTTATGACCTTGGCCGCGGCCGGCTTCGAGGTGCACGAGGCGAGCGACGGTGCCCAAGCGCTCGAGGCTGTTCAAAACCTGTTGCCTGACTGCGTGATCCTCGACGTGTCCATGCCCGGGATGTCCGGCATCGAGGTGTGCCGGGCTCTGCGGTCCGATCCGTCCACTGCCGGGTGCACGATCATGATGCTCACCTCCAACGCCGACGCGGCCGACAAGGTCGAAGCCTTCTCCCACGGGGCCGACGACTACATGATGAAGCCCTTTTCGCCCCGGGACCTCGTCAGCCGGCTGCGTGCGGCCGTGCGTCGGCGATCCGACGCACGGCAACCCGCACTCCCCAAAATGATGAGTCGGCGGGACGGGCTTGGCGTGGAGGAATCCGGTGGTGCGCTGAGGACTCCGCTCGCGCCGGACTTCAAGACGATGTTCGAGGCAGCGCCTGATTCTTACCTGGTCCTGGATCCCAATTTCACCGTCCGCGCCGCCACCGACAAGTACCTGAAGGCGATCATGATGGAGCGGACCGCCATCGTGGGGCGAGGTCTGTTCGAGGTCTTCCCCGATGTCGGCGACGATCCGGGGGTGCAGGTCCTGCGGGACCTTCGGGCCTCTCTCGAGCGGGTACGGGCGAATGGCGTTCCCGACACCATGACGGTGCAGCACTACGACCTGCCCCGGCCGGCCGCCGAGGGCGGAGGCCTGGAGGTCCGTTACTGGAGCCCCGTCAACTCGCCGGTCTGGGCCGACGACGGGACGCTGACCTACATCATCCACAGAGTGGAGGACGTAACAGAATTCGTCCGCCTCCCCGAGATAAGCGCCGAGGGACAGGAGCTGACCACCGAACTGCGGACCCGCACCGCAAAGATGGAGGTCGACATCGTTCGGCGGTCGAGGGAGCTGGACGACACCAACCGCCAGCTGCGCTCGGCCGACCTGGCCAAGAGCGAGTTCCTCGCCAACATGAGCCATGAGATCCGCACCCCCATGAACGGGGTGATCGGCATGACCAGCCTGCTCCTGGACTTCGACCTGCCTCCCATCCAGCGCGAATACGCCGAGACGATCCGCACCAGCGCCGACACTTTGCTGACTGTGATCAACGACGTGCTCGATTTCTCCAAGATCGAGGCGGGCAAACTATCCTTCGAAAGCCTTGATTTCAACCTGGTCGAGACCATCGAGAGCACGCTGGACATGCTCGCGGAGCGCGCCCAAGCAAAGGGCATCGAGCTGGCGATGTC
>DATLEK010000081.1:0-3293 GCA_035525365.1 Acidimicrobiales bacterium
TGCGGCCGTCCTTCAACGAGCGATGGGGGGTCGAGGTTGAGAAGGAGCGCGCCGTGCTCTCCTGCCGGGTGCCGCTGACCTGCGAGGAGGAGCGGGCCGAACGCATCCACTTCCTAGAGGAAAGGTGGCGTGGCTGCCCGAGAACATCAGCAAGTTGCGGGAGCCCTCCGATGTCCTCGGAGCGGGCTGGAGAAGAGCCTGTGCGGCACTCGCCGATCCCCTCGACTGGGCCACCCGCTCGGCGTACGGGCACCTGATGGGAAGGGAGAAGCGGGCGGCGACGGAATCCATCGCTGGTGTGTCTCCACAGCATGTGACCCTCCTCGGGCCTCACCAGACGCCACGCCGAGTTCGGCTGCTGATATCGACCAGCGAGTTCGGGCGAGCAATGGCCGCAACGCTCGGAAGCCGCCGACTCAGCGGTCCTTGTACGCCTTGTCGGTTAGCTCTTCCGCCCGAGCAGCTCGCTGACGTGCTCGGAGTCGCCGAGCAGCAGGGTCAGCGCTACGAGGCCACCGGCTACCGCTCCGCGAGCCTCGCCCGCATCTGCGATATCGCCGCCGCCCTCGACGTGACCATCACCGAGCGACTCTCGCTGCGTGGGCCGGACGCCGCCTGACCCGAACACCCCGGCCGGCGAGCGCACCGTCGATCCGAAAAGCGTGCAGATGACAGTCCTCCCAGCCCATCGCTGCTTGGAGGATCCGGTGAAGTTTGTCGAGCCGAACGCCGCCCGGCACCAGCAGTCGACGCCACACCGGCGGCTCCACTTCGCGCAGCGCGACCGAACAGTGCACCACGGGCTGGCCGGGAGGAACGGGCACGACCCGACACTACGAGCCTGCGTTCGACAGCTACCTATCCAGACCAGCCGGAGGGAGACCATGGTCCGCAAGGCGCTATTCCGTCGGCTTCGGGTGTCCGACGCTGGCATCGGTGAGCCAGACGATCCGGTTCGCATCGTCGATGCAGTACCAGAGGCGCCCGGCGCCGGTGACCTCATACTGCCACTGCTCCATTTTGATGCCACTGACGACACGGGCGCCGAGGCTGCCTTTGAGCGGGTGCTGACGTTCGGTGCGATCCCGAGGGTCGGCCGTGATGCGCTCCCACGCCACTCGGGCATTCGCCGGCGCAGCGGCGGACACCTTGTCCCATCCGTTGACGGCGTCGCTGGTCGCATAGCGGAAGTCCCAGCCACTCCTCGCCGGCGGCGGCGCCACCCGTTCTCGGCGCTTCGGCATCCCGTTCAGCCGGCGGGGACGGCCACCGGCTCGCCACTGGCTTCAACTTTGCGTCGAAGGCGCCGGGCGAGCTTCGGGTCGGCATGCACCTCGGCCGTCGCCCGCCACTCACGGAGAAGCTGGCTGAGTGGGGCGACGTTGTCGAATTCCGCCGCCGCGGTCACAACGCGAGAGAACTCCTCGACGAAGGCACGCCGATCCGCAACAGGAAGGAACTCTGTCCAAGAGAAGGACTCGCCGAGGGCCTTGGCCAGGGCGGCCGGCGAGTGGACGGCCAGGTTCCGGAATGTCCGGGTAACCGAGGCGAAGGCCTCCGACCGCTCGGCCTCCCGATCCGCACGAGATAGCCAAAGATCAGGCTCGTCCCTCCGGCGCAGGACGACATCGCCCTCCTCGAGATCGCCGGCAACGTCTTTGGGGTGGCGCAGCAGATCTGAAAACGGCCGCTCGGTGACTCTCACAGCTGCCCATCATATCAGAACTACTTCAGATAATTGAGCTTCGGGGCGCGATCCGCCGCTGGCCGCGGAGCGTGCCGGATATGGTTGCAGTTGGGACAGTTGGTGTATCCTGACCGATTAGGAGCCGACCGATGAGCAAGACCGCGTTCGTCCCCACGGCATCGTTTCGCGTACCGAAGGCACAACTCGATCGTCTCCGCCGCGCCATCGAGGCTGGCGCCGAAGTCATCGTTGAGCAGCCCGACGGGAAGCGTGTCTCGTCCCGCGAGCTCTCGCGGTTCCTCGCCACGGCGGTGTCTGAGGTCGCGTCGGGCGACGAAGTCGTCCTTCTGCGCGGTGAGTCGGAAGTGTCGCCCGCGGAGGCGGCAGAGCTGCTCGGGATCTCACGCCAGTTCGTCGACCGATTGATCGACGTTGGCAAGCTGCCGGCCCGGCGTCTGCCGGGCAGCCGGCATCGTCGCCTTCGCGTCGCCGATGTCATCGCCTTCACCAAGGGGCGGGACGAGCGCCAACGGTTGATCTCCGACGCGGTGAACGCACTCGTCGATGGCGGAGCCGAGTACTGACTGAACTGACAGCACGAGCCGTGCCGCGGTTGGAGCGCGTTTTCGTCGACACCGCCACGCTGTACCCGGTGTCGCTGGCCGACCTCGTGCTGCGCTTGGCTGAGTTCGGGATGTTCGAAATTCTGTGGTCCGACCACCTCCTGGCCGAGGTCGAGCGGGTCCTCGTGGATCACAAGAGTCTCGCTGAGGAGCTTCCTACTTCTGCGAGTGCATTCGTCGGGCGTTCCCCGAAGGCCGGGTGGCGCCGGAGGATTACCTGCCGCTCGTGGCGTCTCGGAGGGGACCGGATCCCGACGAGGCCCGTCCGGGGACGGAGGTGGACGGCACCCAGATCCTGGCCATCAACGCGTGGATCAGCTCAACCAACCGGTGTACGTCCACACCAAGGTGGCGGTGGCCGACGACGTGTGGATGTCGATCGGATCGGCGAACCTCAGCCGGAGGTCAATGGGCTATGACTCGGAGATCACCGCAGCGACGATCGACGCCAGGATCCGCCGGGGCGGCCACCTCACGCCGCGCCAGTTCCGGGTCGCCCTCATGGCCGAGCACCTGCGGCTGCTGCCCGAGGAGCATCCGCTGGTCGAGGATCCGGACGACGGCTTCGCCCTGTTCAAGGCCGCGCTGGCCGGCGAGCGGCCGTGGGCCAAGGCCGGCCTGATGCCGTACGACCCCCTGCACAGCCAGTACGGGCATCAGCCGCCGGACTTCGACCCGTACTTCCCCGACGCCCTGCCGCCCCGTGACCGGGTGTCGGTGGCGTGCTGACGCTCGCGCGAACGACCACTTCCAACTCGACACGGGAGCGGCGAGGAGTGATCCGTCGCATACGCGCCGAGCAGACTTACGAGTCTCTACGAGTATGTCCAGGCCGGCGATGGCAACGGAGCTTGGTCGGACCGTCGGATGCAAAATGCGGCTGGCTATGGACCCCGGCCGGCGATGTCGGAAACGGCGGTAACAAAGCCCGGAAGCGCCACCAGCGCCGCACCCACCAGAATCACCCGTCCGACGAGGGTGGC
>DATLEK010000082.1:0-9264 GCA_035525365.1 Acidimicrobiales bacterium
TGCGGCCGTCCTTCAACGAGCGATGGGGGGTCGAGGTTGAGAAGGAGCGCGCCGTGCTCTCCTGCCGGGTGCCGCTGACCTGCGAGGAGGAGCGGGCCGAACGCATCCACTTCCTAGAGGAAAGGTGGCGTGGCTGCCCGACAACATCAGCAAGTTGCGGGAGCCCTCCGATGTCCTCGGAGCAGGCTGGACAAGAGCCTGTGCGGCACTCGCCGATGAGCTTGCAGGAACAGCCGGCCGGGTAGCGGGGCCGTTCCGTCACGAGGCGGTGCAAGCGGACCGGACCGCTTGCGGCGGTCACGACCATCCCCTCGACTGGGCCACCCGCTCAGCGTAGGTGCCAGCTTCACACCGGGGAGGCGGGCCTCGGCCACCATGGAGCCGTGCGGTAGCGGGGGCGGCAACCCGAACCCCACGACGGCCTCACCCCCACCGCCAGGCACAGGCCATGGCGAGATCGTCGTGGCCGGCCCGCTCGGGCACGGAGATGTGTGGCGTGCCGGCCTCACGCGTCTCGAAGGCCAGGGCCGAGAGCTGGGACAGCAGGGCAGGGTGGCGGGGAAGGGCGAGACGGCCCTGTTGCAACAGCACCTTGATCCGCCCGAACCCTCCTGCTTGGAAGCGGCGGTGGTGGACACGGCGGCCACGGTCGTCCTCCGGAGGCGCCGGTTCAACTCCTGAGTGGGCATCTGGCCCACCCCGTTGCACTCGCTCATGACCTTGCGCAGCCGGTACCCGTTACCACCTGCGGGATGCCCGCGGCGCTGGCCGCTATCGTACCGGTAGCCTTTGGAGGTGGCGTTCTCCCGCATCACTGTGGACCCAGATGTCATGGGGGGCATGCCGTGCATTCGCGGCATGCGAGTTCCAGTTGCCACTGTGGTGACCATGTTCGCGGACGGCATGGCGACCGATGAGATCCTCGCTGATCTTCCGTACCTGGAGGCAGAGGATATTGCCGAGGCTCTCCGCTTCGCGGCAGAAGTGCTCCGGGAACGGGAGCTGCCCCTCACGCGACCAGCGTGAGGTTTCTGGTCGACCTCAACCTCTCGCCCCAGCTCGCCACGCGCCTCCGCGAGGCCGGCCACGACGCTGTCCATGCCGCCGACCTCGACCTCTTCACCGCCAGCGACGAGCGAGTCCTCGAGATCGCTCGCGATGCCCCATCCTCTAACCCACACCGCCCCTGACGTCATCGTCGTGCCGCTCGTGGTCGTCCGGGTTCGGTGCCGCTCAGCAGCGAGCCCATGTAATCGGCGGCGGCGGCGGTTGCCGGGAGAGCGTGGCTGTAGATGTTGAGCGTCGTGGCCTTGTCTCGGTGACCGAGGCGGGCGCTGATCGTGGCCACCGGCGTTCCCGACTGGCCGAGGGCGGTGGCCATGAAGTGGCGGATGTCGTGCAGGCGGACGTGGTGTAGGTCGAGCTGGGCTCGGAGGCGGCCGAACCAGTTGGTGCAGACATCTGGACGCCACGGGCGGGAGAAGTCGCCAGCCTCGGAGAACACGAACGCCTCGTCGGTGAGGGCCACGCCGAGCGTGAGCGCCAGCTCCCGTGAACGAACGTGGTGTTCGCGGAGCAGCTAACGCGTCGCCGCGTCGATGCTCACCCGCCGGGCCTGATGGGTCTTGGTGTCCTTCTCGAACACCTGGCCCTTCACGATGGCAATCGACCGGCGGATGAGTAGCTCGCTGTGCTCCCAGTCGACGTCACGCCACCGGAGGGCGCAGCCCTCGCCTCGTCGGCACCCGGTCGCGGCCAGCACCCACAGGTAGACGCCGAAGTCGGCGTCGAAGTCGAAGGCTGCGGCAAGCAGTTCACGCACGCGTGCCGGGCCGGGCGGCGAGATCTCCATGTCAACCATCGGTCGAGCAGCTCGCCCACTGTCATCGACGCCGACGCGGCGTGACGACCGTCGTCGACCTCGACGACCAGGCGAGCCAGATCGCGTTCGGCCTCCCGGCGCGAGCCGCGGACGGTCCGCTCGATGTAGCGCCGCTTTCCGGCGGTGTCGCGCCCGAGGAAAACCTTCAGGCGCCAGGTGTTAGGGCTGCGCTGTTGCAGGTGTCCGCGCATGGGACCACCTCCCGTTGCTCAACCCGTCGGGATTGCCAACGGATTGCCAAGAGGGGTCCGAAGCGAGCCGAAGCTCAGGTCACGTACCCGATGACCTGGGCATTCCAGCGCGCTCGGAGGGATTCGAACCCCCAACCTTCTGATCCGTAGATGACTCAGATGACTCAGATAACTCGGGCGTCTCAGGCGGCCATTCCGACGACCCGGCCGCCGATGGCGGCACCGCCGGTGGAGCCCTGGAACACGGCGTCGCCGAAGCCGAAGATGCCGCCGTCGGAGGCGACCAGCCAGTAGCCGTTGCCTGAAGAGGTCGTCGCCATGCCCACGATGGGCTGGGCCAGGTTGATGGCGCCGGTGGAGCCACGGAACACCGCGTCGCCGAAGGCGAAGATGCCGCCGTCGGAGGCGACCAGCCAGTAGCCGTTGCCCGAGGGGGTGGAGGCCATTCCCACGATCGGGCGGTTGAGGGCGATGGCTCCGGTGGAGCCGGCGAAGCGGGCGTCACCGAAGGCGAAGATGCCGCCGTCAGAGGCAACCAGCCAGTAGCCGTTGCCCGAGGGGGTCGAGGCCATGCCCACGATCGGGCGGTTGAGGCCGATGGCACCGGTAGAGCCGAAGAAGCGGGCGTCGCCGAAGCCGAAGATGCCACCGTCGGACGCAACCAGCCAGTAGCCGTTGCCGGACGGGGTGGAGGCCATGCCCACGATCGGGCGGCTGAGGGCGATGGCACCGGTTGAACCGTGGAAGCGGGCGTCGCCGAAGCCGAAGACGGCGCCGTCCGAGCCGACCTGCCAGTACCCGTTACGGGACGGCGTGGGCGCCATGCCCACGATCGGCCGACGCAGGCCGGCGGCGGCGGCCGAGCCAAGCACGGGGACGCCGCCGAAGCCGAAGATGGCGCCGTTGTCGCCAGTGAGCCAGTAGCCGCGGGACCCGCCGGCTGCGGCCGGGATCGGTACCGGGGCCGCGGCCGTATCGGGGGCCGGAGCGGCGACGGGGGCGGGAGCCGAGGCGGCGGAGGCGGTGCCCTGCCCGGTCATGAAGTTGACGGTGACGAACAAGGTGCCGTCGCCGCCTTGGGTGACGGCGATGCCGACGGCGTCGAACCCACCATCGACCATCTGGCGGTAGTGGGTGGGACTGGCGACGAAGGCGTCGTGGATGTCCTGCACGTTTCCGCCCAGGCCGACGTTCTCGCCCAGCCGGGTCCAGTCCGAGGGGGCCTGGGCGGCGAGGTTCGGGTTGTGGGAGATGTCGTTGGCCCGCGTCATCTTCTCCGACCACGCCCGTGCCACGGCGGCGAGATCGTCCCGGACGCCGAGGTGGCGGAGCCCCCGGCTGGCCCGCAGCTCGTTCAGCTTGGTGAGCAAGGCAGCCTCACGACCGGGGTCGGCAGCGGCCGCTCGGAGCCCGATGGGGCTGCCGATCACCAGCACCACCATCACCAGGGCGGCCACGCCGACAGCAAGACTGCGAGACAGCTTCCCCATCCGAAATGCCCTCCACGTGTAGATCCCACGGAGGGCGGAAGCCCCCATTCGGTAGCTCGGCTGCCTTGTGAGCTTTCGCTCCGTCAGACCCGTTGCTTTGCGCCAGCGGGTTTCCCCGCTTTTGCCGTTTCGTGGGTTTGGACCTGCTGGACTTGCTGGACTTGCTGAACAACTTCTTCGGCTGCTGGACCGGGTTTCTTTAGGGCACGGCCCCCGCCGGCGCCGCTATTGCCATTGTGCCCCCGCCAGTACCGCGGCCATTGCGCTCGGCCGGTCGGTCATGATGCCGTCGACCCCCAGGGCCAGCAACCGGCGCATGTCGTCCTCCTCGTCGATTGTCCACACATGGACGGCCAGGCCATGGTCGTGGGCGGCGGCGACGAATGCCTCGTCCACCACCGTCTGGCCGTACAGCTCGGCCGGCACCTGTAGGGCGTGATGGGGGGTCGGGGGCGGGTCGGAGCCACCCCGGACGGCGAGGAAGAAGGCGGCGGTGTCACCGGTACCGGCTGCGGTGCTGATGTCAGGGGCGTGGGCGGAGAAGGCGGCGAGGGCGTGGTCCAGGAACGACGCCACGATGACGTCGTCGGTCCGGCCGTACTCGAGCAGCACCTTGGCCACCAGCTCCTCGTAGGGCTCCACGTCGGGAGCCGTCAGCTTGATGTCGAGGTTGAGGTACGTGCCCGGAAAAGCCTCGAGTACCTCGATCAGGGTGGGAATACGCAGGTCAGGGTCATCCTCGGGAGCCCGGCCCCGCAGGATGTAGTCGGCTTCGGGAGCCTCATGGTGGACCACCGTCCCCGGCACCCACCAGTAGGCGTTGTCCAGGGACTGCACCTCGGCCAGCGTCAGATCGGCTATGCGCCCCGAGCCGTTGGTCGTGCGGTCCACGGTGGCGTCGTGGCACACGACCAGCTGGCGGTCGAGGGTTACGTGCACGTCCAGCTCGAGACCGTGGGCGCCGGCGCCGCTCACCGCCCGGCGCATGGCGTACATCGTGCTCGAGGGGCCTTCTCTGGCTCCGCCCTGGTGGGCGTAGTTGAGCACCCTCCGGCTGATCCAGGGATTGTCCACGGCGAACGGTAGCCTCGCCGCGTGTTCGACCATGCTTTCCTCCAGGCCATCGGAGCACTCCGGCGGTCCGTGGAGGGAGCACTGCTGGAGCGCCATTCCTTCGAGGAACGCCTCCAGATCGACATCCTGCTGGGCGACCTCTCCTGGGAGACCTCCTACACCCTCCCCGGTGAAGGAGCGCCACCCCGGGTGCAGGCCGAGATCGCCTTCGACTGGCCCACCTGGAGCCAGACGGCCTACCGCTCCTGGGCCATGGGAGAGGGTGTGGGCGATCCGCCGGAGATCGACGTGGAGATCGCCGTGCGCATCCAGCGCATGGCCACGGCCCCGGAGGCGGCCACCGTGCTGAGTGTCCTGCCCGAGACCGGACCGTCGGCGCTGGGTGACGGCGCCGAGCGCAGCGGACCGAGCATCGAGCAGCACAGCGAGCCCGGCTCCGATGTCGTCCACTTCGCCATGGAGGTCTCCTACTCCGGTGTCCTGCGCCTGGAAGAGGACGTCCTGGAGGATCCTGCCCGCCTCGACCAGCTCCTCGGGGGGATCGGCAGCTGGACCGCCTCCACCCTCGTGCGCCTGGCCGACCTCGACATCGCCTTCCTCCCCCCCGAGATGGAAGAGGGCGGGCGCCGGTAGCGGTGGCCGGGGATGGCGTTCCCGTCCTGGCGGCGGGCCAGGAGCTGGTGATCACCCACCCTGACAAGGTGTTCTTCTCCGAGCGGGGTGAGACCAAGCTCGACCTGGTCCGCTACTACCAGGCCGTTGAGGAGCCGCTGATGGCGGCCATGGCCGGGCGCCCCGTGCTGTTGCAACGCTTCCCCAACGGAGCCGAGGGGTCGTCGTTCTTCCAGAAGCGGGTCCCGGACAACCACCCGGCCTGGCTCCGGACGGCGGTGGTCAGCACGCCGAACGGGACGACATCGGACGCCCTGGTGGCCGCCGACCTGGCCCATGTGCTGTGGGCGGTGAACATGGGCTGCCTGGGATTCCACGTCTGGCCCACGCGGGCAATTGATCCTGACCACGCCGACGAGCTGCGCATCGACCTCGATCCCACGCCCGGCGTCACCTTCCCGATGGTCCAGGAGGCAGCCCGGGAGGTTCAGTCCCTGCTGGACGAGGTGGGGGTGGTCGGCCTGCCCAAGACCACCGGGAACCGGGGCATCCACGTCTACGTGAGGCTCGAGCCCCGGTGGACCTCATATGAGGTGCGCTCCGCCGCCGTGGCCGTGGCCCGGGAGCTGGAGCGCCGGCGCCCGGACCTGCTCACCGCCGCCTGGTGGAAGGAGGAGCGGGGGAAGCGGGTCTTCGTCGACTTCAACCAGAACGCCCCCCACAAGACGATCTTCGGCGCCTGGTCGGTGCGGGCCCGCCCCGGGGCCCAGGTGTCGACGCCGTTCTCATGGGACGAACTGGAGAGCGTGGGCCCCGACGCCTTCACGATGGCCACCGTTCCGGAACGGGTGAAGCGGGCCGGCGACCCCTGGGCCTCCGCCGCTC
The DNA here is from genome assembly GCA_035525365.1 of Acidimicrobiales bacterium. GTDB lineage: Bacteria > Actinomycetota > Acidimicrobiia > Acidimicrobiales. Next base: position 6,135 of record DATLEK010000082.1, read on the forward strand.
CCCAGTCGCTGGAGCCGCTGCTCGCCCTCCACCAGCGGGACCAGGAAGCCGGCCTGCCCGACGCCCCCTGGCCCCCGGTGTACCCGAAGATGCCCAACGAGCCCCCCCGGGTCGCCCCCAGCCGGGCCCGCAAGCCCGCCGGCGGCGCCTGAGCCGGCACCTCTCGCTACAGGTTCGGCTTCTCGCGGAACACCGGGACGGCCAGTGCGGCCAGCGAGGTCTGCGGGCGGGCGCCGACGTGGCTGATCACCTCGGCCGCAGCCACGCTGCCGAGGCGGGCACAGGCGGTCAGATCGGCGGCATGGGTGAGGCCGAAGAGGAAGCCGGCGGCGTAGAGGTCGCCCGCCCCGGTGGTGTCCAACACCTGGTCCACGGGCTCGGCTGGCGTCTCCACGACCTCGCCGCCCGACACGACCAACGAGCCCGCTGGTCCCCGGGTGAAGGCGGCGATCTCGCACGTTCCCTGGACCGCGCCCATCGCCTCGTCCAACGAGCTCACTTCGAACAGCGACAGCGCCTCGGCCTCGTTGGCGAATAACACGTCGACGGCGCCATCACTGAGTAGGTCCAGGAACTCGTCGCGGTGGCGGTCCACGCAGAACGGGTCCGACAGCGAGAAAGCCACCTTCCGACCGTCCTCGTGGGCCCAGGCCATGGCCTGACGAAGGGCGGAGATGGCATCGGGGGGGTCCCATAGGTAACCCTCGAGATAGGTGATCTGGGACCGGGCGATCGTGTCGCGGTCGATGTCGTCGGCCGACAGCGCCCGAGCCGCCCCCAGGTAGGTGGTCATCGTGCGCTGGGCGTCGGGGGTCACCATCACCAGGCAGAGGGCGGTGGCCTCCCCGTCGGTCGCCGGTGCCGTGGCGAACTCCACGCCGATGGACCGGATGTCGTGGGTGAAGACCCGGCCGAGCTGGTCGTCGCGGACCTTGCCGATGAAAGCGGCAGCCCCACCGAAGGAGGCCACGCCGGCGACGGTGTTGGCCGCTGACCCCCCCGACGACTCCACCGCCGGCCCCATGGCCGCGTAGGTGGTTTCGATCTGCCCGGCATCCACCAGGATCATGCTGCCCTTCACCAGGCCGTGGAAGTCGATCTCCTCGTCGGTGGCGGAGGCGATGACGTCCACCACGGCATGCCCCACGGCCATCACGTCAAGAGCATCTCCGGGCACGGTCGGCGAACCTAGCGGAGCGCGCTAGAAAGACGGTCCTTGAGCGCGCACCGACTCCCCCGCACCGTTTCTCCCGACCACTACGACCTCACCTTCACCCTCGACATCGGCGAGAGCTCCTTCGCCGGCGAGGAGAGGGCCCAGATCCAGGTGCACGAGCCCACCGCCTCCCTGGTGCTCAACGCCGTGGACCTCGACATCCTCGAGGCCGAGCTTACGGCTGAGGACGGCACGGTCCTCGCCGGCCGCCCGGAGATCGACACCGAGGACGAGCAGCTCACGATCAACCTGGACGGCACCGCCGACGCCGGCACCCACACCCTGCACCTCACCTTCGCCGGCCGCTTCTCCGAGAAGCTCCAGGGCATCTACCGGAGCAGCTTCACCGGTGAGGACGGCGGGCGCCAAGCGCTGGCGGCCACCCAGTTCGAGCCGGCCGACGCCCGCCGGGCCTTCCCCTGCTGGGACGAGCCCGACCTGAAGGCCACCTTCGCCGTCACCCTGATCTTCGACGAGGCGCTCTCCGCCATCTCCAACTCCGAGGTGGCCGAGGTCGCCGACCTTGGCAACGGCAGGACGCAGGTCCGCTTCGAGCCCACCATGTGCATGTCGAGCTACCTGGTGGCCTTCGTGGTCGGACCGATGGAGACCACCGAGGCGGTGGACGTCGACGGTGTGCCTCTACGGGTGGCCTGCGTCCCGGGCAAGCTCGACCTCAGCGGGTTCTCGCTGGAGATCGGCGCCCACTCCCTCCGCTACTTCAGCCGCTACTTCGGCGTCCCCTACCCGGCCGGCAAGCTCGACCTCATCGCCCTTCCCGATTTCGCCATGGGAGCCATGGAGAACCTGGGCGCCGTCACCTTCCGCGAGACCCTCCTGCTGGTGGACCCGGACCGGGCCACCCGCTCGGAGCTGGAGCGCGTGGCCGACGTCGTGGCCCACGAGCTGGCCCACATGTGGTTCGGCGACCTGGTCACCATGCGGTGGTGGGACGACCTGTGGCTGAACGAGGCGTTCGCCTCGTGGGCGGCCACCTGGGCCAGCGTGAACGCGACGGAGTTCACCGACGCCTGGGCGACCTACCTCGCCGCCTCGGAGATGTCAGGCTACCAGCAGGACATGGGACCGGCCTCGCACCCGATCCGCGGGAACGTGCCCGACGTCGCGCAGGCGATGGCGAACTTCGACGCGATCACCTACGTCAAGGGACAGGCGGTGCTCCGGCAGCTGGTCGCGACCGTGGGCGAGGAGGCCTTCGTCGAGGGACTGCGCGCCTACTTCCGCGACCACGCGTGGGGCAACACCCGCCTGGCCGACCTGATGACCGCGGTCGGCGCCGCCGCCGGCCGCGACCTGACGGACTGGACCAGCGCGTGGTTCGACCGGGCCGGCACCGACACGCTCACCCTGGTCCACGGCGAGGTCCAGGCCGCCGGCCCGCGCGGCGAGGAGCCGCGGGAGCACCACCTCGCGGTCGGCGCGTTCCGCGTCGCCGGAGACGGGCTGGAGCGCGTGGGGACGGCGTACGTCGACACGTCGGGCGCGCGCACCCCGGTGCCCGACCTCCCCACCGCCGACCTCTACCTGGTCAACGACGAGGACCTGACCTTCGCCGCGGTCCGCACCGACGAACGCTCGCTGCGCACGATGCTGGAGCGGGCCGGCTCGCTGCCGGACCCGTTGGCGCGGGCGATGGCGGTCAGCACGGCCTGGGACATGCTGGTCAAGGGCGAGCTGTCGACCGACGAGGTGCTCGGCTGCGTGCTCGGGGTGCTCGGCACGGAGCGCAGCCCGGGCGTGGTCGAGCCGTTCCTCGCGCTGGCGCTGCGAGCGGCCGAGCAGTGGACCCGTCCGGCGGCGGTGCCGGCCCAGCTGGAGCGGCTGGCCACGCGTGCCGCGGCGCTGGCGACCGAGCGCGAGCACCGGGTGCCGGCGCTACGCACGCTGGCGGCC
>DATLEK010000102.1:0-2940 GCA_035525365.1 Acidimicrobiales bacterium
GACGGGATGCCGTCCGGGGCGACTCACCGGCCTCCGTCAGCTTCTCGGCGGCATACCAGCGGACGGGTTCGAGCAGCCGGTACCGCGCCTCGCGCCCGGTGGTGTCGGCTACCACCAGTGACTTGGCCACCAAGTCGGCCAACAGGCCCAGGACCTCGTCGCGTTCCAGGTCGCCCCCGCCACAGACCTGCTCGGCCGCCCCGATGGGCCAACCGCCTTCGAACGCCGAGAGACGCCGGAACAGCATCTGCTCGGAGCCCGAGAGCAGCTGATAGCTCGAGTCCAGCGACGCCCGCATGCTTGGGTGGCGAGGGCCGAGATCATGGTCGGGCACGTTCACCACGGCCTAACCGACGAGAAAGTCCAGCTCCTCATCGTGCAGACGGTCGAGGATCTGACCCGGGGACAGCACGTCCAGGCGGGCGGCGGCCAGCTCGATGGCCAGGGGGATTCCGTCGAGGCGGCGGCAGATGGCCACCACCTCGGGAGCGTGGACGTCGATGCTGAACTCGGGTTGGACGACCACGGCTCTCTCGCAAAAGAGTTGGACAGCATCACTGATCTTTACCGCCGCCGGGCTGTCGTCATCGGGCAGGGACAGCGGGGGGAGGCTGAGAGTCTGCTCGGCGACCAGGCCCAGTGCCTGGCGGCTGGTGACCAGGACGGTGACATTGGGCCAAGTATGGACAAGATGGGCGGCAAAGTTCGCGCAGTCGACCACAGCATGTTCGCAGTTGTCGAGGACCAGGATCGAATGCTTCGGCTCCTTCGACCCTAAATCGGGAGGCGGCACCTTGCTCACATCGACCCAGATGGCGCCACCGGGATGACTGGGGAGGACGCGCCACGCCAGGAAGAGAGCCAACCTGCTCTTGCCGACCCCGGGCGGGCCGGTCAGGGTGAGCAGACGCGTGCGGCGAAGGGCCCCGAGGGCCTGCTCGGTCTCGGCCTTCCGGCCGACGAGCGGCGAGGCGGGCGGGGACAGGACTCGCACTTGCCCATCTTGGACCCCCGTGCGAGCGCGGGCAATAGCGGACGCTTGTCCTAGAGCTGCTGCTCATCTAGTGCTCGCGGGCAGTGGCGGGGTGGCGCCAGTTCAGCACCCGGTGGCCGCGGCGAGAACCCGGCAGACCTCGGCAAGCTTGGCGGGCGACAGCGAACTCACTCGCCGGCGGAATGCTGCTCTCGGAAGCGTGTGGACGTTGTCGAGGTTGACGACGCAGTCGCTGGGTACACCGTCGGCGTCAGCGGACAGTTCGAGTTCGGACACCAGGTCGCGGCGGGTTCGGGTGAGCGAGGCGACGACGACGGAGCCAATTCGAGCGGCGACCGGATCGCGGGTGAGTACGAGAACCGGGCGGTCGCCGCCCGGTGTCACGGCGAACCAGATGTCACCGCGCTGCATCAGCCCAGTCGGACCAGTCTTCGGCCGGGCCCCAATCGGCAATGGCGGCGAGGGACTGTTCGCCTTCCTCGAGCGGCTGGTCGACCCACGTCGTCGCGTCATTCTCGCTGGCGAGGCGGATCAGGTGTCTGCGCAGCGCGTCCCGGAGCAACTCCGAGCGGTCCACACCGAGCCGGTCGGCCCAAGCCTGGACCCGCTCGGCTTCCTCGTCATCGAGGCGGAAGCTCAGCATTGTCATACAGAAATCATAGGCTGTCTGACGCAGCTTCAGGCGCCGGCGCCTCGGGGTGGAGGTCGTCGCCGCTCGACTAGGCGAAATGTGGCGCCAGAACGGATGCACTGGCGCCATTTCGGCGCTACTATTACCTCATGCCCAGCATCCAGGTGAAAGACGTTCCAGATGATGTCCATGCGATCCTTCGCCGGCGAGCCGCGGCGGCCGGTCAGTCCCTGCAGGAATACCTGCTCGCCTATCTGGCCCAGGATGCGCGCACACCCACGCTCGACGAGTTGCTCGACCGGGCCGGGGAACGGGCCGGAGGACGTGCCGGTTTCCGGGCCGCGGCCAAAGCAGTCCGGGTGGATCGCGACACCCGGTGATAGTCGTCGACGCCAGCGTCGTTGTGACGGCGCTCGCTGACGACGGACCGGACGGCGAGCAGGCCAGGCAGCGGTTACGGGGCGAGCGGCTCGCCGCACCCCACTTGATGGACGTGGAGGTCGTCTCGGCCTGGCGGCGAATGGTGTTGGCTGGAGATCTCGACGGGCGACGGGCCGAACTCGCCATCATCGATCTGCGAGCCCTCCGAGTCGATCGGGTTCCCCACGGCCGGCTCCTGGAGCGGTGCTGGGAACTGCGAGCCAACCTCACCAGCTACGACGCGACCTACGTCGCTCTGGCCGAGCTTCTGGACGCCGTGCTCCTCACGGCTGACAAGCGGCTCATGAGCGCGCCCGGCTGCCGCTGCGCCATCGAGCGCCTCCCGTAGGCGTTGTGAACTCAGCTTGGCGGGTGATCCCACGCAAGCGAAGGTCACGCGATCACGCTGTTCGCTGCTGCGGCTCCTTCAGACGGGAACCACCGATATTCCTTGCATCTCCGCTGTCAGTGCTCGCAGATCGTCAGGGTCGCTGGTGAGGATGCGGACCCTTGCGGCCGAGCCCATGTGCCGTCACGGCGACGATGGCATCCGTTGTGTCGGAGCGACCCGTGCGGCCGAGCAGCTCGGCCAAGCTCAGGCGTCACCGCTTCCTGATCGACCCCCTTCAACAACGCGTGGAGACGAGCGTCACGGAGACTACCTTGGAGGGTCTCAGCCAACGTGCGCGTTTTTCGGTTCCCAATGGGCCATTCGTACCCATTTCCGCGGAATAGGCCGTCCGCCTGGGGCCCTCCGAAAGCAGAACTAGCCCTACAGGGGATCCTCGGCTCTGTGCGCCTGCTCGCGGAGCTGGCGGCGGGAGGAGATGTGCAGCTTGGCGAAGACCTTCTTCAGGTGGCCCTGGACCGTGCGGGGGGATATGAAGAGGCGAGC
>DATLEK010000110.1:0-7360 GCA_035525365.1 Acidimicrobiales bacterium
CATATCTAGGTAATACACCATCGGGCGAAGAAACGCGAGCCTTTGACCAGCACAAACGCGCTGGTCAGGGGCTTATTTTGAAAAACCCACCGAGGGCAATGAACAGGCCCTCATTCAGGTAGCCCGGAAACTCCCGCTAGACCCCACGCCCGGGGGAAAGTTGACCCCAGTCATCGCCCATGTCTTGCCAGAACCACCGAAGTCACAACTAGCACGAGAAAATCATCCCGGGGCGGCCACCCCCTGGGTGGCGTTGGCCACCGGCACGGAGAAGGCACGACACCAGACAAGCACCGTCCAGCCGGGTGCTTGTCCACGAAGAACCAGCCGAAGGTGAAGAGGAACCCGATGGCGGGAAGGGCACGCAGCACAACCACCTGCTCGGTCTGCACCGGTTGCAGCCGGCCGTGGTGGCAGTGTGTGGCGTGGTTCCACGTGTCGATCGTCGCTCCACGCCGGCCTCGCCGTCGGACGGCCTGAGCCGAGCCGCGGCCTGGGGTGGTGTCGTCGGCCCGGTGGCGTTCGCCGGAGCCTGGCTGGCGGGGGGGATACTGCGTAGCGGCTACGACCCCGTGGAGCAGGCCATCAGTCGCCTGGCCGAGACGGGTTCGTCGACGCAGGCGCTGATGACCGCCGGCTTCGCCGGCTTCAGCGTGGGCGTGCTCTGTGCCGCGCCGGCGCTGGCCCGCCACGTGAGCCGTCCTGTCGGCCTGGCCGCCGCCGTGACCGCCGTGGCCACAGCCGGAGTGGCCCTCACGCCGCTGCACGGCGATGCCGTCAACACAGCCCACAGGGTCCTCGCTGTAACCGGCTACATCTCGCTGTCTGCCGTGCCCTTGCTGGCGGCCCCGTCCTTGGCTCAGCGTGGCCTGAGCAGGGCCGCACTGGCGTCGGCCATCACCGCAGCGGTCGGCGCGGCCGTTCTCGCCGCCACGGCAACGGGCTGGGCGCCGGGCCTGCTGCAACGGACCGGCCTCACGATCGGCCACACCTGGCTGGCCGCGGCCAGCGCCGCTGTCGCCACAGGCCGGCTGGCCCACTCGACCACCCGCCACCGCCACATCGCCCCGGTAGGAGACCAGAACGCCGTAAAAACGTGAGTCAAGAGTTCCAGCCGACAACTCGGCTCTTAGGATCGGGCCATGCGACGCAGAGGGCGGCTCGACCGGAGATGGGTGGCAGGGATCGGGGCGGTTACGGCATTCGTGGTGATTCCCGCTTGCGGCGACGATCCTGAGCCGGCCGCCGGGGGAGGCGGCGCTCCGGGGCCCACCACTGTGGTGCTGAAGGACATCGCCTTCAAGCCGGGGACGATCTCGGTGAAGACGGGCGACAAGGTCACCTGGAGGTTCGAGGACAAGGGGATCCCCCACAACGTCGTGGCCGGCGACGACTCCTTCAAGAGCGACATCAAGGACTCCGGGACCTTCCAGCACACCTTCGACAAGGCGGGGACCTTCACCTACAGCTGCACGGTGCACCCGGGCATGAACGGCACCGTCAAGGTCACCTGAGGCGCCGCCGGGCGGGGGGTCCTGCGAACTAATGGCCCCTGGCCTCCAGTACCTTTGGGGCAACGTGCGACCCCTGGCTCGCTTCTTCGTCACTGTCACGGCTGCGGGCAGCGGGCTGGCGGTAGGGCTGATGCTCCTGGCCCCTCAGGTCCGGGGCGTCCTGACCGCCGGCGAGATCGGCGACGCCGAGCAGATCGAGTCCCTGGGGGAGATCTCGCAGAACTCGCTGGTCTATGACCGTGAGGGGAAGCTGCTGGCCGTGCTCCACGCCGAGGAGAACCGCTCGCCGGTCGCCCTGGAAAAGGTTCCCGATCACGTCGTCAACGCCATCCTCGACGTTGAGGACGACCGCTTCTGGGTCCACAGCGGGGTGAACCTGCGGTCAGCCCTGCGGGCGCTGATGACGAACGTGGAATCAGGAGAGATCCGCCAGGGCGGGTCCACCATCACCCAGCAGCTGGTCAAGAACGCGCTTCTGACTCCGGAGAAGAGCGTCGACCGCAAGGTGAAAGAGGCGGTGCTGGCCGTACGCCTGGAGGACAAGCTCTCCAAGCGTGAGATCCTGGAGCGCTATCTCAACATCGTGTACTTCGGCAACGGCGCCTACGGCATCCAGGCTGCGGCCGAGACCTACTTCAACACCGACGTCGCCGGCTTGAAGCCGGTGGACGCCGCCCTGCTGGCGGGGATCCTGCGCAACCCGGTGGGCTACGACCCGGTGAAGCAGCCGGTGTCGGCGCGGGCCCGCCGCGACCTGGCCCTGGAGCGCATGGTGTCCCACAAGCACCTCTCCCGGGCAGAGGCCGACAAACTGCGTGACGAGCCGGTGCCCACGAAGGTCTTCACGCCGTTGCCGCCACCCAACGACTACTTCGTGGAGGAGGTGAAGCAGCGGTTGCTCGACGACACGAGGCTCGGTGACACGCCCCAGGAGCGGTACAACGCCGTGTTCAAAGGCGGGCTGAAGATCACCACGACCCTCGATCCTTCCTTTCAGCGGCTGGCCGAGCTGCACCGGGACCGGATCCTGCCGCGTGGGATAACCCGCGGGAAGTTCACCAGCGCGCTGGTGTCGGTGGAGCCCTCTACGGGCTACGTGCGGGCGATGGTGGCAGGGGACGACTTCGCCAACGCCCGCTACAACCTCGCCACCCAGGGGAAGCGCCAGCCCGGTTCGTCGTTCAAGGCCTTCGTGTTGCTCGCCGCCCTGGAGGAGGGCCATGGCCCCAACGACACGATCGACGGGACCGCCCCCTGCACCCTCAAGATCCCCGGCTTCGCCCCCTATACGCCGGGAAACTACGAGGGCTCGGCCGGCGGCGTGATGTCGGTGACCCAGGCCACGGCCAACTCCGTCAACTGTGCCTATGCCAGGCTCGGCGCCAATGTGGGGCTCGACAAGGTGGTGAACATGGCAGCCAAGTTGGGATTGCCCAAGGATCGCCTGGATGCCTTCCCTTCCATATCGTTGGGCGCCGAGGAGGCCACGCCCCTGGAGATGGCCGCCGCCTATGCCGCCATCGCCAACGACGGGATGTACCGCCCGCCGTCGTTCGTGGAAAAGGTCGCCGATCGCACCGGCAAGGTCCTGTTCGAGGGCCCTGGCAAGGGCACCAGAGCGGTGTCGGCACAGACGGCACGGGTGGCCACCCAGGTGCTCAGGGCCGTGGTCGACCGGGGCACCGGGACCGCGGCGCGCCAACGCAGCCGCCAGGTGGCGGGCAAGACCGGCACCTCACAGGAGTGGGAGAACGCCTGGTTCGTCGGGTACACGCCGCAGCTCTCCACTGCGGTCTGGATGGGGTCACCGGTCGGGAACGTCCCGATGAAGAACGTCGGCGGCAGGAACGTCACCGGCGGCTCCTATCCAGCTCGCATCTGGGGCGCCTACACCGCAGCCGCTCTCGGTGACGCCCCCGTGGTGAACTTCCCGATGCCGAACACCAGGCTCCTCCCGAAGTCCCGGTACATCAAGGACAAGTACTCGACCTCGAAGCCGAAACCCAGGGCTCCAGTGGGTCCGACCACGACGGCGACGGCCCCGTCCGACCCAGCGCTCCTCCCGGCGCCGGGCGCCCCGGTGGGGCCGACCAGCCCGCCGGCGCCGCCCGCCGAAGCTCCTCCGGCCACCCCCCCTCCAGGCGCCAACCGGCAGTGACCGCCTTCGAGCAGCTGCTGGAGGTTCAGGAACATGACACCGCTGTGGACCGCCTGCGCCACCAGCGGGCCCGACTTCCGGAGCGGCTGGACCTGGCCGCTGTGCAGAAGCGAAACACCGAGCTCGAGGCTCTGGTGACGGAGACACAGGCCCGACTGGAAGCTGTCGAGCAGCGCCAGGCGAAGATGGAGGCGGACGCGACTCTGCTCGGTCAGCGGATCCGGGCGATCGAGAAGCGGATGTACTCCGGTGAGGTGTCGGCCACCCGCGATCTTCTGGCCATGACGGCGGAGATCGATGCGCTGAAGGTCCGTCGTTCCTCCCTCGAGGACGAGGCGCTGGCCGCCATGGAGGAAGCCGAGCCCCTGGCTGAGCAGATCGCCGAATTGGAGGCCGAGATTGCCGCCCTCGCCGTACAGGTCGCGGGGCTTCGATCCACCATCACCGCAGCCGAGGCCGAGATCGACGAGCAGATGGGGACCGAGGAGCAGCATCGGGACGAGGTGGCGCAGCAGTTGCCAACGGAGCTGCTTTCGACCTACGAGAAGCTGCGAGCCGGCCTCGGAGGAGTCGGAGCCGCCCGCCTGGTGGGCACCTCGTGCTCCGGATGCCACCTCACGCTGCCTTCGTCGGAGGTGGCCCGCCTCAAGCGGGAGCCTCCTGACGCCCTGGTCCTGTGCGACCAGTGCGGGCGCATCCTCGTGCGCTGATCCATGCTCCTCTGGTTCGCCGGGCTGGCCCTGGTCATCGTGTGGCAGGTCTTCCGGGACCCGGCCATCGACTACCGCCTGGTCGTAGTCGGGGTGCTGCTGCCCGACATGGTCGACGCCGCCTTCGGCGGGGCCAGGGTCCTCCACACCCTCCTGGCGAGCGTCTTGGTGCTGAGCTTCGTCATGTCGGCCACGCGCGGGCGCCGTGGTGCCCGCCGGCGGCTGCTGGCGCTGCCCATCGGGATGTTCCTGCACCTCGTGCTCGACGCCATGTGGTCCTCCACCGAGGTCTTCTGGTGGCCTCTGTTCGGGACCTCTTTCGAAGATGCCCGGCTGCCCAGCCTGTCCCGTCCCTTGGTGCTGGTGGTGATCCAGGAGCTGGCCGGGCTGGTCGCCCTGCTGTGGTGGTGGCAGCGCTTCCAGCTCCACGACGATGACCGCCGGCGTGCCTTCGTCCGCACCGGTCGGGTGGGACGCGACCTGGCCGCATGACGGATTCTTTTTCCACTCCGGGCCTGGCGCGGATGCTGGGGCGGGCGCTGCTCCGCCGATGCCCCCGCTGCGGCGCGAGACCACTGTTCACCCGGTGGTTCACGATGGCGGAACGCTGCCCGGGATGCCACTTCCGTTTCGAGCGGCGGGCGGAGGAGGGCGCCTTCCTCGGGGCTTACGTGTTGAACCTGGCCGTCACCGAGGGATCGCTCGCCGCCGTGTTGTTCGGCTTCATCATCGTGAGGGCCAATGCGGACGTCGGCGGGCCGCTGTGGCCGGTGTTCCTCCTCGGCGGCCTGGTGGCCGTGGTGCTGCCGGTGGCCTTCTACCCGTTGTCGCGCACGCTGTGGGTGGCCATAGATCTGGCGGCACGCCCGCCCGGAGAAGACGAGCTGTGAGCGCCGGCGGCGGGATTCAACGTCGGAGCTGGGCCACCAGGTCGTCCACCGCGGTGACCGGTGCCCGGCAGGCGAAGTCCCGGCAGACATAGGCGTTCCCGTCCTGGCGACCTTCCCACAGGGGTGACTCGTAGCGCTCCCCCCACGCCAGGACCGCGTTGGGTAGGTAACGCCGGTGCACGGCACCCACCAGATCAGCCCTGTCGCCCACTATGGCGATCTCGGTGGCGCCCGATATGGCCAGGTCGGCGGCGGCCAGCATGTGGGTGAAGGCGCCGGGGTGGCGGGCCATGGGCTCGGCGAGGAGCTGGAGAAGCGAATGCGCCTCCTCTGCGTAGCTTCGCTCGCCGGTAAGGGCGGCGAGACGAAGAAGGGCGTTGGCGGCCACCGAGTTGGCCGACGGGGTGGCGCCGTCGTAGAGATCCTTCTGGCGCACGATGAGCTGCTCGGCGTCGTGGCCGGTGGTGAAGAACCCGGCGCCCTCGGGATCGGAGAAGAGGGACAGCAGGGCGTCGGCAGTGTCGCGGGCATGGCCGATCCAGCGGGCGTGACCGCTGGCCTCACCCAGCCGGGTGAAGGCCTCGACGAGCCAGGCGTAGTCGACGGCATAGGCCAGGTGACGAGCGCCGCCCTCCCGTTGCCACGATCGCATCCATCGACCGTTTTCACGCCGCAGGTTGACCAGCAGGAACTCGCCTGCGGTCTCGCCGGCGGCCAACCAGTCGTCGCGGCTGAAGGCGGCCGCCGCCTCGGCCAGCGACGACAGGAACATGGCGTTCCATTCGGTGAGCACCTTGTCATCGAGGCCGGGCCGCACCCGGGTCTCGCGGGCGTCAAACAGGCGCTGCCGGGCCGCCTCCACCTCCGGGGGGCGGAGGAGGTCCCCCCGCTCGGGACGATGGAGGATGTTGGCGCCCTCGAAGTTGCCACCCTTGGTCACCCCGTACCAGGCCAACGCCTCGGGGCCGCCGACCTGGACGACGTCGTCGTGGCGCCAGACGTAGAACTTTCCTTCTTCTCCCTCCGAGTCGGCATCCTCGGCCGAGGAGATCCCGCCTTCGGGTTGGGCCAGTTCGCGGAGCACGTAGCCCACTGTCTCCTCGACCACCTGGCGGTAGCGCGGCTCCGCCGTCACCTGCCACGCGTGGAGGTAGGAACGAGCCAGCCCAGCCTGGTCGTAGAGCATCTTCTCGAAGTGGGGGACCATCCAAAAGGTGTCCACCGAGTAGCGGGCGAAGCCCCCGCCGAGGTGGTCGTAGATGCCGCCCGAAGCCATGGCGTCGAGAGTGGTGCGGGCCATCTCCAGGGCGGCGGCGTCGCCTGAACGCTGGTGCATGCGCAGCACCAGCTCGAGGTTGGTGGGCATGGGGAACTTGGGTGCCCGGCCAAAGCCGCCCCATTCGGCGTCGAAGGTGGCCTTCAGCAGGTGGTAGCCCCCCTCGATGAGGGTGGGCCCGATGGCCGGGTCCCCAACCGCTTGGGCAGGCATGGTCGTGCGAGCGGCAATCGCCGAGGACACCTGCTGAGCCTGCCCGGTCAGCTCGGCTCGGCGGTTCCGCCAGGCGTCGTCCACGCCCCGCATGAGGTCGACGAACCCGGGGCGGCCGCCCCAGCTCGTCTTGGGGTAGTAGGTGCCGGCGAAGAAGGGGTGGCCATCGGGCGTCATGAAGACGGTCATCGGCCAGCCCCCCTGGCCGGAGATCGCCTGCACCGCCTCCATGTAGACGGCGTCGACGTCGGGGCGCTCCTCCCGGTCCACCTTGATGTTCACGAACAGGTCGTTCATGACCTCGGCCACCTTTGGGTCCTCGAAGGACTCGTGGGCCATCACGTGGCACCAGTGGCAGGCGGCGTAGCCCACGGAGAGGAACACCGGCACCTCGCGGCGGCGCGCCTCGTCGAACGCCTCGTCCCCCCACTCGAACCAGTCGACCGGGTTGTCCTGGTGCTGGCGGAGGTAGGGGCTCGTCTCCCGGTCGAGCCGGTTCACGCGGTCCACGGATCCGTCATCGGGCCGGAGCGTACCGGGGGTGCCAGACGGATCGTCGTGGTCAGACCGTGAGGTCGCGGCGGCGGACCTTGCCGCTG
>DATLEK010000119.1:0-16610 GCA_035525365.1 Acidimicrobiales bacterium
CGTCGCCACGGCAACGAGGTCGTGGTGGTCGTCAGCGCCATGGGTAATGAAACCGATCAGCTCCTGCGCCTGGCCAACGAAGTGTCGGGCACCTTGCCGGGCCGGGAACTCGACATGTTGATCACCGCCGGTGAGCGCAAGACCATGGCCCTGCTCTGCATGGCGCTGTCCGATCTGGGCTGTCCCGCGGCGTCGTTCACCGGCAGCCAGGCCGGGTTCATCACCGATGCCAACCACACCCGGGCCAAGATTCTCGAAGTGCGGGGCGACCGCCTGCGCCAGGCTTTGGCCGCCGGGCAGGTGCCCGTGGTGGCCGGCGCTCAGGGGGTGTCGGTCGACCGCGACGTCACCTTCCTCGGCCGTGGCGGCTCCGACACCACCGCCGTCGCCCTCGCCCATGCCCTCGGCGCCGATACGTGCGAGATCTACACCGACGTGTCGGGGATCTTCACGGCCGACCCGCGGCTCGTTCCCGAGGCCCGTCGGGTCCATGAAGTCACCTTCGAGGAGCTTTTGGAGATGTGCGCCGCCGGATGCCCGAAGCCCGAAATCCGCTCGGTGGAGTACGCCCGCAACCACAATGTGCGCCTCCACGTGCGTTCCAGCTTCACCTGGGAGCCAGGCACCTGGGTAGTGTCCGGCGACGACGCCAACCACCCGGAGGATCCACACATGGAGCGCCCCATGGTCACGGCGATCGCCCACGACACCTCGGAGGCCAAGCTCACGGTCACCCGGGTGCCCGACCGGCCGGGCATCGCCGCGCAGCTACTCCGGTCATTGTCCGACGAGCACGTGAACGTGGACATGATTGTGCAGAACGTGTCCCTCGGGGGCACCACCGACATCTCCTTCACCGTGCCGATAGCCGATCTAGCGGTGGCTCTCGCTGCCTGCCGATCGCACGCCAGCGAGCTGGAGGCGGCCGAAGTGCTGGCCGACAACGACATCGCCACGGTGTCGCTCATCGGCGCCGGCATGAAGACCCATCCCGGCGTCACCGCCACCATGTTCGAGGCCCTGGCCGCCGAGGGCATCAACATCGAGATGATCTCCACCTCGCCCATCCGCATCTCCTGCGTGGTGCGGGCCGCGGTGGTCGAGCGGGCCGTTCAGACCCTGCACACCGCCTTTGGCCTCTTCTGAGAGGGCCTTGCCGGCGCCTCGTAACATGGGGGCCATGCGACTAGCGGTTTTCGGAGCCACCGGGCAGGTGGGCGAGGTGATGCGGGCCATCCTGGCCGAGCGCCGCTTCCCGGCCGACTACGTGCGGTTCTTTGCTTCGGCCCGCTCCGCCGGGATGCCGCTGCCGTGGGGTGACGGCGAGGTGGCGGTCGAGGACACCGAGGGCGCCGACTTCTCCGGTATCGACATCGCCCTGTTCTCCAACGGCGCCACCGCCTCCCGCCGCTACGCGCCGCTGGTGGCCGCGGCCGGCGCCGTGGTGGTGGACAACTCCTCGGCCTGGCGGTCCGATCCCGAGGTCCCCCTGGTGGTGGCCGAGGTCAACGCCGACGCCCTGCGGTCGATCCCCAAAAGCATCGTGGCCAACCCGAACTGCACCACCATGATCGCCATGCCGGCGCTGAAGGTGCTCCACGACGAGGCCGGCCTGCGCCGCCTGGTGGCATCCACCTACCAGGCGGTGTCCGGGGGCGGCCGGGCCGCGGTGAGCGAGCTGGACCTTCAGGTCCGCAAGGTGGCCGACGGTGCCGACGGCCTCGCCCTCCGGGGCGACGCCGTCGACTTCCCCCCGCCGGCGGTCTATCCCCTGCCCATCGCCTTCAACGTGCTTCCCCTCGCCGGCGATCTGGTGGACGACGAGACGGTGGAGGAGCACAAGCTGCGCGACGAGAGCCGAAAGATCCTGGGGCTCCCGGATCTGCTGGTGTCGGCTACCTGCGTGCGGGTGCCGGTCTTCACCGGCCACTCCCTCAGCATCAACGCCGAGTTCGAGCGCCCCCTGCCCCCAGAGCGGGCCCGTGAGCTGCTGGCCTCGGCGCCGGGCGTGGAGCTGGTCGACGTGCCCAACCCCCTGGCCGCCGCCGGCGCCGACCCCTGCTACGTGGGGCGCCTCCGCCGGGACGAGGGCGCCGAGAACGGCCTCGCCTTCTTCGTCTCCGGCGACAACCTCCGCAAGGGCGCCGCCCTCAACACCATCCAGATAGCCGAGCTCCTCCTGAACCTGTAGCCGATCTTCGCATCAAGTCCGAAGACGACTCACAGGCAGCTGTGTCCATCCATTCCAGGTGCTGCTTACCGCCAAGGAGACGGGCCTGAAGCGCGACTCCAAGGAGCAGGCCGAGCAGGTTCGCTCCATCGCCGTCGAGCGGGTTGGACGCCATGTCGGTGTGGTGCCGCCGCATCTCGTTTCCCAGCTCGACGAGGCGCTGCGGCTTCACCTCGCCCTCTGAGGAATCCCAGATGCGCCACCGGTGGCCGATCTGCAGCCGGGTTACCGCGGTAGCGTCGCCTCATTGGCCGAGTAGACAACGATCGGATGGCCGGCTTTAGCGGCCGGGGCCAGAACCCAGTACCAGTGGAGGACGTGGGGGCACCCTCCCGTGGTGCCGCCCCCGGCCGCCTGTCCGCGCCCGTACTTGTGGCACGAAGCCAGGAGCTGGCTGCGCTCACCGCCTGTGTCGAGTCCGCCCCGGCCATCGCCGTCGTCGAGGGCGAAGCGGGTGTGGGAAAGACGCGGCTGGTCACCGAACTGATGGCCTCCCGATCCGCTGCCGGCCGGCTCGCTCTCGTGGGCCAGTGCCATCCCCTGCGCGACCCCTTCCCGCTCGGGCCGGTGGTCGAGGCCCTCCGAGGGGTCGGGCACCGTGCGGCGCGCCTCTCGCTGAGCCCCCTGGCCGGCGCCCTGCGGCCCCTCCTCCCAGAGCTCGCCGACCACCTTCCGCCGCCGCCCGATCCGCTGGCCGACCCACGAATGGAGCGCCACCGCCTGTGGAGGGCGGTGGTGGAACTGCTGGGTTCCGTGGGCGCGGCCGTGGTCGTTCTCGAAGATCTGCACTGGGCCGACGAGGCCACTGCCGAGTTCCTGGTCTTCCTCGCCACCCAGCTCCCGCCCAACGTGGTCCTGGTGGTGACGTGGCGGCCCGCTGATATCCCGTCCGCCTCGCCGTTGCCCGCTCTCGCCGCCCGGCCCTCTGGGTCCACCATGGTTGTGCGTGTCGCTTTGGCCCCGCTGGCGCCCGCGGACGTCAAGGCGCTGGTGCAGTCCATCCTCGCCAGCGACGCCATCTCCGACGAGTTCATCGCCTATCTCCACGAGCGCACCGCGGGGATACCCTTCGCCGTGGAGGAGGTCCTCCGGCTGCTCCAGGACCGCCGTGACCTTGTTCGGTGGGAAGGTCGTTGGGCCCGCCGTGGCCTCGACCGCCTGGAGGTTCCGGCAGCCATCCGGGAGTCCATTGGTGAGCGGGTCGCCCGGCTAGCCGATGGCCCCCGCCAGTTGGTGGAGGCGGCCGCCGTACTGGGCGAGCCCGCCGATGAGGCGCTGCTCGGCGCCGTGGCCGGCCTGCCCGCCGCCCGCGCCAACGCCGCTCTGGTGGGCGCCCTCGCCGCCGCCCTGCTCCAGGAGACAAGGGACGGCCACTACGGGTTCCGCCACGCCCTGGCCACCGACGCCGTGTATGCCACCATCCCCGGGCCGACACGTCGGCGCCTGCATCAGCGGGCCGCTCGGGCCATGGAGAAAGATGACGGGCAGGCTTCGCCGGCTCAATTGGCCCGGCATTGCAAAGAAGGGGGCCAGCCGCTCAAATGGGTGCGCCACGCCCAGGCTGCGGCTGCCAGCGCAGCGGCTCTGGGAGACCATGGCGCTGCAACAGCGTTCCTTCTCGACGCGCTCTCGGCCCGCCGCCTGCCGGCCACCACCAGAGGCGAGGTCACCCTGGAACTGAGCATCGCCGCTCTCCACGCGCTGGACCACGGCGACGCTGTCGCAGCGGTGGCCGCCGCGGTCGAGGACCCGGCGTTGCCGGCGGAACTGCGGGGAAAGCTTGCCTTCAACCTCGGATCGCTGCTGCACCAGGCGGGCGACGCCTCCGGATCGCGCCGGGCCATAGCGGTGGCGGTTCCGCGTTTGGACCAACAGCCGGCCCTGCGGGCGCTGGCCATGAGTGCGCTGGCCTCCCCCTGGGTCGTGGAAGGCCACGTCGACGAGCATCTGGACTGGCTCGACCGGGCCGATGCCCTGGCCACCGAACACCCCGAAGATGACATCGGCGCCGCCCTGCGGGCCAATCGGGCCGCCGTCCTCCTGGCCGTGGGCAGCCCGGTGTCGATCGGGTCCACCCCCGAACCGCCGCCGCCCGGCGCCACCGGCTGGGACCTCCAGGAGTGGGTGCGGACCTGCACCAACATGGCGGTGAACGACGCCTACCTCGGTCGCTACGGCCAGGCCCGGCGGTGGGTCTCGGAGGCGATGAGGGCGTCCGAGTCACTGGGCTACGACCGCCTCGCCGGCTCCTTACGGGCCACCGAACTGGTGGTGCGGTGGGCCACAGGAGAGTGGAGTGGCCTGGCCGAGGAAGCCGCCGTGCTGGAGAACGATGCGCTCGACGTACCGTCCACCTCCCAGGCCGCCGTCGTGCGGGGTTTGGTCGAATTGGCTGGGGGTCACGTCGAGGAGGCCGTGGCCCGACTGGCCGAGGCGGCCGAGCGGGCGAAACGCTGCGGCGCCATTCCCACCATGGGCATGGCCTGCGCCGGGTTGGCCCGGGTCCGGCTTTCCCGGGGGGAGGATGGCGAGGCCCGCGCCGTGGCCCTGCGAGCCCTCGGCATCGTGGCCGCCAAAGGCGTATGGGCGTGGGCGGCCGACATCGCTCCCGTTGCCGTCGAAGCCCTGGTGGCGTGCGGCGAGAGGGCCGAGGCGGCCGAATGGGCCCAGCACTTCGATGCCGGGCTCAAGGGCCGCGAGGCCCCGGCCGCCGCCGCCGCCGCCCTCCACTGCCGGGCGCTTGTGGCCGCGGCATTCGGCCAGGCCGATGCCGTAGGCATACTCGGCGCAGCCGAAAAGGCCTGGGCGGCGCTTCCGCGCCCCTACGACGCCGCACTGGTGGCCGAGACCCGGGGCCGGGTCCTGCTCAACTCCGACCGGGAGGCAGGCGCCACCGCTCTGTTCGACGCCCTGGCCGGCTTTCGCAGCCTGGGCGCGGCCTGGGACGAGGCCCGGTTACGCCAGGAGTTGCGCCGCCGCCACGTAGCTCTGCCGCAGCAATTCCGCGGCGGGCGGCGCAGCTACGACGACGAGTTGTCGCCACGCGAGCGCGAGGTAATCGAGCTGGCAGGCGGCGGGGCCAGCAGCGCCCAGATCGCCAAGCGGCTGTTCCTCTCGCCCCGCACCGTTGACCACCACATCGAACGCGCTCTGCCCAAGCTCGGCCTTTCCTCCCGAAAGGAGTTGGTGGCGGCCCGCCAAGCGGCAGAGGCCGAGACCGCAGCGGACGGGTCGAGCAAGATTGGGTAGGCCTCTGCCCTAGTCGCGGAGCATTTCATCCTGCACCCTGGGGGGATGGAACCTGACTCCGTGGCGGATGACGATGTCATACCCGCCATAGTCGAGCCCTCGTGCGAGGAGGATGGCTGGGCCGGCGACGCTCCTGCCCCCCCGGTGACCGATCATTTTCTGGATGGCTATGTCCCGATCTGACCATGGATGGGCGTCGGGGTCGGGACGGTGAGCACGATCATCGACAGGTCGCTGATCGGCGTCCGCCTCATCGGCCAGCCTGGTCTGGCCAGCGACCTCGTGGCCCTCGTCCTCGGTCTGGAGGTCGAGCTCATCGACGATGAGCCGACATTACCAAAAGAGGTGCCGGCGCTGATCCTGCTCGTCGACCCAAGACAAAAGGACTGGGACGCGGCGTTGACCACCGGAGCGCCGGTGATCCTGGTCAGCGGACAGGCCTTGGCGCCAGGAGAGGTGACGGAGGCGGTCGTGCGGGGCGCCGACGCCGTCGTCCACGCCGACAGTGATCTGGAGCAGTTGCACGAAGCGGTGCGGGTGCTGCTTGAAGGCGGCACCCTGCTCGACCCTCACCAGACCCGGGCGTTGGCCCTGGCCGCCAGAAGCAGGGGCGACACCCAATCCGTCGAGATCAGTCTGACCCTCCGCGAGAAGCAGATACTCCAGTCGATCGAACGAGGTGAGGTTGTGAAGCAGACGGCAATCGCCCTCGGCATCTCCGCCAAGACCGTGGAAAACCTACAGGGGCGGCTGTTCTGCAAACTGGCGGTTCGCAACCGGGCTCAGGCTGTCAGCCGTGCCCACCAGCTTGGCCTGCTGGCTCGGCTGGATCGTGGCCTGGGACAAAACGGGCAGTGACCGCGCCTCCGAATAAGGGCGGGCCTAGCGGCTTGTTTCCGCCGGGAACCTGTGGTCTAGTGGAGGCCCCACCCGGCCTCGGAACACACGGCTCCACCAGTCCGACGACGAAGCGGCGCGTCGTTCGCCGTGGACCGGTCACCCTTTCCATGGACACCACGACCTGCTCCCGCTCCGACCTCTTCCGGAGCCGGCACCTACTTCGCCGATGGGGCAGCGCTCTCTGGCTCGTGCCATTGATGTTGGGCGTCGGCGCCACCACACCCGTTCAGGCTGCGAGCGCCTCGGGGGGATCGTGGGCATCGGCCGGCCAATTGAGCGTCCCCCGTTCCGAGACCAGTGTCACCCTTCTGTCGGACGGCAAGGTGCTCGTGGCCGGGGGGGCAAACCCCCCGGAAGCCTCGGCCGAGGTGTTCGATCCGGCAACAAAGCGTTGGAGCCCGACGGGCGCCTTGGGTACGGCACGAGCGGCGCACGCCGCTGTACGCCTGGCCGATGGCAAGGTGCTGGTGAGCGGGGGTCGGGTAGGCCCCGATGCGCTCAACAGCACGGAAATCTACGACCCCACCGCCCGAACCTGGGCAGCCACCGGGGCCATGGCGTTTGCCCGCCAGGCCCACACCGCCACCCTCCTTGCCGATGGCAAAGTGCTGGTGGCGGGTGGCCTGGGCGGCGGCCACGGTCCCTACCGGGTCGAGACCGAGGTATTCGACCCGGCGACGGGAACCTGGTCCGCCACCGGCGCCCTTCCCCAGGGCCGTGCCCGCCACAGCGCCACACCGCTGAACGATGGGCGGGTGCTGGTCATCGGCGGCGAGGGTGCCCCGCACGACGACAGCCTTCGTGACGCCGCACTGTACGACCCTGCTTCACGCGCCTGGTCGCCTCTGCCCCGGCTGCTCGGTGTGGGCCGGGCAGATCACACAGCCACGGCGTTGCCAAACGGGACCGTGATGGTGGTGGGAGGCACCAAGGTCCACACCGGGGGGCGCCCCCAGAACATCGTGTCCACCGCCGAGATCCTCGACCAGGCTGGCCAGGCTTTCCTGCCCGGCCCGGCCATGGCGCAACGTCGCAGTTTCCACGCCGCCACCGCTCTGGCCGGCGGGCGGGTGCTGGTGACGGGGGGCAACGGCGACCGCATCGCCACCCCGACGGCAACTGCGGAGATCTACGACCCCGCCACGCGCCAGTGGGCCACCGTCTCGCCCATGCCGGACCCGGCGGCCAGCCACACCGCCGTTGTGCTGGCCGGCCGCGGCTGTGGTTCGGCCTGCGGCCAGGTGCTGGTGGTGGCCGAGCGGGCGGCCTATCTTTTCACCCCGCCGCCGCCCGGCTCTCCGGGCTCGAAGGGCGCTAACCGCAACCTTCTTTTGGGCGCTGTCGGCGCCGGCGCGGCTGTAGCCGCGGCCGGTCTCATCGTGGCCCGCCGGCGCCACATCAGTCCGACCACGTCCCGCCGAGGGACTGACCAAACCATGGAGCACCGATGAAATCGACCGAGCGGGTAAAGAAGTCAGCCAAGGCCGCGGGCAAGGACTCCAAAGCCGACGCCAAGGCCCTGAAGCGCCCCCGCCGGGGGGCGGCGGTGCTGGTGGGCTCCCTGGTGGGCCTGTGCGCCGTCTACGGCGTGGCCCTGGCCGTGCTGGGGCCGGCCTCGCCCGGCAAGGAGGTGAGCTTCGACGCCCTCACCCGCTTCGCCACTTGCAGCTCACCCGCCGCGGCCCGGGCCGGCGCCGCCGCTCAGGCCGACGCCACCCCTGCCGTCGGGGCCACCGCCGCCACCCCCGCCGACGACCTGGCCGCCTACTGCAAAGGCGTGGCCCGCCGGGTGAGCAAGGCACGCCTGTTGGATGAAGACGCCCGCATCACCGGCACCCTGGTGGGCATGGAAGGAGCCAAGCCCGTCGCCCCCAAGCGCTTCTGGGCCGCCTATCCCAAGTCCGACAGCGCCACGGCTGATCTGATCGGTCGCCTGGGGGCAGGCGGGGCCAAGGTCACCATCGATTCCCAGTCGCAAAAGGCCCTGGTGCGCTTCGTGGCCCAGTTCCTTCTGCCCCTGGTCATTCTGGCCAACCTGTTCGCCTTGTTGTTCGCCCTGTCCAAGGGGGGCTCCAGCATCGCCGGGGAGTTCTCGTTGTTCGGTCGCCTGGGCGACAAGCGCCTCAGATCCAACGAGAAGTCCAACACCACCTTCGCCAACGTGGCCGCGGCGGGAGAGGCCATGGTGGAGTTGGCCGAGGTGCGCGACTACCTGGCCGATCCCTCCGCGTTTGACGCCATGGGCGCCCTTCCCCCCAAGGGCGTGTTGTTGATGGGCCCCCCCGGGTGTGGCAAGACCCTGCTGGCCCGGGCCGTGGCCGGCGAGGCCAATGCAGCTTTCTTTTCCATCTCCGGCTCGGAGTTCGTGGAGTCCCTGGTCGGGGTGGGGGCGGCCCGGGTGCGAGACCTGTTCCGCCAGGCCCGAGCCAGTGCTCCGGCCATCATCTTCATCGACGAGCTAGACGCCGCCGGGCGCCAGCGGGGAGCGGGCCTGGGTGGGGGCAACGACGAACGCGAGCAGACCCTCAACGAGATGTTGGTGCAGATGGACGGGTTTTCCACCACCGAGGGCATCGTGGTCATCGGCGCCACCAACCGGGCCGACATTTTGGACCCGGCCCTGCTGCGGGCCGGGCGCTTCGACCGCCACATCACCGTGGAGCGCCCCGACGTGGAGGGCCGTCTGGCCATTCTTCGCCTGCATGCCCGGGGGCGGCGCCTAGCCGACCCCGAAGCCCATCTTCCCCACATCGCCCGGCGCACGTCGGGCTTCTCGGGAGCGGATCTGGCCAATGTGTTGAACGAATCCGCCCTGCTGGCCGTGCGGGAGCGGGCCACCGCCATCGACGCCCACCACCTGGAGGAGGCGGTGGAGCGGGTTCTCGGCGGCCCCAGGCGCAAGGCCCAGCTCATCTCCGACGACGAGAAGGCCCGCATCGCCACCCATGAGGCCGGACACGCCGTGGTGGCCGCCGCCCTGGGCAAGGCCACCTCCTTGGAGAAGGTCTCCATCATCGCCCGGGGCCGGGGTGTGGGACATCTGGCCATGTTGAGCGAGGACAAGTCCATCTTCACCCGCGACGACATGGAGGCCCAGGTCACCATCGCCATGGCCGGCATCGCCGCGGAGGAGATCGTGTTCGGCCAGCCCTCCACCGGGGCGGAGTCCGACCTCGGCCGGGCCACCGACATCGCCCGGGACATGGCCGGGCGCTTCGGCATGAGCCGGCTCGGCCGGGTCCGGGTGCTACACGAACAACGCGAGGTGTTCCTCGGCCGCGACTACCTGTCCACCCGGGATGTTTCCCAGCCCACTCTGGAGCACCTCGACGCCGAGGTCCGGCGCATCCTCGATGAGGAGGAGGCCGCCGCCCATGCCATCTTGTCCGACAACCGAGATGCCCTCGACGCGGTGACCGCCGCCCTGGTGACCCATGAGACCCTGCAGGGCGCTGAGCTGGCCCGGGCTCTGGGTGGCGTGAGTTCCCATGTGCGGGGCGAGGCGACAGTCACCGCGGCCCGCAACGGCACGCGGGCGCGGGCGCGGCGGTCGACCTCGGGATGAGTGCCCTCAAGAGTGCGGTAAGAAGCGGGCGCCACCATCCGTTCCGGTGGGTCCTCGCGAGGGCGATCGTGGCCGGCCTCGCCGCCGCCAGCCCGGTGGGCGCCGATGCCCAGACCCCTCCCCGGGTACAGCCGGACTTCCCCACGACGGCCACCAACCTCGTCAACAAAGTGGCCAACACCTCTCCGGTTATCGCCGTAGACCCCACCGATCGCCGATTCATGGTTCTCGCCCACCGGGTCGACGGTCCGGACTTCAGTTGTGGCCTGCAGGTCTCGGGCGACGGTGGCCGGGGATGGATTCCGGCCGTTCCCGTGCCGAAGCTCCCGGAGGGGGCCGAGAAGTGTTACGCGCCCGAGGTGGCGTTCGACGCCAAGGGCACCTTGTACTACCTGTTCATCGGCCTGGCTGGCCCGGGCAACAGCCCCATGGGTGTTTACATCTCAGTGTCGAAAACCAAAGGCGCCACCTTCAGCGCACCCCGCCAGGTCCTTCCGGGGGAGAGGTACATGGTCCGCATGGCCATCGACCCCTCCATCGGAGCTCAGGGTCGCATGCACCTGGTGTGGCTGGAGGCCCGCTCGGACCCTCCCCTCGGCGGGTTGGCCCCTCCGCCCAACCCCATCATGGCCGCCTACTCCGACGACGGGGGTCGGACCTTCTCGACGGCCAGGCAGATCAGCGACCCGCAGCGCCCTCACGCCGTGGCCCCCGCCCTGGCCCTCGGGCCCGACCACGCCGTCCACGTGGTCTATTACGACCTTGTGGACGACGCGCGCGATTACCAGGGCCTCGAAGGACCGCCGTGGGACGGCACCTGGTCCCTCGTCATGGCCTCGTCCAGCGACGGGGGCCGCACCTTCTCCCGCGGCGTCGTGGTCGACGACGACATCGTGCCGCCCGAACGGGTGATGCTTATTTTCACCATGCCGCCGGCGTCGGTAGTAGCCGACAAGGAGGGGAGGGTGTTCGTCGCCTGGCACGACGCCCGCAACGACGACTGGGACATCTTCTTACGCCGCTCACGCGACGCGGGGGTCACCTGGGACGCTGTACGCAGGATCAACGACGACAAGATCAAGAACGGCCTGCACCAGTTCCTGCCCCGCTTGGCGCTGTCTCCCGATGGCCGCCTTGACGCGGTGTTCTACGACCGCCGCGGAAACGTGGAGAACCGGGGTAACGACGTGTACTACACCTCCTCGAAGGACGCAGGGGCCAGCTTCGCCCGCAACGTCAAGCTCACGAGGGTCGACTCGGACTCGCTCGTGGGCTATCAGTACGGCGTCGCCTCCGCTCAGGGGCTCTACGAGTGGGGCTCTCGGCTCGGGCTGGTGGCCGAACGCGGGCGGGCGCTGGCCGCCTGGACCGATTCCCGGAACACCGCCCGGTGGCGCGTCCCCCAGGACATCTACGCCGCCGAGGTCGACCTCGGTGGTGGTGGCGAGAGCAGTAGGGCGCCGGTGACGGTAGCCGTCGTGGCGGTGGCCGCCGGTGCAGGCGCGCTTGCCCTGAGACGGCGGCGACAAGGCGCCCACCTCTCGCCAGAGGGTCCCGTAGTGACGAACGACCCATCGGTCACGGGAGAAGACGGTTGACCACGCCGCTTAGACGGCGCGCCGCAGCGGCGGCCGCCGGGACGGCGTTGCTGGTCCTCACCTCGTGCTCGGCGCCCGCCGCACCTTTGCCACCGAGCCCAGTGGTCGTGACCGTCACGATGACGGAATATCACTTCGAACTACCGGCCACGCTTCCGCGCGGGCGAGTGGTGTTCAGGGTCGTAAACGCCGGACACAAATCCCACAAGCTTTCCCTGGCGCCCCTGCCCAAGGACTTCCCGCCCGTGATGAAGCAACTGCGCTCATCGGAGCGGCGGACCCTGGACACCGTCGCCGCCATCGTTCCGCAGGCGCCCGGCGCCGAGACCAGCTTCGCCGTCGACCTCGGCCCCCAGCGCTACGGGGTGTTCTGCTTCATCATCGAGCCGGAAGGCAAGGACCACGCCCGTAGCGGCATGGCGGCGGAGTTCCGTGTCGACTGAGAAGCGCCGCGTAGCCAGGCTGGGACGGCTCGGGCTGGTGGCCGCCCTGGTCGGGGTGGCGGCGGCGACATCCACCCCGGCGGTGCACCCACCAAACCCGTTGCGCTCCGAATCCGTGCTGTCGGCCGGCACTCGCCTGGCCGGCAACGTCCGAATGCCCCTGCGCTTCGAGATCAACGAGGGCCAGACCGACCCCGCCGTTCACTTCGTGGCCCGCGGCAGGGACCAGACCCTCTTCCTGACGCCTGGCGAGGCCGTCGTGTCCCTGCCCGGGCGGAAGCCGGTCGGCGCGGCCCGCACCGCCCCCGCCCCCGCGGTCGTCCGCCTGGGCCTGGCCGGCGCCGACCCGCAAGCCAGGATCGAGGGCCTGGACCGGCTGGCGGGCGTCACGAACTACGCAAAGGGCACTGACCCCGCTCTCTGGCAGATAGGCGTGGCCGGCTACGCCCGGGTGGCCTACCGCCAGGCGTGGCCGGGCATCGACGTGGTGTTCCACGCCCTCAACGGCCCTCTGGAGTACGACTTCGTGGTGGCGCCCGGGGCTGACCCAGGGGCCATCGGTGTGGCCCTGGGCGGCGTGGACGACGTGCGCCTCGACCCCGCCGGCGATCTGGTGCTCACCACCACCGCCGGCGAGGTGCGCCAGCCCCGGCCCAGGCTCTACCAAGACATCGACGGGCGGCGCTGGGCCGTGCGGGGGTCCTACGCCTTGGGACCTGACCTGCACTTCGGTTTCGAGGTCGGCGCCTATGACCGCACAAAGCCGCTGGTGATCGACCCCGAGGTGGCCTACGCCACCTACCTCGGGGGCAGTGGTGACAACGACGAGGCCAGCGCCGTGGCTGCCGGGCCGGGCGGGCAGGCCTATGTGGCTGGCTTCACCGACTCCGTCGACTTCCCGCCCGGCAGCGTGCAGGGCTACGGCGGATCGGCCGACGCCTTCGTGGCCCGCCTCAGTGCCGACGGCAGGAGCCTGGTGTACGCCACATATCTAGGCGGGACCAGGGCCGAGCGCGCCGAGGACATTAGCGTGGACGCTGGCACCAGCGAGGTCTTCGTCGCCGGAACCACGAATTCGGGCGATTTCCCCACCACTCCGGGTGCCTACGACACGTCCTTCGCCGGAGGCGACTGCGGGAGCGGTGTTCAGTGCGACGACGCCTTCGTGGCCAGGCTGGGGCCCAGTGGCAACCTCACCTACGGCACCTATCTGGGCACCCTCGGGTACGACTTTGCCAACGGGGTCGCGTCGGGTTCGGGCGGGAGGATTTACGTGGCCGGTAGGACCCGACAAGGCATCGGAGTTGCAGGGAAAGCCCCGGGATCGCTCGACGACGCCTTCGTGGCCGTCCTGGACCCGAAGGGCGCGGGCGGGAGCGACCTCGCGTACTACGCCTACCTCGGAGGAAAAGGTCACGATGAGGCAGAAGACATCGCCGTCGGGCCGGGCGGCCGGGCCTATATCGCGGGCGGGACCGGCTCGAACGACTTTCCCACCACTACTAACGCCTACGACACCGGCCCGAAGATCGGGATCGGCAACCTTCGGTCGGGCAGCGCCTTCGCCGCTGTGTTCGACCCGGCCGCGGGCTCCGGACCGGGATCGCCGGTGTACTCCAGCCGACTGGGTGGCAACGTGCGCACCACCAACAACCTGACGAACCTCGGCGAATTCGCCACGGGCATCGCCGTCGGCCCTGGTGGCCGGGCCTACATGACCGGCGTCACGACAGCGAACGACTTCCCGATCACCCCGGGCGCCGCCCAGCCCCAACTAGCCGGCAATCGCGATGCCTTCTTCTCGGTGCTCAACCCGGCTAGCGGCGGCCTGACCGACCTCGTCTACTCCACCTTCCTCGGTGGCAGCGGCGGTACAGGAGGCGCGGAAGGAGGCCAGGGGATCGCCGCGGGCCCCACAGGCAACGCCTTCGTCACCGGCAGCAGTGACTCGCCCGATTTCCCGACCACGCCGGACGCCCTCGCCGGCTCGGGCGTTCCTTCCGTCGATCCCAGAGCCTTCGTCACCCAGATCGACCCCGCTGGTCATGGTGCTGCCGACCTCGTCTACTCCACCCGGATCGCGGAGTCCTCGGCGGGGTCCTCGGAGGGGGGGGGCTCAGAGGGGTGGGGAGTTGACGTGGACGGCGCCTCGGGGGACTTCTTCGTGGCCGGGGTAGCTGGACATGGGTTCCCGACCACGCCCGCCGATGTCTTCCAGAAGCAGAACAACGGCGGGCGTGACGCCTTCGCGATGCGGTTCCGCTCGCCCCTTCCCGTCTCGCCCTTCCCTCCCGTTGTCACCGGCGTGGTCCCCAACCGGGGGCCCACCAGTGGTGGCACGCCGGTCACCGTCACCGGCCAGAACTTCATTGGAACCAGCGCCGTGCGCTTCGGTGGTGCCCCCGCCACCGACGTGGTCGTCGTTTCCGCCGGCGAGCTGCGCGCCACCAGCCCTCCGCGTGCCACTGCGGGCACCGTCGACGTCACCGTCACCACGCCGGCGGGGACCTCGCCCACCGCCGGCCCCCTTGACGACTACACCTACGTCGCCGCGCCGGCGCCGCCGGTGGTGAGCGACGTGGTGCCCGACCGCGGCCCCGCGGCCGGGGGCACGCCGGTGGTCATCACCGGGAGCGGCTTCACCGGGGCCAGCGTCGTGCGCTTCGGCGCCACTGCGGCGACCGGAGTGGTGGTGGCATCCGACACGATCATCCAGGCCGTCAGCCCGCCGCATGACCCCGGGGTGGTGAATGTGACCGTCACCACGCCGGCCGGCACTTCTGCCGCGACGACGGCCGACCTGTTCGAGTTCCTGGCTGACCCTGATCCCGCTTTACCAGGAGTTCCCGGCATTCCCGATACGCCGCCTCTAGGTGGCGGCAACCCACCCGGAGGAGGAACACCACCCGGCCAGCCCCCCACCGCGGCGCCGCCAGGGGGCAGCCCGGGGCCAGGTCAGAGCACCGCGCCAGGCCAGAGCACCGCGCCAGGCCAGAGTCCAGGTCAGGTCCCGTCCCCCGGTCAGATCCCGACGTCCGCGCCGGTCGTCGCGCCGGGGCAGGTCCCGACCCCGGTGGCCAACCAGCTCGGCGGTCAGGCTCCTGGGCACGCACCCGGCCAAGGAGTGTTCGCCGTGCCTGGCATGGGCGTGGTGCCCGGAAGCGACCCGGAGGCGGCCCCGCGTCACGCCATGGTCGCGGCGAACACCGCCAGGCGGGATGGGAGCCCGGTCCCGGGGCCTGCCGCCGTGGCCGTGGTCTTCGGTTGCTTGATGGGAGCGGCGCTCTGCGAGCGCCACTCCCGCCGGCCCAGAGTCATCTGTTGACTCGCGTCCACCCGGGATCCCCCAGTGGGAATGACCCATTGGCAGCGACCCACAGGATCCTTACCATCCATCACAAGGTGGCTGGACTGGCGCCAGCGCCGCCGACCGCAGAGAACCACAGTTGTCCGGGGGCCAAGTCGGCCCACGGCGGTAAATAACAAGGAGGAATCACCATCAAGAAGAAGAAGCTCCTCATCGCACCGTTCGGCGGTATCGCCCTGGTGCTCGTGGTGGCAGCGGCCGCCTACGCATGCACCAATTACGTCGGCTACATGAAGGTCAAGGGCAACAACAGCACCAACACCGTGACCGTCACCGGTTCCGACACATGGAATGGTCCTCAGCCGATGATACAGACGGTGTCGTCCGCCGTCGCCTCATCCACCAAGACGGGGACGTTCGACATCTACACGTCGGGCTTCAACACGACCAACAGGTACCTGCAGGCCGGAACCTACGACATCAACGTCCAGGACGGCAACGGCTCCTCCACCTACGGCTACACCAACCACACCACCTGGAACAATCCGGGCGGCGACTGCATGACCTGGACCATCGACAGCAACACCCGGAAGGTCGGCACCGCCGTCCTCAACGCCGGCACCGACGGGATCATCGACTCCGTCGTGGGCGGTAACCCTGTCGCTGGTTCCCCCGGCTGGTTCCGCTTCAACCTCCCGACCGTGCCGAACCAGATGAACGCCTCGCCCGGCTCCTACGAGCAGGCGGTGTGCATATCAACCACCGACTCGGTCAACGGCAACCAGGCTCCACTCGACATCGTCTGAACCGACGCCACCGAAATGACCACTTCACTGGCCAGGGTGCACACAGCACCCTGGCCAGTGCCACGTCCGCGCATTTCACGAGAGGAACGAAATTGAGGGACCACATGACCACCAGTCAGCACCGCCTCATCGCCATGGCCTCGCCGGACCGCAACAGGTCCCGACGCCGCGCCGCACCAAGGGCTATCGCCGTGCTGGTAGCCGGCCTTGTGGTCGCTTCGATCACGTCGCTGCCCGGGCAGGCGTCGACCACCGGCGGCCCCCGGGCGTGGGGCAGCAACAACTTCGGCCAGCTCGGCCTCGGCAACGACGCCGCCAACAGCTCCAGGGTCACCAACCCCGTGCCGCTGCCGGTCCCCGGCCTGTTGGCCAGCAACCTCATCTCCATCGCCGGCGGCACCTCCCACAGCCTGGCCGTGAAGGCGGATAACACGGCGTGGGCATGGGGCAGCAACTCGGGCGGCCAACTGGGCGATGGCACGAGTGGCAGCAACAGCAGCACGCCGGTCCAG
>DATLEK010000021.1:0-63217 GCA_035525365.1 Acidimicrobiales bacterium
GTGCGCTCCACAGGGGCCACAGAACGCAGCGCCGGCAGAATGTCCCGGCGGTCCTCAGCCCGCGAGATGAGGCCGGCGGGACTCAGAATCCACCGGAGGCGAGGCCCGAGCCGGATTGCGAAAAGCGCCGCGATCCTCGCCTGGGAGCGCCTCTTGGACGAACAGCTTCCAGATGCGGGCGGGCCAGGTGCGACCGGTCACCGTCTCTGGGGTGAGGGGGGGGCTTGAGTGGAGCTGGAGCCACGGAACATTTGCCGACTTCACAAGGGCATCGGTGATGGAGGCGCTCTGATCCGAGGCGTCTTCGGCGTCGCCCCCGGCGGATTCTGATGACCCGGGGGGAGCGGTCTGGTGGGCGGCGGCCAGCGGCTCGGTGGCGGAGACTCCTGCCTCCAGCGCCGCCGCCATCGTGAAGGGAAGGAAGGCCGAGCCAGCCTGGCGCGCGACATCGACCGGCCCGTGAAGTGCCACGATCCTGCCCGTCGTCTGTTCCATGGCGACGATGGCGGCAGACTCGACCGGGAGCCACGACGGCCGCCGCCGCGCTCCTCGCTGCTGCCTGGGCATTGCGGTCGATACTGGTGTGCACGACGAGCCCGGCGCTGCCGAGCAGCCGGGCACGCCCAACCCGGTCGCCCCGCACCCCGAGCTCGGCGAGGCGACCGCTGACCGGCGGGTCGTCGAGCAGCTCGGCGAGAACACGCTCAATCGCCGGATCTCCCAAGGACGGTCCCATCGTCGACCTGGACCGTGGTCGGTCCGCGGCCGGCGACGACCAGCGTGGTGGGAGCGCTCACATCGGGTTCGCCACGCCCCGTCCGGCGTGCCATCCGAGTCGCTCCTCGCCAACACCGCAACGGCCCTGGCCTGCAGTGGTCCGGTGCCGCAGAGCGAGTGGTTCTCGTCGGGGCCAGGGACCGCAGGGCGAGCCGAAGAGTCACGCCGGCATATCCCAGGCAGAGCGGATAGCTGGCGTCATTGCCCAGCCCCTCGTCGGGATCCGCATCGGCGATAGCCACGATCGCCGCCAGCACCCTCGAGTCCGCACAGCGCTCCGGGTCCCAGACCACCGAGGCGATCCGATCTTCGTCGAATGGATTCCAGGGGTAGCCGATCACATAGAGCAGGTTGCCCTCGTCACCCAACCCGAACCACAAATGAGTGACGTCGTCGCCGGGTGGGTGGGCCGTGAAGACCTCGCTGATCCATCGCCGAATCCTCAAGGCGTCGTCGGCGAAATCGAGGGCGAGTAAGGCATTCCAGTCGGCGTGCGGTCGCCTCTCGCGGCACAACCGGACCAACTCGCCAACTGCCTCGGCCGGCGAGGACGCTGTCCTGGCAAAGTGTTCGACTTCCGTGAACAGCTGCGCGTCCCAGGGATCGACGTAGCGCTCCCTGTACCGCTCGGCTTGTTCGTCGAAACCTGCCCCGGGCACAACCTCGCCAAGAACCGGCCGGATCTGGCACCAGAGCAGATCTCCTACCGGCTCGCCGAGATGGACCGTGCTCTGCCTGGCGCCAGCGCGGAGCCACCGAAGGCCCTGGTGGCGAAGATACGCAATGAGGCGAAAGACCGACACGTTCTGGCCCTGGCGGTACATGTCGAGGCAGCGGTCGTGGTCAGAGGACGACGAATCGCCCCGCCAACGAGGTCCTTGGCCTGGCGGCTACGATCCGTGTTCCGTCGACGTGGGCTGGTTTCCCCCAAATTTCCCCCACCGGGGCCGATCGAGAGCCATTTTCCCCCATTTTCCTTCACCACGGACGGCACACTTGGACACGTAGAAAAGGAGGGAGGTGCGGGGGCGAAAGCCCGGGTTGGAAGGGGTTTTTGCTGGGAAATCCCAGCTGAGAACGGGGAGTAGCGCAGCGGTAGCGCACCTGCTTTGGGAGCAGGAGGTCGGGGGTTCGAATCCCCTCTCCCCGACGCAAGTCCTGCGGGCGTAGCTCAACGGTAGAGCACCAGCCTTCCAAGCTGAGAAGTGGCGATCGCCGGACCAGCCGAAATCGATAAACATGCAGTTCACAGGGTTTCCGTGGTATCTCGAGGGGACACTCCTATCGCCTGGGCACCGCTCACCAGAGACGCCTCGTCGCACAGCTCGAAGCACGGCCACCGCGTCACCCTTGAACCCGCGGCCTGAACGCCAACCTCATTCGGGGCTCCGCCCCGAACCGGGGGCTGCCGCCCCCGCACCCCGCGCGCCCTCGTCTCGCGCCAACCAGATGATTCACACCTCAGCTCAGCTGGTGAGTGTTGACATAGAACATTTGTTTGGGTAGAGTGTCCAGTGACGCCTCGAGGTGCCGGCGATACGGCCCTTTCCTCTTAGAAGGTCCCCGCCGGGAGGAGTAGGAAGTGTCAATGTTCGACATGCGGCGTTGCGGCCGATGTGGCGAAACGCTGTCCGTAGAACAATTCGCCTGGCGCCGTCAGGCCAAGAACCAGCGGGACAACTACTGCCGTCCGTGCCGGTCGGATTACAAGCGTGAGCACTACCAGACAAACAAGGCGAGATACATCGAGGCAGCGGCCCGGCGGGGCAACAGGGTCGCGGGCGAGCGCACCCGCTGGCTGATCGAGTTCTTCCGTAGTCATCCCTGCGTTGACTGTGGTGAGGCGGATCCGGTGGTGCTCGAATTCGACCACCTCCGGGACAAGTCGTTTACCATTGCACGGTCGTTCCGGTACCTTAAGTGGTCAACGATCCAGAACGAGATCGCGAAGTGCGATGTCGTCTGTGCCAATTGTCACCGACGTAGGACAGCCGCACGGGGCGGCTTCCTTCGTGCGGCGGTAGCTCAACGGTAGAGCCTCGCCCTTCCAAGGCGATTACGCGGGTTCGATTCCCGTCCGCCGCTCCATCCATCCAAAAGCGGTCGAAGGTTGCCACTGGTTCGTCTCAGCGTCGTAGAGACCGTCGAGGCCGTGCTGTTCGAAGTTCCGTCACGGCCACCTGCCACGAGAACCCGCCCGTCGGCCAACAGAGTCGCTGTGTGCGCCAAACGCGGACCATTCTGGTAGGTCGGGACCTGCAATCCAGATCTTCTTCATCGGGTCGTAGATCGCCACGCTGGCGATCGGGTTGGAGTTGTCACCACCAACCACCAGCACGCGCCCGTGCCGGCGAGGGCATCCCCGACATCGCCGACTCAGGCCACTACCCTCGCTGCTGTACGCGGGTGCAATTGGTGCGCCCACTGAACTGGTGGTGCCTCGTGACATCCTCGTTCCTCCAGCGCCTGCTCATGGTCAGCGCCACGGCTCTGCTCGTCGTCGGTGTGGCCGGCGCGGCCGTGTACGAGGACGAGGCTGACGACGGCCAGGCGTCGGCGCGAGACGAGCGTGAGTCGTCCGAGCCCGCCGAAAGCGGCCCGTCCACCTCCACGCCGGTAACCACAAGCGCAACCACGAGCCCATCGATCTCGACCGCTCCCCCGAGCGGTTCCGCCGGCGCCGCCGGCGCCGCCGGCGCCGCTGATGCCGCGGGTTCTGCCGGCGCCGGCGCCGGCGCCGGCGCCGGCTCTGCCTCTGCCTCCGCACCTACTGCAGACGCCGGCACCACTGCCTCGGGGAGCGGTCTGGCCGCCAGCGGCAACGGGGAGATCGCTTCGGGTGGTGCGCCCCTGGCCGACACGGGCTCGTACCCGCTGTCCGTACCCGGTGCCCTCCTGTTGGCGCTGGGCGGCGCCGGCAGGGTCCTGCTGCGAAGCGCATCCCGGCCCACCGGCTAGCCGGAACGAAACCCGGGCCTACAGTCGGCGACGGGCGTCCAATGGCCAACATCCTCAACGGAATCGAGCTGCGCCGGGTCTCGCTCCCATTGGTGACGCCGTTCCGCACCGCCCATGGCGAGGACCGTGAACGCGACGTCCTGCTGGTGCGGGTGGCCACCGACGACGGCCAGGGCTGGGGCGAGTGCGCGGCGCCGGCACAGCCCTCGTACACCTCCGAGTACGTGGACGGCGCCCACGACGTGCTCCGCCGCCACCTCATCCCCCGCCTGCTGGCCGAGGCCACGGTGCGGGCCGAGGACGTGGCCGCCGTGCTGGGGAACGTGCAGGGGCATCCCATGGCCAAAGCCGCCCTGGAGATGGCCATGCTCGACGCACAGCTCCACGGTGCCGGCCAGTCGCTGGCGAGCTATCTCGGCGCCACCCGGACCACTGTGGAGGCCGGGGTCGCCGTCGGCATCATGGCTTCGATCCCCGAGCTGATCGAGGCGGTGGCCGGCTACGTGAGCCAGGGATATCGGCGGGTGAAGCTGAAGATCGCCCCGGCCTGGGACATCGAGCCCGTGCGGGAGGTCCGCAAGCAGTTCGGCACGGAGCTGATGTTGCTGGTGGATGCGAACCGATCGTACGAACCCAAAGACACCGACCACCTCGCGGCATTGGACGAATTCGACCTGGCTCTCATCGAGCAGCCCTTCGCCGCGGACGCTCTTTTGGCCCATGCCGAGCTGGCCCGGCGCCTGCGGACACCGGTATGTCTGGACGAGTCGATCACGTCGGCGGCCGTGGCTGCAGACGCCATCGCTCTCGGCGCCACGGCCGTGGTCAACGTCAAGGCACCGCGGGTGGGTGGGCTACTGGAGGCCCGCCGGGTCCACGACGTGTGCCGGGACGCCGGAATTCCGGTGTGGTGCGGAGGCATGCTCGACACGGGCATCGGCCGAGCAGCCAATGTCGCTCTCGCCGCCCTGCCCAACTTCACCCTGCCCGGAGACCTGTCGGCCTCCGACCGTTACTTCGCCACCGACCTGACCGAGCCGTTCGAGTTGGTGGATGGCTGCCTGCAGGTCCCGTCCGGACCGGGGCTCGGCGTGACCGTGCAACTCGACGTCCTCGAAGGGCACACCACCTCGGTGGAGCGCTTCACCGACGACTGAGCTGTCACGCCTACGCTCCGGACGTGGGCGAGCTGCGCTTCGAAGGTCGCGTGGCCGTTGTCACCGGCGCCGGCGGCGGGTTGGGGCGGGCCTATGCGGTACTGCTGGCGGCGAGGGGTGCGCAGGTGGTCGTCAACGACGTGGACCAGGTGCAAGCGGTGGCGACGGTAGACGCCATCCTCGCCGCGGGGGGTACGGCGATCGCCGATTCCAACACGGTTTCGGACCACGACGGCGGTGAGGCCCTCATCTGTCATGCCCTGGGGAAGTTCGGCCGCATCGACATCGTGGTCAACAACGCCGGCTTCCTCCGTGACAAGGCGTTCCACAACCTGACGCCGGAGCTGATCGAGCCTGTACTCGACGTGCATTTGATGGGTGCGTTCTGGGTCACCCGTCCAGCGTGGGTGCACATGCGGGAACAGGGCTACGGCCGGGTGGTGAACATCACCTCCAGCGCCGGCCTTCTCGGCAACTTCGGACAGACCAACTACGCGGCGGCGAAGATGGGCCTGGTGGGGCTCACCCGTGCTCTGGCGGTCGAAGGCGCCGTAAAGGGCATCCAGGTGAACGCGGTGGCGCCACTTGCCCGCACCGCCATGACCGAGGCGCTGCTCGGCCCGTTGGGCGATCAATTTCCCCCTGAGCTGGTGGCTCCCGTGGTGGCGTGGCTGTGCCACGAGGACTGCCCGGCCAATGGCGAGATCTATTCCGCCGGCGGCGGGCGGGTGGCCCGGTTCTTCATCGGCCTCACCCCCGGCTGGCACGACAGCGCTCTCACGCCTGAGTCGGTGCGGGACAACTTCGAGGCGATCGGTGCGGAGGCGGGCTACAGCCTGCCGGCGTCGCCGGCCGACGAGTTGGCCGAGATCGTCTCACGCTTCTCCTGAAAAACGTCAGTCCTTCTCGGCCACCAGAAGGGCGTACCCGGCGATGCCGTCGCGCACGGCCTCGGCGGCGAGTGCCGTCCGTTGCCGGGCGACATCGAAGTCGACGCCGGCGAGGGCCGGCGCGCTCGTCATCCGGAACGCCATGAGCCGGGCGTCGATCTGGTCGATCATCTTGGCCAGGGCAGCGTCGTGGGACTCGGTGAGGGTCACCCGCAGCCCCGCTGCCGCCAACAACTCGGCGTACTCGTCGAGGGGTCGGGCATCGGCCAGGCAGGCCACCCAGCCGGCCAGGGTCTGCAGTTCAGCGTGCAGGCGGCTGGGGTCGAGCACCACGTCGGTGATGCCCAGGCGTCCTCCCGGGCGCAGCACCCGGGCCATCTCCTCCGCCGCCGTGGGCTTGTCGGGGAAGGTGCAGAAGGCGCACTCGCACACGATGGCGTCCACCGAGGCGTCCTCCAGCGGGAGACGCTCGGCGTCGCCCACCGAGAAATGCACCTGATCGGCCATGCCCTCGGCGGCAGACCGGGCGTTGGCCTTGGCTACCGCCTGGTCGCCCAGGTCCACGCCCTCGACATTCACGCCGAAGTCGGCGGCCAACAAAAAGGCCGTGGTCCCCGGCCCGCTGGCCACGTCCAGCACCCGCTCCCCCCTCCGCAGGTTCAGCGAACGCCCCAGCCGGCGGGTGAGCTCCAGCCCGCCGGGGTGGTAGCTGTCGCCCAAAATGAGGGTTACCGCATCCTGCTGATAGGACCGGGCGCAGCACAGCTTGACCTCTGTGCTGTCCAGCCCGGCCGGGGCCCCAACCCCGGCCTCCTCGCCGAGGCGGGGTCCCCATCCCCGCCCGGCGCCGTCCTCCTGCTGGAGCGTCACCTCAGCTTCTTGCCGATGTTGGTGGCGTCGGCGGGGACGTGCCTGGACGGATCGGACCCGCCGTTCCCCCCGCCGTTGCCGCCGCCGTTGCCGTTGCCATCGCCGAACATCTTTGAGCCGTACTTGGTGGTGAGCAGCACCGGCTGCAATTCGGTGGAGTTGGGGACGATGGTGGGCACGGCGACCCCGCTCAGCATCTCCCGCACCTCTTCGCGGTAGCCCACCGAGTTGTAGGCGCAGAACGGGATGAGACGGCCGTCGGGGGTGATCTCCTCCACGCAGCACTTCATCAGGGCCTTCACGTTCAGGGTGTAGGGGTCCTGGAAGTCCTGGATCACGACCATGAACGACTTGTCGGCGATGTCCTTGAGGGCCTCGGGCAGGTCGATGCCGCAGGTGGCGCACTCCAGCTGGGTGCTGGTGTTGCCGTCGGTGCCGGGCACGGCCGACGCGCTCCACAACTTCTCCAACGCGCCGCGAACGCTCATGTCGGGCATGACCCGGTTGCTCACATAGTCGAGGTAGTCGTCCACGTCCACCAGGCGGGGAATGGGCACCACATTGTCGCCCTCGACCAGCAGGTAGGTGATGGACCGGCAGGTGGGGAAGCAGCAGGGAACGGGGACGAAATCGGAGAGCTTGAACCAGTCGCCGCACTGGTCGACCAGGCCGTGGATGATGTCGGCGTTGGTGAGGCGGTTCATGGGGTCGAACTCGACGTGGCGGCCCGAGTGGGTGACGGGCTGGTAGGCCACCGACTTGACGGCCGGGTGCTTGATGCCGAAGCGGATGATGTCGCCCAGCTCGTGATCGTTGAGGCCTTTCTCGACCGCCGCCACCAGCGACACGCCGAGGCCGAACTCGGCGCAGTTGTCGAGCGCCTTCTGCTTGATGGCCCGCAAATCGCGGCCGCGGATCTTGATGTGGGTCGCCTCATCGAAGCCGTCGAACTGCATGTAGATGGTGGGCTTCAGCTCGGCCAGCTCAGCCAGGAACCCTCGGTCATGGGCCAGGCGGATGCCGTTGGTGTTGAGCGTCACCATGTGCACGCCCTTGTCCTTGGCCATCTTGATGAAGTCGATGATCTGGGGGTGGATGGTGGGCTCGCCGCCGGAGAACATGACGACCTCGGGCTCGCCCTCGGAGCGCACGAAGGCGTCGAGGCCCGCCTCCACCTGGTCGATGGTGAGGGAGAACCCGTCGGGCTGGTGGCCGGAGTCGGCGAAGCAGATGGGACAGTCGAGGTTGCAGTTGGAGTTGACCTCGATGATGCCCAGACAGGCGTGCTGCTTGTGCTCGGGGCACAGGCCGCAGTCGAGGGGGCAGCCGTCCTTGACTTCGGTCTGGGTCTCCAGCGGATAGGTGCCCGGCTTGTTGTACTTCATGGCCGCGAAGTACATCTCGGCGTCGGAGTACAGCAGCGCCTCGAAGCTGCCGTGCTCGGTGCAGCGCTTGCGCAGAAAGACCTTGTTGTCCTTGACGTTGACCTCGGCGTCGATGACCGTCTTGCACACCGGGCAGATGCTCTTGGTGTACTCGAGGAATACCTCGTCGCGGTCGACCTTCTGGCGGGGCGGGGTCATCGTCACGGGCAGGGCTCCTTCGTCAGCCGATCGGGATTCGGGCAAACTACCGCGGGGTCACCCCGGGCGCAGATCGCCCCCGAGCACCTTGGCCAGCGCTTCGGGAACGGCGACCGCGAGTTGGGCGTAGGTGCAGGAATCGGGGCGGCGGTCCGGGCGCCAGCGGCGGAAGGAGGCCACATGGCGGAAACGGTCGCCCTGGAGGTGGTCGTAGGCCACCTCGCACACCATCTCGGGCCTCAGCAGCTCGAAGGAGCGGTCCTTGCCGGCGTGCCAGCGGCTAGGCGCGCCGGGCCGGCGGCCCTCCGGTTCGCCGCCCATCCACGGATGCCCTTCGCCCGCGGACAGGTCGACCCGGTACGGCTCCAGCTCGGCCACCAGCTCCTTGCGGCGGGCCCCGGTGAAGGCAGCGGCGGCGCCGACGTTGTGCAGCACGCCGGCATCGTCGTACAGGCCGAGCAGGAGAGAGCCCACCACGGGGCCCGACTTGTGCCAGCGGAAGCCGGCGACCACGCAGTCGGCGGTGCGCTCGTGCTTGATCTTCACCATGGCCCGCTGGTCCTCCAGGTAGGGAAGCTCCAGCGGCTTGGCCACCACGCCGTCGAGGCCGGCGCCCTCGAAGCGCTCGAACCAGTCCTCGGCGACCGCCCGGTCTGAAGTGGCCGGCGTCACGTGCACCGGCGAATGAGCCGAAGCCAGAGCATCCACGAGCATCGACCGGCGCTCCACGAAGGGCAACGGCCGCAGGTCGCGGTCACCCAACGCCAGCAGGTCGAAGGCCACGAAGGAAGCCGGCGTCTCTTCGGCCAGTCGCCTCACCCTCGAGTCGGCCGGGTGGATGCGCTGGAGCAGGGCGTCGAAGTCGAGCCCGTTGGCGCCGGCGATGACGATCTCACCGTCCACCACGCAGCGGGGGGGGAACTGGGCCAGGACGGCGGCGGCCACGTCGGGGAAGTAGCGGGTGAGCGGCTTCTCCTTCCGGCTGCCCAGCTCCACCTCGTCGCCGTCGCGGAAGGCTATGCAGCGGAAGCCGTCCCACTTCGGCTCGAAGAGCATCTCGCCGGCATCGGGGATCCTCGGCGACAGCTTGGCCAGCATCGGCGCCACCGGAGGCATGACGGGCAGGTTCACGGCGCCGCCTCGACCACCGGGGAAGACTCCTCTGGGGCCACGTCGGCAGGCTGCCGGCGCCCTGCGTCCAACGCCGCCGCCACGGCCAGGACCAGCGGCTCGCTCTCCATGTCCTCCAGGGGACGGGGCAGGGCCAGCGACCAGTTGGGCCGCTCGTCGGTGGTGCCCGGCACATTCGGGCGTTCCTCCACGCACAGGGCATCCTCGAGAGTCGCTGTGACCACGACACTCGGTGCCTCGGCCAGCAGACGGTGCAGCGCCTCCACCACTTCTGGCGCAGGAGCGGAGTCGGTCAGGCCGGTCCAGCCACTTATGCGCTCCTGGATCTCCAGCGTCGCCTCCACGTTCGGCTCCAGGCCCAGTTGCTCCTGCTCGAGGAGGTCTTCCCCGGACCAGAGCCCGGCGATGGTGGGCAGGTCATGGGTGGTCACCGCGGCCAGCGCCTGCGCCGGGAACTCCCGCGGCGGGCGGTCCTCGAACCACACCAGCCGGTACGACAGCACTCGGCGGGCGGCCAGCTCCTCCCGGACGGATTCCTCCACATTGCCGAGGTCCTCGCCCACGACGTAGGCGCCGGCCCGATGGCTCTCCAGGGCGAGGATTCCCAGCAGCTCGTCGGCCGGGTACCTCACATAGGTCCCCTCCTCTGCGCCGGCGCCGGCCGGTATCCAGAAGAGCCGGAACAGGCCCATCACGTGGTCGACCCGCATGCCGGCGCCATGGCGGAAGCCGGCGCGCACCGTTCGCACGAACGGCTCGTAGGCGGCCTCCCGCAAGCGCCAAGGATCGAAGGGGGGCAGCCCCCAGTCCTGGCCCTTGGTGTTGAACTCGTCGGCCGGCGCCCCAACCCGCACACCGCGGGCGAAACAGTCCTGCCACAGCCAGGCATCGGCACCTTCGGGGTCGACGCCGATGGCCAGATCGTGCACGAGTCCGATCTCCGCTCCGGCCGCCTCAAGCTGGCGATCCAGCAGCCACTGGATCCACTGGTGGAACCGGATCCGGTCCCGGTGGCCGTCCACGAAGGAGAGAACTTCGGCTCCCTCCGGGTCCTCGAGCCCCGCCGGCCAGTTCGACCACGGCGTTCCGTGCTCCTCGGTGAGAGCACAGAAGGTGGCGTACCCGGCCAAGGCGCCGCCCTCGGCCTCGCAGTAGGAATCGAACTCCGGCGAGCGCTGCTCTCGGAACGCGGGCCACAACGACTCCAGCGCCTGCAGCTTGAGCTGCACCACCTCGTTGCGATCGATGCGCCGGTCGGCGTTGAGAGCGCGACCCTTTTCGGCCAGCACGGCCAGGTCGGCCACGTGCTCGCC
Source organism: Acidimicrobiales bacterium (assembly GCA_035525365.1). Lineage (GTDB taxonomy): Bacteria > Actinomycetota > Acidimicrobiia > Acidimicrobiales. The sequence goes on from DATLEK010000021.1 coordinate 10,680, forward strand.
GGCACCGGGAACGTCCTCTATCCGAACGTAGAGCGGGCTGCGAAAGCACCGGCTGGAGGGAAAATACGGGCTGGGCTGCTGCTCGGCGATGGGAAGCGGAGCATGAAGGGGACTGGACAGGCACATGCCGGCGCCGAGTGACGCCGACCACGTTCCCAGCCGCCGGAGGTCACCGAGGTCGCCGATGCCCCAACTCGAACGCGAGCGGGCAGACGGGAGTTGCACGGCCCAGCCCCAGGTGCCCAGCCCCTCGGGAAGAAAGCAGGAGCCGGGGCTGACGATGAGGCGAACGGCGTGGCCGTCCCCTCGGCGAAGGAGGTGGTAGCCGGGAGGCAGGTCAGGGGGTAGCTCGTGCTCCACGGACAACTCGGCGCCGTCCTCGGTCCGCAACTGCCAATGGCCAACCAGGGGAGCGGCCTGGCCGGCGGCGACGACCCGCACCCGGCTGTCCTCGCCCGTTCCCGGTGGCCCGCCGGCGTCATCGCCACCATCGGCGCCGGCACCCATGGCCGCCATCAACGCCTCCACGGTGGACGGTGGCGCCTCCCGCCACTCCCGCCGGTGATCCTGATAGCGGGACGAGATCCCCCACGTGGCCGGGTCGGTCATCGCTGTAGTTGTACTCGCCCTACGCTCGTGCCCGTGCCGGACGCGGTGGTGATCGGATCCGGACCCAATGGGCTGGTGTCGGCCAACCTTCTGGCCGACCAGGGTTGGGACGTCGTGGTCCTGGAGGCCCAGCCCGAGCCGGGGGGGGCCGTGAAGTCCGCGGAGCTGATCGAGCCCGGCTACGTCAACGACCTCTTCAGCGCCTTCTACCCGCTGGCCGTGGCCTCCCCTGTCCTGGCCGATCTGGACCTGGAGAGCCATGGCCTGCGCTGGCGCCGGGCCCCGCTGGCTCTCGCCCATCCGGCCACCGACGGCACCTGTCCGGTCATCTCAACCGACCTGGACGAGACGGCTGGTTCGCTGAACGCGCTGGCGCCGGGCGACGGCGACGCCTGGCGCCGCTTGTTCGAGCAGTGGCAGCGGGTGGGGCCGGCGCTGGTCGAGGCGCTGTGCCGCCCTTTCCCGCCGGTGCGGGCCGGCCTCAGCCTCGTCGCCGCTCAGCGCCCGTCCGAGCTTCTCCGCTTCGCCCGGTTCCTCATGCTGCCGGTGCGCCGGCTGGGCGAGGAGGAGTTCACCAGCGACGGTGCCCGCCGGCTGCTGGCCGGCAGCGCCCTCCACACCGATCTGTCGCCCGAATCCACCCTTGGTGCCACCTTCGGCTGGCTGCTCAGCTCCCTGGCCCAGGACCTCGGCTGGCCCGTACCCGAGGGAGGCGCCGGCCAGCTCACCGCCGCGCTCGTCAGCCGTTTCCAGGACGCCGGCGGCGAAGTGCGCTGCGCCACACCGGTGAGCGAGGTGATCGTGCGAGGTGGGCGGGCCGTCGGGGTCCGAACGGCCGACGGCGTGGAGGTGGAGGCCTCCCGCGCCGTCATCGCCGACGTCTCGGCGCCGGCGCTGTTCCTCGACCTGGTGGCCCCCGAGCACCTACCTCCCCGGCTGCTCGACGACGTGCGCCGGTTCCACTGGGACAGCGCCACGGCCAAGGTCGACTGGACCCTCGACGGTCCTATCCCCTGGCTGGCCGAGCCAGCCACCCGCGCCGGCACGGTGCACATCGGCGACAGCGTCGACGCCCTGTCGGTGCAATGTGCCCAACTGGCGGTGGGCCTGGTGCCGGACCCGCTGTTCATCCTCCTCGGCCAGCAGAACCTGGCCGACCCTACCCGCCAACCGGAAGGCAAGGCGACGGCGTGGGCCTACGCCCATGTCCCCCGGGAGGTACGGGGTGACGCCGGCGACGACGGGATCACCGGCAAGTGGGACGATCGGGAGGGAGCGGCCATCGCCGACCGCATGGAAGGCGACATCGAGCGGCTGGCGCCGGGGTTCAGAGCTCTGATCCGGGGGCGCCACATCTTCACTCCGCCTGGCATGGAAGCGGCCAACGCCAACCTGGCCGGCGGCGCCACCAATGGAGGCACGGCCATGCTCCACCAGCAGCTGGTGTTCCGGCCGTCGCCCGGGCTCGGGCGCCCCGAGACCGCGGTGGCGGGCCTGTTCCTCGGCTCCTCCTCGGCCCATCCCGGAGGAGGAGTCCACGGTGCCTGCGGTGCCAACGCGGCTAAGGCCGCCATCTGGGCCGACCGGCGCCGGCGGGCCAGGCAGCGGTGGGAGCGGTGGCTCTACTGACGGCGGGCTCGGGCCCAGGGCGCCATGGCGAGATCACCACGGGCTGGCTCAGGGTGCCGGAGCACCCGCTCCATGCAGAGGCGGGTACCCCCGGTCTCGGTGGGCGACTGCAGGCGCACCGACGTCATGAGAGCCCGGATGATCTGCAGCCCCCGCCCGGAGACATCGTGGGCCCGGGCCTCCCGCAGGTCGACCTCCACGGGATTGAACCCGGTGCCCTGGTCCTCCACCTCGAGGACGACGGTGGCTCCGTCCAGCTCCACCCGCACCCGGAACGACCCGGCCGTGCCCGGGGGAAAGGCGTGGCGTATGACGTTGACGCAGGCCTCGTCGAGAGCCAGCACCACGTCGGCCCGCTCGTCGGCATCGGCACCTATGTCCTCCAGGTAGCCGCCCAGCGTCCGTCTCGTGGTGGCCAGGAGCCGAGCGTCCGCTGGCAACTCCAGCTCGAGGACCAGGTGCATGGGAAACAGAGCGGCTCCTGCTATAGGGATCGTAGGTGGGGTACCCGATGCCGCAGGGGACGAAACGGGCGGGGCTGACATGGGAGACATTCTCGTGACCAATGCCATGGAGCTGTCGAGGTTGCTGGAGCGGTGCACGGCGTGAGGCGGGTCTCATTGGGGGGCGGCTCAGGGGGGGACTACGTGGTGGTGCACGATCTCGGCGGGGCTGCCGGCGGCGCCATAGGGGCGAAAGGGACGGCCCGGCCGCACGAGAAGCATGACCTGCTTCTCGTGCACGCCACCGGACTGCACGGTCGTGTCTGGGCTCCCCTGGTCGCCCATCTGGCGCCACGCCTTCAAGCCGGTGCCCTGGCCGTGGACGTGAGGGGCCACGGTGAGTCGGCACCGTTGCCCGAGGGAGGGCTGGCGTGGGAGGACCTGGCCGCCGACCTGCTCGCCGTGGTGGACCAGCTCGACCTGCGCCGGCCCCTCGGGCTGGGGCATTCGAGCGGGGCCAGTCTCCTGCTCCTGGCCGAGGAGCTGGCCCCGGGCACCTTCGAGGCGCTCTACTGCGTCGAGCCCATCGGGACGGCCGCCGATGAGCCTCCACCCCCGAATCGTGCCCATCCCCTGGCCGAGGGCGCCCGCCGGCGCCGGCGCCGCTTCTCGTCACGCCAGGAGGCCTTCGACACCTACGCGGCCAAGCCGCCGTTCTCGCAGGTCACTGCCGAGGCGCTGTGGGCCTACGTGGACCACGGCTTCGCCGACGACGCCGGCGAGGACGGAAATGGAGAGGGAGCTGGAGTACGGCTGCGGTGCCTCCCGGAGGCCGAGGCCGACATGTACGCCAACGGTCTGTCGCACCACGCCTACCGGGATCTGGGCCGCGTCCGGTGCCCAGTCGTCCTGGCCTGTGGCAACCGCTCCGCCGCGGTTACTTCAGAAACCCTGACCGGGTGGGCGGCCAGGATGGAGAACGCCCGCGTCGAGATCCTGCCCGGGCTCGGCCACTTCGCCCCTCTGCAAGACCCGCCCGCGGTCGCCCGCTCCGTCACCGCCGCCCTACCCTGACCCTCTTGTTGGCCAAGCATGCCCGCCGGAGCATCGCCGCGCTCGACGCTACGGCGGATCGTGCCGCCGGCCGGTGGCGTGGCCATCCCGGTGCCGATCGGCTCTTCTACGGTGCATCGGCCCTCGGGGACCACAGCCTCATCTGGATCATCCTCGGCGCCGTGCGGGGCCTGCGCTCGGAGCACGAGCTCACCGCCGCCGCCCGCGTCGGGGCCGGTGTGGCCGCCGACACCGTCCTGGTGAACGTTGTCATCAAGTCGCTGTTTCGGCGCAGCCGTCCGCCCTGGGATGTCGACCGCCCGCTCCCCCTCCGCCGGCCCCGCACCAGCTCGTTCCCCAGCGGCCACGCCACCTCGGCCTTCACCTCGGCCGTGCTGCTGTCCGAGGGCGACAACCTCTGGCCTCTCTACTACGGCCTGGCCGTGGTGGTGGCGGCCAGCCGTGTCTATGTCCGCATCCACCACGCCTCCGACGTGGTGGCGGGCGCCGCCCTCGGCCTGGCCTTCGGCCACATGGGCCGGCGTCTCGCTCCGCTCCCGGCCCGCCCCGTCGACCACCCCTCCTGACGGCACGCCTCACCCCATCCGGCGAGATTCAGCGTGGTGGGAGCCACCGGCGGGGATCGACGGGGGTGCCGCCCCTGCGCACCTCGAAATGCAGATGGGGGGCGGTCACCTGGCCGGTAGACCCGACGGCGCCGACCGGCTGGCCCGGGACCACCTGCTGGCCCCGCCGCACCAGGACCCTGGACAGGTGGGCGTACATCGTGGACAGGCCGGCGCCGTGGTCGATGAGCACGATGGTGCCGTACCCGGCGTAGCCGGCCGGCGAAGGACCGGCATGGCGGACGATCCCGGCGGCGGCGGCCACCACGGGGGCACCGGTCCTGGCCTGAAGATCGATGCCGCGGTGGCGGTGCGACGCCCGCCCCTCACCGAACCAGCCGGTGAGGGGACCGGATCCCGGCCACACGATCGGCGGCGGAGGCGGAGGCGGCGGGGGCGGGGGCTCAAGCGATGCTGGAGGCGGAGAGTCGGCCACGGCGGCGGCCAGCAGCGAGAACGCCAGTACCCCCGACTGGGCCGACAGGTCGGCTGCAAGGGCGCGACGGGGTCGAGCCGCAGCGGGGTCCTGGTGCACGGCAGCGGCAAGAAGGGCGCCGCCCAGCAGCAGCACAACCGCCCTCCGAGCCCCAGCCACCACCCATGGTCGGGGCACATGCATCTGTTTTGGTCACGCTTCTCCTGCCCCGCCACCGATTCCTGCCCGGATCGACCTGCTTCTGGCAGAAATTTGCCGGGATGGGACGCGGCTACCGCGGGCCGAGAAGGCTCAGTAGAGGTCTTCGGGGTCCTCTCCACCGAAGACGACTCTTTCGATCCGGCTCTCGGGTAGGAGCACGGCGGACACGGCGACGGCGCCGATGACCAGGCCCCCCAGAATGGCGATTATGAGCTTGCCGCCACCGGTCTGGTCGCACACCGACTCCTCACGGCCGAACACGAAGCCCTGCGTCACCTTCTCCTTGGGCTCCGAGCCTGCCAGTGGGCCCTTGCACTCCAGCCCACCCGCGGCCTTGAATGGCTTGAGGCCCCAACCCAGGGTGAACAGCAGGGCGATGGCCACGGCCAGGACCAGTCCGGCCGTACGGTTCTTCTCGGTCATGCACCACTCCCCTGCTCGTCCGGCCGACATCGTGGCACGGCGCCACTGCCGTCACCACCCAGCCGGCCCGGCCATCGTGTCACAGGCACATTGCATACTCGAAACCATGGAAGCGCAACTTGTCCTACTGGAAGACGAAAACATCGACTGGCGTCTCGACGAGCGCACCCGCGAGCGGGGGCGCAAGGGAGTCGCGGCGGCCCGGGCGACCCTCCGAAAGGTGAGCCGTCAGGTTGCCTCGGCCGCCTGAGCGGAGACGCCGCCTGCTCGTCGTGGTGGCGCTGCTCGTCGCCGTCGCCGTCGCCGCCGCGCTGAAGGCCGTCACGGAGCCGGAGCCGGCCCCAGGGCCTCGCGCCGGCGCCGGCGCCGGTGGCCTGCCCGCGGGCCTCGACGTCACCGTCGAGCGGGTGGTGGACGGCGACACCATCGTGGTCTCCGGCGGGGAGCGGGTGCGCCTCATCGGTGTCGACACACCCGAGACCAGGGACCCCCGCCGCCCCGTCGGATGCTTCGGCAAACAGGCCAGCGAGTTCACCTCGACGCTGCTGCCCGCCGGTTCCCGGGTCCGCCTGGTGGGCGACGTGGAGCCGCGGGACCGCTACCAACGGCTGCTGGCTTACGCCTACCGCCTGCCCGACGGGCTGTTCGTGAACGCCGAGCTGCTCCGCCGCGGGTTCGGCCAGGTGCTCACCATCCCGCCCAACGTGGCCCACAGCGAGGAGTTCGTCGCCCTGTCGAGAGAGGCCCGGGACGAGGAGCGGGGTCTGTGGGGGGCGTGCCGCAGCCCTGGACAATGATCGAGGGCCGGCCGCGGGCGCTACGGTCGGAGGCGTGGCCAGCGTTGCGGAGCGGCTCGGGTACCCCACCACAGCCAAGCTCCTCATGATCAACTGCGACGACCTCGGCTCGTGCCACGCGGCCAACGTCGGCGTGTACGAGGCCCTGCGGGAAGGGGCGGCCACGAGCGCCAGCCTGATGGTGCCCTGCCCCTGGGCGCGCGAGGCCGCCGCCCGCTACCGGGGGGAGGACGTGGGCGTCCACCTCACCCTCAACTCCGAGTGGGACGTCTACCGCTGGGGCCCCATCACCCACGCCCCGTCGCTGCTGGACGGAGACGGCGGCTTCCCCCGCACCATCGAGGACGTCTGGGACCACGCCGATCTCGAGGAGGTGGCCAAGGAGCTGCGGGCCCAGGTGGAGCGGGCCATCCTCTGGGGCTTCGACGTCAGCCACCTCGACTCCCACATGGGATGCCTGCACCGCCGCCCGGAGTTCTTCGACATCTACCTGGCTCTGGCTGTCGAGTTCTCCCTGCCCATCCGGCTTTCGAGCGCGTCAACGGAGCACAACATCGGCTTCCCTTTCCGTGATCTGGCCACCGAGGAAGGCGTGCTGTTCCCCGACCACCTCGTCCACGCCCGAGGGACCGGGAGCCGCAAAGCCCTGGAGAGGGCGCTGTTCGAGCTGCAGCCGGGGGTCACCGAGTTCTTCGCCCACCCGGCGGTGGACACCCCCGAGGTGCGTGCCCTCGCCCCCGACTGGGGGGCACGGGTCGACGACCACGACCTGCTGGTCCACGACCACGGCATCCCGGTCCTGGCTGAGCGGGCCGGCGCCATGCTCATCGGCTACCGCGAGCTTCGTGACGTGATGCGGGGCTCCCGTTGACGCTCCAGAACCGGCCCGTTCATCCCGCCCGGCTTCGGCCTCGTAGAACCCGTGGACACCTGTGTCCATCGACCACCCAAACAAGGAGAAACCCATGAACCTCGGAGCCCCTGAGCTTCTGATCATCCTCGCTGTCGTCCTGCTGCTGTTCGGCTCGACCCGCCTGCCCAACCTCGCCCGCTCCCTGGGCCAGGCCTCCAAGGAGTTCAAGGCCGGCGTCCACGACACCAAGGCCACCGAGTCGGCGGACCGCGCATGAGGGCCACCGGGCTCGCCGCCGCCGTCTTCGCCGCCGTTCTCGCCCTCGGCGCCTGCGGTAGCGACAGCGACGACGACAAGGCGTCCATTACCGGCGACACCGACACCACGGCGACGGCGGCGGAAACGGAAGACACCGCCGACGATATGACAGGCGGCGGCGAGGCCGGCACCGCCATCACCATCAAGGACTTCAAGTTCGCCCCCGAGACCCTGAAGGCCAAGGTGGGCGACAAGATCACCGTCACCAACGAAGACAGCGCCATCCACACCCTCACGGCCAAGGACAAGTCCTTCGACACCGGCAACCTCGACCAGGGCGCCGAGGGCACCATCACCGTTTCCAAGGCCGGCACCGTCGAGTACTTCTGCAACATCCACGACTACATGACAGGCACCATCGAGGTCCGGTAGTCGTCGCCTACCAGCGGCGCCGGGGGGCGGGTGGCTCAGGCGGTGCGGGGCTTGGCCGCGGGGACCCAACCCAGCACGACCGGGGGCTTGTCAGTGGAGGTGACCCCACCGGCAGGCTCGTCGGTGATGGCCAGGGCCCGCACGTCGGCAACCGCCTTGAACGCCGTCACCGCCGGCCGGCGCCCGAGGACGCCGAGGGAAATGCGGGCGTCGCCGACCACGGCCCACAACTGGTAGGTCCGGTCGGCGGGCAGGGCGGGCAGGTTCGACTTCAACAGGTACCCGGTGCCGTCGGCCAGCATCACCGCCTCGCCGAGCAGCTTGTCGTCAAGCGCCTTGAGCTGGACCCGCCTGGCGTTGCTGTCGACGAGCGCCTCCATCGCCGTGGACTCGAGCGATCGGGCGTCCACCGCCGCGGTGAGGGTCCGGAGGCGCCTGTCCTGGTCGACCAGCTTCACGCCGAGGACGCCGATGATCGAAGTAGCGGCGGCGGCGACGGAAGCAGCGGCGATGGCCCAGCGGTGCGGGCTCACCGCCGGGCGCCGGGGGGTCATGGCAACAACTCGGGCCATGTCCAGCTGCGGAGGAACTTCCTCCAGGCTGTCGGCGATCCGCTCCCACACCCCTTCGGGTGCGACCGATCCCACGTGGGCGAGGGACGCCGCCACCTCACGGTGGGTGATGACCTCGTCGTGACAACGGGGGCACTCCCGCAAGTGCACCTCGACGGCGTTGGCCTCGTCGGGATCGACGGCATCGAGGGCGTAGGCGCCCAGCAGCTCCTCGAGCTCGTGGTGGGTCAGGTCTGTGGCCATGCCAGGTCCAGATCTGCGGCGGTCAGTGACAAACGGAGTCTCTTGAGGCCGGCGCGGATCCTGCTCTTGACGGTGCCTTCAGGCTGTCCGAGCATGGTTGCCACCTCCCTGTAAGTATGCCCGCCGAAGTAGGCGAGCTCAATGGCGCGGCGCTCGTCCTGAGGCAGGATGGCGACGGCCTCCTTCACGCGGCTGGCCAGGGTCAGGTCCCAGACCTCGCGTTCGAGGTCGTAGCCGGCCTCGGCCGTCTGGCGGGCCTCGCGCTCCTCCCGCCGGCGGCGGGAACCCTCGGAGCGCAGGAGGTCCACCGCCCGGCCGTGGGCCTGGGCCAGCAGGTAGGAGCGCAGCGAGCCCCGCTCGGAGTCGAACTTCTCCGGCTGGTTCCACAGCCGCAGGAAGACCTCCTGGAGGACCTCCTCGGCCGAGGTCAGGTCCGACAGGACCCGCCGGGCGAGGGAGAAGACGGCGCCGGCGTGGCGGCGGTAGGCCTCAGCCAGCGCGTCCTCGCGCCAGCGGCCGATGGCCACGACCAGGGTCTGGTCACTCATGTCCTTCAAGGGGTCGGCCAGCACCGCCTGGTCTTCGGAACGGCGTAGGCGCCTGGATGGCTCGGTCATGGCCGGGGCGGAACCGCCCTCAGCTGAACTTGGAGTCGAACTGCTTGGCGATGGCCCCGGCCAGCACCTCGGCCAGAAGCGGCGTGGTGGATGCCGCGTCGTGCAGAAGCTGGAACTCAGCGGGGTCGGCGACGGCCTGGGCGGCGATGGCGGCTTCCATGGCGGCCACGTAGTCCTCGAAGTCGACGGCCACTGCCTGGCTCGGGAGGTTCTTGTTGAGACCCTCGAGAAGGGCTCCGAGGCGGGTGCGGAAAGTGGCCAGATCGGTGGTGGCCTTCTGCGCAGCGGCAGCATCCCTGGCGGCGGCGGCCTCGGCGTAGTCGACGAAGGCCCCGATGTGGCCGCGCCACACCTGCAGGAACCTCCGCCCGGCCGGATCGCCGTACAGCGACGACACCAGGTTGGCCAGGCCTTCGGAGCTCTCGTCGAGGATCTCGCGGGGCTTCTTGTCGTCCCCGCCGGCGACCACGGTCCGGGTGGTGGCGCCCAGCAGGTAGACATGCTCCTGAAAAGTGGCGGTAAGGGTGGCAAGGAGGGTGGCGCCACTGCCGTCGGCCGTTCCCTTGTAGGACTCGGGCATCTGCTTGACGATTCCGGCGGCGAAGACGGCCCCGGTACGGGGCATCACCTTGGCCGCGTCCTTGAGCTTGCTCAGAGCCAGCGGGTCCTTCTTGAACTGGGCCGTCACCACGCCGAGCAGGGAGTTGACGTGGGTGCCGGCGTCGTCCTCGAGCAGGTCGGCCGCCAGTTGGGGGTTGGTCTCGTTGAGGAAGGTGGCGAACTCGCCCTTGTACAGCTCGAGATCGGCCTTGACCTTGGCCGTGGCCGCCTGGTCGCCGACGGCGGTGGCCTGGGCGAACTGGGTGACCAGCGCCGACTTCTGACGCCACAGTTCCACCAGCCGCTGCGCCACGACGTCGTCGTAGACCTGGGAGAACGTCGTTCCCAGTGCGGCGGTGTTCGCCTCGAGGACAACTCCCACGGGAGCCGGGTCCTTGCCCGCCAGCACCAGGTCGGTGGCGATGCCCGACAGGAAGACGTGCTCCTGCAGAAGGCTCGTAAGCTGCGCCCTGAGGCCGGCCGCGGGCGAGTGCACCCCGCCGACCTTGACCTGGACGGGAGCCTGCTTGCCGGCCGCCCCGCCGGCCGGCGCCGCCTTCTTGTCGTCACCGCCGTCGCTGCAGGCGCCGGACATCACGGCCGCCACCAGGATGGTGGCGCCCAGTCGTCGGTAGGTGATGCTCATGGATCGGCTCAATACTCCGTTATCCCGCGGATCTCTTCCTGGAGCTGCTTGTATTCCGGGGAGTTGGTCAGTGGCAACAGCGACATGAGCTTGGCCATGTTTCCCGTCACCTTGACCCGCCCCTGCATGAAGGCGGCCGTGGCGTCCAGCTCGCCCTTCTGGATGCTGGCCGCGTCCTCGTAGGTCTGGGTGAGGGTGATCTCGGCCTCGTCCATGTCGCCGAGCCTGGCCTCCAAAAGCTTGCCCTCCTCGAGCAGCCAGTAGTACCTGACATCGCCGTCGGGGCCATCGAGCACGACGTACTGCATGCGCGCGGAGGCTCCGGGTCGCTCGGGCTGGCTCTCGGCCATCTTCACGGTGGCCTCGTGCCATTCCTGGCTGAGGAACTTCGGCATCTGGGTCCTCTTTCGCGTGTCTTCGGGGGCTTTGGGAATCTAGCGCCCGGGCACTACCGAACGGCGCGCTGGCGCATGCCGGCGAACAGGTCGTCCTCGGGCAGCTCGGTGTCGACCAGGCTCCGCGCCAGCTCATATTCGTCGTACGGGTGGATGGTGCGGGCGACCTCGGGAGGGAGACCGAACCAGAACGGCGAATCGGGGTCGATCTGGGTGGCGTGGGCCAAAAGCGCGTCCCGGCGCACGTCGGCGTACTCGGAGATGTCGATGGTGGTGGTGACGCGATCGTCCCGTGATGGTCGCTCCAGCCACTTCTCGTCGAACGGAGACTCGAGCCCCAGCTCCCGAAACTTCTCGTGCATGCCCACCATGCGGGCCCGTGACCACACCGTGTAATACATCTTGAGGGGCTGCCACGGCGGCCCCAGCTCGGGATAGGCATCGGGGTCACCTGCCCGGTCGAAGGCCAGCACGGAGATCTCGTTGACCCGGAGGTGGTCGGGGTGCCGGTAGCCGAGCTGCTCGTCCTCGTAGGTGATCAGGACGTTGGGACGCACTGCGCGGATGTGGCCCACCAGACGCCCGACGGCCTCGTCCAGCTCCGCGCTGGCGAAGCAGTCGGGGTGCTGGTTCGATTCGCTGTCGGGCATTCCCGAGTCGCGGTAGCCGAGCAGCACCACCTCCTGGTAGCCGATGATCTCCGCGGCCCGGGCCAGCTCCGCCATGCGGAACTCGTGCAGGTTCTCCCGGACCTCCGGGCGCTCCATCGCCGGGTTCAGAATGTCTCCTTCTTCTCCTCCCGTACAGCACACGAGCACGGTGCGGGCACCTTCGGCGTGGTAGCGGGCGATGGTGCCGGCGCCCTTGGACGACTCGTCGTCGGGATGGGCGTGGACGCTCAGGACACAGAGCTGATCGGTCACCGGGCCCACGATATGGCGTGGCTGCGGCCGGCCGAAGGCGTGGACTAGGCGGGGCGCCCGGTCCTGGCTGACCTCCCGGCCTTGTCCGCCTTGTCCGCCTTGTCGGGCTTGTCCGCCGTATCCGCCGTGTCTGCCTTGTCCGGGGGCTTCTCCGGGGGCTCGGATGGTCCCGACGCCGCCTCGCGGGTGGTGGCGGACCTGCGGTCTGGATTCGCCGATTTGCGATGCACCCTGCGACCCTCCGCGGAGCTGGTCGAGAGAGTGGGCTCATCGGAACCGCTCGCCGCCACCTGCGGAGAAGAGGTCCGGGTCTCGGCGGTGGGCGTGGTGGGGACGGGCTCGGCCGGCGCTGGCGTCTCCGTGGAGGCGGCCGTAGCTGTCGGCTGGCCATGGCCCGGGGTGGTGGCGTCGTTGCCTGGCTCAGCCGGCCTCGATGTCGAGGGGCCGGCGCCGGCCAGCTGCGGGCCGAAGGTGGGCGTACTGAGTGCCGGGGCTGGCGCCGGGGCCGGGCCGGAGGCGGAGCTCGCCGTCTCCAGCCGCACCAGCACCGGCCCGGCGCCCAGAGCTGCGGGCTGCCGAGGGGGCGGGGCAGGTGCAAAGGCCCGGGTGAAGGTGGGGACGGGCGAGTCGGTGGGTGTGGCTGGGGGGGCCGAGACAGCCGGAGGCGCCACCGCCCCCTGTGCAGGTGCCGGCGCCGCGGGTGCCAGGGCCACCGATGGCGATGACTGGCGACGGGACAGGGGGTTGGAGCGGTTCGAATCGCCGGGGGCCAACACGACGGCGCTCAGGACGAACACGCTGGCCAAGGCCATCGTCACCGGCGTCGTGCGACGCCCCGAAGAGCCAGAGCCCCGTCCGCCCGGACCGGCGGCGCCGGCACCAGCCCTGCCGCCGGCGACGACCAGGGGACGGGTTTCGCCCATCTCGGCGCACACCGCCTGGGCCCTTGCCTTGAGCAGGCGCGGGTCGGCGTCGACACGGAGCAGCAGGGCCACCGTCTCGTCACTCACCGTGGCCGAAATCACCCCGGGAAGAGCAAAGAGACGGCCCTGAATGTCGGCCGGCTCCATGTACTGAAAGGTACAGGACCAGCGGCCTCGGGACCACCCTTGGTGACTGCCCCTGGAGCAGACGGTTGGGATGCCCGAGTTTCAGCCTCTTCGGGCGACACAGGCGCGGACCAGAGCAGAGAACAGAGCCTGCTGGCTGCGGTCCTCGGATGCGGTCATCTCGGGGTGCCATTGCACGCCCAGCACCCACCGTCCACCGGGATCCTCCAGCTCCACGGCCTCGACCAGGCCGTCACCGCTGGCCGCGACAGCCGTCAACCCGGAACCCAGCCGGTCGACCGCCTGATGGTGGTGCGACGTGCAGCGCAGGACCTGCCTCCCGCCCGCCTGGACCAGCAGGCTGCCCTCGCTCACCTTTACGTCGTGGACCACCGAGAGGTCGTGCCCCGGCTGGCCGTGGAGGTCCATTCCCTGCAGATCGGGCAAATGCTGGTGAAGGGTGCCGCCCAGAGCCACATTGAGCACCTGCATGCCCCGGCAGATGGCGAATGTGGGCACCCCGAGGGCCAGAGCGGCGACCACGAGCGCCAGCTCAGCCTCGTCGCGGGCCGGGTCGACGCCGTAGACCTCGGGATGGCGTTCTCCGCCGTAGCGCGCCGGATCGATGTCACCGCCGCCGGCGAGGAGAAGCCCGTCGAATGGGGCCAGGGCGGCCTCGGGGTCCCCCACGTTCAAGGTGGGGACGAGCACCGCCCTGGCCCCTGCCCGCTGCACGGCCGCCACATACGCCTCCGGAACGGCGTACCCACCACGCGACCAGTCGGCCACACGGCCCGCAGCCAGGTGGAAGGCGGGGATGGCCACGAGCGGAGGCGCGGCGGTGCCAGATGAGCCCACGGGGCAACCAGGGTACGCCAGGGGTGGGTTCGCCCAAGAGCAGAGACGGTGCGAGGATGTCGGTGTGGCGCTTCGTGTGTGGATCGATCAGGACCTCTGCACCGGCGACGGGCTCTGTGTCGACCACGCCCCCGATGTCTTCATGCTCCTCGAGGACGGGATCGCCTACGTGAGGGAAAACGGCACCGCCCTGAACGACCCGGGCGGGGCGGACAGCCTGGCCCTGGTGCCGGCGGCGCGGGACCGGGACGTGGTCCTGGCCGCCGAAGACTGCCCCGGCGAGTGCATCTTCATCGAGGGCTGAAACCCTTGTTCCATTACGCGAAAAGGGCCGCCCCGAAGGACGGCCCCCTGCGCAGGAAGTGCTTGTTACAGGAGTTCGCGGTCGCGAACTACGACTTCGTCGCGACGGCCCATCGGGCTCATGCTGCTCCAGAAGAGCATCGAAGCCAGAAGACCGATGGCACCGACGATCATCAGGATCACGCCGATGGTGTCCAGGTCCACGCCACTCGCGGTGACGTTCACCGCGAAGGCCAGAATGGCGCCCACGGCGATGAGGAAAACACTCACACCTATACCCATGCAACTCACCTCCTTCGACATTTGGCTGCTCTGAGTACGTGCCCCACAACCGTCCGTGACAAACCGCCGAGCCAAGTGGGTTCAGAGGTAGAGCAGCGGGTTCACGGGGACGCCTGCGACTCTGGTCTCGAAGTGGAGGTGGGGGCCGGTGGACATTCCTGTGGAGCCCACGGCGCCGATCACCTGGCCGGCGGTCACCACGGCGCCTTCGGCCACGTGCAGCTCGCTCTGGTGGGCGTAGAGGGTGGCCAGGGAGTTGCCGTGGTCGACGATGAGGGTGTTGCCGTAGCCGCCCCTGGGCCCGGCGAAGACCACGGTGCCGCCGGCGGCAGCCCGGATCGGAGCTCCCGTCGGGGCGGCGAAGTCCACGCCGTCGTGCATGCGGGCGGTGCCGAGAACGGGATGGACCCTGGGGCCGAAGTCCGATGACAGGCGACTACCGGGGACGGGGGACGACAGCAGCCCCTTTCCACCGGCGGGCAGCGACTGACCCGCCTGGAGGCCCCGCAGGAAAGCGGTGATGGTCCCGGACTCCGCTCGCAGGGCGGCGATCTGGGCCTCGAACTCGGCCACCCTCGCCTGCGCCTCGTCGGCCAGGGACTTCTGCTGCGCCTCCTGGGCCCGCACGTCCTGGCGCACCTGGTCCTGCTCGGAACGCAGGCCCTCGAGTTCCGCCCGCCGGGCGATGACAAGGTCGCGCTGCGATTTGGCCGTGTCCTTCTTGGCCTCGAGGATCAGGCGGAGATTCGCAGTCGCCTCCCGCCCGGCGCTGAAGCGGTCAACCGCCCGCCGCTGGGCGTGGACCACGGCGTCCTGGTACCCGATGGTGGCGGCGACCTCGCGGAGGCTGCGGGCCTTGAGAACCACTTCGGCGGGGGTGGTGGTGGGCCGGCCACCCATGTAGGCACTGACGGCGCGGTCCCGCAGGATCCCCCGTTGGACGGCGAGGCGGTCGGTGGCCAGCGCCAGCTGGGTCTGGGTCCGGACGAAGTCGCCCTGCATCTCCTCCAAAAGGGCCTCGGCCGAGTCGGCCTCGGCCGACGCCACGATCAACCGGCGGTCCAACTGGGCCACCCGGTCGTCGAGCTGCCGGCGCTGAGCCTGGACCTCGTCGAGGCGGTCGAGCAGCAGGGCCTCTTCCTCAGAAGCCTCCGAGACCTGCTCACGCAGCGTGCGCAGCTGCGCGGCGATGGCCGTCTGGCGATCCTTCTTCTGCTGCCTGGTCTCAGCAGCGCCCGCCGGCGCCAGCGCGGCCACGCTGACGACGCCCGCGACAAACAGGGCTACAACGCGCTTACGCACACGAAAGTCATCGACCGGTACGGAGACACCTTGAGGGTAGGCCATCCCCTGCGGCCTGGGGGTTACTCAGACGTCGAGGAAACGCCGGACGGCGAAGGCCGACCCGATGGCACCGATGGCGGCGCCGGCGAAGAGCACGAACAGGCCCGTGCCGATCACGTCACCACTGGGGGGCAGGAGCCGGTTGCCGAGGGTGTCGCCGCTCGGAACGGCGCCGGCCAGCAGGTTGCGCACGAAGGCAACAACGCCGAAGGCGGCGGCGGCGCCGACGAAGCCCTGCACCATCCCCTCGAGCATGAAGGGGATACGGATGAACCAGTTGGTGGCGCCCACCAGCTTCATCACCGCCACCTCCCGGCGGCGGTTGTAGATGGCCATCTGGATGGTGTTGAGGATGAGCAGCACGGCCGACAGCAGGAGGACCCCGGCCACGATGATGATGCCGATCTGCAGGGCGCTGGTGAACCGCAGCAGCGTCTCCACCGCCTCCCGGGCGAAGACCACGTCCTGGACCCCCGCCCGGTTCTCGAACCGACCGCCGACGACGTCGACGAACTCGGCCCGCTTCGGCACGACCCGGTAGGAGGTGGGCAGGTCCTTGGCCTCCACCGACTCGAGGAAGTCCGGTGAGTTCTCGAACATCCGCTTGAACTCGGCGAAGGCCTCCTGCTGGTCGATGTAGATGACCTTGTTGACCTCGGGCATCTGGGACAGTTCACGCTCGATGGCCTGGCTCTGGCTGGGCGACACCCCCACCTTCATGAAGATCGACAGCTCGACGTCGCCCTTCCACTGGAGGCTGGCCTTGGAGACCCCCTGCTTGAGCAGGAGCACCGCACCCACCAGCGACAGTGAGACGGCCACGGTAAGCACGGCGGCCGAGGTCATCAGCAAATTGCGGCGCAGGTTGGTGGCGGTCTCCCGGACGACGTAGTCGAAGCTCAGGGCCAAGGTGTAAAGAACCCTCTCATGTGCCGTAGCCGTAGACGCCGCGGGCCTGGTCCCGGACCACCGTGCCGCGGTCCAGCTCGATCACCCGCCGGCGCATCGAGTCGACGATGCCCTGGTCGTGGGTGGCCATGACCACGGTGGTTCCCGTGCGGTTGATGCGGTCCAGCAGGCGCATGATGCCTACGGTGGTGTTGGGGTCGAGGTTCCCGGTAGGTTCGTCGGCGAGGAGGATCAGGGGGCGATTGACGAAGGCGCGGGCGATGGAGACCCGCTGCTGCTCCCCACCGGATAGCTCCCCGGGGAGATCGTCGGTCTTCTTGGAGAGGCCCACGAGATCCAGGATCTGGGGCACCTGGGAGGCGATCACGTGCTTGGGCCGCCCGATGACCTCGAGGGCGAAGGCCACGTTCTCGGCGACGGTCTTCTTGGGAAGGAGCTTGAAGTCCTGGAAGATGCAGCCGATGTTGCGGCGCAGGTAAGGGACCTTCCAGTGGCTCAGCTGGGCGATCTCCTTGCCGGCCACCCAGATGCGGCCCTCATCGGGCTCCTCCTCTTTGGTGACGAGCCGCAGGAAGGTGGACTTACCCGATCCCGACGGCCCGACGAGGAAGACGAACTCCCCCTTCTGGATGTCGACGGAGCACTCCCGCAGGGCGACAGTGGTGCCTTTGTAGGACTTGGTGACGTTCTCGAGGCGGATCATCTCGGGGGGCCGGCGGGTGCAGGGATGCGCCTCGGCAGGCACCTCAAGCTAGCAGCGGGCGGTGCGAAAACGCAGGATGCCCGGACCGTGGCACACTGGAGGACATGTGGCGGACCGGGGGATCGCGGTTACTGGCGACGGTCTTGTCGGCCATGATGGCCGCGCTGTTCCTCTGCGGTCCCGGCGCCTTCGGGGCGGAGGCGAGCAGCGAGAGCGCCGAAGCCGAATTCCTGGCCCTGGTGAACCAGGAGCGGGTGGCCCGGGGGCTGGGGCGGCTGGTGGAGGCGGCCGACCTGGTGGCTGTCGCCCGGCGTCACTCGGCCCGGATGGCCGATCGGGACGAGGTGTTCCACAACGCCAACCTGTCGTCGGAGGTCGAGGGTTGGCAGTTGGTGGGCGAGAACGTGGGGATCGGGCCCACCGTGCGAGAGACCCACGACGCGCTCATGGAGTCGAAGGTCCACCGCGACGTGCTCCTCCAGCCCCGCTTCACCCAGCTGGGCGTGGGCGTGGTGTTGAAGGGGCCGGACATCTGGCTCACCCAGGTGTTCCGCCTCCCGGAGGGCCAGCCGGAGAGCACGGTCACCACCGCCCCGCCGGCGGTGGCGACTGCTTCTACCGCTTCCACTTCTTCCACGCCCGCCCGTAGACCGGCAACCGCCCTAGGCCGTCTCCAGGTGGCCGGCGGGCGGCCTGGATCACCGGCCACCGAGGAACCCGCGTCGCCTGCCGTGCCCGTGCCGGGCGCAGCGGAGGCGCCACCGGACCCGCCCACCGCGCCTCTCGAACCCGTGGACATCGACGACATCAACCCCCAGGCGGTCAGCGTGCCGCTGCCGAAGCGGGCGGACATCCCCGAGGCGGGCCTTGTCGCCGCCGCGCTCCTGCTCCTGGTGGTGGGCTCGGCCTCCGTGACAACCAGACGCGTAGTGGTCAACTAGCCGACGACACCGCAGAGCGCCAGGGTCAGGCAGTGTCGATGACCTGGAAGGCCTCAGCCAGGCGGCCTTCGGGGAGGCCGGCGATGGCGGCGACTACGGCCATCCGCGAGCGCACACGCTCCTCCATGGCTGCCTCGTCGACGTGCTGGCTGACGTGGCACAGGAGGGCGGCCAGCTTCTTGTCGAGCTGCTCGGTCACATCGTGGAAGTGGTTGGGGATGGGACTGGCCATCATCCAGACCTCGGGAACGGTCCAGGCCTCGTAGCCGTCCAGAACCAGCTCGGGGTGGGCGAAGGGATTGCGGGCATCGGGATAGACGGCGGCGATGGCGGCCTGGCCGGTGGCCAGGTGATCGGGATGGCTGGCGTAGATGCGGGTCCACACCCTCTCTGGCGAGGGGCACAGCACCCGTTGAGGACGGGTCCGGCGGATGGAGCGGGAGATGTCGCGCCGAAGCTCCATGGTCATGGCCAGGCTTCCGTCGGGATGGCCGAGGAAGTCGATGTCGGTGACACCGACCACCGCGGCGGCGGCCCGCTGCTCCGCTTGGCGGATGCCGGCGATCTCGCGGCGCGGCACCTCGAGGTCGAAGCCGCCGGCGTCCCCGTCGGTGACGATGCAGTAGGCGACCTCGATGCCCGACGCGATCCACGCCGCCACCGTGCCGGCGGCGCCGAACTCCACGTCATCCGGATGAGCGGCGATGACCAGCGCCCGCTCCACCTCACTGTCGGGAAGCGGCATCCACTAACCCTCATCAGCCCGGCGCCAGCGGAGGAAGGCCTCCATGAACTCGTCCAGATCTCCGTCCAGGACAGCCTCGACGTTGCCGCTCTCGTGGCCGGTGCGGCGGTCCTTCACCTTCTGGTAGGGAGCGAGCACGAACTCCCGGATGAATCCACCCTCCCGGGAGATCTTCCCCTGGGGGCCGGCGAGGGCGGCCAGCTCGGCCCTCCGCTCCTCCCGCTGACGCTCGGCCAGCTTGGCCGCCAGGATCTGCATCGCCTTGTTCTTGTTCTGGAGCTGGCTGCGCTCGTTCTGGCACGAAACCACCACGCCTGTGGGGATGTGGGTGATGCGCACGGCCGAGTCGGTCACGTTGACATGCTGGCCGCCGGCGCCCGAGGAGCGGTAGGTGTCGATGCGCAGGTCCTTCTCGTCGATGTCCACCTCCCCGGTGGCGTCCTCCAGGAAGGGCACGACATCGAGGGCGGCATAACTGGTCTGGCGCCGGGCCTGGGCGTCGAACGGCGAGATCCGGTACAGCCGGTGCGTCCCCCGCTCGGCGCTCAGCAGCCCATAGGCGTAACGGCCTCGCACGATGAACGTCGCCGACAGGATCCCCGCCTCCTGCCCGTCGCTGCGCTCGTCGAGCTCGACGGTGAACCCCCGCCGCTCGGCCCACCGCATGTACATCCGCAGGAGCATGTCGGCCCAGTCCTGGGCGTCGGTCCCCCCCTCGCCGGCATGGATCTCGCAGACAGCGTCGTGGCCGTCGTGCTCCCCACTGAACAACGACCGCAGCTCCAGCGCATCCAGCTCCCGCCCCACCTGAACCAACCCGGCCGAAAGCTCGGCCTCCACACTGTCGTCGTCCTCCTCGACACCCAGCTCGAAGAGCGTCTCCGCATCGGCGAGCCGCGACTCGAGCCCCTCCAGCAGCCGCACGTCGTCCCCCACCCGCCCGTACTCAGTGGTGACAGCCCGCCCGAGGTCGGCATCGTCCCAGAGATCAGGCCGCCCCACCTCCGCCTCCAACTCCGCCATCCGCTTCCGCTTCCCCTCCAGATCCAGATAAGTCCCAGCCGCCACCAGCCGAGCGCGCAACGCGTGGAGGTCCTCGGTGAAATCCCGCATCAGCCCGCCAGGGGCGCCGGCGGCCGCATACGCCGCCGAAGGCGGCCCCCACGGATGCCGGCAGAAAGACAAATGTGCGCAGGGCGGCCGGCTCCGCCGGTCGCCCGGAGCCCAACTGAGATCGGCGAGCAAGCTCTGCTTGCGAGGCGAAGAGATCGGCGAGCAAGCTCTGCTTGCGAGGCGAAAATCATCTGCCGTGGCAGAGCTTGAACTTCTTGCCGCTTCCGCAATAGCAGGGTTGGTTGCGGCCGAGCTTTTCCTCTGGGGCTTTGATTATCGGAGTATGAGTGGCCTCGGCCATTGGGGACTGAGACGGGATGGCGTCAGCTCCATCGAAGCCGCCGTCGCCGTTGGCCGCCGGCGACGGCATGGTGGTGGTGGAGAGGTCCTGGACCGGGCCCTCGGGGGCCGCGTACTCGACCTGGTCGAAGTCGGGCTCCTGGGGCTGCTCGGCCAGCACCTCCACGTGCATCACGTAGCGGACGTAGTCGTCGTCGATGCCGGCGATCATCTGGCCGAACATGTCGTAGCCCTCACGCTGCCAGGCCACCAGCGGGTCCTGCTGGCCCATGGCCCGCAGGTTGATGCCCTCCCGTAGGTAGTCCATCTCGGCCAGGTGCTCCCGCCACTTCGTGTCGATGATCTGGAGCATCAGCTGGCGCTCGAGGTCGCGCATGGTCTCAGCCCCGCCGGGGATCTCCTGCTCGCGCTGCTCGTAGTAGGCCAGGGCTTCGGCCAGCAGGCTCTCGTACACCTGCTCCGAGGAGGTGGCCTCTCCCAGCTCGGCGTCTGTGAACTTCGTGGGGTAGTAGAGGCGCACCTCGGTGAGCAGCCCGTCGACATCCCACTCGTCCTCGTACTCCGAGCCCATGTAGCCCTGCACGAGGCCGTCGATGGCCGCGGTGATGATCTCCTGGGTCCGCTCCCGGAGGTCCTCACCATCGAGGATCTGCATGCGCCGGGAGTAGATGACCTTGCGCTGCTCGTTCATGACAGCGTCGTACTTGAGTACGTCCTTGCGGATCTCGGCGTTGCGGGCCTCGACGGTGTTCTGTGCCCGCTCGATGGCCTTGGTGACCATGCGGGCCTCGATGGGAACGTCGTCGGGGAGCGCCTTGTTCATCACCCAGCTCATGGCGCCGGTGGCGAACAGGCGCATGAGCTCGTCCTCCAGTGAGAGGAAGAAACGGGTCTGGCCGGGATCGCCCTGGCGGCCGGAACGGCCCCGGAGCTGGTTGTCGATCCGGCGGCTCTCGTGGCGCTCGCTGCCGAGCACATACAGACCGCCGAGCTCGCGGATGCTGTCGCCCTCCGCCTTGCACTCGGTGGTGAATTTGGGCAGAAGTTCGGCGATCCGGGAGTTGCACTCCTCGCCGCCCGGGTCCAGACCCTGGGCGATGGCCTCCTGGCGGGCCAGTCCCTCCGGGTTGCCGCCGAGGAGGATGTCGACGCCGCGGCCGGCCATGTTGGTGGCCACGGTGACGCCGTGCAGGCGCCCGGCCTGGGCGACGATCTGGGCCTCCCGGGTGTGGGCCTTGGCGTTCAGGACCTCGTGGTCGATGCCGCGCTTCTCGAGCATCCTCGACAGGACCTCGGACTTCTCCACCGACGCCGTACCGATGAGGATGGGCTGGCCTTTGGCGTTGCGCTCGGTCACATCGTCGATCACCGCGTTGAACTTGGCCAGCTCGCTCTTGTAGATGAGGTCACCCATGTCCTCACGCACCATCGGACGGTGGGTGGGGATCGGGACGACGGGCAGGTTGTAGGTGTTGCCGAACTCCGATGCCTCGGTCTCCGCCGTTCCGGTCATGCCGGCGAGCTTCTTGTACAACCGGAAGTAGTTCTGCAGCGTGACGGTGGCCCAGGTGTGGTTCTCCTCTTTGATCTTGACCCGCTCCTTGGCCTCGACGGCCTGGTGGAGCCCGTCGGACCAGCGCCGGCCGTCGAGGATGCGGCCGGTGAACTCGTCGACGATCTTCACCTCGCCATCGAGAACTATGTAGTCCTTGTCCCGCTTGTACAGCTCCTTGGCCTTCAAGGCGTTCTGGAGCTGGTGGACGTAGCTCACAGAGACGGCGTCGTACATGTTCTCCACGCCGAGCTGCTTCTCCACCTTTTCGATGCCCGACTCGGTGGGAACGACGGTGCGCTTCTCCTCCTCGACCTCGTAGTCCACCTCCCGGATCAGGCCCCGGACCACGCCGGCGAACTGGTAGTAGAGGCGGGCCGACTCAGCCGCCGGGCCGCTGATGATCAGCGGGGTCCGGGCCTCGTCGATGAGGATGGAGTCGACCTCGTCGACGATGGCGAAGTTGTGGCCCCGCTGGACCATGGCCTCCCTGGAGCGGGCCATGTTGTCACGCAGGTAGTCGAAGCCGAACTCGGTGTTGGTGCCGTAGGTGAGGTCGCAGGCATAGGCCTCCTGCTTCATCTCCCAGTCGTCCACGTCGGGCACGACCAAACCTACCGTCAGCCCGAGGAACCGGTGGATCCGGCCCATCCACTCCGAGTCACGCCTGGCCAGGTAGTCGTTCACCGTCACGAGGTGCACGCCTTTTCCGGTGAGCCCGTTCAGGTACATGGGCAGGGTGGAGACAAGGGTCTTGCCCTCCCCTGTCTTCATCTCGGCGATCCAGCCGAAATGCAGGGCCGCCCCGCCCATGAGCTGCACGTCGAAGTGGCGCTGGCCGATGACCCTGCGCGCACCTTCCCGGACCACCGAGAAGGCCTCGATGAGCAGGTCGTTCAGGTCGCCACCATTGGCGAGCCGCTCGCGGAAATCGACGGTCTTGCGAGCCAGCGCGTCGTCCGACAGCGCCTCGATCTCCGGCTCGAAGGCGTTGATGTCGGGGACGATCGACTGAAGGGCCTTGACCTTCTTGCCCTCCCCGGCCCGCAGGATCTTCGAGAAGACACTCATGTAGACCTCATCCTACGGTGCCGTGGCCGGGCCACGACGACGACCCTAGGAGTCGCGGAGATCGAGGAGTCGCTCCTTGACGGCGTAGATGACCGCCTCCATGCGGTTGTGGAGATGGAGCTTTTCCAGGATGTTCCGCACGTGGTTCTTCACCGTGTTCTCGGATATGTAGAGGTCGGTGGCGATCTCCCGGTTGCTCATGCCCTTGGCCACCAGGCGGAGAACCTCCAGCTCCCGGTTGGTGAGCACAGGACCGCTGATCTGGGTCTTGTCCTCGGCCCGCTTCACAAGGGCATTGAACTCGTTCAGCAGCTTCGACGCCATTGAGGGTGAGAGCAGGCTCTGGCCCTGCACGACGGCACGGATCGAATCGGCGACCTCCTCCACGGAGATCTCCTTCAACAGGTAGCCGTTGGCCCCCGCCTTGATCGCCTCGTAGAGGTCGTCCTCCTCGTCGCTGACCGTGAGCATGAGGATCTTGGTGGTCGGGACCTCTGCGCGGATCTGGCGGGTGGCCTCGATGCCGTCGATCTTGGGCATCCGCACGTCCATGAGGACGACATCAGGTGCCAGCTCGCGGGCTTTCTCTACCGCCTCCTCCCCGTTCTCGGCCTCGGCGACGACCTCGATGCCTTCTTCGGTACCGAGCACCACGTGCAGGCCTCGCCGGAACAGCGCCTGGTCGTCGGCGATGAGGACACGGATTATGTCCGGGTCGTTCATCTCCATGGTGCTCTTTATTTCGCTGTCAACCACCAGGTGCTCCTCAGGTGCCTTCGATGAGGCCGACATGGCCATCGTGGCGACGGTAGACGACCGAGGCGATGCTCGTCTGCGCATCGGTGAACAGGAAGAAGGCGTGACCGAGCAGCTCCATCTGCAAAGCCGCCTCCTCTGGGGTCATCGGCTTGATGGAGAACTGCTTGGTCCGCACGATCTGCGGCTCGCCGGCCTCCTCCTCCGCCGTCAACGACGTGCCGTTGCCGTTCACGTGTACCGGGCGGCGGGGGTGGGATCGGCCCAGAAGCTTCCCCTTCAACCGGGCCAGACGATGTTCGAGCTTCTCGACCACCCGGTCCACGGCCAGCAGGAGCTCGGGAGCCGATGCACGGGCGCGCACCACGTGGCCGTGGCCGTGCAGAGTCACCTCGCAGATCTCCTTCTCGGCGATCCGCGGGTTGCGCTCCTCGATGAAACGAACCTCGGCTCTCTCCATCCCGTCGAGAAACCGTTGCAGCCGCACGAGCTTCTCCCCGACCGCCTGCCTCAACGAGTCCGACACATCGACGTTGCGCCCGCGAATGGCGATCTCCACGAAGTCCCCTTCCGGTTGTGGGACGAGTGTAGAGCCCTAGGGGACGAGTCGGCCGGCGTAGCAGCGGACAAGCTCCGCAGCCACTTCATCGGCCCTGCACCACTGGCCCGAAGCCAGGAGCGAGCGACCCCTGGAAATGGCCTCTACACGGACGGCCGGTGAGGCCATCACCACGGCAACGGCCCGCTCGACGACCCCGGCCTGTTGAGTGAGGAGTACGCCGCCGTACGTGTGGTGGCCGGGGGAAGTGGTGTCGGTGGTCATGTGCTCATGGCATCGGAAGACCGGAGTCCGGCCTTGAGCTTCGGCACGGATCCCTTTGTGGAAAAGGCTTCTCTGGGTTGTCATGGTCGATGCGCGGCGCTGACGGCATGCACGGCGGCGGCGCCGGCCCGGCTGAGAACCTGGGCGGCGGCGGCCATAGTGGCTCCTGTGGTGACGACGTCGTCCACCAGCAGAACCCGAGACGGCGGAGGTCTCCACGATCGGACCACGAGATCAGGCCCATGCAGTCGCTGGAGGCGAGACCGTCCCGTCTGGGGCGGGCCTTCCCGGCGCCGGAGGAGAGACTGGCACGGGCGATGGAGGCGGCGAGCCACTGCTGTAGCGAGAACCCGGCCCTGGTCGAAGCCGCGCTGGCGGCGGCGACTGGGCGTGGTGGGAACCCACGTGACCACGTCGATCTCATCGGCGTCCACCAGCTCGGCCATCCCGGCCGCCAGCCAGGCGACCGCCGACCGTGCGTTGCGGTACTTGAGACGCGCCACCAACTCACGGCCGGTGCCGCTGTACTCCAGCAGAACTGCAAGGGAGTCCAGCCCCGGGGGAACAGCGGGCTGGGGCGGTGGCCGGACCCAGGCGCGGCACGACGGGCATGGAGCGGCGCCGAGAGCGCCGCACACTGGGCACGATGTGGGCAGGAGCACCGCCCCATGATGGCCTCCGAGTGTGACAGCCAACCGCAGATCAGGCGACCACGTTCCAAAGACGGGCTTTGGCGGCAAGAGCCGTTCTGTGGGAACGCTGATTGCCGACGAAGGCGTAGAAGGGTGTTGCGTGGTCAGGTGCCGACGGTCCAGGAGGAGAGGTACTCCTCCTGGTCGGGGGTGAGGGTGTCGATGTCCACGCCCATGGTGGCCAGCTTGAGACGGGCGATCTCGCGGTCGATCTCGGGCGGGACGTCGTAGACCCGCTTCTCCAGCTCGGCGCCGTGGCGGACGACCCACTCGGCGGCCAGGGCCTGGTTGGCGAAGCTCATGTCCATGACCGCGGCAGGATGTCCCTCGGCTGCGCTCAGGTTGACGAGGCGACCCTCGGCGACCACGAGGACCCGGCGCTCCCCCAGGAGGAACTCCTCCACGTCGGGGCGTACGGCGCGGCGCTGGCCGCCGGCCAGCTCGGCCAGGCCGACGAGGTCGATCTCGATGTCGAAGTGGCCCGAGTTGGCCAGGATGGCGCCGTCCTTCATGGCCTGGAAGTGCTCCTTGCGCAGCACGTGACGGTTGCCCGTGACGGTGATGAAGATGTCGCCCTCAGGGGCGGCCGCCTCCATGGGCACGACGCGGAAGCCGTCCATGCTGGCCTCCAGCGCACGCAGCGGGTTGACCTCGGTGACGTACACCTGAGCGCCCATGCCCCGGGCCCGGCTGGCCACGCCCTTGCCGCAGTAGCCGTAACCGACGACGACCACGCGGCTGCCGGCGAGCAGGAAGTTGGTGGCCCGAATTATCCCGTCCAGGGTGGACTGGCCGGTGCCGTAGCGGTTGTCGAACATGTGCTTGGTGTCGGCGTCGTTGACGGCGACGATGGGGAACTTGAGGGCGCCGTCGGCCTCCATGGCCCGCAGGCGGATGACCCCGGTGGTGGTTTCCTCGGTGCCGGCCAGCACCTCTGACGCGGCCTGCTCGGGGCGCTGCTGGTGCAGCCGTGAGACGAGGTCGCAGCCGTCGTCCATGGTGAGCTTGGGCTTGGCGTCGAGGACGGCGTCGATGTGGCGGAAATACGTCTCGTTGTCCTCGCCCTTGATGGCGTAGGTGGCGATCCCCTCGTCGCGGACCAGCGAGGAGGCCACGTCGTCCTGGGTGGAGAGCGGGTTCGAGGCGCAGGCGTGGACCTCGGCGCCACCGGCCTGAAGCGTGCGCAGCAGGTTGGCCGTCTCGGTGGTGATGTGCAGGCAGGCGGCAATGGCCAGCCCGTCGAGTGGGCGTTCCTTGGCGAAGCGCTCGCGGATGGAGGCCAGCACCGGCATGTGGGAGTCGGCCCAGGCGATGCGCTGGCGACCGAGATCGGCCAGTCCGGGATCGGCGATGTCGTGGTTCATGGTTCAGCCTTCTCCTAATTGTTGTTTGAGCTCTTCGAGAGCCGGGACAGGGCCCGGATCGATGCCTTCGTTGGCGGCCAGGTGGAGCGACACGTAGTCGCCGAAGAGGATTAGGTCGAGCAGTTGCGCCAGCTCGCCTTCCCCCTCCGCCCGCACCTCCTCGATGCCGGCGACCACCTCCCGGATCAGGTCGGCGACAAGTTCGAACCGGCGCTGGATCTGGGGGTGCTCCTGGTCGTGGCGGAGCATGAGCACCGTCATCACCTGACGGGTGACGTCTCCGTGCTGGCCCCAGCCCTGGACCTCGTTGTGGCACAGCTCGGGCTGCACCGACCAGAAGGCCGGTGCGTTGACGTTCTCGTTGATCTGGGTCTTCCACCGCTGGGCGGCGGCGGAGCCCAGGGCGCCGGAGGAGTGCACCAGCGGGATGGTGCGCCCGATGCGCCGGGCGATCTCGGCCGCGTCGCCCTTGGGGCCTTCGAGCTGGTCCCGCCGGCGCTTGAGCTGCTCCACGGCCAGGTCGATCCACTGGGTGGCGCCGGGGAACAGGCCGATCTGTTCGAGGATGACGAGGGGGGGGATGGCCATGGCCCCCAGACCGGTGCGGGGCTGGGGTAGGTTGGTGGGCAGGCTCACCACAGGGGCGCCCCAGGAGGAGGCCAGCTTGGCCAGCGTGCCGCCACTGGTGACGACCACGACCTTGGCGCCCTGAACGGCGGCCTCCGAGGCGGCTTCGATGGTCTCCTCGGTGTTTCCCGAGAAGGACACGGCGAACACCAGGGTCCCCTCTCCCACGAAGGCGGGCAGGGTGTAGGACTTGTTCACGGCGACTGGCACGGCCATGAACGGGCCGGCGGCGGCGATGAGGACGTCGCCGGCGATGCCGCTGCCGCCCATCCCGAGTACCACCACGTTCTCCACCCACTCCCGATCGGGCAGCCCGTCCACTCCCCTCGCTTCGCGGGCGGCGGTCTCCACCTGCTCGGGTAGAGCGGCGGTCGCCTCCCAGATGCCCTGGGTGTCGAGGCGCTGGGCGGTGCCGGTGGTGGTCACGTCGTCTCCGGCTGATCCGGGTCGAACGTCGGGGCGATGCCGTCCGCCTCTGCCTTGGCCAGGAGCCGATCGTGCTCTTCCCCGCTCACCGTCTCGGCCTCGTCGATGAGCATGATCGGGATGTCGTCGCGGATGGAGTAGCGCCGCTTCAGGCGGGGGTTGTAGAGAGAGTCCTCGTCCGCGAAGTACAGAAGGGGACCCTTGTCTTCGGGGCAGGCGAGTATCTCCAGGAGCTTCGGGTCGAGGGCCATGTCAGGCATCCTCTCGCATGATGGCGAGAACCTCGCGCATGTGGGCGTCGCATTCCTCGCGGGTGGGTGCCTCCAGGTTCAGCCGGAGCAGAGGCTCGGTGTTGGACGGACGGAGGTTGAACCACCAGTCGCCGAGGTCGATCGTGAGGCCGTCGGCGCGGTCGTGGTCGGCGCCGGCATAGGCGGCAGCAACCCGCTCCAGGGCGGCCAGCGGGTCGTCGACCACGCTGTTGATTTCCCCCGAGTTGGCGTAGCGCTCGAAGGGCTTGCGCAGCTCCGAGAGCGGCTGCGCCGCCTTGCTCATCAGCTCCAGCACGAGCACGGCGGCGATGAGGCCGGAGTCGGCCCGGTAGTTGTCCCGGAAGTAGTAGTGCCCCGAGTGCTCGCCGCCGAAGACGGCGCCGGTCTCGGCCATCACCGTCTTGATGAACGAATGCCCCACCCGGGTACGCACCGGGGTACCGCCGTTCTCCTTGATCACCTCGGGCACGGCCTTGGAGCAGATCAGGTTGTAGATGATGGTGCTGCCGGGGTTCTTTTCCAGCATGGCCTTGGCCACCATGGAGGTGGTGAGGGAGCCGGAGAGGGGTTCGGCCTTCTCGTCGACGAGGAAGACCCGGTCGGCGTCGCCGTCGAAGGCCAGGCCGACGTCGGCTTTGGTGTCGAGCACCCGGGCCTGGAGGTCATTCAGGTTCTCGGGCTGTATGGGGTCGGCCGGGTGGTTGGGGAAGGTGCCGTCCAGCTCGGCGAACAGCACCTCCAGCTCGAAGGGCAGGCTCTCGAAGACCGGAGGAGCAACCAGGCCGCCCATACCATTGGCGGTGTCGGCCACCACCTTGAGGGGCCGCAGGACCGACGGATCGACGAAGGAGCGCACGTGGTCGGCGTAGAGGCCGATGAGCTCCTGCTCGGTGACCTGGCCGGCGGTCGTTGCCGTGGGCGCCGGCGGATTGGCGGCCAGAGCCTTGATCTCGGCCAGGCCGGTGTCCTGGCCCACCGGGCTGGCGCCGGCCAGGCAGAACTTGATGCCGTTGTACCTGGCCGGGTTGTGCGACGCGGTGAACATGGCCGCGGGTGCATCGAGGTGGCCGGCGGCGAAGTAGGCGAGGTCGGTGGAGGCCAGCCCGAGGTCGACCACGTCGACGCCATGGGCGGTGGCGCCGGCGGAAAAGGCGGCTGTCAGATCCACCCCGGAAGGACGCATGTCCCGGGCCACGAGGATCCTGGGTGACTTGGCGAAGATGGCGAAGGCGGCGCCGATACGGCCCGCCACCTCGGCGTCCCACTCGTCGGGCACCACCCCCCGCACGTCGTAGGCCTTGAAGATGGCGTCGAGGTTTGTGGTCGGCACGAGAGGTCAGCCTAGGCCGTCGGAAGTGGGAGGACCCGGGCCGGTCTCGCGGACAAGACCGCTGCTGCGGGCCATGCTCAACGCCTCGAGCATCGTGCGACTACCCATCTTGGTGAGAACGTTGTGCATGTGGTTCTTGACGGTTCCCTCCTTGATCCCCAGCTTGGCTGCGACCTCGGCTCGAGGGTTGCCGTCGCACAACAGCTGGAGCACCTCGATCTCCCGGACACTCAGCCCGGGATCACGACGGGTGCCGTCGGATCGGCGGCGAGAACCTGCCCCGCTGCCGCGGGCCCGTTCATCTCGCCCAGCCAGTAGTCCAGCACGAGAACGTCCGGCGCCAGACGAACGTAGGCATCAATGGCCTCCAGCCCCGTCCTCGCCTCGGGTGATGAACCACCTCGACGTCGGGCTGGAGGCCCAACGCGGTGGCCAGCGCCTCGGCGAACAGGCCTTGGCCGTCGGCCACAACGACAGAGAGGGTGCCCACCGCCCACATTTTGCCGTAGGTCAAGGCGTTGGACGTTCCCGAGGCGATTCCGCGGAAGCGCGCATGACGGTGGCGGACGATTCCGCGGACGCCGCGCATGAGGTGGCAGGGCAGGGAGTCGGACAGACGTACTTGCTCTATGTGGCGTCGTAGTCGCCGCTGAGGACGTCACGAACCAAGGCGAGGCCTCGGGCCGGCACGGCGTCGCCGGGAAATGCTCGCTGTGTCATCTCCTCCGCCTCATCGACGGTGGCGATTGACAACAGGCCGCACAGAATCTTGATGTCCTCGGCGTCGGTAGGCCTGCCCGCCCTCACTTTCATGGCCAGCAGCTGCTCCGGGGCAATGGCGTACACATGCAGGTTGGGGTGGTCAAAAGAGCGGCTCCGGCACCAATCTGCCGCTCGTGGCACGAAGGCTGAGGCCTGCTGGTTCAACCACGATCGGGGCAGGTCCATGTCTTTTGCCACGGCGGCAACTGCGCGCTCGACGGCACCATGGGGCTCGTAGGCAAATGCGTCGATGTCGGCAGTGGCATCCCGAGCGTCGTACTCCATCACCATCACCGCCCCACCGACGATATGAACGTCGGCGACCACGCCGTCCCGTGCCAAGACATCCCCCACACGGGCAAGTGCGTCGAACATGCGCCGGCGGGTGAGGAGGATCGTGGTCACACTCGTTGCAGGTCGGCACGGTCGACCCACACGTTGCGGCGACGGAAGGCACTGGGAGCGCCGATGAGGGCTCGCTCACGTACAGAAGGCAGGTCGATCCAGAACCAGGCAGCCACGAGGAAACGGTCGGGATCGCTGGCCCACGCGGGTGGGTCGACGTCGTCATGGAAGGCCAGGTGCTCCGCCATGGCGCCGAGCAGTGCATCCCAACGAGGATCCCCCGTGGGTTCGGGCCGGTCGAGCAGCAGGGCCCACCTCGTCGCGACCTCCCCCTCTTCGTAACGGCTGAGGAACTCCAAAGCGAGGCGGCGACGCCGGCTCTTGTTGGCCCCGCTGAGATACGAGGCCATTTCAGCGATGGAAACAGCCGGCGAAGCGGGAAGCTCCGCGGCGCGGACCTCGGCAACGGCGCCCGTCGCAGTGAGCAGTCGCCGGAATGTGCCCCAGGTAGGGCTGCGGCGGCCGTTCTCGTACACCGAGACCACCGACTGGTCGACGCCAGCACGCACCGCCACATCCTCTTGCCGCAGGCCTGCCCTCTCCCGGGCTGCCCGCAACACCTCCCCAAGGTCTCCGGCCACATCAACAATCGTACATTAAATCGTTTAAACCTACAGGGGCCTTGCTAGGGATGAACGGCTCGGCAGCCCCAGGCGTCGGTACAATTTCGGGTGTGACGAAGGCCGTGAGCGACGACAGCGCCGAGCCGGCTGGCCCTGGTGACCTGGAGGACTCCTGGGTGGTCGACGATGACGAGAGCGATCGTCACCTAATCCGCAACCAGCTCGCCCTCTCCCCCGCACAGCGCCTACAGACGCTCGCCGCGTCCTACTCGCTCTACAGGATCGGCCAGCAGCGGATCGGTCGAAAGGTGCACGGATCAACCGGTTGACCGATGATCCGCCCATCGCAGCGCAGTTCGACCCGGAGGCGATCCTCAACACGCTGTGCCGACACGGAGTCGATTTCATCGTCATCGGAGGGGTGGCCGCCAACCTTCACGGCTCGTCACAGCTCACCGCCGACCTTGATGTCCTCCGGGAGAGATCGGACCGGAACCTCGCCCGCCTGGTTGAAGCACTGAAGGAGTTGCAGGCCGTGCGGGTCACCGATCCCGACCATCCCGCTCCACCCAGTGCGGAGAGCTTCGCCCATCGAATCGAGCGATTCGTGAGCCCCGCGGGCAACATCGACATCTTCGCCGAGGTGCGGCGCATCGGACGCTATGAAGACATCTTTGACAGCTCCGAACAGGTCGAGATCACGCCTGGCGTCCGGGTGAACATCGCGGCCATCGACGACGTCATCATGTCGAAGGCGGGCAGCGGCCGGGAGAAGGACCCGAACCACATCCGATCCCTAGAGCGGGTGAGGGACGAGCAGGCCCGCCTGCGCGAAGAGGCACGTGACGGCGACTGACCGCGGACGGGCACGGGACCCCTCACCCCAGCTCGAGGACGCGCCGGAAGCCCGCCTCGATCCGCCGCATCGTCGCCCGGTCCACCCGGCCCAGCCGCTCCGGGAGGGCTGCCTTGTCGAGCGTGACCACCTGCGACACGTTGGCGACGGAGTCCATGCCAAACCCCGTTTTTCCTCGAGGGATCAAAACGTTCCCCGGCGCCTCGGCCAGACGCAGGTTGGAAGTGATCACTATGCAGACCACGGTCCGGATACGGCTCCGGTTGAAGGAGTCTGACGACACGACCAGAACGGGCCGGCGCTTGGCCGGCGCCGATCCCTGAGGTTCGCCCAGGTCGGCCCACCACAGCTCGCCTCGCTCGATCACCGATCCACGGGAGAGCTACGAGCTCTGGGCGACGGCACGGCGCTGGGCCCGAGCCAGATCCTCATCGATGCGAGAATTCTCGGTGGCATAAATCTCATCGAGGCGAGCGGTGACCTCTTCGGTGAGCGGCGCCACATTGGACACGGGGGCGCCGCCGTGCCACATCCGGGTGGAATGACGTGGCAGGCGTACGGGCCTGGCGACGTCGTGACAATGCCCTACGCCGAGCTGGAGGTCGATGCCTTCTACGACACACTCGAGGCGTCTGCCACCACCCTGCCGTAGCAAACGATGGCAACGTGATCGCGCTACCAGGCCATCCCCCGATGCCCTCTGCGTCAGTGGAGGCGCCCGACGACCTCGCCGCCGGCGGATTCAGCGGAATCGCCGATTCCGGACGACAGGAAGACTACCCCGCCACCTCTATACGGACTTCGGTGGGCACGAAGGAGAACGTCCAGATACCCGCACCGACTGCGACGTTCTGAGGCTCGCGGTAGTCGGAGATGTGGTACCCACCGGCGCCGTCGTTTAGCGCAGGGTCCCACCCGGCGGCGAAATCGTGGCCGGAGACGGTGGCCGCGGAAGTGGCTGAGGGATTGCCCACCATGGACGCGCGGTAGGCACCGAGGGGAAGCGACACGAAACCATCGCCCGAAGGGGCGAGGTCCACGAGGCGGTCACACCGAGACCAGGTCCAAAAAGCCTGTCCTGCTGTGCTCAATGGTTGCGACGGGTCGAGGACCGTGTACTCGCCGCCTGCCCCTTGGTCCAACCATCCATAGAGGGGCGAACCGGAGCTGACGGTGGTTCCAGCCGGCACAGCCGCCAAGTGGTACTGCCTACCGGGATAGAGCACCTGGCCGACCGAAGGCGATGCCACTGCCGCACACACACCCTCCACATCGGCCGTGACGACGGCCACGGTGGCGAAAGCACCAGCAACGCCGGCCTCGTTCTGCGCCTTGACGGCATAGAAGTAGCGGGTTCCAGGTGTGAGATTGCCGACTTTCAGGTTGATCTCGGCAGCCAGATCCGAACCAACTTCATGGGCGGGAGCCGTAGCAGTCAACTTGGTGCTCGAGGGAGATAGGTCTCGGAGGGCTCAGCGGGCGTGACACTGGGGGCGGCGTCTGCGCGGTAGCCACCCGCGACCAGCACGGTGCCGTCCGTCAACAAGGTTGCGGTATGGCCGGCTCGGGGGACGGCGAGGTGGGCGGTGCGGCGCCACCTGCCGCTCGAGGGGTCGTAGACCTCCGACGACGCCGCTGGTCCGGGGGCGGGCTCCCCGGGGTACGTAGGACCGCTCCCGGCCACCAACACTGTGCCATCCTCGAGCAGGGTGGCGGTGTGGCCGGAGCGGGCCTCGACGAGGCTGTGGGTCGGGGACCAGCTCCCAGCCACGGGGTCATAACGCTCGGCCGATGCCAGCCCGGCAGGTCCGCCGCCGCTCCCATCCGCCACGAGCACGGTGCCATCGTCCAGGGCGGTCGCCGAGTGCGCCGTGCGCCCCGCCGACATGGACGCTGTCGGTTTGGACTGTTCAGCTCGCGGATCGTAGATCTCGACTGACGCCAAGGCGCTTGCGGCCTGCGGCCTGACGGCAATGGCGAGAGGATGTGCCTGGCTGGGAATTGAGACGGCACCGGTGCCAGCAAAGCTCAGGCCGCCGCTCAGCAGGACCCTGCCGTCGCGCAACAACGTCGCCGTGTGCCCCCCCCTCGACGTGCCGAGCCGGCCGGCCGGCGACCACAAGCCGGTCACCGGGCTCCAGGTCTCGAAAGTGTCGAGGGCCTGACTGCGGTTCTGCTCGCTGGGTGCGCCACCGGCGACGAGGACACGACCGTCGCCCAACAACGTGGCGCTGTGTGACAGGCGGGCTGTAGCCAGGCTGCCTGCCGCAGACCAATTGCCGGACTCCGGGTCGTAAACCTCGGCGGTGGTGATCCCCACCCCAGCGCTGTCCTGGCCGCCCACGACCAGGACGCGGCCATCGGCCAATGTGGTGGAAGTGTGGGACAGCCTGCCCGTGCGCATGCTCGCAGCAGGCGACCACGCCCTAGTCGTCGGACATACAACGACGTGGCCACCAGAGCCCGATCGGTCTCGCCAAGGTGCAGATTTTTCGTCCCACCGGCGACGAGAACATGCCCATCGCCAAGGCGGGACGCGGTGTGAAGGTGGCGCGACGAGCAGCTCTGACACCCGTCGAGGGCTCCGGCCGACCGCCACAGCCCCGATCCGTATGTGTAGGAAACGGGTGGCGAACGCAGCGAACGACCCGCTGGCGTCTTCACCATGACGGTTACGTCGACCACCCCCTGAGATTGGGAGGGAACAACTACGTCCACGATTGTGTCGCCGGCAAGGGTAACTGTGGCTGGCACGCGGCCGAACATGACCGTCGTCTCACCTCCTGCCAGGCGGTGCCCGATCAGGCCCGTGCCTCCACCCCTGGTTGGCCCAGCCGGAGGAGAGATGGAGTCAAGAATGGGGGGCAGTTCGAACGCCCCCTCGTCAAACGTCTCGGTCGCCAGATTGCCAGATCCACCCCCGCCCACAACGAGGACCTTGCCATCCTCGAGCAGAACCGACGGGTGGCCCGTCCGGGCCTCGAGCATGGGGCTGACGAATGACCAGGTGCCCGCCGCCGGGTCGTAGATCTCGGCCGACTTCAAGCCCGCAGTGCCGCTCGTGCCGCCGGCGACCAGGACGCGGCCGGTGGCCAGGAGCGTGGCCGAGTGGTTGATGCAACCATCATGAAGCGAACCGGTGAATGCCCAGGTTCCGGTACCGGGGTCGTACAGCTCAGCCTCGCGGCTGGGCCCCACCCCTCCGGACACCAGCACCTTCCCGCCGGGCAGGACCGTGACTGAATGTCCAATGTGGCTGGAGAGGGCGTTACCTGTTGCCGACCACTGGCCGGTCGAAGGGTCGTACAGCTCCGCCGAGCGCAGTGGGATCGACCCCTCTCCCGCCGAGCCGACGCCACCGACCACGAGCACCTTTCCGCACGACGGTGAACGGTCGTCGGCGCACATTGGCGTGCCGAGCCGGACCACACGAGCAGCAGCCCGCGCCACGTTCATTGCGCCAGTTGGCACCCAGGTACCCGAATCCGGATCGTACAGCTCCGTGGACTGGTGGGTGACCGACCCACCGGTGCTCACCGTGGGCACCGGCGTAGGGTCAGCGATCTTAGAGCCCCCGGCCACCAACACGTCGCCGGAGGCGAGCAGCGTGGCCGTATGCACCTCCCGCTGGCTCGTCATGGAGCCGGTGGTGCTCCAGGTCCTGCTGCCCGGGTCGTACAGCTCCGCCGATGCCAAGGTGACGAGGTTTCCGTTCTGTCTGCTGCCCCCACCAGCAACCAGCACCTTGCCCGACCGGAGTACCGTCGAGGTGAAGGCAGAGCGGGCCACGTTCATGAGCCCCGTCGCCTCCCAACTCGTCTCCGCAGGATCATAGATCTGGGCGTCGCGGGACTCTGATCCTGCTCCCACAGCCAACGTCGTCCCGCACCATGCGGGCCGCTTGGCCGCCGAACAGGGTTCACCGTCCAGGATTACCGTACGCCGGATATGCGGCTCTGTGAGCGTCCACCTCCCTGTGGCCGGGTCGTACACCTCTGATGACCTCTCGGAGAGGCCGCCGACCACGAGGACCCGCCCGTCAACCAAGGTGGCCGCAACGTGCAAACGACCTCGGGGACGATTCATGGAAGCCGCTGGCCGCCATTCAGCAGCTGTCGGGTCGTAGATCTCGGCGGTATCGAGGTGCCAGAAACCTGAAGTTCCACCAACTACCAGCACGGTGCCGCACCAGGCTGGCGGGGCTCCCGCGTTGCATGGGGTCCCGTCGAGGACGGCGGCGACATGGTTTTGCCGTGCCGTCCCGAGCGAGTTGGTGGCTTCCCAGATGCCGGGGACCACCGGCTCCCCCACGGCCATAGCTGGCGTGCGGCCGGGCAGGAAGTCGTCTTGGGCGCCTAGCAAGAGAGACAAGGCAGGCACGAGCCCTGCTGCCGCGCGGGCAGACGTGCTCCACCGCCGCAGATTCAGGTTTCTGCTCTGCAACCGGCCAGGCGTCAGGCTTGGCGTCTTCAACGAGAGGCAGGCCAGTTTCATTCGCCCCCGTGCTTCACAGTCAGGTCCTGCGGCCCCAACCTGCAGCTCGACACGCCGGCGTGGGGGCGACGCAGGCACCGCTTGCGCGGGAGTACTCTCTCACGCCGTTCGATCCGTTTGTCGTCTTCGGTCATCAGTTCACGTCTCGCTTGCGGCCGCACACGTCAGGATCTCCCGACAGCTCGTTGTGTCCATTGAGACGGTTCCGGCGCCAAATAGCAATATGCCGATCGGTCTATGTAGTGCTGTAGGTCGCTAGTCGGCCGGTGGGGGCTTGTACGGGCGGGCCCTGGGGGCGCCGGGCTCGACGATGAGGCGCTCGTGACGGGCCATGAGGACGACCTCCAGCTGGGTCTTGGTTCCGGTCTTGCTCAGGATGCTGTGGATGTACCTTGATGACGCGCCCGGAAGGGGGTCGCGCAATGTGCCGATAGGCACATGCAGGGGTGGGCCGGTCACGGCGAGCTGGCATCGTCGGCGATAGTGGGTGGTGCTCTCGGTCGTTATGCCCGCCTTCAACGAGGCCGACTTCCTTCGTGCTGCGGTCGGCGAGGTGGTGGCCGGGCTGCGAGCCAGGAACCGAGACGCCGAGGTGATCGTGGTGGAGAACGGGTCCACCGACGCCACCGCGGCAGTGGCCCGGGAGCTGGAGGAGGAGCTGGCCGAGGTGCGGGCGTTGTCGCTTCCAGCCGCCGACTACGGCGCCGCTCTGCGGGCCGGCCTTCTGGCCGCGCGGGGCGACGTCGTCGTCAACTTCGACGTCGACTACTTCGATCTGGACTTCCTGGACCGGGCGGTGAGCCTGATCGAGGCGGCCGGCGGTCCCACCATCGTGGTGGCCACCAAGCGGGGCGCCGGCGCCGAGGACCAACGGGCGGCCAGCCGCCGGCTCATCACCTGGGCGTTCGGGGCCGTCCTCAGGTTGGGCTTCGGGCTGAAGGTCTCCGACACCCATGGCATGAAGGCGATGAGGCAGGCGCCGCTGCTAGGCGTCGTCGAGGCGTGCCGGTTCGGCACCGACCTTTTCGACACCGAGCTTCTTCTTCGGGCCGAGCGGGCCGGCCTCGCCGTTGCCGAGGTCCCCATCGTCGTCAGCGAGTCCCGCCCTTCCCGCACGTCGATCGCCCGCCGCGCCGTAAGGACCATCGGGGGCCTCGTCCGGCTCCGCCTCGCCCTCTGGCGGGAACAAGCCCGGCGCTGAGACCCACAACAGGTCCGGGTTCTCGGGCACCTCGTCGACATCGAGCACATCGCGCCGGCGCCGGCCCTGAACCACGAGAGCACCCATGGCGGCAAGACCGAGGCCGGTGAGGGTGTAGCCGGCCTTGTCGGCCACGGCGTAGCCGTAGTGCAGCTCCACGTGGCGCTCGGTGGGGATCACCACCATGAGGTTCGGCGTCACCCGCCACGGGCCCTTGGCCCCCGAGGCCTTCCAGTTCGGGAAGTAGGACGCCTTCACCAGCACCGGCGAACCGGGGCGGTCGACGTTGAAGGTGATGCGGTCGTCGCCGCTGCGAACCGACGACACCACCGCCGGGCGCACCGGCCGCTTCGGAGGGTTGTCCACCGCCCCGACGTCGACCCGGCGCCACTCCTTCGGACCGTCGGCGGCCAGCGGCACGCCCCAGCGCGACGAGTCCTGGTACCAGTCGAGCGCCACGTCGAGCCAGCCCTTCTCGCTCCGCTGCACACCCGTGACGACCACCGGCTCGTTCTGGAGCGGCGCCACGACGGCCGAACCCGCCACCTCGAATATCTCCCAGTGGCGCTCCGCGGCGCCCTCCGGGTAGTTCACGGTGTGCGAACTGGTGGAGGTGATCAGGCGCAGGTCGGGCTGCTGGCGGGCCAGCTGCTGCGCATCGGGTGAAATGGCCATGTAGTAACGCACGCCAAGGAGCTGAAGATGCTTCACGCCGGCGGCCACGTCGAGGCCCCGGTAGGGCAGACCGCGCTGCGGGTTGGACGGCCTCTTGGTCAGCTCGGCGGCGGCGAGGAAGTGGAACGGCGTGGTGGCCGAGGACTCGAAGTAGAGGCCCTCCATGGACGCCACGCAGCTGTCGGTCCAGTACGGCAGCAGCATGAGGGCCAGCGGCGTGCCCATGTCGTTCAGCTCGCTCTCGTACTCCCACAGCGCCCGACCGCACCCCTCGTTGCGCCCGACCGTGCCCATCGTCGTCATCAGCTCGGTGTACTCCTGGCGCCGGCGCTTGCCCTCGTCCTCGAAACCCGAGTAGTTCCACTTGGCCCAGCCCGGGATGAAGCTGGTGTCGGTGGTCTCCAGCGGCACCCACGACGGCAGCACCTGCAGGGGCAGAGCCACAAAGCCGAGACCGAGCACGAGGGCGACGGGTGGCGCCACCAGCTTGGTGATGATCTCGCCGGCGTTCGACCCCTCACGCCGGGCTTTGATCAACCCGGCCACGGCGGCGGCCATAGCGGCCAGGGCCAGGCCGGCCAGCAGGTAGAGGCAGAGGAACCAGAACGGCAGCAGGCGGGCGTTCCAGATCTTGCCCTGGAGGGCGAAGCGGAAGCCGAGGCCGGCGATGGCCGCCATGATCGTGAGGAACGTGCCCAGGCGGCTCCGCCTCAGGATGGAGAAGATGGCTCCGGCGCCGGCCAGGACGATGAGCCAACGCAGGTTCCGGGGGAAGAGGTTCTTGGTGTACTCGCTGATCTTCTCGTAGCCCATGTCGTTGGTGAACGGCAGGTTCAGCACGAAGGGCAGGGCCCAGAAGGCGACTAGGAGACCGGCGAGCAGCCCCACCGTCACGGTGTAGATCAGGCGGCGCCGGTCGGCGCGCAGCAGGGTCATCACCACCGCGCCGACGATGGCGAAGAAGGTGGGGATGACGTGGCAGAGCAGCGTGAGGGCGAGCAACCCGCCGGCCAGGGCGCGATGGCGGCCGGTGTCGAGGCCGCGGGTGACCACACCCAGGAACAACAGGGCGAAGGACAAGCTGACGGAAAAGGCGAACTCGCCGGCGAGGGTCGAAGGGATGTTGCCGCCGTAGATGGTGAAGCTGCGCTCGAAGAGGAAGGGCACGGCGGCGACGGCCAGACACGCCGGCCCCGGTGCCTTGAGCCCGGCGAGGCGGCCGAAGGCCCAGGCGGCCACGGGCAGGCTCACCATGCCGAGCGCCGACACCAGCTTGAAGGCCACGTTGTAGGGCAGCAGCGCGTCGCCCAGGACGATCAGCAGCGTGGGCAGCGGGAAGTAGAAGCTGGGGAAGGCGAAACCGGCGTACCAGTCAGGCGCCCATCCGGTGAGCCGCCCGTGGGGCAGCAGGTGATCGCGCATGTAGGCGGGGCCCCACACATGGGCGCCCATGTCGCCGCCCGCCGGGGTGGTGTCCCGGAAGATCAGCGACGGTTGGAGCTGCAGGAAGATGAACGCCACAGCGGCGCCCACCACGCCGAAGGTCACCAGACCGGCGGCGGTGGGGCGGCGCAGATGGAGGGACATGCGCCCCATGTTGGTCGAAGGGCGGCCCGTTACGGGATCGGCTCCGACCTCGGGCCGCTCAGCGAGGCTTGGTCGCCATCTCCAGAACGCGGGGAAGGGCGAGCGACTCACCCTCGCTCTCCCACCAACGGGTGTCGCAATACGAGCAGCTGCGCATCCGCACCGGCCGCTCGCCGATGGTGACGGCGATCTCCACGACGCGGGAGGTCTTGCACCTTGAACAAGTCATTTCCGTACTCCCCTCCAGGTCCAGCCAGCACCGGACCAGGTGCTTTCATCGACACAATGGGCTCCGACCTTGAGCAGCAGCGAGGAGCGGGAGGAACCTCAAGTCAAGAACACGATGACCAGCACGCTGGACGCGTTGAAGCTCATGTGGGCGATCAGGCTGGGCCCCAGGCGGCCCGCCCTCTGGGCCAGGAAACCCAGCACGCAGCCGAAGGCGACGAGGCCGAGGAGCTGAAGGGGCTGGAAATGGGTGACCCCGAAGACGACGGCGGAGAGGCCGACCGCGGCCAGCGGCGGCACCCACTGGCCGAGCGTGCGCTGCAACAGGCCCCGGAAGAACAACTCCTCCACGATCGGGGCGATGAGGACCACGAGCACCCCGAGCAGGAGGAGGGATCCACCCGAGGCCACACCCAGGGTCTCCTCGGCCTTCTCCGAGACGTCGAGGTCGCCGTTCAACAGCTCGAACGGCAGGTACAGCAGCGGGAGCAGCACGAACTGCGAACCGATCCCGGCGAGGACGCCGGGCACCACGTCGCCCTTCTCCACCCGCAGGCCGAGGTCGTCACTGAGGCTCCCGGTGCCCCGCCGGCGGCTGGCCATCACCGTGGTACCCACCAGCACGGGCCAGTACGCGAGGAAGCTGACGACGGTGAGGCCCAGGCTCACCTCGTCCTCGCCGGTCACGCCGACCCACACGGCCTGGGCCACGGCCACGTTGAACACGGCGGCGATGAAACCCAGAGCCACGTCCCGAGCCGCCCAGCGCGGCGGGTGCGGCGCCGGCGGCGTGCGGTCGTCTACGACCGGCTCCACCCGCTCAGGTTATCCAGCGGTTCAGGCAGGTTCAGCTGGCGATTGACGGGCGCAGCGGGATGATCGGGGTGCGCCGGTCGTTGCAGGCCCAACCGACGGGGACCGTGAGCCGGTCGGCGTGGGTGGCGCAGAGGCCCCAGGCCGACGGATCGGCTTCCTCGCTGGGGCTGTCCACCCAGACGGTACGGGTGGCGTACTCATAGGTCATGGTGGCCTGGGCCGGCGCCGCGCAACCCGGCCGGGCGCAGTGGCGATTGTCCATGCATCGACGCTACCGGCCACAAGGCGCAGGAGTGGGGATACCGGCACGGTCCAAGTGGTCCGGGAACGGCGCCGGCGCCGCATACCATGACACCAATGAGCCGCACCCCTGGCGATCTTCGCCCATCCCGGCCCAATCGCCTGCCCGGCACACCCGGGTCGGGGCCCGAACCCACCGTGCGCTGGGCTTGGATCGCTCTTTTCGTGCTGGTGGTCGCCGTGCTCGTGCTGCCTCCCCTGTTCGGCAGCCCCTCCCGCACACAGCTCGGTTACGGCGAGCTGATCCGCAAGGCCAACGAGGAGAAGGTGGCCAAGGCCAAGATCAACAACGACACCGGCCATGTCGTCGGTGAGCTGCGGGACGGGACCCGCTTCACCGTCGACGGCCCCCATCCGCTCCCCGACGCCGACTCCGAGCTGCTGCGCAACAAGGTGGAGGAGCTGACCTTCGAGAACACCCAGACCAACTTCTTCACCTCCCTGCTCCCGCTCCTGCTCCCGGTAGCCCTGCTCATCGGCTTCTTCGTGTGGATGAACCGCCGGGCCCAGGGCCAGATGTCGGGGATCATGTCCATCGGGCGGTCCAAGGCCAAGGTGTACACCACCGAGCGACCGAAGACCACCTTCGCCGACGTGGCCGGCTACGACGGCGTCAAGCAGGAGATCCGGGAGGTCGTCGACTTCCTGAAGGCCAAGGACCGCTTCAAGCAGCTCGGGGCGCGCATCCCCAAGGGGGTCCTCCTCGTGGGCCCTCCGGGGACGGGCAAGACGCTGCTGGCCCGGGCCGTGGCCGGCGAGGCCGGGGTGCCGTTCCTGTCGGTCACCGGATCGGACTTCATGGAGATGTTCGTGGGCGTGGGCGCGTCCCGCGTGCGAGACCTGTTCCAGACGGCCCGCAAGCAGGCGCCGGCCATCATCTTCGTGGACGAGCTGGACTCCATCGGCCGCAAGCGGGGGGCCGGCCTCGGCGGTGGCCACGACGAGCGGGAGCAGACGCTCAACCAGATGCTTTCGGAGATGGACGGGTTCGAGACCACCGAGGGCATCGTGATGATGGCGGCCACCAACCGCCCCGACATCCTCGATCCCGCCCTGCTGCGGCCCGGACGCTTCGACCGCCAGATCGTGGTCCCCCTGCCCGACCTCGAGGAGCGCCTGCCGATCCTCCAGGTCCACTGCAAGGACAAGCGCATGGCCCCCGACGTCGATCTCCAAGTGGTGGCAAGGGGCACGCCCGGCATGAGCGGGGCCGACCTGGCCAACCTGGTGAACGAGGCGGCCCTGCACGCCGTGCGCCGAAATTCCGACGCCGTTCACATGGAGGACTTCGAGGCGGCGCGCGACCGGGTCATCATGGGCCAGCGCCGGGAGTCACTCGCCCTGTCCGACGGCGAGAAGGAGCGGATCGCGTACCACGAGGGTGGCCACGCCGTGCTGGCCTACGTGCTCACGCACGCCGACCCGGTCCACAAGGTGACGATCCTCCCCACCGGCATGGCCCTCGGCGTCACCCAGCAGCTGCCCATGGAGGAGCGCCACATCTACCCCCGCAACTACATCGAGGACAGCCTGGCGGTCCGCATGGGCGGACGGGTGGCGGAGATGCTCGTGTACGGCGACCTCTCCACCGGCGCCAACAACGATCTGGTGGGCAACACCGAGCTGGCCCGCAAGATGGTTCGCGAATGGGGCATGAGTGACAGGGTGGGCCCGATGGCGTGGGGCGCCCAGGGCATGGTCTTCCTGGGCGAGGACCTCATGCACAGCCGCGACTACAGCGACGAGACCTCACGGGTCATCGACGAGGAGGTCGAGCGAATCCTGCGGGCGCAGGAGGAGCGGGCGACCACCGAGCTGTCCCAGTTCAGGGGCGGGCTCAACGCGGTGGCTGCCGCCCTTCTCGAGAACGAGACCATCGACGGCGCCGACGTGAAGCGCCTGGTCGACCTGGCCGCCGGACGCGAGGTGCACGTCTATCCGGCGAACGAGACGGTGCCACGCTTCGCCGAGCCGACCCCCGACGGCCGTCCCGACCCCGAGGCCACTCCAACCCGCACTCAGGGCGACGACCGGCCGCCCTTGGCGGGAGACGGCGAACAGGCCCCGGCGGTACGAGCCGACGACACCACCCAGGTCCTCGAGCGGTAGCCCCGGCTCCCCCCCGATGGGTCGGGGTGCTGCCGTCGGCGTGGCCACCTCGTCATCCGCTGCGGTCGGTTGGCGCTTGACGGCCGGCGCCGGCTGTGGTGTAACTGTATTGGTCTAGGTTCCTAGTGAAGTAGGCTGGTACACCGTGATCGCGTTCCGCATCGACCCCCGGTCCGGGGTCGCCCCGTACAGGCAGCTGGTCCAGCAGGTGCGCCAGGCGCTGCGCCTCGGCCTGCTCGAGGAGGGCGACCAGCTCCCTACCGTCCGGGAGGTGGTGGCCCAGGTGGCGATCAACCCCAACACCGTCCTCAAGGCGTACCGCGAGCTCGAGCATGAGGGCCTGGCCGCCGGCCGCCCCGGTCTGGGCACGTTCGTGACCCGGTCGCTGACCGATTCGTCCCTCGCCGCCCACAAGGCGCTCCGCACCGACCTGCAACGCTGGCTGGCCAAGGCCC
This sequence comes from Acidimicrobiales bacterium, assembly GCA_035525365.1. Classification (GTDB taxonomy): domain Bacteria; phylum Actinomycetota; class Acidimicrobiia; order Acidimicrobiales. The sequence goes on from DATLEK010000021.1 coordinate 54,347, forward strand.
GCCGGGCCGGCCTCGACGACGACAGCATCGCCGCCCTGTTCGAGTCCACCTTCCGCTCCGCGGCCGGCCAGGACGTGGCATGACCGGTCATGCCGGGCGGAACGGGGACGGTTCCACCGACCGCTTCCTGGCGCAGCCTCCCGACCGCTCCGACACGTCCCCGGCGGCGATCGACGCCGACGAGCTGGGTAAGCGCTACGGCCGGCGCTGGGCCCTGCGCCACTGCAGCCTGTCGGTTCCGGCCGGGCGGGTGGTCGGGCTGGTGGGAGCCAACGGCGCCGGCAAGACGACCTTCCTGCATCTGGCCGTCGGACTCCTCGAGCCCAGCGAGGGAAGCGTCCTGACCCTGGACGGGCGGCCGGGAGCGGGAACCGACCAGCTCGCCCGTGTGGGTTTCGTGGCCCAGGAGGCGCCGGTCTACCCGTCGCTGACCGTGTCAGAGCACCTTCGGCTCGGCGAACGTCTCAATCCCCGCTGGGACAACGACCTTGTGTCGTCGCGGATCGCCCGCCTCGGGCTGGACAAGGCACAGCGCGCCGGGCGGCTCTCGGGTGGCCAGCGGGCGCAGCTGGCGCTCACGCTGGCCATGGGGAAACGACCCGAGCTCCTGGTCCTCGACGAGCCGGTCTCCAGCCTCGACCCACTGGCGCGGCGCGAGTTCCTGCAGGACCTCATGGCGCTCGTCGCCGACCAGGGCCCCACGGTGGTGCTGACGTCGCACCTGCTGGCCGACGTCGAGCGGGTGTGCGACCACCTCATCGTCGTGGCGGGCGGCCGGGTGAAGCTGGCCGGCGACATCGACGACCTGTTGGCCACCCACAAGCTGCTGACCGGACCTCGCTGCGAGGCGACCTCGATGCCCCGCAGCTACCACGTCGTGCAGGCCAGTCACACAGAGCGGCAGACCACAGTGCTGGTACGCACCACCGACGCGGTCATGGACCCCCGGTGGGCGGTGTCCGACGTCGGCCTGGAGGAGCTGGTGCTGGAGTACATGTCGGCCAGCCGTGGCCCGGGCCCCACCCCTGACCTCGTGGCGGTGCAGTCGTGACGTGGTTGGCCTGGCGGCAGTTCCGGGCCCAGGCGGCGGTGGCGGCGGTGGTGGCATTGGCAGTGACCGTCGCGCTGGTCGTCACCCACGGCCACATCGCCGCGTTGGCCGACCCGGGCGACGCCTCGCCGGGCTACCAGTCGCTGCGCCTGCTGGGGACGGCGCTCATCGGGCTGCCGGCGTTCATCGGCGCGTTCTGGGGCGCTCCCCTGCTCGCTCGCGAGCTGGAGGCGGGGACCCACCGGCTGGCGTGGACCCAGAGCGTCACCAGGGGCCGCTGGCTGGCCGTCAAGCTCGGCGTGGCGGGCGCCGTGGCCGTGGTCGCCACCGGCCTGTGCACCCTGGTTCTCACGTGGTGGTCGGTTCCGTTCGACCGGGTTGGGAACCGCATCGGGACCGCCAACTTCGGCCAGCGGGGCATCGCGCCGGTGGCATACGCCGTCTTCGCCCTCGCTCTCGGAGCCCTGATCGGTGTGATCACCAGGCGGACGCTCCCGGCCATGGCGGCCACCCTTGCCGGCTTCTTCGTCGTGCGCTTCGGCTTCCAGCTGTTCGTGCGACCGCACCTGGCAATCCCGGTGTGGGTCAGCCGCCCGAGCAGCATGTTCGGTCCCCCGGAGGGACCGTCGGCAGCGAGTGGAGCCTGGGTGCTGGCGAGCAGGACCGCCGACGCGGCCGGGCACGTGGTGAGCAGCAGGACGGTGGATCGGGCCGTGAGCGAGGCCTGCCACCTGACGCGAGAGACCTCCTCCGCCGACCTGGCCGCCTGTGTCCGTCGGCTCGGGTTCCACGACCTGGTGCGGATCCACCCGGCCGACCGGTTCTGGGCGCTGCAAGGACTGGAGGCGACGGTCTTCCTGGCTCTAGCCGCCGTGCTTGCCGGGGCCTGCTTCTGGTGGGTCCGCCACCGCACCCCGTAGCGCCTGCCACCCTTCCAGGCATGCTCCTCGTCGACGCCGCCAACGTCGTCGGGTCCCGACCGGACGGCTGGTGGCGGGACCGGGCCAAGGCGGCCGCCGGGCTGGTCGAGCGGATACGGGCCGCCACAGCCTCCGCCGCGCTGCCGGGACCGGTTGTCGTGGTGCTGGAGGGGACGGCCCGTCCCGGCGCCGCCGAGGGGACGGACGGGGGCGTCCAGGTCGTCCACGCCCCGGGCGAGGGCGATGACACCCTCGTCGCCCTCGCCGCGGCCGCCGGGGCGGCAGCCGAGGCCGTGGTCCTGGTGTCGGCCGACCGTGCCCTCTGCGGGCGTTGCCGGGCCGTCGGCTCGGAGATCGTCGGGCCGAGGTGGCTGCTCGACAGGCTGGGCCCCTGACCGGCCCGGCGGCCCACGGTCGGGTCGGCACCATGAAGGCGCCTCCTCCGGAAGGGTCGTACGGGGGCTCCTACTGCCTGAGGGAGCGCCGGGCGACCGCCGGGCGATGCTCCCGCCGCCACACGAAGCGCAGTCCCGACCAGTCGTCGTCCAGTGCCGCCACCTTGGTGTCGACGACCCCTGTCGGCAGGAGTTCCTCCCTGAGTGACTGCTCGGTTACGTCGCTCACATGCCCACCCGCCTTCCTCGGCCACACCACCCAGAACGACCCGTCCGGCTTCAGGACCTTGAGCAGGCGTGGGTACGTCTGGCGCAGGTCGGCGCGAGAGCGCACGAAGGCGATGAGGACATCGGGCTTCCCACGGACGTCGTGACGGACGAGCACCCCCGGCTCCAGGTCCGGGATGCGCCACGTGGGCGGGGCGGCGAGGAGCGCCACCGTGTGCCCGTCCTTCACGCCCAGCTTCTTGGCCAGCGGAGTCCCGGAATACCCTGCTGGCACAGGTGGAGTCTGGCGCAGTCGGCTTCTCCACGCCGAGCCGGGCCCCCGGGCCGCCGGTCAGTGACAGCGAGCGGAGCCCGAGTCCGCGAACGTCCCGCCCGCCTCGGCGATGAACGCCCACGTGAAGCCCTGCGCGGTGAGCTTGAGCCGCAGGACGCCGAAGGTGTCCCCGTTCCGAGCCCGGCTACCCGTGATCGGCGTCCCCAGGGGATAGTGGCTGCGGCCGCCAGTCCCTACGACGAAGGACCTCATCCCCCGTGCGCTGTCGATGGAACCCGACGGATCGAGCGGCCCGAATCGCTCGTAGTTGTGCTCGTGGGCCTGGAGGACGAGGTCGGCGTCGTTCTCGAACAGCGCCTTCCACAACGGGGCCACGGCCACCGTTGACCCGTGGGTGGTGCCAGAGGAGAATCTCGGGTGATGCCAGTACGCCAGGGTGCAGCGGTTGGTGTGGGCGGCGAGATCGGCACGCAGCCACCTCTCCTGGGGACCCTCCCTGGCGCAGGACACAACGGAGCAGTTGGAGTTGAGAGCGACGACGTGCCACGCGCCGAGGTCATAGCTGTAGTAGCCGCGGCTCGGATCGCCGGCGGCACCGGCGAAGTACCCGAAGTATCCGGCGGCGCCGGCGATGGCGTAGTCATGGTTCCCGGCGGTGGGACGGGTCCTCCGCCTGCTCCTGCCCCATGTGGGCCCGTAGCAGTCGGCGAACTCGGCGGCCGTCCCGCTGGGGTAGGCGTTGTCGCCCAGCGTCGCCACCACCGCTGCGGGGCGGGCATCGAGCAGTGCAGCGGTCGCCTCGTCGCCGGACGACGAGCACGAGGCGATGTCGCCGGCGGCCAACAGGACGACATCGGCAGGTGCCGGCACCACCAACGACGTGGCCCGTACGTTGGACGAACCGAGGAGCACGACGAGCGCAAGGAACGTGACGAGGTTGCGCGTCCTCCGCCGGTGCGTGCGCACGACCCCCCAGCCAGCGATGCAGCCATGCTAGATCGGGTTGCGGGCGGCGTCCCCTCGTGCACGCTTGTCACCGACCCGTGAGCCCATGGGTGGGGAGGACGTTCAGGGGCTGGGCGTCGGGCCGGCAGCGACCTCCTGCCGCAGGGCGGGAGAAAGATCACCCCGGTCGGCGACGGCAACGGAGTCGAGCTCGAGCCAGGACGCCATGAGAGCCAGCTCGGCGGCCAGCGCCTGAGCGACAGCGTCGGTCTCGACGCCCGGCTCGGCCCATGCCGCCCGGGCCAGGAGCACACCCGCCGAGCGATCGGCCTTCACGTCGACGCGACCGACGAGCGACTCGCCCAGGAGGAAGGGAAGGACGTAGTAGCCGTACACGCGCTTGGCCGCCGGGGTGTAGACCTCGATGCGGTAGCGCAGGCCGAAGAGTGTCTCTGTGCGCTTGCGTTCCCATACCAGCGAGTCGAACGGCGAGAGCAGGGCCCGGGCGGCCACCCGGCGGGGACGGCGGGTCGAGGCGTGGAGGAACCACGGCGTGGGATCCTCGCCCACGGTGACGGGCAGGAGGTCACCCCCCTCGACGAGCTCGTGGATGCGGGGCCGGACGTCATCCATGCGCATGCGGTAGTAGTCGGCCAGATGCCGGGTGGTGCCCACGCCGAGGGCACGCGCCGCCCGGAGGACGAGGGTGCGCTGGGCGTCGTCCACGGCCGGGGTGGGGGACGCGAGCACCGAGGCCGGGAAGACGCGTTCGGGGAGGTCGTACACCCGCTCGAAGCTGGGCCGGCGCCCCGCCGACGTGATCTCGCCCGCCCAGAACAGCCACTCCAGTGCGGTCTTTCCCTCGGCCCATCCCCACCACGGCCCGCTGGCGGTGCCGCCGTCGGACAGATCGCTGGCGACCAGAGGGCCCCGCTCCCGCACCTCGTCGAGCACGGCCTGGACATAGCCGGGACGCTCCCGTTCGATGCGCTGCATACGGCCCCACGCCCCGACAGCGGCCCTGGCCATGCGCCACCGCATCGATGGTTGCAGGTCGATCGGCAGGAAGCTGGCCTCGTGGCCCCAGTACTCGAAGAGGTCGCGGTGCCTCTCGGTGACACGCCCCAGCAGCGGCCGCGAGTACGGCCCCAGGCGCGCGAAGAACGGCAGGTAATGCGAACGAGAGACCACGTTCACGGAGTCGATCTGGACGACGCCGAGGCGGGCCGCCACGCGGCGCAGATGGCGCCGGTCGACCGCACCGCCGGGCCTCGGCTCGGCCAGACCCTGGGCGGCGATCGCGATCCGCCGGGCCTGGCCGAGGGTGAGGTGTGCGACCGGCGCCGCCATGACCGGTCGCCCCGTTCTCGGCGAACCCATGTTCATCGACTACCGGTGGACCGCTGGCGCGGAGCCGCTCAATGCAGGTCGTCCAGTGGCCCCGGTGGGCCGTCCCGAACAAACCACTCGTAGCCATAGACGGCGGCGAACGCCTCCGTGGGAAGCCGCATGGCCGACGTCGTCTCGGGCATCTGGCTGGCGTGGGCGGTCATCGCCCGGCGCTTGGTCTCCAGGACCTCGCGGACATCCACCACCGTCGACACGGCGACCGTCGGCGTGCCCAGGTCCGTGGCTGCCAGACCCAGAGCGCCCGCGTGGCCACCCGCCTCCACGACCAGGTGGGTCTCGACGAAGTGCAGGTACTCGCGGTCCACGGTCGCCTTGTACGTCACCGCCACGCCGGCCAGCTCGGCCGCGGCCAAGCCGACTTGGTGGACCTGGATGTGGTCAGGGTGGCCGTAGATGCCGTGCTCGTCGTAGATGACGAGCGTTTCGGCCCCCTCCTCGGCGATGGTGGCGGCCACCACGGCTCCGACAATCCGGGCATCGGCGACGGCGAAGCATCCGGGATCGGTGTTGGTGTCGGATCCAGCCATGCCGGAGTCCCGGTAGCCGAGGAAGTCCACCCGGGCCACCCCGAGGGCGGCGGCCGCCGCTCTGGTCTCGGCCTTCCGCCGATCACCCAGCGCCACGCTCGCGTCGCCGGCGGCGAGTACGGGCAGGCCGAGCTCTCCGCCCGTCGCCACCACGAGGACCACCCGCCACCCTGCCGCCGCCAGCCGCACCATGGTTCCGCCGGTGAAGATGGCCTCGTCATCAGGATGGGCGTGGAGGAACACCACCGCGCCGCGCTCGGCCGGCAACATGACCCGACCCTAGGCAGGTCTCCTGTCCCTCGACGAAGATGTGGAGGTGGGACGACCAGACGGCTGGACCAACGGGCCCGGGGCCCAGGAGGCGCAGTGCCCATCGGCGGTCGTGACTCTCGTGGGGGACACGCCGGAGGACCTGGCCATGGGGGCGGCGCCATCGCGGCCGGTCATCGTCGGACACATAGACGAACCCGAGCGGGGCGCCGTCATCGACGGGGAGGGACTGCGGGTCCGTGGCTGGGCCTATGGCATCGGCAGCCCGCTGTCGCGCGTCGACGTCTTCCTGAGTGACCATTGCCTCGGGCCCGCCGGCCTGGCTCGTCCTCGTGCAGACGTCGCCGAGGCACTTGGCGAGCCCGACGCCGAGCTGTCGGGCTTCGAGCTGCTCGTCGGGGCGGCCTCAGTCCCGGAGGCCGGCGACCAGTCCGTGCGGGTCGTCGTCACCCTGGTGGACGGAACGCACGAGAGCTTGGGGCCACTGGCCGTACAGATCGCTCCGCCGCCCGACGGCCGCCCGCCGGCTGTTGTCGACCAACGCCGTGGCGTCGCCCATTACCGCACCGCCCGGCGGCGATCCGACGACGTGATCCGGGTGTTGTGGTCCGCCCGCAGCCTGGACCAGGGCGGGTCCCAGCTGCGGATGGCCGAGCTGGTCGAGCACCTGAGCAGCGACGGCCGGTTCCACAGCACCGTGCTGTCCCCGGTGGAGGGGCCGTTGCGGAAGGTTCTCGAGGCATCCGGGGCCACCGTGCACGTGGGGCTGGCGGTCCCCTTCGACAACGCCGCCGTCTATGAGCGCTCGGTGTCAGAGCTGCGCCAGTGGATGGACGGGCGGTTCGATCTGGTCGTCGGTTTCACCGTGACGTCGTTCCCGGCCGTCGACGTCGCCATCCGAACCGGACTTCCCTCCGTCCTCAGGATCGGTGAGGCGGAGCCGCTGCGCACGGTGGTGGCGTGGTTGTTCGGGACCCTCCACCCGGCTGTCGAGCGCCAGGCACGCAGCACCTTGGCTGGTGCGTCGGCTGTCCTGAGCAACTCGAATGCAGCGGTGGCCAAGTACCGCGCCGATGGGTACACCGGGAACTTCGTGGTGCTCGGCACTGGGGTTGACGTGGAGGGGGCCCGTGCCTACCGCCAGTCGAGTGACCGGCAGGAGTGCCGCCGGCGCCTCGGGATCAGGACCGACGAGCGGTTTGTCTTGTGCGCGGGAACGGTGTGGAGCGTCAAGGGCCAGGCGCTGCTGGTCATGGCGCTCGATCGCCTGCACCGCGACCAACCGAACCTCACGTGCGCGCTGCTCGGGAACGCCGACGACAGATATGCGGACGCCATCTCCTCCTTCATCCGCCGCAACGGGCTCACCGACGCCGTCCGGGTGCTCCCGTTCCAGGACGACCTACGACCTTGGTGGCGAGCCGCCGATCTGGCCGTCTGCCCGTCTGAGTCGGAGGCCCTTCCCGCCGCCGTGCTCGAGGCCATGGCCTACGGACTACCCGCCCTCACATGCAAGGTCGGTGATCTCGCCGACCTGGTGGAACCAGGCGTCACCGGGTGGCTGTGCGAGCATTCGGACCTGAAGGCGTTGACCGCCGCTCTCAACGCGGCGGCGACGGCCTCGCCAGCGGAGCTCGGCCGGATGGGGACGGCCGCCGCGCACAGGGTCCGCCGTTCCTTCGACCGGAGGGAGGTGCTCGACCGCTCGACCGAGCTGCTCAGCTCGGTCGCCGACGGAGGACGGGCTACCTCGTGAAAGCGATCTCCATCAGGTCACCGCTGGCGATTGACGTCGTCGTGGCCCCGGTGCATCTCACCCGGACGCGGACCTTGCCGGTGCCGGCATCTCCACTCACGTACTCCGACGGTGGTCCGGCGGGCGAGAGCCCGGCCACGCGGACCTCGGTCGGACCGACAGTACGTGTGTCCAGCGTCTCCCATGTGGCGGCTACCCACCGGTAGACGGACACCGTCTGTGTGCAGGGGGAGGAGTTCTTGCCGCTGAACGTCACGGTCAGGCTGGTGAGGTCGTTGGGCACCGCCGGCATGCGTCCGTACCACGACGTCTTCCCAGCCGCGGTGGAGGTCACCTCGAAGTAGCTGTCGTCATCGGAGGCCAGGCCGGCGGCATCGCCGGCGCGCAGTGTGCCGGCGCTGATGGTGGTGCCGCCGGGATGGCGTACTCCGGAAGTCTCGCCGAACGACACCCGCCAGACCTGACCGGTCGTAGTCCCCGACCCGCGGGCCAGGTAGTACACAGCGCCATCCGCTGTCACCCTCATGTCGACGGGGCTGGAGATGGCGGACGCGAAACCGACGGCCGCTCTCGTGGTGGGATCCAGGCGCCTGATCCACCCACTGCAGAAGTCGGCGAAGAAGTACTGACCCACGTTCTCGGGGGGGAACATGGAGGTCGACGGGTTGTAGAAGGCACCGCCGGTGATGGCACAGCCGACGGTCGCGCCGGCCCCGTGCCCATACGAGAACAGCGGACTGACAAAGCGCGGATCGGTCGTCGGCCCTTCCGTGGTCGGCCACCCGTAGTTGGCGCCGGCCGTTCCTTCGTCGATCTCCTCCCATGTGCTCTGACCGACGTCATTGATGAACATCCGGCCCGTTCCCGGCTGAAAGGCGAAGGTGAACGGATTGCGCAGCCCAAGAGCCCAGATGGCCCGATTGACGCCGGTGGCGGTGGAGAAGAACGGATTGTCAGCGGGGATGGAACCGTCGGCGTTGATACGGAGGATCTTGCCCAGAAGGTTGGACATGCTCTGCGCGTTGGCTCCGTTGGCGTTCTCACCCACCGCCGCGTAGAGCTTGCCGTCGGGACCGAAATGGATCGCACCACCGT
>DATLEK010000133.1:0-20752 GCA_035525365.1 Acidimicrobiales bacterium
TGTCGAAGTCAAGGTTGTCGGTTCGAAGCGGCTCGATCCTTGTGCCGGCTACAACCAGGAGCAGAGCCCCAAACGCCAGTCCGCCGAGGCGCCCGGGGGGCAGCCAGCGACGCACGAGCAGGTAGAGGACGCCGGTGGCCAAGCCGAAGATGAGCCCGGTGAACACGACGAAACCGACTGTGCCGCCGACCGTGATCTCGCCCACGATCTCCTCGGCCTCAGTCACCCGGCCCTGCACCGCATCTGTTCGCTGACGGCGCGGGCTGTGTCCTCGGACTCGAACACGATCATGGCCAGTCCGATCTTGTCCTTGCCCGTCCAGTACCCCGCTACGAAGCCTGGTGCTTGGGAGACCTGAGGCACGATCTCATCTCGCAAGGTGGCCAGAGCAGCCTCTTGTTCACTGATCGTGACCCTGACCACGACTGCATGCATGACGCCTCCTCGTTCGCTGGGATCGGAAGCGTATCGACTTGCTCGAACGGGTGCTCGTAAAAACACGACACCAAGAAGGGGGCCCCATCCCAGTTCTCCATCCTCGGCCCCCACGACGCCGATGTGGCCGAGCTCCTCGGCCACCTGCGCGCCCACGCCCAGGCCGAGGTGGCCCGCCGGTACCTGGAACCCGACCCCCACCGGGCCGGGTGGGTCCTGGCCGGAGACGAGGTGGCCGGGCGCCTGGTGTGGGGCGAGGGTCGGGAGGCGGGCGATCCCCACGACGTGGTTGTCGACGGCCGGACACTCAGCTGGGAGAAGCTGGGTCACGCCCTGTCGTCTTACGAGGGGTGGCGGTTCCGCCTGGTGATGGAGGACCGCTCCCTCGACGTCCGCCCCGACGCCGACGTGCTGGCCTTCCCATCCCGCCAGGCCTCTTCGGCTACCGCTCCCGTCGAGGCGGTGGCCCGCCCCAACATCGACGACGTGCTGTCGCTGTTCCCGGCCGCCCAGGAGCAACGCCTGGCGGCGCGGACCTTCGCCAACTACCGCTCCGTGGTCGACCTGCTGCGCCACTGCCTCAACGGCTACGGCCACCAGTACCACGACGACGACGAGCGCCGCCGCTACGAGCAGGCCTTCGAAGCCGGCGACGAGGACGCCTTCGTCCGTCTCTTCGGCCCGACAAGATCGTCGAGGGCCTGGGCGAGTTCCTCGACTACTTCATGGTCCGCAAGGTCATGGCCGGCGAGGAGCTGCTGCGGGCCGCCGGGACAGTGACCAAGAAGCTGGCGAAGTGGATGGCGGCCAACGGCTACTCGGATGCAATAGCAGCCGGCGAGGCCATCGAGCGCGGGACCAGCGCCGCTTGTGAGCGGCGATGGGCAGGCGCAACCCGCCGATCCCGTGGTCCGAGCTGCGCCGATGCTGACCGAACCGGCCGCTGTCGCCGCCGCCCCGTCCGACGGCGTCGCGCCGCCTCCGAGAGATTGCTCGTAACCATGTCCGATCTTGACCGCAAGCGCGAATCTGTACACCGTCGGAAGCACGGGCCAACGCACGGTCCGGGCATCGACGCCGACATCGGTCTCGTGACCGTCGAGCGTCCCGAGTTGTCGTTCTGCGCTCGTCGACGATGATCCGCTCCCGTCGTTCTGTCGCGTCCTTCGGTGCACAATGATCAACCGCGGGAACGCCGAATCTGGCGGCGTCCGTTCAGGAGCGCAGGCGTTCGACCCTTACGTGGGAGTCACGTCCGCAAGGAACGCCGCAACGTGCTCGGCGAAAGCTTCCGGCGCGAATGCCGGAGCCATGTGGCGCTGTCCAGGGATGAACTCGCGCCGCGCATCAGGCAGCGCCGCTTCGATCTCGTCGAGCCCGTCCAGGTAGACGGGCGCGTCCTGCTCGCCTCCGACGAGGATGAGCGCTGGGACCCGCACCCTGCGTACCTCGTCGAGATCGACAGGCTGCGTCATGAGCGCTCGCTGGTCCCGCGGCCCGTTGTGCGCGCCCGCGGTGATGCGTTCCCACACCGGGGCGAGGCTGCGCAGGACGGCGATCTCCTCATCCGGTAAGGCGGCCGCCTCGCGCAGAAAGGTCTGCGCTGCCCCGTCCCGGTCGCCGGCGCCGATCATCGCCTCCGCGCGGTCCGGGTCGGGCGGGTTGATGTCGTCGACCACCCCCTCAGCGACGAGGAACTCTGCGAGCTTCGACAGGCTCCACGTCGAGAACGGCAGGCCGTGATCTACTGGCCTGGACAACGCGATCTTCTTGACCTCGCGGCGCTCGGGGAGGGTGAAGGTCGGTGGCCGACCGCCGGAGTACTTCGGCACGAGCGACTCGAAGCCGTCGTCGTTGAAGTTGTGCAGCACCTCACGCACCCGATCGGGCGACGTGAAGGCGACCTTGGCGATCTGTGAGACATCCATGCCCTGCGCCGACAACAACACCATCTGGGCTCGGCGCCACGTCACCACCGATCCCGACGAGCGGCGAACGATCCGGAGCAACCGGTTGCCCTCGTCGTTGTCCAGCTCCCGAACCCTGATTCCTTCTCGCATCCACGCACCTCCTGAGTGACGACATCGTCATTCAAGAAGTTCGCGACCTGCTGGCGAGACTCCTGCTCAGCGGGCGAAAGTTCTCTGATGCGGCACTAGTACTAGTTCCCCACAGCCGGGGCTCAACGCTGCTCAGCCAGGTAGCCGCCTCCTGGTTCGCCAGTCTCGACAACCGCCGGCGATGCGGGTCGGACTCAGGGATGCATACCGCCGTTCCCACGCTCGCAAGGTCGCGGGCGCGGTCCCGGTCGCGTGTGCGACCTCCCCGATCCGCATGTCCAAGTTTGGCATGAGGAAACTTGGACGACTGTCAGCCTGGGGAAGAGTTCGCGGGGCGGATTCCGTTCTACCCGACATGACGACAACCGATCGCACCACGTCGCTGCGTGCGGCGCTGGCCGCCCCAGGAACACTCGCCGAGTGTCTCGCCTAGCCGGTGGCGGTGACCTGCCTACAGCAGGAGAACGGCCGGAATGAACGACCGAACTACCCCTGGTCCGGCGCAGGGCCACCGCGTGCTGGTGGTGGACGACATGGCCGATACGCGTCGGATGATCGTCGCTGCCCTGTCACGAGAGGGCTACATCGTCGAGGAGGCCGACACAGGAGAGAGTGCTCTGGCTCTGGTTGCCGCTCATCGGCCGGATCTGGTCCTGCTCGACATCAACATGCCGGGCATGGGCGGGCTGGAGGTCATGGCCCAGCTTCGCTCCCTGCACTCAGTGCCTGTCATCCTCCTCACGGGTCGTGACGAGGAGAACGACCGGGTGCTCGGCCTGGAGCTCGGTGCCGAGGACTACGTGGTCAAGCCGTTCTACGTGCGTGAGCTAGCTGCCCGGACACGATCGGTGCTGCGACGGGGCGAAGCGGCAAAGACAGCATCCGCACCGATATCATCCGCCACCCCCTCCCTTCTGAGTTTCGGCTCTCTGGCCATTCGCCTGGCCGAGCGAGAGGTGCTCGTGGGTGACGCTGTGGTGGAGACCACGCCCAAGGAATTCGATCTGCTCGTGTTCTTCGCCAACTCTCCCCGCACGGTGTGGACGCGTCAGATGATCCTCGACCACGTCTGGGGATCCTCGACCGAATGGCAGGACCCGGCCACCGTGACCGAACACATACGCCGCTTGCGCAAGAAGATAGAGCCTGATCCGGAGAGTCCCATCTGGCTACACACGGTCCGCGGCGTCGGGTACCGGTTCGACCCGCCGGTGATGACTGAGAGCGCCAGCGCTGGCAAGTGAACCAGCCCGGTTGTCCCCTCCTACAGCAGTGCATCTGCAGCCGACTCGCCGTCTGGCAGCTATTAGGGATGAACACCCGCGCTGAGTACGCAGCAGTGGGCGTGGAGGCCTGGGTTCGGATTCGACGCTGTATCGGACCTTCCGCCGCATTGACGCTGGCGGCCTCGAGGCGCTGTGGGAGGCCATGGCGGCGGTGCGCTGCTTCGCCGACGCCCTCGCCGCCATCTTGCGGCCGGGCAACGCCGTTGTCAACTCCATCGCGGATCACTGGAGGTTCTCGACGCCGCGCGGCCGAGCGTTTCGTTATGAGCCCGCACTCGCTGTCTGGGAAGTATCCCCGCGCAGGCTCCCCGGGTGCCTACAGACAACACGCAGGGCGCGGGCGATCGCGGAGGTTGCTTGGTCGCCTCATCGTGCGGGGGCAAGCCGGTTTGCCGAGCGCGCAGGGCGCCGCGCACGCGAGGAGCAAGGTGCTGGGGCAGTATCGGCTTGACGATGTAGTCGTCGGCACCGGCACTGAAGGCGGCGATCTTCGTGTCCCGCCCCGCAGCAGCTGTTAGCACGATGACAGCGACGTCGGCCAGCTCGGCCTTCGCACGCAGCGAGGCGACGACGTCCACACCGTCCATGTCAGGAAGCCCGAGGTCGATGAGGAAGCAGTCAGGGCGCACGAGTGCTGCCATAGCGAGGGCGTCACTGCCCGACGCCGCCTCCCTCACCTCGAATCCCGCGCCGGCGAGAGAGCTGCCCACGACTTGGCGGACCAATGGGTCGTCGTCGACGACGAGGACGACGGCGGACGACATTCTCATCACCGCACCCTGGACACTTCGCATCGCAGCGTCTGCCCTCGACGCGAGCGGGGCAGCGGTGTCGAAGGCGTGGGGTTTGCCGAAGTAGTATCCCTGGAGGTATTCGCAGTGCTCGAGTTGGCGCGCCGTCCTGCGCTCGTGGTCCTCCGCACGGCGCTGCTCGGTGATGTCCCGGGCGATGCCCACGAGCCCCTTGAGCTTGCCGTGGCCGTCGAAGACGTTGGAGAAGGTCACCGACGCAACAACCTCAGAGCCGTCCTTGCGGACGTCCAGGCTCTCGACGCGGACGTGGTCTTGGTCCGAGAGCCGGGAAAGCGTGGAGCTGAACGCACCGGGTGCCTGCGGGGAGATGAGCATCGTGATGTGCTGGCCCCGCGCCTCGTCTTCGGTGTAGCCATACAGGCGCTCGGCTCCGCTGTTCCACGACGTGATCACTCCCTCGGGTGAGGTCGTGATGATCGAGTCGTCGCTGGACTCGACGACAGCAGCCAGGATGCGCAGGTCGTTGCGCTGAGACGTCAGCTCACCTACTGCCTCCTCGGTTGCCAACGCGGCGTCGAGAGCGGCCACCTGCTCGCCTGTCACCGTTCGACAAGGCGGCCGGAGTCAGATGGGGCGGACCCCGATGTCCGACGCGATGGTTCCGGTCTGGATCGCCCGGCCAACGCTCGGCGCTCGATGAGGCCGCCGAGGTACGAGCTGAGGACGAGGCCGAGTACCGCCAAGGCGGCGGCGCTCAAGACGGCGAACTGAAGCGTCGGTGAGCGCCGGGACGGCTCGCCGCTCCTGGGCCACCCAGCGGTCGTCATGCTTCGCCTGCGCCGTAGGACAAGACCACCGGCATGTGGTCGTCGGCCACCATTGCTGCTAACGCGCCACGCGCGGCGGCAAGTTCTTGTGCTGCACAATCGGCCAGGTCCCGCGCCGCCTGCCAATCGCCGACCGCATCTTCCAGCTCGGCGCAGCGCCGAGCCAGGCGGCGGGCTCCGAAGGTGGCGCTGCTGCCCTTGAGGGCGTGAGCGAGGCGCAACACCGCTGCGGTGTCCTTGGCCACCGCCGCTTTCTGGAGCGCGAGCACATAGGCGTCGCCACTGCTGAGGAACCCATTCATCAGCTCACTGAAGCCATTCGGATCGAGGGCCCGGATCTCGGCAACAACCTCGCCATCGAGCACTGCGTCGCCCGCTTGGAAGTCGCTCCCCTCGCCCCCCTCGCCCAGCCAGCGCTCGAGCGTCGCGGCGAGGTCCTCCATGCGCACGGGCTTGGTCAAAAAGTCGTCCATCCCCGCCGCCATCGCCCGCTCCCGCTCCCAGCTCATGGCCCCCGCCATCATGGCGACGATGGGAATGCGCTCGTTGACCTCTGCGGCCCTGATCGCCTGCGTCGCCTGGTATCCGTCCATCTCGGGCATCTGACAGTCCATGAGCACTGCGTCGTAGCGTGCGTTGGTCACAGCCACCAGCGCCTCCTGGCCGTTGGCAGCGACATCGGCGCGGTAGCCCAGCTTCTCGATGACACGGACGGCCACCTTCTGGTTCACGGTGTTGTCCTCCGCCACCAGGATGCGCGCCCGGGAAGCCCCCTTCGCCTCGGTCAGGCCGAAACGGGTGACCAGCGGGGCAGTGGCCTTCGCCACTGGGTCGAGTGACATCACCGCGGCGAGAGCCTGGTGCAGAGCGCACTCCTTGATGGGCTTGGTGAGGAACGCCTGCACCCCCGCCTCAGCCGCCTTGCGGGCGTCCCCCGGCCTGGCCGAGGACGTGAACACCACGAGTGGGGTGGCGGCGAGTGCTGAGTCGCTGCGAATGGCGCGGGCCAGCTCGAGGCCATCCATGTCCGGCATGTGGTAGTCGAGGATGGCCATGTCGTACGGCTCGCCGGCGGCTACCGCAGAGCGCATTGCCTTCAGCGCCGCCATCCCTCCCGGTGCCTCCGCGGGCGCCACCTGCCAGTGGCGCAGCGTCTGGTCGAGCAGGCGGCGCACGGTGTCGTTGTCGTCCACGACCAGCGCGCGTAGCCCAGCCAAGCCGCGGTGGGGGTAGTCGGCGCGGGACGGTGCGGCATCGCCTGGGGCAAGGCGGACGGTGAACCAGAAGGTGCTCCCCATGCCGGGCGTGCTCTCTACTCCCATCTCGCCCCCCATGAGCGCCACCAGACGGCTGCAGATGGTGAGGCCGAGACCAGTCCCCCCGAAGCGGCGGGTGGTGGATGCGTCCGCCTGGGAAAAGGGGGCAAAGAGCTTCGTTTGCTGGTCCGGCGGGATGCCAATGCCTGTGTCTGACACCGAGATGCGCAAGGCGACCTCGTCGGCGTCGACCTGCTCGGCGGGCTCGACGCGGACCACGACCTCGCCGGCGTCTGTGAACTTCAGGGCGTTGGCCACCAGGTTGAGCAGTACCTGGCGCAACCGCCCGGGGTCGCCGCGAACGGCGGCGGGGACCGTGGGCGGCATGAGGGTGACCAGCTCGAGCCCCTTGGCGTGGGCTCGCTCGGCGAGCAGGCCGGCCACGTCCTCGATCGCGCTGCGCAGGTCGAAGTCGATGACCTCGAGCTCGTCGGTAGCAATTGCGGCCAGCTCGACCAACACGTCGAGGTCGGGGGGCGGGCGGCGGGGGACGACGTCGGCGATGGCCAAGACCCCGAGCACGAACCCGTCTGCGGTGCGCAGTGGCGCGCCGGCGTAGAAGCGGAGATGCGGATGGCCTGTCACCGAGGGATTGGCGGAGAACCGATCGTCTTGTGCGGCATCGGCGACGACGACCACGTCGTCGACGTCGACCACGTGGGTGCAGAACGACTCAGTGCGCGGGGTCGCCGCCCCGGAAAGCCCGATGCAGGACTTGAACCATTGGCGCTGCTCGTCGACCAGGGTCACGAACGCCATCGGCACGTCGTAGTAGCGGGCGGCCAAGCGCACGAGGCGGTCGA
This sequence comes from Acidimicrobiales bacterium, assembly GCA_035525365.1. Taxonomy (GTDB): domain Bacteria; phylum Actinomycetota; class Acidimicrobiia; order Acidimicrobiales. The sequence goes on from DATLEK010000133.1 coordinate 7,480, forward strand.
ATGCCGGCTCGGGATCAGTGTCGAGGATGTCGTAGCGGCCCAACATGGCGAGCCGCTCAGCCTCGCTCGTAGCCTCGGGGGCGGTGCGCGTTCGCTCGGTGTTCCGTCTCTCCTCGTTGCCCGCTGCCACCTCGTGTTCCGCCGGCAATCCGCCCGGGGCGGGGGCAACCTCTGGCGTGGCGTTGTCCGTGGACATCGCTGGTCGGATCGAAAGCTCGTCTCGGCGCACTTGGTTCCTTTGTTCGTCTCGGGACGGGCCCGACGCTTTCAATGACATCGACATTGTTCGGATCGTGGGGCAACATCGCCGGAGAATGTCCAGGTTTCCAACCGGAGAACCTCGACAGGAGATGTCCGTTGCGCATCGGTGACATCAGTCGTCGCACTGGGGTTCCTCCGGCCACACTGCGGGCGTGGGAACGGCGCTACGGCGTCCTCGTACCCACCAGGACCGAGGGAGGCCACCGCGTCTACTCGGCATCTGACCTGGCGCGGGTGCGCCAACTACTCACCCTGGTCGACTCGGGCGTGTCGGTGTCGTTAGCGGCCCAGCGTCTCCGGGGCGGCGGTGAGCAGCCACGGCAAGCGCAAACCCAGGCGATGGTGGCGGCAATGTGGGAGGCATTGGAGCGCTTCGACGAGGTCGAAGTTCGCGCTCTGCTTGTTGAGGCGGAGGCGGTGGTGACCGTCGAAGCCTTCCTCGACGATGTCGTGGCGCCGCTGGTGCGGCGCCTGGCAGTCGGGTGGCGGAAGAACCCGCGCCACATCGCGCGCGAGCACTTCACATCCATTCTCGTGCGTTCGCAGCTGGTGCAGGTGCTAGGCGACAAGATCGAGCGCCAGGGTCCCATCGTCGTCACCGCCGCCCCAGCGGGAGAGGCCCACGATCTCGGCGTCATCATGGCCGCCGTCGTCCTCGCTGCACATGGGTGGCACCCCATCGCTCTCGGCGCGCAGACGCCTTGCCCGTCGATCGATTCTCTCCTCGCGGAGCTCGCCCCGCCGTGCATTGTCCTGGGTGCCGAGCAACGTGGCCCAGCGAGCCGCCTTCTCTCGGCATGGAGCCCGCCGCGCGATTGTCTAGTCGTGCTGGGGGGACCAGGCTTCAGGCCCGAAGACGCCGCCGCCCTGCCGTGGGCCCTCCATCACGACGCGGCCTACGCCGAATTGCCCGCCGCGGTCGCCGCTGCGACCCGCCGCCGCCCCGCCGGCGGAGCCCGTGGCACCAGGCCTAAACGGAGCTAGCGCTGCGGCGCACCAACGCGGCGAGCGGGGCCCGAGCGGGCCGCGTACGTCGCGGTCGGCCTCGGCGTAGAAGAGGTGGGCAAAGTCGTCAGCCGCTGGAAGATCTTGCCCTTCCCCATCAGCGCTCGGTCAGCCATGGGCACGAGGTGTCGGAAAGTTCGGTCGGCCATCGCCTCGACAACACCAACGATATTTTCGATTGCGTCGGCGTAGGTGCGTCGAGAACGCCGGATCCTGGAGCCGGCGACGGGTCTCCGGCGGCAGCTCGCCGAGGGCGTCGAGCCTGATGGTCTCGGCAGCAAGCGCATCGGTGGCGCTAACGAGCGGCGCGAGTAGTCCACAGACAGGGCAGAAGCGGTGCTCGCCGAAGACCGCATAGCGGAGGCCGCACTCCTCGCAGGCGCTCTGCCGAACCAGCCGCTCCTCGTCGATCTCGGGCAGCGGCGCCGGAAAAAAGGGTTTGGATCGGTAGGTGATTGTGAGGAATGAGTTGCGCGAGCTGCGGGCCATGCGTCCGAAGCTGTCGTCCAGGGTTCGGCCGATGAGCTGCATGGCGTAGTCGCTGGTAGCCCGCATCACTCGCTCGAGCTGCTGCTCGGTCATGAACTCGCTGTGGTCGTCGTGATGGCCGCAGTAGACGCACCAGAGGTGGAGCTCGTTGGGCAGCGCGTCGTAGTCCTCGTGGGCGATTCGGAAGTGCTGGTCGCACTCGGGCATTCGCGGCCGAAGAACCCGTCGTCGTCGAGCGGGATGCTGACCTTGAGTTGTACGTTCCCGTCACCGTCGACACGGAGAACCTCCACTCCGTCTGGAAACCGGAAGCTCACGACCACCAGTATGCACTTCAGGTGTGACAGCGGCCTGGAGCCGGAGCGCCTGGGGACGACAAACTCGTGGTGACTGTGGTCCAGCGGCGTTTTTCGAACATGAGCCGCGCGAGACTGCGGGATGAGCGTTGATCGGCGTCGACCAGAGATCGCCGCGCACCACGGCGTCCCCGACTTCGTCTTCCGACCAACGGTTGGAGCCTTCGGGCAGCGGACATGAGATCCTGCCCAGTGGCGGACAAGCGATCTGCCGTCCTTGAGATCGTCGTAATCCGGCGGTACACACGGTGGGTACTCCTCCCGGATGCGAGCGGTTGGAGATGGACGCAACTCTGACCGCGGTCCAAGCGCTCCTGGGCTGTCCCGGAACTGCTCGAGTATTCATCCTCGCTCTTCGAGGTCCGTGGACTAGCCCCTCTCAGGCAACGGTTCGAAGTCCGGACCCGAAAACGGCATAACAGCCCCGCCTGGCCACCGACTTTCCAGTGCGCATAGGAGCCGAAGATGGACCGGACCTTCGCGGTCGCCTATGTGCTCGACGTGCACCTCAACGGCGTCCGGCCCCAGTTCGGCCAAAGGCGTTCGGACCAGGCTTGTGAGGTAGCGAGGCACCCAGCCCAACAAGTGGTAGGCGTCATCGCGGAGCACCACGGCGCAACGGTCCACCCGGTTCTGCGGGTCCAGCACCACGCGAAGCGAGTCTCCTGTAACAAGCGACTCGATCGCGTCCTGTGACCCTGGGACGTAGCGGATCCCATGGACCAGGAACCGACAGCTAGCTATGCCATCCTCGACGCTCGGTTCGGGGAAGACCTCGATGGTGTCCGTTTGACGGCGCCCCTCGCTGCGGGCCAGTACCTCGAAGGGTTCAGCCTCTAGCGGAAGGCCGAGCGAGACGAGGAATTCCCCGTAGTCATCTCGCCCACGGGGCATGAGGCGGTTCTCGAAGAACGGGAAGAGGTCCGAAGACCGGTAGGTGCGATCCATGGCGGGGAACCCGACGAACGGCCGGAATCCGTCTAAGCGCGCTGCGCAGCGCAGGTAGGCATACTCGTAAGTGAGGCCGCCGTTGGAGGTGTCGCGGGAGAGGCACCCGACGGGCACGATCTCGCGGGAAACCGGGTCCTGCCAGGCGACGTAGAGACGACAGGGGTTTGACGGTACGCGCGCGGAGGCAGCCGGATCAGCAAGCGGGGTCGAGCCCATCCAGCAACCTCCTTCGATTCTCCTGCATCAGTCTGACTGCAAAGATACGGGCGGGGTGTGACATCCGGACGTCGGGAACCGCCGCGGCGACAGCTTCGATCTGGGTCTCCTCGAGCGCGGCTAGGCGCTGCCGGTAGATCTCGAGGTCTTCTGGGCGGCACGCACCGAGCGCGTCGAGGGCGAGCCCGACCAGTGTGGGTGTACCTGCAAAGTGACGGCTCCGTCCCCGTTCAGCGTAAGCGGCGACCGTCCGGTTGACGTCCCGGGTCAGCAAGCGCTCTTGGCGTTCGTCGTCGGACAGCTGGAAGCCGAGGCACGAGGCGTGGTCGAAGGTGGGAGCAAGCTGAGGCGCGGGCTCCTCGATTCCGTTGACCAGCACACCCCAGTTCTCGTGGTGGCGGTCGGTGTTAGCAAGCAGGGCGTCAAGGAGCAGATACGAGGAGAACACAGAGCAGGCGTCGCCGAGAGTTGCACTCGGCGGCGGCTGCACGGAGAGCGCCCGAAGGGCGCGAACACGGCATCCACGCTGTAGCCGGGAACACCGCGACGCCGACGCAAGTCGTAGTCGCGGTCGTGGCCGTAGAGGACTTCATTGCCGAGCACCAGCGTGCGCCCGCGAGAGATGTCGCCGGAGATGATGCCGGAGATGATGCCGGGGACGCCTTGGCGGGTGGCCAGCTCGACCGGCGCGGCAGGCACTCCGAGGTACACGGCGACCTCCGCTGCGACCTTCTCGGCCCAGTCGTCACCCTTGGCGTAGTCGCGGCCACGCTCATGCTGGGTCGTGACGGGTTTGAACAACCAGCGTCTCTTCTCCACCGGCGCATCCGGCGGCGCCTCGATCCAGAACTTGTCCGGCTTGCTGCCCATCTGCTCGATGCCCAGAACCTCCCAGCCCTCTACATCGACAACGAGGTACTCCGCCATCAGGTGTCACGGCTGGCGACGGGAGACAGCAGGGCGTCGAGTGCGTCGGCCACCTCGAGGTCTTCCAACGGGAGGGCATGGGCGTAGTTGCGCAGCGTCGTTGACGCGTCGCGGTGGCCAAGGCGCAGCTGGGCCTTGAGGATGTCGCCGCGGTCAACCAGGAAGGTTGCCACGCTGTGGCGCAGACGATGCAGCGTGACCTCAGGCACGCCGGCAGACGTGCGCAGCCGGGCGAAGCAATGTGCTAGGTGGGAGGTCGTCAACCGCTTCTGGTGCATCGGGTCGGATGAGAACAACCACTCCCCGAGAGCGGCGCCCTCGGGCAGCCGGGCCTCCCACTCTCCCACGAGCTCGCGCCACAGCGTGGAGGTGGTCGCTCCGACGGTAAGCCGCCGCGGGCGGCGCGTCTTGGTCGGGCCTACCCGCTCCATCGACGTGCCCCGCGTGATGCTCAGCACCCGACCATCAAGATCGGCAATCTTCAACGCCGCCAGCTCACCGCGACGGGCACCGGTGTCGGCAGCCACCCGGACCAGCAGCAAGAGGCGCTCGGCCGCACGCACCCGCCTCAGGGCGGCCGCGGTGCCGTCGTCGTCAGCGCGCGCCTTCTCCAGGTGCTCGACGGCGTGATGAATGAGCCGCAAGATCTCGGCGACGGGCGCGTGCAACCTCGCCTCGGGCTGGGGAAACCCGCGTACACCGTCCAACGGGTTGCGGTCGACGAGGCCGTGCTGCTTGGCCCAGCCGAGAGCCGCCTTCAGAACCCGGAAGCGACCGGACAGCACCGAGGTGCTTGCGCGGGCCGAGCGCCAGCGGCCGAGGGCGGCCCGGACTAACTCCGGGCCGAGCCGAGCGACGCGGGTGGCGGCGAGCGGGTCCGACAAGATGGCGCGAGCGGTGGAGCGGTAGCCGGACCACGTGGAAGGGGCCCAGTCGTGGTCAGAGGCGAGCCACCGCTCAAGGACCTGGCCTACGGTTATGAACGGTGCGGCCTCCAACACCTCCCGGCGGCTGGCATATTGAGCGGCCAGCTCGGCACACCGTTCCTCCGCCTCCCCGCGGCTACCTCGTGTGGTGAAGGAGCGCTGGATGGACTGCCCGGTGAGAGGGTCAGTGGCAACGGCGATTCGGATCTCCCAAAGGCCCGGCCTTCGCTCCCGTAGCGAACCGGACCGCCATTCCCTCACGGAGCCAATGTAGGGACAAAAGTAGGGACAGGACGCGTATCCCTACGTCCCCCACGGGATCAACTAGGGCCGTGAGCAAATAAAATGTCAGCGCGCTCGGAGGGATTCGAACCCCCAACCTTCTGATCCGTAGTCCGAACCTGGAGTCCGGGGTGGTCCGTCCTCGTCCGGCGCTGTGCGGTTCTCGCAGGTCACGGCGATGTCAGGACGATTGTCGTCCGGCGTCATCCGGTTCGGTCCGTCGTCGTTCGTGACCAATCCGTGACCAGCCGAGGGTCCGGCTACCCGGTCAGTCCGCTGGCGTCGTCGCTGACTCGCGCAACCGAAAGCGGGACCGTTTTCGGCGGCTTCGGCCTCCCCGTCAGCGAGTGAGCCGAAGATCATGCGGCGAGAATCGCGGCGAACGCCAGAGCCGGCGTATCCAGCGGAGCCGCACCGAGAGCCTCTTCTAGATAGAACCGAACCCCCTGACGTGCGCTAGGCCTCAAATGATTGCGCACCTCTCGAAGCGCCTGCCTCAGGATGCCTTCGACAGATGCCTTCGGGATACCCAACACCTCTGCGACCTCGTCGTGGCGTAATCCCTCAAAGTAGTGAAGCACCAACACGGTTTTAGGCGGGTCCTCCAGCTGGTTGATGGCATGCGCCACGAGCCCGCGAAGTTCGCTCGCCCAAGGCTCAAGTCCTCGGCTGCTCTCCCTATGCGCGGGCAACTTCGTGAAGAACGACTCAAGTTCGATCGCCGAACTATCAGCGGCGTTCTGTGCTGATGGCATGAGCCTCGGTTCTATAACGACTCGCCGCTCGCCTAGAACCACGATCCATCGGAAGGCGTCGCCGTAACCCTCGCCCTCTACGGAGATTCCCAGTTCGCGAAGCAGTCCCATCGCCGCGTACTGCTGAGGCCACTCGTCATCGCGGAGCGTGTCCAGCGCCGCCTCCTTGATGGCCTCATGGTCCTTCGTTTTGGCCCAAGCGACGAATGCGTCGTGAGATGCGAACCCAGGGACGGGCACGTCGGTGGCGACCGGGGGATGGAGAAGCGACAAGAATTCCTCGCGCTCTTCGGTCGTCACTAGATCCTCCACTTCCTCAGAATCAAAGGGTACCCGGGACGCGGAGCTTGAAGCAGGTCGAGTCCCGTGGCCTGGAACGCTGCTGCCATCTGCTGCACATCGCACGATGAGCAGTGGAAGTCCACCGACCCGTCGGTCCGAAGGACCCGTGCGACCTCCTGCGCTAGTTCGTCGATGCCGTGACCGTCAACCAGGCGCCCGAACTGGATGGGAAAGCAGCGCGAAACCACTCGATCAGCGATGGCGTCTGCAAAAGGAAGCCGCGCAGCGGACGCGGCTACCGCAAGTTGGCCAGGCGTCAGCTGCCTCACGAAGTCCGGTCGGACGAGCAGCGCTGGCAACATGAGATTCACGTTGAGGACAAGGCCGGCGTCTATCGGTTCGCCTTCCCCGCCGAGGTTCAAGACGATCGTCCGCACTGGAGTCACGGACGCACGCTAGCTAGGCACCAGGGCCAAGCGAATGAGGGTGTGTGTCCCCTGTAACCGCTCACGAGCCGGCTTCGTCTGGCGGGGCCCGCTCGTCATTCGGCTCGGTCCGTGGTCTTCGTGACCAACCTGTACCCAGGCGCTTGCCGACCGCCGGCCGCCACAACGATAGTGTTGTGCCGTCCTGCCGCCCTTGGACCCAGAGACGGGACGGCGTCCCGTTTCGTGGCGGGCTGTTCCCCAACGTCGCCGAGTCCGGCAGTGGCTCGTATTCGCAGACTTCTTCAAGAACGAACGAGCGGTGGACCAAAAGGGGCATCGTCGTCCTGTCGATCGGAGAGCCATCATGATCACCAACGAAGTCCAGCGCCGCTCGACCGAGGCGCACCTCCACCGCTTCGAAGAGGCGCTCGCCAACCTCGAAGCCAAGTCCGGTGCCACGAAGCGCTCGAAGCTCGCCCAACTGGAGATCGACGCCGTGGCCTCCCAGGCCGAGGACCTGCGCACCGAGCTGGAGGAGTACGACCGGCTCCGCTCCGGTGCCGTCTCGACCTTCGAGGCGTCATCGCTCGAAGAGCTGTCGACGCTGCTCATCAAGGCCCGTATCGCTCGCGGCTGGAGCCAACACCAGCTCGCTGACGTGCTCGGCGTCGCCGAGCAGCAGGTCCAGCGCTACGAGGCCACCGGCTACCGCTCCGCGAGCCTCGCCCGCATCTGCGATATCTCCGCCGCCCTGAACGTGACCATCACCGAGCGACTCTCCCTGCGTGGGCCGGACGCCGCCTGACCCGAACACCCCGGCCGGGTGGGCGCTGGTCAGCGCAGCGCCTGTAGCCGGGCGTTTCGCAGAGCCAGGTCGAACCCGTCGGGAACGCTCCGCCGATCCGCATGTAGTTGGAGGACCCGAATTACCGCTGCGCGAGTGGCCGCGGAGCGTGCTGGTTATGGTTGCAGTTGGGACAGTTAGTGTATCCTGACCGACTAGGAGGTCCGACCGATGAGCAAGACCGCGTTCGTCCCCACGGCAGCGTTTCGCGTACCGAAGGCACAACTCGATCGTCTCCGCCGCGCCATCGAGGCGGGCGCCGAAGTCGTCATTGAGCAGCCCGACGGGAAGCGTGTCTCGTCCCGAGAGCTCTCGCGGTTCCTCGCCGCGGCGGTGTCTGAGGTCGCGTCGGGCGACGAAGTCGTCCTTCTGCGCAGTGAGTCGGAGGTGTCGCCCGCGGAGGCGGCAGAGCTGCTCGGAATCTCACGCCAGTTCGTCGACCGATTGATCGATGTCGGCAAGCTGCCGGCCCGGCGTCTACCGGGCAGCCGGCATCGTCGCCTTCGCGTCGCCGACATCATCGCCTTCACCAAAGGGCAGGACCAGCGCCAAGGGTTGATCTCCGACGCAGTGAACGCACTCATCGACGGCGGAGCCGAGTACTGACTGAACCGACAGCACGAGCCGTGCCGCAATTGGAGCGCGTTTTCGTCGACACCGCAACGCTGTATCCGGTGTCGCTGGCCGACCTCGTGCTGCGCTTGGCCGAGTTCGGGACGTTTCGAACTCCTGTGGTCCGACCACCTCCTGGCCGAGGTCGAGCGGGTCCTCGTGGAACACAAGGGTCTCGCTGAGGAGAGGCTCCTACTTCTGCGAGTGCATTCGTCGGGCGTTCCCCGAAGGCCGGGTGGCACCGGAGGACTATTTGCCGCTCGTGGCGTCTCGGAGGGGGCCGGAGCACGTTGGTGTTGAGGGCATGACTGGCTGACCACTGCGGCCTGGGAAACGGCAGTGCTCATCGTGGACGGAGACGCCCGTTGGTGCGCCGGAGCCGGAGGCGGCAACGATGGCTGGGTCCGGTCAAAGAGAAGGACCCCTCCCATATCGAGTTGCGCCCGAGGGAGGGGTCCAAGGCGGTGACGAGCACCGTGGCCATGGTATGGCCCTGCCCCCTGCGTGTCGACGAGTACGAGGCAGCCGGGCGAGATGTCGAGGTGCCGCGCCTGGACTGCCCGGCCTGCGCCAAGCCGATGATCTTTTGGTCGTGGTACTCCCGCGTCGTGCGAGATGGCGGTGACCGGCGCATCTGGGTGCGGCGCGCCAGGTGCGTTCCGTGCCGGGTCAGCCACTGCCTGCTCCCGGCGTTCTGCCTGATCGGGCGGCTGTACGGCGCCGAGGTCATCGGTCCGGCGGTGGCGGCGATCGTGAAGGGGAACCTGACGCGACAAGTCGCCGAGGACAGCGATTTCCCTACACCACCGTGCGGGACTGGCGACGCCGTCACCAGGCCCGTGCCCCGGTGCTGGCCGCCGGATTCGCCGCCCTGGCCGTGGGGCTGGGGTCGGTTGCAACACTGCTGGGCGCACCGCCTGAGCGCGCTGCGCTGGAGGCACTGGGCTGCGCGTGGGCTGCCGCCCGATCTCGCTTCGGCGCCACGGTGGCGGCGCTGTGGCGGTTCTGGAGCCTGGTGAGCGGAGGGGAGGCGCTGTCCACCACCACTGACACACCGTGGACTTGCCTCGGCGGAAGGCGTTTGATCCCCCCAGTGCCCTGACGCCGACCACTGGAGGACCAAATGCCACCCGATCCCGCCGAAGCCATCGCCTTTTTCCGGTTCCACCTCATCGCCGAGGCGGCCAATCCCGCCATCAGCGCAGCCGAGCGTGGCCTGATCATCAAAGGCCTGGCCTCCTTCGCCCACCAACACCCCGACGGCACCCAGCGCAGCTACAGCCGGGGCATTCTTGACCGCTGGGTCCGGGCTTATCGGGCGGCGGGCCTGGCCGGCCTCGCCCCGAATCCCACGATCCGACACCGGGGCGGTGCGCCGCCACCCGAGCTGTTGGCCGAAGCCGCCGCGCTGCGCGCCGAGGTTCCGGCACGCTCATCGGGAGCCATCGCCGACATCATCTGGCGCCGCCACGGCGTGGCCGTTTCCGAGCGCACCATCCGGGCCCACCTGCACCGCCGGGGCCTGCACCGAGCGGCCATGGCCGGGGTTCCCCGGGCCTTTGGCCGCTACGAGGCCGAGCACCCCAACCAGCGCTGGATCACCGACGTGTTGATCGGGCCCTTCGTTCCCCACCCGAGGGTGCCCGGCTCGCGCCGGGCCAAGCTCTTTTTGATCGTGGATGACCACAGCCGCCTGTTGGTTCACGGGCGCTTCGTCAGCGAGGAGAACACCCGGGCCGGCCAGGACGTGTTGCGAGAAGCCATCGCTCGGCGTGGCCTGCCCCAAGTCCTGTACGCCGACAACGGCGCCCCCTTCGCCAACGCCGCCCTGGAGCGCAGCTGCGCGGTGCTCGGAATCCGCCTCGTTCACAGTCGGCCCTACTCGCCTGCTGGGCGCGGCAAACAGGAGAGACTGAACCGCTATATCCGCCAGCGATTCCTGGCCGAGGCCGAAGCGGTGGGCATCGAGAGCTTCGAGATCCTCAACGACCGCTTCATGGCCTGGGCCGAGCAGGTGTGCAACACCCGCACCCACGCCGAGACGAACGAGACGCCCATCGCCCGGTTCATGGCCGGCGGCCCCCCTCGGGCCGCTGATCCGCCCGTCGTGGCCGACGCCTTCCGGTGGTCGGCGATCCGCCTCGTCACCAAGACCGCATGTGTCTCGCTCGCCGGCAACCGCTACCAGGTGGACCCCGTGCTGGTCGGTCGTCGGGTCGAATGCCGCTATGACCCCACCGACATGTCGAGCCTCGATGTGTTCTTCGAGGGCCGCGCCGCAGGAGTGGCCACGCCCCTGGTCATCGGCGCCCATGTGCATCCCGCCGTCCCCCAGGCCCGCCGGCCCGATCCCGAGCCCACCGGGATCGATTACCTGGGCCTGGTGCTGGCCGCCCATGACGAGGCCACCGCCGGGTCCATCTCCTATCGCGATGTCCCGCTGTTCGGTGACGACACCCAAGATGACGATGGCGACGACGGCGACGACGGCGACGAGTTCGCCGGAGCACGGCGATGAGCCGGGCGCCGTGGGTGAGCCATTTCGGACTCACCCGCACGCCGTTCTCCAAGTCCATCGCGGCGCGGGACCTGTTCGTGCGCGACGGCCATGCCGAGGCGGTGGCCCGCATCAACCACTGCATGGCCGAGTCGGCCCTGGGGGTACTCGTCGGCGACGTGGGGGCAGGCAAAACCGTTGCCGTTCGAGCCGCCGCTGCCGGCCTCGACGTGGCGTCACATCACGTGGTCTATGTTCCCAACCCGGCCTTTGGAACCCGTGGCCTGTATGTCACCATCGTCTCGGCCCTCGGGGGCCAGCCCCGTTTTCACAAGGCCGAAGTCATGGCCCAGGCCGCTTCGCTGCTGGCCGCCGAGGAGTCTGAGCGCCACCGTCGGGTGGTGCTGGTCATCGACGAGGCGCATCTGTTGAGCCCGGCCCAGCTGGAGGAGCTGCGTCTGTTGACCAATTCGGAGATGGACTCAGCCAGTCCTTTCGCCGGCATCCTGGTGGGCCAGCCCATGCTGGCCCGCTCGTTGCGCATGGGCGTGTTCGCTGCCCTCGACCAACGCATCGCCACCCGCTTCGCGCTGGGCCCGATGGACCTCGGCGAGTCGGCCAATTACCTGCGCCACCACCTGGCCCTGGCCGGTCGGACCGACCCCTTGATAGCCGACGATGCGATCGCCCGGCTGCACCGGATGGCCAACGGCCTACCCCGCGCCCTCAACAACGCCGCGGTCGCCGCCCTCATCGCCGCCGCCTCCGCCGGCAAGGCACTGGTCGATGACGTCTGCGCCAAGAAGGCTGTCGCCGAGCTCACCCGCGATTGATGACCAGCTTCGAAACGAGCACCAATCTGCGTCGGTTCTCTCGGGGTCCGGCGTTGCTCATTGGCCGGTCTGAACCATCGCCATCAAGAGCTGCCGAACGGCGGACTGCCAATCATGCCGAACCGTGTCCGATCAGCTCTGCCGGCAACAGTTGGGCTGACAGCGGCCGGCGTATCTTGTGATTGCACTGTGATTGACTCTGATGTATCCTTGTGGCATGGCCGGGACAACTACAGGCCGCCCAGAGCTACGGGCCCACGAGCACGCTATGCGAGTGCCCTTCGAGGCCGCGGTGCAGGAGCTTCGCGAGCTACTCACTCCACGGCTCGTCGCCTACATCGCCAGTGTGCGGGAGACGCGCGCCGTCCACCAGTGGGCCGACGGGACGCGAGACGTGAAGTCTGGCGAGGTCGAGGACCGCCTCCGCTTCGCGCTACAGGTCGCTCTCCTTCTTCGCGAGGGTGACGCTCCCCGTGTGGTGCAGGCGTGGTTCCAGGGCCTCAATCCACACCTTGAGGATCGGTCGCCCGCTCGCCTGCTGCGCGAGGGGGACCTCGATGAGGTCGGGGCTCCGGTACTTGCGGCGGCGCGAGCGTTCCTCGTCGGAGGGTGAAGCAGGCCGCCACGCCGGCCGTGGTGTACCGGCTCGGACGTAGTCCCGATCCCTGGGCTTGGCCCGACTGGTCCTACGCCGACATCGACGGGACGTTCGGCAACCGGTTCGACGATCCTCAGGGCATCTATCGAGTGCTCTACGCGTCGACCCAGCGGTTGGCGACCTTCGTCGAGTGCCTCGCCTCCTTCCGCCCTGCCCCCGACGTCATCGCCGAGTTCGCCGCTATCGCAGGGGACGAGGGCGACGAGGAACCGCCGCCCGCCGGAGTGGTGCCGGCTGACTGGATCGACGCTCGCTGCGTTGGCATCGCCACATTGATCGGCGTCTACGTGGACGTCGGCCATCATGAAACACTGGCAGAGCTTCGGACCGCCCTCGCCGCTCGCGTCGTGCATCACGGCCTACAGGATCTCGACGCGTCAGCCATCCGACTGACCGTGCCACGCGCCTTCACCCAGGAGATCTCGCGCTACGTCTTCGACCGATCCGTAGGCGGCATTCGCCAGTGGAACGGCATCGGTTACCGGTCGAGGCACGGGGATGACCTTGAGAACTGGGCCATCTTCGAGCCGACCTCATTGAGCGCCCGGGACATCGCCAGCTTCGACGAGCGCGATCCCGACCTCGCGACGGCGCTTGAGCTGCACGGCCTCGAGTTGCTGAGATGACGAGACAGACGTGAGCCAGCCAAAGGGCGAGAGGCCAGCCGCGTGGGCACTTGCCCCCTTCCTTGCCGAGCTCACAAGCCAGCTCGACTCCCTTGATGCGGCTGCTTTGCGGCGAGCGCTGCTCTCCCACGCGGCAACGCTCGCGTCGCGAGACCGAGGGCTGTTCCTCGCCATCTTCGTGGCTGACTCTGCCACCCACGTACCCGAACCCGGCCTCATGGACGAGATCGACGCCTTCGCCGAGGCGGTCGAAGCCGGGACGTGGGCGGGCTGGGACGACAGCTGGGGTGGCTGGCAGGAGCCGGGCTGGCGCCACGACGATGAC
>DATLEK010000035.1:0-41501 GCA_035525365.1 Acidimicrobiales bacterium
CAAGCCTTCCAGCTCGATGCTGACAGGGTGTGTACGTTCGGTAATGGGCACGGGGCTCCTTCGCTATCGCAGGCGGTTGGAGCCTCGTGCCTACCAGGCCAGAACTACACCGATGTCATTACTGCGCCTCGCTACCGAAAAATGCCGGGGTCGAGTTATCTACTCACTACAGCTGTACCGAGCCTGTAACACTCATGCAGGGCCAGCGCAGCTTGGCTACGAGCCTGAGCGGGCGGTGGACGGTGGTCGGTGAGTGGCCACCTGGCTGCGGGAACTGACATCGAGCTTGGAAAAGATGTTCCGCACGTGCGCCCCCACTGTGCGCGGCGAGATGAACAGGTGCTCGGCGATCTGGGCGTCGGTATGTCCCTCGGCCACCAACTCAGCCACCCGCCGCTGGGTGTCGGTGAGGCTGGACCATCCCTTCGACGGCCGGCTGCGGTCGCGGCCCCGCCGGGCATAGGCGACAGCCTTGGCCAGCGAGATGGCCGCCCCCTCGGCCCGCAGCGCCTCATATCGCTCCCGCCCCAGCGCCTCCACGATGGCGAGGACCTCGGGTTCCTCGCTTGCACCGGGGCCAGGTGAGTCATTGCCGGTGTGGCGCCGCCGAAGCTCGCCCGCCGCGCCCAGGAGGCGGGCGGCGTACTCGGTGTGGCCATGCGCACCAGAGGCCAGGGCCACCGCCCCGAAGGATACGAAGAGGCGGGGAACCTGCTCCGTCCGGTAGCGCAACTCCAGGGCTTCGAGATGACAGGTGGCTGCTTGGCCGAAGTTGCCCTCCCGGTACTCGAGGTTGCCAAGAGCGGTAAGAGCTGAGGCGATGATGCTCTTCGTGTTGCTGGCCCGGGCCAGACGGACGGCCTCCTCGAGCAGGCGCCGGCCGCCGGCCAGGTCGCCCTCGACAACGGCCAGCTCACCCAGGCGCTGGACCGGTGCAGCCAGGTTGGCGCCGGCCTTGCTCAGCACCTCCATGGTCTGCTGGTACCAGTGATGGGCGGCGCCTGAGTGCCCGGCCTCCGACGCCAGCTCGCCCAACGCGAGCATGGCACCGGCGGTGCCGTCGGCCGATCCGGCACGGCGGGCCAGGCCCAGGGCCTCCATCTGCAACTCCGTGGCACGGTCCCACTGGCGCTTCTCCATGGCCAGTTGGCCCAGCGACCCCAGAGCCACCGAGATGGCGTAGGGCTCGGCCAGGGCGCGAGCAACTTCCAGCGACTGCTCGAGAAAACGGGCGGCCTCCGGGTAGGAGCCACGGGCGAGGGCCAGGTCGCCGAGCACGCAGAGGCCCAGGCGCAGGCTCTGCTCATCGTGTGCGGCCTGGGCCACCGACACGCATTCCACGAGAGTTCGATGGGCTCGCTTGGTGTCACCCTGGTCTATCTGGCCGCGCCCGATGAGGCCTAGGGAATGGGCGAGGCACCATTGGTCATCAGCCTGGCGGGCCAGGTCGGCGGCTTCTTCGAGGATTCCCAGGGCCACCTCCGGCTCGGGCCACAGGTGGGCATTTCCCAGGACGAGCAGAGTTCGCGCCTGGGCCCGAAGATCCCCGTTCTGGCGGGCGAGTTGAAGGCTCTCCTCACCGAACCGGAGCGCGGCCGAAGGGTCTCCGACCATGAGGGCGAGGAGCGAGGCGCCCCACAGGGCTTGGGTTCGCGCCTTGGAGCCGGTCCGCTCCTGAGGCAGCGCCAGCGCCGCCTCCAGCCACCGGCGTCCCTCGGCGAAGTAGCCACGCACCCGCCAGAACAGCGCCAGCGACCCTGCGAGCTGCAGCGCCTCGTCTCCGTGGCCGCCATCGACGGCCCAGCGGAGGGCAGCCCGCAGGTTGTCGTGGTCGGCGTCTAGGCGGTCGAGGCATCGGATCTGCTCGGCGCCGCTGAGGCCGGGCTCTTCCTCGACGGCGACGGCGGTGAACCATCGCCCGTGGCGGTTTGTCACGGCGGCGACCTCGCCGGCTTCGGCCAGGCGCTCGGCGGCGAAGAGGCGGATGGGCTCGAGCATCCGGTATCGGGCGTGGCGGCCGCTGGTGTCGACGCTGACCAGCGACTTGGCCACGAGCGAGGCGAGGGAATCGAGGACAGAGAGGCGTGGCCCGCCCGCCTCGCCGGCACACACCGCCTCGATGGCCGCCAGCGTGAAGCCCCCCACGAAGACCGACAGGCGCCGAAGGAGCACCTGCTCGTCGGCCGGCAGCAGGTTGTGGCTCCACTCCAGGGTGGCGCGCATGGTCCGGTGACGGGGGAGGTCCGATTCGTCGTCGGTGGCGAGCAGGCCGAAGTCGGTCCCAAGGCGGGCAACGATGTCGGAGGGGGTCAGCACCGCCACCCTGGCCGCGGCCAGCTCGATGGCCAGCGGCAGGCCGTCGAGGCTCCGGCAGATATCGGCTACCGCTCCGGTCTCCTCCTCGTCCAGGTGGAACCCGGGCCGGGCGGCGGCGGCACGCTGGCAGAAGAGCCGCACCGACTCAGAAGCAGCGACCTCTTCGGGGCCGTCCCCCTCCTGGGGTACAGCCAGCGGCTGGACTACCCAGGTCTGCTCCTCGGCGAGGTCCATGGGCACCTGGGTGGTGGTCAGCACCGATACGTGTGGGCAGCAACCCAGCACGTGCTCGGCCAGGGCGGCGCAGGCAACCACCAGGTGCTCGCAGTTGTCCAGGACCAGGAGGACCGACAACGGCGCCAGGTAGTCCACTACCACTTCGGTGGCCGAGCGGCCCGGTTGCTCCCACACCGACAGCGCGTTGGCCACCGCCGCGGGCACCAGGGAGGCATCGTTGACCAGGGCGAGCTGCACCACCGACACGGCGTCGGGGTACCGGTCGGCCACCCGTGAGACCAGCTCGTTGGCCAGGCGGGACTTGCCCACCCCGGGAGGCCCGGTGAGGGTGAGAAGGCGGGAGGCGGAGAGGAGGGACTCGAGTCGGTCAAGCTCGTCGTCTCGGCCGATGAAGGCGTTGCTGGCAGAAGGGGTTGCCGGTCCGGGCCGACGCCGGCCTCCGGCGTGTGGTTGGGACGGCGCTGCCCCCAGTACGGCGGCGTCCAGCAGGGCGGCGTGGGCCGACCCGTCGTTTGTCCCGCCCAGCGAGGCCTCCAGGCGCTCGATGCTCGTAAGCCCCCTCGTCAGCGCCAATCGGACCGCCGTGCGGGCCAGGTCGGGATCAGCGGTGGCCACGTCCACCAGAGCCCGCTCGACCGTGGTCACCGCCACGGTGTCGATCGCCACAATCTCGACGACCCCGAGGCGCTGGCAGTGGACGACGACGCCTTCGCGCCTGCCCCGGAAGGGAGTGGGAGTGGTGACGTGGACGACGGGAGGCCGCTCACCCAGACCATGGAGCGCCAGCGCCGACTGGTGGCTGATCGCCGAACCCACACCGGCCCACAATGCCGCCACCACGACGTCCTCCATCGGGTGGGGGTCGGGGTACAGCGGGAGGCGGTAGATGCCGTGGGCGACGCGGTGCAGGGTGCCAGTGGAGGCGTGGTGGGTCAGGCTGCGCCGGGAGATGCCGGCGGCGCCCGCTTCGGCGGCGGTGAAATAGCCCCGGTGGGCATGGGCCAGCCGTACGAACTCTTCGATGGTCGGCTGCACCAAAGGAACGGTACAGCCAACTTCGGTGGTCATGCTGAGCGGAGCTTCAGCGCCTCCGCGACCCTCCTTCTGGTGATCGGCCCCGGCTTCGGCGACCTCTCACGGTCGCCGCCGGCCATGGGCCACGCCGGCCTCGCCCTGGGCCCCCATGACCGCCAGGTCCTCGGCGCCGGTCACCGCGATGGTGCCCGCGCCGTACCTGCGGCGTTGGCGCACCTCGAGGCGGCGAGCCACACGGGAGAGGGAGAAGTTGACGACGAAGAACATGAGGGCGACCACGATGTAGGCCTGGAGCTGGTTGTTGTAGAAGGTGCCCGTGCGCTGGGCCAGGCGCAGCAACTCCTCGTAGGCGATCAGGAAGGCCAGCGACGTGTCCTTGAGCAGCGTCACCAGCTGACTCACGATGGCCGGGATCATCCGCCGCGCTGCCTGCGGCACCACGACCAGGAGCATCGACTGCCAGTACGTCATCCCGAGAGTGGCGCCGGCCTCGCTCTGGCCTCTGTCCAGCGACAGGATCCCCGCCCGGAAGATCTCGCCCAGCAGCGCCCCGTTGTAGGCCACCAGCGCCATCACCAGGAACCAGAAGGCCGACAGGTTGATGCCGTACTTCGGCAGTGACAGGTAGGTGAAGAAGATTAGCAGGAGCAGCGGCACGCCGCGGAAGAACTCCACGTAGATCGTGGCCGCCCACCGCACGGCCCTCGTGCGGGACAGTCGGGCCAGCGCCATGACCGTCCCGACGGCGATCGACAGGATCATGGCCACGGCGGCGGCCCGGAGGGTGTTGACCAGGCCCTCGAGCAGGAAACGGATCACCGCCCATTGCGTGAACGGCTCCCAGAGCCGGCGGTCGAGCTGTCCCTTGTCCGAAAGGCGCTGGACGACGACGTAGCCGATGTACACCAGCACGAACGTGGCGACCAACGAGGCGACCGCCGTCCGCCGACGGGCCCGCGGCCCGAGAGCGTCGGCCAGGATCGGAGCCGTCACCGCTTTATGGCCACCCGTCGCTCGATGGCCCCCAGTGCCGTGCCGGAGGGAATGGTGAGCATCAGGTAGGCGACGGCCGCCCCGAGGAAGGCGGCGACGGGTTGGGCCGTGCTGTTGCTGATCCTGCCGGCCGCCTCCGTCAGCTCCACCACCGAGATCAACCCGGCCAGAGAGGAGTTCTTGGTGAGGGCGATGAACAGGCTGCCCAACGGAGCCACCACGGTCCGCAAGGCCTGGGGAAGGATGACGATGCGCAGGGTCTGGGGGAAGGTGAGCCCGATGGACCGGGCCGCCTCGGCCTGCCCGGCGGCCACCGAGTTGATCCCGGACCGCACCGTCTCGGCGATGAACGCGCTGGTGTAGGCGGACAGCACGATGATCGCCGTCGTGAACTTGCTGTACTGGATGCCCACCTTGGTGAGCCCGAAGAAGAAGATGAAGAACAGCGCGGTGAGCGGGACGTTGCGCACGCCCTCCACCCAGAACGCCCCGGCCACACGCAGCGGTGGCACGGGGCTCACCCGGAAGGCGGCCACCACGGTCCCGATCACGAATGCCGCCGCGAACGACAGCACGGTGAGCGCGACCGTGGTGGTCATGCCATCGGCGTAGGCGCCGAGATTGTCAAGGACGACGCGCAGTGCCCGCCCCCGCGGTCAGGGCTTGGTCGTGGACGAGGCGGTGGCTCCGGCCGGCCCACCGGTCGACGACGTGGAGGTGGTGGCCGCGGCGCCGGCGGTGTAGCGGTCGATGGTCGGGGGCTCCGGGGTCTTGAGGCCGATCTTGCCCAGGGTGGCCTCGAACGACTTCTCCCACTGACCGTCCTCGTAGATCTCCTCGAGCCGGTCGTTGACGAAGGCACGGAAGGCGTCGTCGCCCTTCTTCACGCCGATGCCATAGGGCTCGTCGCTGAAGGGGTTCTCCACGAGCTTGAGCGGTGTGGTGTTGGCCTTGATGAGGCCGGCCAGGATGGTGTTGTCGGTGGTCACGGCCACGACCCGGTCGTCCACCAGGGCCTGGGCGCACTCGGAGTAGGTGGGGAACAGCTCCACCTTGGCCTGGGGCGCCTTGGCCAACAGGTTCTTCTCCGACGTCGAGCCCTTGACCGTGCAGACGCTCTTGCCGTTGAGGTCCTCGACACCCTTGATCGTGGTGTTGTCGGCCTTCACCATGATGTCCTGCTTGGCCACGAAGTAGGGACCGGCGAAGTCGACGACCTCCTTGCGCTTGTCGTTGATCGTGTAGGTGGCCACGACGATGTCGACCCTGCCGTCCTTGATGAACGGCTCACGGTTGGCCGAGACGGCCTCCACGAACTCGATCTTGCTGTCGACGCTCTCCACGTCGCCGCCGAAGATCGAAACGGCGATGAGCTTGGCGATCTCGACGTCGAAGCCTTCGACCTTGCTCGTCGCCGGGTTCTGCTGACCGAAGCCGGGCTGGTCGAACTTGGTGCCGACGGTGATCTTGCCCTTCTCCTGCAGCGTGGCCATCGTGGTGCCGGAGTCGAACTTCGGCGCCGCTGTGGTGGTCGTCGTGTCGTCCCCGCCGACCGTGGTCGTGGTGGTTTCGTCGTCGTCGTCACCGCATGCCGCGGTGATCATCGCCATTGTGACCAGCAGCGACACCATCATCCATGTACTTCGTTTCATGTGCGCTCCTTTATAGGTGTTCGGGGTGTTGCATTTCGACGCCCAGTCAATGGGCGAGGATCTTGGACAGGAAGTCCCTCGCCCGCTCGGAGGTGGCGGACGCGAAGAACTCCTCGGGCGGTGCGATCTCGACGATCCGGCCTTCGTCCATGAACACGACCCGGCGGGCGGCCGAGCGGGCGAAGCCCATCTCATGGGTGACGACGACCATGGTGGTCCCCTCGGAGGCCAGTTCGATCATCACGTCGAGGACCTCTTTGATCATCTCCGGGTCGAGGGCCGAGGTCGGCTCGTCGAACAGCATGAGCTTCGGTTCCATGGCCAGCGCCCGGGCGATGGCCACCCGCTGTTGCTGCCCGCCGGACAGCTCCGACGGATAGCGGTCGGCCTTTTCGGTTATGCCGACCCGCTCGAGCAGCGCCATCCCGAGGGCCCGAGCGCCGTCCTTCGACATTCCCCGCACCTTCCTCGGTGCGAGGGTCACGTTCTGGAGAGCCGTCTTGTGGGCGAACAGGTTGAACGACTGGAACACCATGCCGATGTCGGCTCGCAGGTGGGCCAGTGCCTTGCCCTCCTCCGGTAGGGGGACGCCGTCGATGGTGATGCGGCCGCTGTCGATGGGCTCGAGCCGGTTGATGCAGCGGCACAGGGTGGACTTACCCGAGCCCGACGGCCCGATCACCACGACCACCTCGCCACGATCGACGGTGAGGTCCACGTCCCGGAGAGCCTTGACGTCCCCGAACGACTTGTTGACCTTTTCGAGAACGACCAGCGGCGTGGCGGTCACCGGGCGAACCTACCCCCCGGAGATGTCCCACCGCTGACTATCGGCCAGTATCATCGGACGAGATGCCCGACGCCCAGCGGCCGGCCGGATCGTTCGGTACCAATGACTGGCTCGTCGAAGAGATGTACGAGCAGTACCGCCACGACCCCTCTTCGGTGAGCGAGAGCTGGCAGGAGTTCTTCACCGACTACCGCTCCGACGGCAAGGACCGCAGCGCCAACGGGGCGGCGCCGGCGACGGCCGCACCCTCGCCAGGCGCTCAGGTCGCCGCGCCCTCCGCCGCCGCGCCCGCTCCCGCCAAGGCGCCGGCCGCGCCCAGAGCCCCGGCCAAGGGCCAGCCCCTCACCGGCGCCGCTGCCCGCACGGCCACCAACATGGAGGCCAGCCTCGCCATCCCCACCGCCACCAGCGCCCGGGCCGTCCCGGCGCGCCTGCTGGAGGTCAACCGCAAGATCCTCAACAACCATCTCTCCCGCACCCGCACAGGCCGGGTCTCGTTCACCCACCTCATCGGCTACGCCGTGCTCAAGGCGCTGGAGGAGGTGCCGGTGATGAACAGCGCCCACGTGGCCGGCGAGGGCGGCAAGCCCGCCGTCGTGCGCCACGAGCACGTGGGCCTGGGGCTGGCCGTCGACACCACTAAGTCCGACGGTTCCCACACCCTGCTGGTGCCGTGCATCAAGGAGGCCGACACCCTCGACTTCCGGCGTTTCTTTATCGCCTACGAAGATCTGATCCGCAAGGTCCGGGGCAACAAGCTCACGCCCGACGACTTCGCCGGCGTCACCATCATCCTCACCAACCCGGGCACCATCGGCACCGTCCATTCCGTGCCGCGGGTCATGCCCGGCCAGGGCGCCATCGTCGGCGTGGGCGCCATCGACTACCCGGCCGAGTACCAGGCCGCAGATCCCAGCAAGCTGGCCGACCTCGGCATCAGCAAGGTGATCACCCTCACCTCCACCTACGACCACCGCATCATCCAGGGCGCCGAGTCGGGCATGTTCCTCAAGCAGATCCACTCCCTCCTGCTGGGGGAGAACCGCTTCTACGACGATGTCTTCCGCTCCATGGCCGTGCCCTACGAGCCGGCCCGCTGGAAGCGCGACGTCAACCCCGTCGACCAGGAACGCTCACACCTCACCAAGCAGATGCAGGTGCTGCGACTCACCAACATGTACCGGGTCCGCGGCCACCTCATTGCCGACCTCGACCCGCTGGCCGCCAAGGAACCACATACCCACCCGGAGCTGGACCCGGCCACCTACGGCCTCACCATCTGGGACCTCGAGCGGGAGTTCCTCACCAACAACCTGGCCGGCCAGGAGATCCGGATCCTCGGCGACATCCTCGGGATCCTGCGCGACGCCTACTGCCGCACCGTCGGTGTCGAGTACATGCACATCCAAGAACCCGACCAGAAGCGCTGGATACAGGAGCACGTGGAGGGCGTCAGCACCGACCTGGCCCCCGAGGAGCAGCGCCACATCCTCGGCCGGCTCAACGCGGCGGAGGCCTTCGAGAAGTTCCTCCACACCAAGTACGTGGGCCAGAAGCGCTTCGGCCTCGAGGGCGGCGAATCCGCCATCCCGCTGCTCGACACCGTGCTCGACGAGGCGGCCAAGGCCGGCCTGGCCGAAGTCGTTCTCGGCGTCACCCACCGGGGCCGGCTCAACATCCTGGCCAACATCGTGGGCAAGTCCTACGGCGAGCTGTTCCGGGAGTTCGAGGGCGACATCGACCCCGACACCGTCCAGGGCAGCGGCGACGTCAAGTACCACAAGGGTGCCGTGGGCAAGTTCGTGGGCGCCTCGGGGCGGGAGATCCAGGTCGCCATGGCCTCCAACCCCTCGCACCTGGAGTCGGTGGGCCCGGTCGTCGAAGGCATGGCCCGGGCCCGCCAGGACCTGCTCGACCAGGAGGGCGACCATCATGTCCTGCCCATGCTGGTGCACGGCGACGCCGCCTTCGCCGGCCAGGGCGTGGTGGCCGAGACCCTGAACCTGTCCGCCCTCCGTGGCTACCGCACCGGCGGCACCGTCCATCTGGTCATCAACAACCAGCTCGGCTTCACCACCACGCCGGAGTCGGCCCGCTCATCGGTGTACGCCACCGACGTGGCCAAGATGGTCCAGGCCCCGGTGTTCCACGTCAACGGCGACGACCCCGAGGCCTGTGTGCGGGTGGCCCGCCTCGCCTTCGCCTTCCGCCAGGCGTTCCAGAAGGACGTCGTCATCGACATGGTCTGCTACCGGCGGTTCGGCCACAACGAGGGCGACGAGCCCGGCTACACCCAGCCCCAGATGTACGAGCGCATCGACCGCCGGCGCTCGGTCCGCAAGCTCTACACCGAGGCCCTGGTGAAGCGGGGCGACATCACCCTCGACGAGGCCGAGAAGGCCCTCGAAGACTTCTCCGTCCGCCTTCAGACGGCCCTCGACGAGACCCGCTCCTCGGCCCCGCCCAAGCCCACCGTGCTCGTCAACGCCCCGCCCGTCGTGGTGGTGCCTTCGCCGGAGACCGGGGTGTCCAGGGAGGTGCTGGACCGAATCACCGCCGTCCTCGGGGAGATCCCCGAGGGCTTCACCGTCCACCCCAAGCTGGCCCGCCAGCTCGAGGCCCGGGCCAAGCTCTACGCCGAGGGCGAGGTGGACTGGTCCCTGGCCGAGGCGCTGGCCTTCGGCTCGCTGCTCCTCGAGGGCACCGACGTGCGTCTCGCCGGCCAGGACACCCGCCGGGGCACCTTCTCCCAGCGCCACGCCGTGGTGGTCGACTACCGCACCGGCGCCGAGCACCTCCCTCTCACCTCGATGGCGCCGGCCGGCCAGCGGGGGCGGTTCTTCATCTACGACTCGCTGCTCTCCGAGTACGCCGCCCTGGGCTTCGAGTACGGCTACTCGGTCGCCCACAAGGATGCCCTGGTGGCGTGGGAGGCCCAGTTCGGCGACTTCGCCAACGGCGCCCAGGTCATCATCGACAACTTTGTGGTGGCCGCCGAGGACAAGTGGGGCCAGACCTCCGGTTTAGTGATGCTGCTGCCCCATGGCTACGAGGGACAGGGCCCCGAGCACTCTTCGGCCCGGATGGAGCGCTTCCTCACCCTGTCGGCTGAGGACAACATCCAGGTGGTCAACGCCACCACCGCGGCGCAGTACTTCCACCTCCTGCGCCGCCAGGTCCGCCGCCACCGGCGCAAGCCCCTGGTCGTCTTCACCCCCAAGTCGCTTTTGCGGGCCCGCCAGTCCCGCTGCCGCCTTGAGGCGCTGACCGGGGGCCGGTTCCTGGAGGTGCTGGACGACCCGTCGGTCTCCGACTCCGCCGCCGGCGGTGTGGAGCGGGTGATCATGGCCACCGGCAAGGTGGCCTACGACGCCATGGCCCGCCGCGACGAGGTGTCGGCGCCGGCCGCGGTTGTGCGTATCGAGCAGCTCTACCCGTGGCCGGCCGAACAGGTGACCGCCGCTCTGGGTCGCTACCCCGAGGCCACCGAAGTGGTCTGGCTCCAGGAGGAGCCCGAGAACATGGGCGCCTGGGGCTTCGTCCGCAGCCGCCTGCTCCCACTGCTCCGGGAGGATGACGAGCTGCGGGCCGTGACCCGCATCGAGTCGGGAAGTCCAGCTTCGGGCAGCGCCACCCTCCACCAACTGGAGCAGAAGGACCTCCTCAACCGCGCCTTCCACGGCCTTTGACCACCCCGCTCTGATCGTTGCGAGTACATAGCGGGCCGAAACGTCCCCCTATGTACTCGAAACGCAACCGCCATCGCACTTGACCGGCCGGCGCTTCCCCTACGATGGCCGCACCCGTGTTCGCCCGCCACGTCGTCGTCGACGGCTCCAACATCGCCACCGAGGGCCGCTCGTTGCCCAGCCTGGCACAGCTCGACGAGGCTGTGCGTGAGTACCGGCGCGAGTTCCCCGACGACACCATCGTGGTGGTGGTCGACGCCACCTTCGGCCACCGCATCGACGAGTCCGAGCGGGCCACGTTCGACGAGGCGGTAGCCCACAACGAGATCGTGTCGCCGCCGGCCGGCGCCATCGGCCGGGGCGACGCTTTCCTGCTGCGCATCGCCGAGAAGGTGGGCGCCACCGTGCTGTCCAACGACTCGTTCCAGGAGTTCCACGGCGAGTACGACTGGCTCTTCACCAACGGTCGCCTGATCGGAGGCAAGCCGGTTCCGGGTGTGGGATGGATCTTCACCCCCCGTACTCCGGTGCGAGGCCCCCGCAGCCGCGATGCCGTGCGTACGGCCAAGCGCGGGGGGGAACGGAGCCCCCGCCGGCCGAAGCCGGAGGAGCAGCAGGAGAAGGTACAAAAGGCCATAGCGGTGGCCACCGAAGAGGTGGTCGAGCCGGACTCGCCTTCGGTCAAGCGCCGCCGGCGCCGCCGCGGCAGCCCGCCTCCGGCCGAGCCGGTCAACGAGCCGCTGGCCTTCATCGAGCTGGTGGCCAAGTACCCGCTGGGCAGCGAGATCGAGGGCGAGGTGGACACCTTCTCGTCCCATGGCGCCTTCGTCAACGCCGGCGGCGCCCGCTGCTACATCCCGCTGTCAGCCCTGGGCGAGCCTCCGCCACGGGCGGCCAAGGACGTGCTGCGCAGGGGCGAGACCCGGACCTTCGTGGTCCAGGCCCTGGATCCGCCCCGGCGTGGGGTGGAGCTGGCCCTGCCCGAGTACGCCCACATCTCCGGGTCCCCCTCGCCCGAAACGGTGGAGGAGGAGATCCGCACGAGCGGGGCGGCATCGGCCAAGGAGAGCTCGGCGAGGGCCGCCACGTCGCGGAAGTCGGCGGACCGGGCCGCGCCGTCTCAGGTGGAGCCCGGCTTGGCACCAGTGAAGGCGGCCAGGAAGAAGGCTTCACTCAAGCCCGCCGTCGTGCCCTCGGCGGCAGCGGAGGCGGCCCCCGCCGCCGCGGCCAGGAAGCGCCGCCCGGCCAAAGCGGTTGCGGCGCTGACCGATGCGACCCCGCCGGCTGCGCCGGCCAAGGCAGCCAGGTCCACGAAGGCGGCCAAGGCGACCAGGACCACTTCGGCCAAGGCGCCGGCGGTGGCCAAGAAGGCGCGGGCCGCGGTGAAGGCGCCGGCGGCGAAGAAGGCGCCGGCCAAGAAGGCGCCGGCCAAGAGGACGGCGAAGGCGCAACCCGGCTAGAGGCCGAGCACCAAAATGGTGGCCGTTCAGCGCCCCTCCGCGAGCAGAGGGCTGATGGCGGTGAACACGCCGAGAACGACATCCCGGTAGAGATGGAAACCCTGCTCCAGTTCGGGGAGTTCCTCAGCGCCCCCCAGCCCTCCGCCGCCGGCGTCCGCGCCGGCGACCTCCACATGCTGCATCGGCGGCACGGGGCCTGTGGCGGCCCCGTCCAGAACCCCTTGGAGCTGGCCGAGCAGTTTGGAGAAGCGCGCCAGCGCGGTGGCGTCGAGCACCGTCGGGATGACCGGCGGCGGTTCCCCGTCCACCATGAAGTCTTCCCACTCCATGAGGTCGAAGAGGAACTGACCGGCCTTGAACCAGGGCCACGTCGAAACAGCGTCGATGAGCGCATCGGCGCGAGCCGGCTCGCGCCGCCGCAGGGCCACCCCCCGTCGGGCCAGCGTGCACAGGACCGACCGCGTCCACTGGTTGCCGCGGGCCATGGCCGCCAGCGCGGCGAGATCCCCACCCGTCAGTGGACCAGGCGGGCCGGCATCGGTCACAGCGGGCGATTGGTCACGTAGTACGCCACCTGGCGGAGGACGCCCTTGCCCTCGTTCTCGGGCAGGACCTCGAGGCCGCTCTCGAACTGCGCGGTGCCGGCGTTGGCCAGCCGGTCGGCCAGGGCGATGGCGTACTCGATGGAGCCGTGGCGGTGCATGGCGGCCAGCACCTCCTCGGCGTCCTTTTGGGTCTTGTCCTTCCGGCGGCGGGCGACGATCTCGTGCATGCGGCTCAGCTCGGCACCCTCGGCCTCCCGGAAGAGGTGGATCAACATGACCGTCCGCTTTCCCTCGAGGAGGTCCCCGAGCGGCTCCTTGCCGTAGAGGGCCTCCTCGCCGATCAGATTGAGCACGTCGTCCTGGATCTGAAAGGCGTTACCGATGAGCCGGAACGGTTCGTTGAACAGGTCGAGGACCTTGGGATCGGTGACGCCGGCACAGAGGGCGCCGATCCGACACGGGCTCATGCAGGTGTACCACCCGGTCTTCTTGGTGCACATCCCCAGGTAGTCGTCGTCGTCGTGGGGCACGATGCCCCGCCGGATCCAGCCCAGCTCGACGGCTTGGCCCTCGACTGTCTCGCGGCACATGTGGAGGATCTCGTGGATGAGCCCGAGGGTACGGGCCAGCCCGAGCGTCTCGAGGTTGGACAGCACGGCGTCGACGGCCAGCAGGTTCAGGGCGTCACCGGCGTTGACGGCCAGACCATCCCCGTGGGCGGCGCTGAGGGTGGGGCGTCCCCGCCTCTGGAGCGACTCATCGGCGATGTCGTCGTGGATGAGAAAGCCGTTGTGGAACAGCTCCAGCGCCGCCGCCATGCGGACGGCGTCCTGGGGGCGGCCGCCCAGGGCGGCACAGGCGGCAATCGTCAGCGTCGGCCGCAACCCCTTGCCCTGGCGGGTTGGATAGTCCCGGATCAGGTCGTAGAGATCCTCCCGGGGCTCCCGGTCGGGGATCATGCCGGCCATCTCGTCGGCGACGCGGGCCCGGCAGTTGGTCATGATCTCCAGAAGGTCGGCATCGGCCACCTGCAGCGGGTCCCACCAGGGACTGCTGCGGTGGCCGTCCCACAGCAGGCGACCGCGGGTGACGACGGTCTCGCCGATGCTCCCCGGCGGCCCGGCGTGGTCCGGCACCCTGGTGTCGAGGTAGTCCAGCGCCCGCCAACCGGTCATCCGCGGGGTCGTGCTTGGTCCCGCCGCCGCATGGTCGCTCGGGGGCACGACCGGTGGAGGCGCGACAGTCGCGCCCCAGAGCAGGGGAGACTGCTCCCGGAACTCCCGCCACATGCCCTGGACGGCACGAAGGCCCGAGGCCCGCTGGGACAGCACGGCGAAGGCACGCCACACGGCGAGGACGTGCTCCCGCCGCCCCCTTACGTCGAGGCTCTCGGGCAGGATCTGGTCGGCGGGGCGCCTCTGGAGGTCGAAGATCAGGTTCATGGCCCTCACGTCGAAGACCACCTCGACGTCGGGTTCCTCCGGTGACCCCTCGGCCGCGATCAGGCGGCTGTGGCGGGCGACGAGCGATGCCGTGGTGCCGTCGCCGAAATAAAGCCCCAGCGTGATGCCGCTCATCTGCGCGGCGGCCGCGGCCACCACCGAAGGAGCCCTCTCGGAGAGAGCCGCCACCGTGCCCACCAGAAGCCGGGCCCCGGAGTACCGCGTGTCAGTCGTCAATCGCCCCCCCGGCGAACTCGGTGACACCGTCGGCCTGGATTCGCAGGGGAGCGCCGCCGATCACGCCTTCGACCGAGCACGGGCCGAGGACCTCGTGGACGCTGAAGGGCCGGAGGCTGGTTTCCGAGGCGTTGACGATCCTGGCCGCGGTAGCGGCGTCGAAGTCGAGCACCAACCAGTCGTCGCCCGAACGAGCGGAGATGACGAGACGGCGCGGCACCGGAGCGGTCGGTGGAGTTCCGAGAGTTGCCGCCAGCGGAGGGACGATGACAACCCGGTCCCGGTCCAGCTCCCCCTGAACCACGACCTCGAGGTTGCGGCGGGAGAAGTGACGCCGTAGCCGCCCGTGGCGCCACACCATCACCGATCCTGTGGCCGCATCGGCGGGCCCGGTGGGCTGGATCAGCGTGAAGACGACAGAGGCCGGCGGGGGGGCCGAGGAATCGGCAGAGGAGTCGGCGGAGGAGTCGATGGCGAACCCGAAGACCCACCCTCCCAGCTCAGGCCAGCTCCACCGGCCGCGGACCCTCTCGTGGTAGCCGACAAGGTCCACCTCGCGTCGCTTACCGTCCACCCAAACGTCGCCCACGGCGCTGACCCCCGGCTCTGACTGCCAACGTAGGTGCTGGTGGTCTCCGAAGGGCGCGCACTGAGAAGTGCAGGGCCGGCCGGTTCGCTGAAGCATCAGGTCGACCTGGGGGCTGCCGGTTCGAGCCCGCAGCCGGAGCGGCGCAGCGACGCCGTACGGGTGGGGCAGGCGGAACGACGACCAGGGAACGTCCGGCTGTTCAGCGTTGAACTGGCTCGACTCCCATCCCGTGGCGGGGTCGTGCATCAAGAGGATGGCCATCCGCTGTGGAGCGAGATGGGGCTGGTCCGGTGGAGGGCCCAGGATCGACAGGTTGGCCACCATGGCCACACCCGGCCGACGGGACACGAAGGCGTAGTGCAGCCACTGCCGGTCCAGCGGATGGCAGAGCGCACCTTCGGGGAACGGCCCGGCGGGGCCCACGCGGGGAGGGCTGCTCGATCCAGGCTGGTGCACGAAAAGTCGGAATATCACCTTGTGCACCCTTTGGCCAAACCGTATGGTGGCGCCCGTCGGGGCACTGATCCCCGGACTGGTGGGGGACATGGCCAAGAAAGAATCGCCGACTTCGTCCGTAGAGGAGCCGGCGCGGACCGCGCCGAAGCCTCTAGAAGTCAAGACCCACCGCGCCCTGGTGGCCAAGCGGCGCCAGATCATCGCCGCCGTGGCAGGGAAGCCGGAGCTGCTCCCGTTGCTGGCCATCAACCCGGTACTGGTGTTCAAGGAGGTCGGGGTCGATCTCTCCCCCGAGATGTCCGACCACGTGCTGCGCAGCCTGCAGCACCCGCCGGCGATCCGGGCCGAGCGTGAGCGCCTTGTGGCCGAGTTGCGGGAGGAGCTGGGCGAGGCGCCCAGCCCCAACGATCCGGCCTGGGTGGCGCAGTGGTTGTTCACCACACTGGAAGTGGCGCCTCTCCGGACCGACGGAGCCAGGCCCGCCTACGTAAGCGCCATTCCCCCCGATGCGTTGGAAAGACTGCAAACTCTGCGCCGATCGCGGCGGTCGGCGGACAGGTCCTTCTTCGCGGGACCGGTCGACGACGGCGGAAGGGGGGCGCCGCTGATCCGCCTGCCCGACAGCGTCCTGCGCCTCGACCTCGAAGTGCCCGTCCCGGCCCTTCCTCCCGCAGACGGTCCGCCCGACGAGGTCACCCTCGAGGCGCTCTGGTTCTACCGGGACGCCCACCCATCGGTCCCGCCCATGCTCCGGCTCGGCATCATCGAGCGGTCGGCGGTCCCGATCTTCAGCCCCGACGGTTACCGCAAGGCCAAGACGGGCGAGCGTCCCAGTCAACTTCTCCGCTGGATCAAGGACGTGCGCTTCCAGCCGGACAAGCCGCCCCGGTGAGCCTCACCTCCAACTTCACCTTCTGCGTCCAGCTGTCCATCGACGCCGTCCGCCAGATCTTCCACCTGGCGTTCAAGAACGAGTCGCAGTGCTTCCCTCACAACGTGGGGCCGTTCACGCGGGGCTTCGCCGGCCGCACGGCCACGGTGACGGTGACGGTGCTGGACGACGAGTCCCGGCCCGCCGACCTGTACTTCGCCGACGACAAGCACATGTCTTTCAGCCTCCCCTTCGACGTGACCGTCGAGATACCGGATGCCCCCGATCCCTCGTTGAGCCGCCTCACGCTCCAGGCGCTCGCCGCTGTCCCCGCTCGCCTCGACAGCTGGGAAGCCGACGGCGAGCCGGTCCTGGGCCTGCGCTTCGACGACGTCACCCCGGACGCGGTGGAGATCGTCTCCCTTGCCGGAGTGCCGGTGGTCGGCGAGCAGGAGATCCTCCGGTCCATTCATGCCCGGTACGACAGCCTGCAGCACCGCTACACCACCCCCGCGCCGGGCGGTGGTACCGCCGAGCTATTGCTCTACGACGGCACGCGGGACACGACGCTGGTACCACCGCATCCCGGGAACCCCCCCATCACCGCGACCCTGGAGAACCGGCCGGAGGGCGAGTTCCTGAAGGTCACCGCACCCATCCACGTGGACGTGCCCACCGGTTACGGCTTCGACTACATCTCGTTCGGCACCATCACCTTCTTCCGGGCCGTGAGCCGGACCGAGACCACCATCACGGTGACGATGGGAACCGAGCCGGGCCCGGACTCACTGAAGACGGTGGTGGCTCTCGACAACGCCGGCCCGGGCCACGACCAGGTGGTGGCGGCCCTCACGCCGATGGCGAGGAACGCCGTCAACGGTTTCGGCACCATCACCGAGCCGGCCTTCTCCCAGAACGCGGCCGAGAGCCTCCTGAAAACGGAAATCGCCGGCTACGTCAACCCGCTGAGCTTCTCGCTGTACACACCGCGGTCGAACGACCCTGCCGTCGTCCTCACCACACCGGTCGGTTTCCTCATTCCGGCCGCCGGCGTTCTCGCCATACTGCTCACCCGGAGGAGCGGCACGGCGGACGACGACGTGGCGCCGGACGCCTTCCTGGGCGGGAGGGACGTCGCCCTGGGTGTGGCAGCCGCCTACGTGATCGAACGCAGCGACGCGGTCATCGAGGCCCGGTTTCCCGGGGTCAACACCGATTCGGGCCACGAGCTGCACACCGATTCAGGCGACGCCACCCTCTGGTCCTGCCACGCCGCTCCCGCCGACGACGGCGCCCATGACGAGTCGCCGGGCCACCTGTGGGTCACGGGTACGGCCGAGGTCCACATCGACTGCTGGCCCGACCCGGATGTGTCCTTCGAAGGCCCCGTCTTCATCGACGCCACCCGCACCGACGGCCCCGACGGATGCAGCCTGACCCTCCAGCCCCGGGCCGGCGAGTTCGACGTCGACCAGAGCTGCTGCGACGTCCTCATCGACCTCCTCATCCCGGTGGTCGGGTGGATCATGCTCGCCGTGGTGGAGAGCCTCATCGACGAGGTAGGCGGCGAGATCGCCACCGGGACGGCTGAGGCCGAGACACAGTTGCTGGCGCCGATCCCCAAGGTCGTGATCGGTATCGCCCAGATCGAATGCTGCCTCGACGGGCTACGCATCTCCAGCCAGGGCTTCGTGCTGCCCGGTGACCTGTCCATCCGCAGGTCCGGAACCAGCTTCGAGGACCTGGAGGACCGCGGCTGCGCGCCCCGGCCCGACCAGCCATGACCATTCGCCGCCCGCCGGGCGCCTGAGCAGAGGGGAAAGGACACGTGCCAACCACCAGAGGATTCGTCCAGGAGATCGAGATCGGCCGCGGCGGCCTGGTCCGGGTCACCGTCGTCGAGGACGACGCCACCAACTCGGTGTTCACCATCACCGACATCGACGGGGACCCGGAGCGGTTCAACGAGAGGCTCTCGAAGCTCGCCGTCCTCAGGGACGCTATGAACCGGGCGGAACCGGTGGAGATCGAGCACTCCTCAGGTGAGGGCGGTGATGAGATCGACCGGGCCACCCGGATCAGCCGGGATGCCCTCGCCCCGCCCGGGGAAGTCGACCAGGTGGCGGGGCTGATCGTTGACGTCACCGTCAACGCCGTCAACCGCACCGGCTCGGTGGGGGAGCGTCACGACCATGCCCGCATCTCGGTGTTCACCCGCCAGGGTGGATCGCTCGACCTGCTCCTCGACCTTCAGGCGCCCGAGCGGCTGGTCGCCCAGGGGCAGTTGGAGATGGTTCGCGACGCGCAGGCGGCCGGCTGGCTCACCCGTTTCACCGTCAGCACCGGTGACGACGACACCGTCCCGCGGGTGCTCGGTGTGGCCGCCAACGACGACCTCTCGGGATTCGGGGACGACAAGGACCAGACGCTGGTCGCCGGGTTCGTGGAGTCGCTCGGGCTGATGGGTTCCGCCGGCGGCGCGCCGGCGGGATTGGCCACGGCCCGCTTCACCACGGCACCTGACCTCAGCTCGCCGGGGAACACCATCGATCCGGCCGCCTTCACCCCGACAGAGCTGACGCTCTACCTGGCCAAGGGATCGGTCACCTACGACCTCGTGGAGGCCGGTCTGCGGGACAACGTGCGTATGCGCCTCGGAGTCGCCCCGCTTCAGCTCACGCCGGCGGAGGAGGACGAGCGGCCCGTGGTGCGATCCTCCCGGTCGTCGAGACGCACGCCGGCGGGGGCGGGTAACGACACCGCCACCGGTACGCCTGCGGCCCTCGTCCTGGCCGCAGAGCTGCAGGCGCCCCTGGCCTCGGCCAGTCGCCCGGTATGGGTCCACGTCGACCGGACCATGATGGACAAGGGCCCCGCCGAGGACTGCACCGTGGGTGTGCCGAGCAGCGACCTGACGCCCCGTGGCCTCCGCGATCTGCGCATCCCCTACCCGGCGAAGTGGCGCGGCCTCGGGTGCTTCAACCGTGGTGTCTACCGTTTCCAGGTCACGCTGGCCGGCTCGTACACCGTCCTGGTCGACGGCGTCGAGCTCTGCCTCTTCGACACGGGGACAACGGACGTGAAGGTGGGTTACGGGTGCATGGAGGGGGACCACTGGCTTACCCTCGAGGTCGACCAGTGGACCTGTGATAGTGATTTCCGGCTCGATGCCTACCGGATCCGCTGAGTTACGGAGGGCCCATGGCTGACGACCGGACCACCATCATCCAGGACGAGGGCGACAGGTTCGCCCTCGACCACAGCGGGGTCGCCCTCTTCGGCGACGACACCGCTCCCGCCCTGCGTCACGACGTCGGCGCGTCGGTTGTCCATCGCACGTCGGCCGACTGCCCGTTGGTGCACATGGTCTGCTGGGACGAGGAGCCGTGCGAGGTCAAGGTCTCCGGAAGGCTGGAGCTGGCCGGGGACCCGGAGGCGCCCATAGACGTGAGGATGCGCCACGAGTTCCCCGGGGACCACCATCAGACGCACGCCGTGGACCCGCTGGACCACACACTGCGGGTCCAGACCGGTCTGGCTGCACCGCTCCACCACGCGCTGCAGATGCGCACGCCGGTGCAGCTGCGCTTCTGCAACCCGTGGCACATCGCCTCGGACTACAAGCTCGAAGTCAACCTCGGCAACAACCGGGTGATATCCATCCGGCTCAGCGGGGCGACGGTTGCGACACCCCAACCATGCGAAGACGACGGATGCCCACCCGGCGACCGCGACACGCCCGGCTGAACAGGAGAGATCGATGACAGACCCAGCCGTGGAGAAGGTCCTCGTCCAACTGGCGGGACTGCTGAACAGCGCCGTCGACGTCGGCGCATCGGCAGCCCGGGTGGCCCGCACTACGGCTCAACAGGCGTCGGTGCTCGAGCCGGCGCAACTCGGCGAGGCCGTCCGCAACAGCGCCACCGCGGCCGGCAACGTGCTCGGGCTGTTCGTGAACGGTCTCCGGGCGGCGACGGCGGCGCCGGCAGGCGGCCGCCCCCAAACCGAAGCATCCGCCTCCGGCGCCCCGTCCGGCTCGCCCGCCGCGGAACTGCCCACTGTCCGGGCGGGATCCACCTTGCGGGTGCCTCTGCTGGTGGAGAACCGCGAGGCGGTGGAGATGTCCGGTCTCGACTTCACCTGCCGCAGCGTCGACCGGCTGGTTCCCGGCGAGGGGCCGGGGGTGGGTCGCCACCACGTCCGGTTCGAGCCCTCCACGCTCACGGTGGCATCGCGTGACTTCGAGAAGCTGACCGTGCGGGTGGCCACCGCCCCGGACACCGCCCCGGGCCGGTACCGGGCGACCATCGTCGGCGGCGCCGATGTGTTCAGCACCACGCTGGAGTTCAACGTTCTCGCCGCACCCTCGGAAGACGCGGGCGCCGGCACGCAAGGCAGTGGGTGAGGTGAACCCGTGCCGGCCGTGACGAAGGTGCTGCTGGCCGAACCCCGAGGTTTCTGTGCCGGCGTCGAGATGGCCGTCAAGGCTCTGGCATGGATGGTCGAGCTGTACGACCCGCCCGTCTACTGCTACCACGAGATCGTGCACAACCGAACGGTGACCCGGATCTTCCAGCAGGCCGGGGTGGTCTTCGTGGACGACGTCGACTCCGTGCCTCCGGGTGCGCCGCTGATGCTCTCGGCCCACGGCTCCGCACCGGAGGTCGTCGAGGCCGCACGCCGGCACGGTCGTACGGTGGTCAACGCCGTCTGCCCCCTCGTCACCAAGGTCCACCACGAGGTGAAGGTGCGTTCACGGGAAGGATTCGACGTCGTGTACGTGGGCCATGAGGGCCACGACGAAGCGGTCGGCACCATGGCGGTTGCACCCGATTCAGTGAGGCTCGTGCAGACGGCGGCCGATGTCGATGCGCTGGAGGACAGCGGCCGGCCCGTCGCTCTTCTCGCCCAGACGACCCTCAGCCTGGACGACTGGGCCGAGGTGCGTGAGGCGGTTGAACGTCGCTTCGAGAAGGTGTGGACGCCCGGGCGAAGCGATCTGTGCTTCGCCACCACCAACCGGCAGATGGCCGTCAAGGCGATGGCCTCCCTCGTCGACTCGATCGTCGTCATCGGGTCGCGCACCTCGTCGAACACGGATGCCCTGGAGCTGGTGGCGAGGAACTCTCAATGCCCACGGGTGGAGAGGATCGATACGGCCCAGGACCTGCCGGACGACCTTGGCGGGATCGTCGGGATCACGTCCGGTGCTTCGGTGCCGGAACAGCTGGTGCAGGAGGTCATCGCGCTGCTCGACCCGGCTGAGCCGCCGGAGACCGTACGGGCCACGACCGAGGACGAGTACTTCCCGCTCCCCTCCGCCCTCCGGGAACTTCTCGCCGAAGTGGGCCTCGAGGCCAACCGGGCGACGACGGCCAGCTCCGTGCTCGGCCGGCTGGCCCGGCGCTGAGGCCGGGCGCTAGCTGAACGGGTACGGGGCTAGCTTCCATCGAGGTCGCTGACGATCTTTCGGTAATCATCCCTGGGGTTGAGGCCCTGAACGAGCCGCTCGCCGCCGATGAGCCAGGCCGGGGTGCCGTTGATGCCCAGCTCGACGGCCACGATCATCGAGGAGTCGACGCCTTCGGACATCTCGCCGGCATCGACGGCCCGCCGCACCTCCGCCGGATCGGCGCCGGCCGCGGCCACGAGCTGGTCCAGCACGTCCTGGTCCCCGAGGAACAGGCCGTGCACGAAGTGGGCGTCGAACAACGAGCGGTCCAGGACGGCGAAGGCCTCCGGGACCTCGTTGCGGACGTAGGAGGCGGTCTCGTGGGCCCGGCGGGTGTTGGGGATGCGCACCGGACGGTGGAACGGGAGGCCGGCGGCGGCGCACTCCGCCTCCACGCGGCTGTAGATCGCCTCGCCGGCAGCGGGGTCTTGACGCCACCGTTCCTCGAAGGTGATGCCCTCGTTGGGGAGCCCCGGTCGGAGCTCATAGGGGAACGACGTGACGTTCACACCCAAATCCGTCAGCAGGGCCGACCGATCCAGGCCGGCGTAGGACCAGGGTCAGAGGTAGTCGTTCCAGACGATGGCTTCCATGCACGGCGAATCTAGGGTGGGCGACGCCGTGCGCCTCGCCACCTGGAACGTGAACTCGCTCAAGATCCGGATGCCGAGGGTGGAGGAGTGGATCGCCTACGCCCGCCCCGACATCCTGTGCCTGCAGGAGACCAAGCTGGCCGACGCCAGGTTCCCGGCGTTGGCCTTCGAGGCCCTCGGCTACCAGACCGCCCATCACGGGCGGGGCCAGTGGAACGGCGTGGCCATCCTCAGCCGGGTGGGCATCGAAAACGTGGTCGACGGCTTCTGCGAGGGGCTCGAAATTGACCCTGATACCCGCCTCATCTCGGCCACCTGCGGCGGCGTGCGGGTGTCGAGCGTGTACGTGCCGAATGGGCGGAGCTTGGACAGCGACCACTACGTGTACAAGTTGTCGTGGTTGGATCGCCTGCGCCGGCACCTGGAGAGCACTGCCGACCCAGCTTCTCCGGTGGCGGTGTGCGGCGACTTCAACGTCGCCCCCGATGACCGCGACGTGTGGGACCCTAAAGAGTTCGTCGGCTCCACCCATGTCAGCCAGCCGGAGCGTGACGCCGTGGAGCACGTGAAGGATTGGGGCCTGGTCGACGCCTTCCGGCTGCTTCGCCAGGAGGACCGGCTCTTCACCTACTGGGACTACCGGGCCGGCGACTTCCACATGCACCGGGGCATGCGTATCGACCTCGTCTTGGTCACCAAGCCCCTGGCCGACAGGGTGGACTTCGCGTTGATCGACCGCTTCGCCCGCAAAGGCAAGCTCCCGTCGGACCACGCGCCGATGTTGGTCGACGTGGCCGACTGACCAGAACGCGGTAGGGCTAGCGCAGTTCGGTGCGCAGCTTGTCCAGGCCCGAACCGAGGACCTGGCGCAACTCGGCCCGGGACAGTCCCGTGTCGGCGTGGAGCTGCTTCATGTTCCGGGCGGGTTGGCCGCCCAGGCCGTAGTGGGTGGTTATGACCTGGCGCTCCATGGGGTCGAGGCGCTCGAAAAGGTGCGGTGATGGCACCTTGAGGGAGAGCAGATCGTCGTCCATGTCCGCGCTCAGGTCCGAAAGCTCCGGCCCGGAGTCGGGGTACGGCCACCCGTCCTCCGATGGCCACAGGAAGGTGCGCATACCTCCTTTGTCGCGCCGATCGGTGGCGGCGTCAAGGGCTAAATCGAGAACCACCCGATTAACGGGGGTTCAAGCGGGAATGGCGGCCAGCAGGGCGAGCAGCGTCTCGCCGTAGCGCTCCGCCTTCACCGGCCCGAGCCCGGGCAGGGCGAGCAACTCGTCCCGGCTGGAGGGCCGGGCTTCGGCCACCGCGGCCAGCGTGGAGTCGTGGAAGATGACGTAAGCGGGCACGCCCGAAGCGCGGGCCTTGTCGGACCGCCAGGCCTTCAGGGCATCGAGCACCTTGGGATCGGCGTTGGCGCCGGCAGCGGGAGCGCCTGGCGGCCTGGCCCGCCGGCCGGCGCGTGGGGCGCTTTGGAGCCGGACCCGCTCGGCGGCGATTCTGGCCTTCCACTCGGCGGGGCCGGCGCCGGGGCCAGCGTCGGCCATGGCGGTGACGGCGGCGATGACGTCCTCCAGCCACGGGGAGGGGGTGCGCCCCATGCTCCTGGAGCCGAAGGTGCGGCGTTGGGCCCAGGTGCAGTGCAGCTCCTCGACGGCCCGGCTGAGGGCGACGTAGAGCAGCCGGCGTTCCTCGGCGTGGGCCTCGGGGCTGTCGGCGTGACCGATGGGAACCAGGCCCTTCTCCAGACCGGTGACGAACACCACCGGCCACTCCAGGCCCTTGGCCCGGTGGAAGGTGGTCAGCTCCACCATGTCGTGGCCGTGCTGACCGGCGATGCCGGCCGCCTCGTCGCCCCGGGTGCCGGCGGCCAGCCAGGCCGAGAACCCGGCTACGCAGGCGTCGTGGTCGACCGAGGAGTAGTCCCGCCCCAGGCGGACCAGCGCCTCCAGGTTGAGCCGGCGCTCGCCGGCGCCGCCTTCGGAGGCCATGGCCTCGATGTCGACCAGCAGGCTGGTGAAGGCGCTGGCCGCCGGCGCCCGGCGCAGGTGTTCCAGGGCCTCCTTGACCTCGGGCTGGCGGAGGAGCGAGCCGGCGCCACCGTGACGGCAGGGGATGCCGGCGGCCAGGAGGTGCTCCTCGAACAGCACGAGCTGGGCGTTGGTGCGGGCCAGTACGGCCAGGTGTGACCACGGCACCCCGGGCCGGTGGGCCCGCCGCAGCGCCCGGGCCACGCCCTGGGCCTCGGCCACGTCGGTGTCGAACTGGCGCACGATGGGCGAGGGGCCTGAGTCGCGGGCGGCCACCGCTCCGCCGGCGCCAGGGAGCACGGCGGCGGCCAGGGTGACGATCTCCGGAGTGGAGCGGTAGTTGCGGTCGAGACGCACGATGCCGGCGGTGGGGAAGTGGCGGGCGAACTGGGTGAGGAGGCTGGGGTCGGCGCCGTTCCACGAGTAGATGGCCTGGTTGGGGTCGCCCACCACGCAGAGGTCGGAGCGCCCGCCCAGCCACCCCTGCAGCAGGCGGAACTGCGCGGGGTTGACATCCTGGAACTCGTCGACGAAGAAGTGGCGGAACCGCCAGCGCTGGGCGGCGGAGAACTCGGTGTCGGTCTCGAGAGCGGTGGCGCACGACACCAGTAGGTCGTCGAAATCGACGAGGCCCTTGGCCCGCTTGTCGTGCTCGTAGCGCTCGTAGAGGCCGGCCATGGTGGCGGCGGGGACCGGCGGCGTGCGCCCCTCGGCCGCCACCGCCGCCTCATAGCTGGACGGCGTGACCATGCGGGCCTTGGCCCACTCGATCTCGGTGGCCAGGTCACCGAGCTGCAACGTGGCCGAGGCCTTCCCGGCGGCCCGGGCCCGGGGAAGCAGCGGCACCAGCAGGCGGGCCTTGCGCTCCAGGAGGACCGGTGGGCGCTCGCCCCGGTCGGCCCAGCGCCGGCGCAACTGCGCATAGGCCAGGGCGTGGAAGGTGCCGGCGGCGAGCGGCTCCCTGATGCCGGCGGCGGCCAACCGGCTGCGCAACTCGGCCCCGGCCTTGCGGGAGAAGGTGAGGGCCAGCACGTGCGCCGCCTCGGCGCTCCCCGTGGCGATGCGGTGGGCGATGCGGTGGGTGAGGACCCGCGTCTTGCCCGAGCCGGCGCCGGCCAGGATGCACATCGGTGCCGCATCGCTCATCACCGCATCGTGTTGGGCCGGGTCGAGCCCCTCCAGCAACTGCATGGAGCCGAAGGTATCCAGGGGGTGTGACAAGAACGGGGATGGTCCGCCGTTCCGCCGCCCTGCCCCCGGCCGTTTGTCCCACTGAACCCCGGACGCGGAACGACCCCGAGTAGCCCGGTCCGCTTTCGCTTCCCTTGCTCCTCGGGGCCGCACCTGTTCGGACCCTCGCCTCCGTCCGTCCTTTGCCTTGCGGCCCTGGACGTCCGTGGCGGTCGCTCCCGAGGGAACTTCCAACCATCGGCGGTGGTCCTCGCCTGCGCTGCACGCTTCTGGTTCCGTCGTGGTGGGTGGGCCTGGGGCCCCCCTTCCCTCGCCGGCCCAGTGGGCTGCGTTTCGCAGGAGTGAGTGCAGTGTGCACCCGCTTCCCGCAAGAGTCAAGGGGTTTTTCGAAATCCCCAGAAAATCCTTCCGAAACTGTGATTCCTCCCCATGTCATCCACAGCTTGAGCACGTCCGGTACGTTCGGCGCCGTGCTCAGCGCCTTCGCCAGCGGCCGTCTCTTCGGCGCCACCCACGGCTCGGGAAGACCCTCGGTGCTGGCCCTTCACGGCTGGGGCCGCACCTGCGCCGACTTCGACGCCGTTCTCCAGGATCTCGACGCCGTGGCCCTCGACCTCCCCGGTTTCGGGTCCACGCCGGCACCTCCCGAGGCCTGGGGGGCGGCGCAGTACGCCGAGGCCGTCGCCGCGGTGTTGGACGAGATGGCCACCCCGATTGTGGTGGTCGGCCACTCCTTCGGCGGGCGGGTGGCCGTGCATCTTGCCGCCGCCGAGCCCGAGCGGGTTGCCGCGCTGGTGCTGACGGGTGTCCCGCTGATGAAGGTGCCCGGAGGTTCGGCCAAGCGGCGCCGGCCTCCTCTCCAGTACCGCATGGCCCGGGCGCTCAACCGGCGGGGGATTCTTCCGGACGACCGGATGGAGGCGCTGCGCCGGCGCCATGGCTCTGCCGACTACCGCACCGCCACCGGGGTGATGCGCGACGTGCTGGTCCGGGCCGTCAACGAGCGCTACGAGGAACAGCTCGACGCCATCACCTGCCCGGTCGAAATGGTCTGGGGTGAGGACGACGCCGAGGTCCGTTTGGCCGTGGCCGAGGCCGCCGCCACCCGGCTGTCGGGCCCGGTCAACCTGACCGTCGTGGCCGGCGCCGGCCACTGCACCCCCCGCACCGCGCCCGGCGAGTTGCGGGCGGCCATTGCCCGCGGCCTCGCCCTGCGAACGTGACTGGCCCAACGTGGATGCAGTAGCGATTGTCGCCGGCCTGGCCGGCTCCGCCTTTGCCGGCGTGCGCTGGCTGCGGGTGGCCCAGCGCGAGCACTACCTGCCGGGCTCGGTCTCGCAGTTCGCCGTGCGCTGGTGGCGCACCGGGCCAAACCTGCTCCTGGGGCTCGCCGTCGTGCTCGGGATCGTCCTGGCCGAATCGGCACCACTGGCCGCCGTGGCCGGCAGTGCCGCCCTGGCCGCAGGGCCGTTCGGGTTGTCGCTCAAGGGTCGGACATCGCCACTCGCTTGGACCCGCCGGCTTCGCACCCTTGCCAACGTTTGGGTGGGGCTGCACCTGGCCGTAGTGGCGGCTGGTGCTGTAGCCGGCCCCGGCGCCACCGTGGCAGCCCTCGCCGCCGCCCTGACGCCGGTGCTCATCGACGCCGCCCTCTTCCTGACCGTGCCACTGGAGCGCCGGCGGATCCAGCCCTTCGTGGCCAGCGCCACCGAGCGCCTGAGCCAGGTCCACCCGACCGTGGTGGCCATCACCGGCTCCTACGGAAAGACCACCACCAAGGGCTACGTCGCCCACCTCCTCGCCGGCAGCCGCTCGGTGGTCCCCACGCCGGCCAGCTTCAACAACCGGGCCGGCTTGGCCCGGGCCGTCAACGAGCACCTCACTCCGGGCACCGAGGTCTTCGTGGCGGAGATGGGCACCTACGGCAAGGGCGAGATCGCCGACCTCTGCCGCTGGTGCCAGCCCGAGGTGGCGGTCATCTGCGCCATCGGCCCGGTGCACCTGGAGCGGATGGGCAGCGAGGAGGCCATCGTGGAGGCCAAGTCGGAGATCCTGGAGGGAGCACGGGTGGCCATCCTCAATGTCGACCACCCTTTGCTGGCCCGCCTGGCGGGGCAGCGGGAGGCGGCAGGCCAGCGGGTGGTCCGGTGCTCCGCCGACGCCACCTCCTCCGCCACCGTGGTGGTGGCCGATGGAGTGGTGACGATCGACGGGCGGGCCATCGGCAGCGTGCCACGGTCGCTAGGAGCGGCGCCCACCAATGTCGCCTGTGCCGTGGCCGCCGCCCTCGAGGCGGGGGCGGCCGAGGAGTCCATCGGCGAGAGGCTGGCCACGCTGCCCACCGCGCCCCACCGCCTCAGCGTGTCGACCGGCCAGACCGGCGCCACCATCCTCGACGACACCTACAACGCCAACCCGGCCGGCGCCGCCGCCGCGCTGGAGGCGCTGGCCCGCCACGCTACCCCCGACCGCCGGCGTGTCGTGGTGACGCCGGGAATAGTGGAGCTGGGCCCGCGCCAGGACGAGGAGAACCGCCGGCTGGCCGCGGCGGCGGCAGCGTCGGCCACCCACTTCGTGGTCGTAGGCCACACCAACCGCTCCGCCCTGGTGGCCGGCGCCGCCGGCGGGTCGGCCGAGGTCGTCCTGACCGAGACGCGTGACGAGGCGGTGGCGTGGGTGAGGGAGCATGTGGTCGAGGGCGACGTCGTTCTCTATGAGAATGACCTGCCCGACCACTTCCCCTAAGCCGCCCGCACCGCCCGCACCGCCCGCACCGCCCGTCTCATTCCCCAAGGAGCCCTACTTGCCCCCCCAGCCCGCGGTCCTCTTCGGCGGCCCGTCGCCCGAGCACGACGTCAGCATCCTCACCGGCCTGCAGGCGGCGCGGGCGCTCGGGGCAGTCCACACCGTCTACTGGGACAAGGCCGGCGCCTTCTGGGAGGTCGACTCCGGCCTCGAGGCCGGCGCGTTCGCCGACGGCGTTCCCCGCAAGTCGGGCCAGCTGCGCCTGGTTCCCGGCGAGGGGCTGGTGGGCAGGCGCCGGCCGTTGGAGATCTCGGCTGTCCTCAACTGCTGCCACGGCGGGCCCGGTGAGGATGGCACCATCCAGGCCGCCCTCGACCTGGCCGGCCTCGCCTACACCGGGCCCAACCTGGCCGGCGCCGCTCTGGGGATGGACAAGCTGGCCTTCGGCAACGTAGTCACCGCCGCCGGCCTGCCCTCCCTGCCCCGGGTGGCGC
Organism: Acidimicrobiales bacterium; assembly: GCA_035525365.1. Classification (GTDB taxonomy): domain Bacteria; phylum Actinomycetota; class Acidimicrobiia; order Acidimicrobiales. The sequence continues at coordinate 28,815 of DATLEK010000035.1, forward strand.
TGAGCGCCGAGCGCCCACCCCCGTTCCCCGGCCCGTACATCGTCAAGCCCCGCTTCGGCGGCTCGTCCATCGGTATCGATGTGGTGGCCGACGCCACCGTGGCCGCCGCCCGTCTCCAGGCCAACCCCCACCTCCGGGCCGGCGCGGTGGTCGAGCCCTACCGGGAGGACGCCGTCGACCTGAACGTGGCCGTGCGCTCGTGGCCGGCACTGGAGCAGTCGGCCATCGAGAAGCCCCTGCGGCGGGGCGCCGGCGGCGGCGAGATCCTCGGCTACGGCGACAAGTACCTGGGCGGCGAGGGCATGGTGAGCGCCCCCCGGGAACTGCCGGCCGAGCTGCCGGCGCCGACCGAGGCGAAGGTGCGGGAGCTGGCCGCCGAGGTGGCCGGGCTGGCCGGCCTGCGGGGGCTGGCCCGCATTGACTTCCTCCTCACCGGCGGCGAGCTGTACGTCAACGAGATCAACACCATCCCCGGTTCGCTTTCCAAGTACCTGTGGGTGGCGCCGGCCATCCCCTTCCGCCAGCTCCTCACCGATCTTCTCGACGAGGCCGCCCGCCGCCCCACCACCCACTGGACCGCCGCCGGCGCTGACGGCACCGCCCTCCGCTCCGCCTCCAGCATCGCCAGCAAGCTCGGCTGAGCGGTGCCGGCGACTACGTTCGCAGCCGTGCCGCACTTCGCCGTCAGCGCCGTGGGGGCGGACCGTCCGGGGATCGTCGCCGCCGTCACCGGTGTGCTCGTGGACCATGGCTGCAACCTGGAGGACACCTCCATGTCCATCCTCCGCGGCCACTTCGCCATGATGCTGGTGGTGGCCGGTCCCGAGGGCCTGGCACCGGCGACCCTCGAGAGCTCTCTCGCCGGCATCGCCGGGCGCTTCGACCTGGTGGTGGCCGTGCGGGCCATAGACGACGAGGTGCCCCACAGTCCCGAGGGTGACGCCTGGAACGTGGCCGTCTACGGGGCTGACCGCCCCGGCATCGTCCACCAGGTGACCTCGATGCTGGCCGAGGCCGATGTCAACATCCTCGACCTCACCACCCGACTCATCGGCGACGACGAGCACCCGGTGTACGCCATGATCCTCGAGGTCACCCTCCCGCCGGAGCTCGGAGGCGACGAGCTGGCATCCCGGTTGGAGGAACGGGCCAAAGAGCTCGGCGTGGAGTGCAGCGTCCACCCCTCCGAGGCCGACATCCTCTGATGGCGGTGCGCCCCGTGCTCCGGCTGCCGGAGCCGGTGCTCAAACAAAGGGCGCAGCCGATCAGGCAGGTGGACGACGCCGCCCGGTCCCTCGCCCAGGACCTCATCGACACCATGCGGGCCTCTCCGGCGTGTGTGGGGCTGGCCGCCCCCCAGATCGGCGTCAGCCTGCGGGCTTTCGTGGTCGACGTGACCGGGCACCGAAAGGCGAGGTCGTGCCACGGCGAGGTGGTGCTGATCGACCCGGAGATCCTCGTGGCCCACGACGCCGTCCACGGTCGCGAGGGCTGCATGAGCGTGCCCGACCTGACCGGGGAGGTCGCCCGAGCCACCACACTCGTCGTGCGCGGGCTCACTCCCGAGGGGGAGGAACGGGTCGTGCAGGTCGACGCCTTCGAGGCCCGGGCCTTCCAGCACGAGATCGACCACCTGGACGGCCTGTTGTTCCTCGACCGCGTCAGCTCGGCCGACGCCGTGTTCCGCCGCAAGGTCTATCGGTAGCTCCCCTCTCACCGGGGCCTACGCTCCTCAGCGTGCCCTTTCCCCGCAAGCTGCTGAACGACGGCGAGGACGTGGTGCTCGACCTGCATCCCCACTGGTGGTTCTTCGTCAAGCCCACGGCGCTGCTGGTCGTGGCCATCGTGGCCGCTTTCGCCCTCCGCGACAGCAACGACGCCCTCCGCGTCATCGCCACCGTCCTGGCCCTGGCCGCCCTCATCTGGCTGGCCACGCGCTACGCCGTATGGGCCAACACCAACTTCACCGTCACCACCGACCGCCTCATCTACCGGGAGGGCGTTCTCGGGAAGAGGGGCAAGGAGATACCGCTCGAGCGTCTCAACGACATCGCCGTGAACCAGTCGCTGTTCGAGCGCATGATCGGCGCCGGCGACGTCACTATCGAATCCGCCGGCGAGCGGGGCCAGCAGGTCTTCGCCGACATCCGCAAGCCATTCCTCGTCCAGAACCTCATCTACTCCGAGATCGAGCGGGCCCAGGCCCGCGACGCCGCCCGCGCCGCCGGCAGCCGGCAACTCTCGATCCCCGAGCAGATCGAAAAGCTCGACGAGCTGCGCCAGCGGGGCGTGATCTCCCAGGCCGAGTTCGATGTGAAGAAGACGCAACTCCTCGACCGCATGTAGCACGCCGGTGGTACCGTCCGGCGCATGGCGGGAGAGCGCCGGCGGCGGGAACAGCTGCTGCTGCGGACGGGGTTCGACCTCGCTGCCGATGTCACTCCGGCGGTGGTGGTGCAGCGCATCGTGGACCTGGCTGCGGAGATGGCCGGTGCCGCCCGGGCGTGCCTGATCGTCCTCGCCACCGACGGCCAGGTGGGCCGCTTCGTCACCAGTGGAGTGGCCCGGGAGAGGCGCAAGGTCGACCGTGCCGCGGCCGAGGAGGGTCTACTCGGCCCCGTGCTGCGGGACGGTAAGGCGGTGAGGGTCACCGGCGTCGAGGACGACCCCAGCCTCATCGGGCTCCCGAGGGACCACGGGCCCATCTCGGTTCTGGGCGTGCCCGTGTACGCCGGGAGGCGGATGCTCGGGGCGCTGTGGCTGGCCGACAGCGAGGCGGGCGAGGAATTCACCGAGGATGACGAACGCGCCCTCGGCTTCTTCGCCGCCCAGGCCGGCGTCGCCCTGGAGAACGCCCGGCTCCTGGAGGAGGCACGGGTGCGCCAGCGGGCGCTGGAGGGGGTCAAGGCCGTGTCGCAGGCGCTTCTGGAGGGCCAGTCCACCGACGACGTGCTGCAATTGGTGGCCCGGTGGGCCCGGGAGCTGGTCCGGTCGGCATTCGCCGGCGTGGTCACGCCTATCGTTGGCAGCGACACCCTCGTCGTGCGGGTGGTCGAGGGTGAGCACACCGAGGGCATGGTGGGCACCACCTTCCGCGGTGCCAGCTCTATCAGCGGAGACGTCATCGGGACTCTGGAGCCCGTGGTGGTGGCTGACGCCTCCCGGGACCACCGGAGGAGCCAGCCCATCGTCCATGCTGGAGCATGCCAAAGGATGGAGCACGGCCGTTGGAGCCGGGCTCCATCTGCGTTCGGGCCACAGCTTGCGCCGGACGCCACGGAGGCTCACCCGGGACGGGCATCGGTGATGAGGCGGAGGCGGGCATCGTCCTCCACTAGCTCATGTCCGTTCAGCTTGTCTGCGGTACGAACGCATCCCGCACCGCCCCTCGTCAGGGGCCCCTGTTGCGTCTTCGGTTATGGAACCCGCAGGCCATGCGGCCGTTCTTCGTGGTGGTGTGGCCGCCGGCGCTGTAGGGCTGGATGTGGTCGGCCTGGCAGCGTGAGGCGGGCTCCTCGCAGAACTCGTGGAAGCACTGGCGGTCACGCACCTCTATGGCTCGGCGGGTGGCGCCGGTGAAGAGGCGCTGGGCGACGCCCACGTCCATCACCCGGGAGGGACCGTCCAACACCACCCGCTCGATCCAGGAGCGGTCCAGCCAGTCAACCAGGGTGCCGGGGGAGACCACGGTGCCGTTGGCCAGCTCGCATATGCGCCCGGCGAACGTGTCGTAGTCCACCAGCACGGTAAACAGGGGCTCGGGCTTGCGACCGTCGGCGGGAGCGGTGCGTGATCGCTTGGCCATCTCAGCCAGGGCGTCGGCTCGGCGCTGGGAGGCGGGGCGGAGCAGGTCCTCCACGCTGGCCCCCTCACCAAGGCGCTGGCGCAGCTCGGCCCATTCGGCTTCGAACATCTGCTTTTCGAGCCGGGACAGTTCGTCGTAGACGATCTGGCCGGTGATGGGGTCGAGCAGCATGTCTCCGTGCCACATGCCACCGAGGCTCTGGGACAGGTGGACACGACGGGCGTCTCGATTGCCCTTGGCCTTGTCCTCGGTACCGTCTGGATCGGCGTGCTGAGCCCAGTAGTCGATCACCGTGGTGAACTGCGAGAAGGTGAGCTCTCGGGCCTGGTCGACCAGCATCTTCTCGTCCCGATCGAAGTGCTTCTCGGTCTTCTCTGTCCTGATTCCCTCCAGGGCCAGGACGTGTGAATCACAGATGTCGCCCTCCAGCCACGCCGCCTCAGCGGTGGGCAGATGACGAAGGGCCCGACCCAAGCGCAGACGCCGGCGGGCGGTGGCCGTCGGGATCCCACAGCGGGTGCGGATCCACGCCGCGGCGGTGCGGGCGCCACTGGCCTCCCACTCCCTGGCGGTATCGAATGCGGCGGTGGCGCGGGTGTTGACGGCGTCCAGACGGGCCATCAACCGGTTCAGCTCGACGATCGTCTCGCGGTCCCGAAGCGCTGCGGGATCAACCCCGCACAGCTTCTCGATCTCTGCTTGCAGCCCCTCCAACACACCAACATCGTACAAGGGGGGTGTGACACGATCACCTGAGAAAGCCGTACCATCAAAGGAAAACTCATCTCGCTCGACGGTTTCATCCAGATCGACCACCGCCTGGGTTATGCCAACGTGGCTCGCACCTGCCTCGATGAGCTCGATCATCTGTGCAGCTCCTGTCATCGGCTCAAGACCACGCAGAACTGGCAATTGGTGGCCGGCACCGGCCGGCGCCGCTTCGTGCCCCCAGAGCACCCCGATCATCCCGGCGATCCCCCCACGCCACGGTGGCGACCTTCGGCCGTCAACCAGCAATCCAGCACCTGATCACCGTTCTGGATCCAGGGCCACCCATGGCCGGGGCCTCCTGGCTCCGTCGTCCACCACGTGGTCCGACTTGCACCTTGACAACTGAATAGAAGCCGGCGGACCCCACCAAATCAGGCGACGCGCGGCTCTATGTCGAACTCGAAGTCGGAGGCGCGGAACGTCACCGTGAAGAAGTGGAAAAAGGACCGCTGCCCCAGTAGCCCCCAGCTGTGAACGGACAGGCTGGAGCCGGTATCGACTGTGGATGCGGGTACACGCCAGACGCGTGCTTTGCGGCCATGCCTGCGAAGCCACTTGACGACCAGTTCGGGAGAGTCGGCATCGAAAAGCACGTCGAGGCCGTCCTGGGCGATCCATCGACCGGAGAAGTGCCGGAGCGCCGACGCCTCGGCCCCACCCTTTGGACCGATGCCCGCGTCTTCAGTGCTGGCGGCGACACGGCTGCTCAGCCGGTAGACGCCGAAGCCGAGGTTCTTGGTCTGTCCTTCTCACGGCCGGGCAAGACGTGGCAGTCGCTGACCAATCCCGCGGGCTACGCCTCCTCGAACAGCGCCTCGCCCCGCCGCAGACGCGTCGCCGTGCGCACCACCTGGGCCAGCTCCCGCCTCGTGGGCGTGTGGGCGGCGAGGAAGCGGGCACATCCCACGAGGATGAGCCGGCCTTCCTCCGATCCCACCGGCCAGGCGTGGAACTGGCGCACGGCCGCCTCGTAGGTCTGGTACCAGTGGAAGCCGGCGTCCTCGGCCAGCAACGCCCCTCCCAGGGCAGCGACCAGTGAACGCGCATCGCCTCCCGCAAAAAGCCAGGAGTAGGCGAGGGCGCCGGCATCGTCCACCCGCCCCTGCTCGTCCCAACACGAGGACAGTTCCTCCAGATGCACACCCTCGCGCACCTGAGGCGGACGGGCCGCCGGCACGTTGAGGAACCGGTCCTGGTACACCCGCATGGCGCCGTGGAAGACAGCCCGCAGCAGCTCAGGCGACGGTGAGCGCACCAGCATCTGGTGGACGGCGTTGGCGGCGGTGAAGCCGTGGTGCACGACGTCCCAGTCGCCGTGGTCGTTCTGGGTGTGGAAGCGGGTGATGCGCAGCGCTCCGGCATAGGCCACGGAACGTCCGAGCTGCTCGGGCGTGGCGCCGGCGGCGATGGCCGCACAGATGGCACCGACGATGACGGCGGGATCTTCCCCCAGCATCGTCCACGCCAGCCCCGCCACGTTGTCCCAACTGCCGGCGGCCAGAGGGTCGACCACCGCCAGCAGCTCCGGTAGCCGCCCGAAAGCGGAGTCCATGAGAGCCACCAGGTCAACGGGATGGCGCCAGCTCCCGCCCTCCTCGGCCCGCGAGGCCCGGGCCGTGCCCCGCACGAGAGTGGGCAGCACCTGGGGAGCGACATCTACACCCAGCAGCCCGACCGCCTCGAAGGCCTTGTTGGTGAAGTCGAGGGTGTGGCCGCCGTCGAGGAAGACGTGGTCGGTCGCGGCCGCCGTCATCATGGCCTCGATCCCCGAGAGGCTCTCCGAGGACCGCAGCGCGCTCACCAGAGTCCGCTCGCCCGCATCGCTGGACCGGGTCTCGATGAAGCGGCGGTACCAGCCGGCCAGGCGCTCCGCCGGGACCGAGGTACCCAGCGGCGCCAGAGGGAAGCGGGGCGGGCGCCCACGGGTGTCGCGGGAGACGAAGGCCAGCGCGTGCACCAGGGCCAGTGGCCGGTCGGCTTCGTCCAGTTCGGGAAGCACGTTGGCCATCGCCACCAGCACGGTCAGGCCGGCACCCCAGCCGTCGGCGCGGTAGGTGGTGCCGAAGTCGAGCCCCACCCGGACCACGTCCTCCGGCCCGCCCGAAGGACCGGATCCCTCCAGCAGTCCGAGAACAGCCTTGGCCATGACCAAAGTGAGACCCTGTTCCAGACCGTCCTCCAGTCGCCGGCGGTGATGCTCAGCACCAAAGCCGTCACCGCCCACCACCACGACCACGTCTCCGTCGACGATCTCCACGGGGTAGGCCCGCACGTCGTCGGCGAAGGGGTCGAGCGTGCCGCCCGAGCACAGGTCGAAGCGGGCGTTGTGCCAATGGCACGTCACCAGTCCCGACTCCACCGTCCCCCGATGCAGTGGGAAGCCCATGTGCGGGCACCGGTCGTCTAGGGCGTACGCCGCCCCCTCGTGCCAGAACACGCACACGGGCTGGGATCCGGCCTTGCCCGTGAGAAAACCGGCCGACTGCAACTCCTCCAACGCACCCACGGTCACCCGGACCGGCTCCATCCGACCAACGGTACGCCGTATGGGGCGCCGGGCGGCAGCCGTGCGAGCATAGACCTATGGCAACCCTGGTCACCTTCCACGCCCATCCCGACGACGAGGCCATCGCCACCGGCGGCACCATGGCCAAGGCGGCGGCCGAGGGTCACCGGGTCGTGCTCGTCCTGGCCACCCGCGGGGAGCTGGGGGAGGCTCCCGACGACCTGGGACCGGTGGGGGACCTGGCCGCGCGGCGGACCGACGAGACCATGGCCGCGGCCAAGTTCCTCGGGGTCCAGCGGGTGGAGTTCCTCGGCTACAAGGACTCGGGGATGATCGGCGATCCCCAGAACGAGGCGCCGGAGTGCTTCTGGAAGGCGGACGTGGAGGAGGCGGCAAGAAGCCTGGCCGACATTCTCATGGAGGAGAACGCCGACGTCCTGACCGTCTACGACGAGAACGGCGCCTACGGCCATCCCGACCACATCCAGGTGCACCGGGTTGGGGTGCGGGCGGCGGAGCTGGCGGCAACGCCGGCGGTCTACGAGTCCACCATCGACCGCGAGGCGTTCGTGGCCCTGTTCGAACGGGCCGAGGAACTGGGCCTCACCCCGCCCGACGGTGTGGGGGACATCGAGGGCTTCGGCGTGCCGGGTGAGCTGATCACGACGCGCGTCGATGTCAGCGACTTCCTCGAGGAGAAGCGGGCCGCCATGGCCGCCCACTCCAGCCAGATCGCCGAAAGCTCGTTCTTCCTGAACATGGGCCCAGAGGCCTTCCACGCCGTGTGGGGTCAGGAAACCTACATCAAGCGCGGCGCCGCCCCCGGCACCATCGATACATCACTGTTCGGTGGCGCCGGGGGCTGACCCGCAGGGGAAGTAGCTCGGGGGACGGGTGATCAGGCGAGGACGGCTTCGATCTCGAGGGTGACCTTGACCTTGTCGCCGACCATGACGCCGCCGGCTTCGAGCGCCATGTTCCACTCGAGGCCGAAGTCCTTCCGGCTCAGCTCAGTGGTGGCGGTGTAGCCGGCCCGGAGGCCTCCCCAGGGGTCGGGGCCGATGCCGTTGAAGTCGAGGTCCAGCTCCACGCGGCGCGTGACGCCTTTGAGGCTGAGGTCGCCGACCACGGTGTAGCCGTTGCCGTTGGCCCTCACCTCTGTGGAGCGGAAGGCCATGGAAGGGTTGTTCTCCACGTCGAAAAAGTCAGGCGAGCGGAGGTGGGCGTCGCGCTTCTCGTCACCGGTGTCGACCGAAGCGAGGTCGATGCTGGCCTCGACACTGGAAGCCAGAGGATCTTCGCCGACGGTGAGGGTTCCCGAGAAGGACTTGAACTGGCCACGGACCTTGCCGACGAGGTGCCGCACGCTGAACTCGACGGCCGAGTGCGACTGGTCGATGGTCCAGGTGCCGGCGGGAAGATCGAGACCGGTGGCGATTGACTGGGTGAGGCTCATTTGAACTCCTTTGGGTAGGTGCTTGCAATTGCAACAACTTCGTTGCAGATGCAATCATTCCCGGGTATCCTGAAAAACATGCCGAAGGTGCGCTGGCTCGACGATCTCGAGGAGGAGGCATGGGTCGGATTCCTGCGCACCCAGGCCCGTCTGATGACCCAGCTGGACCATGAGCTTCGGGAGGAACACGGCCTGTCGCTCGCCGATTACGACGTGATGGCCACCCTCTCGGCCCAGCCCGATCACCAGCTCCGGGCCACCGAGCTGGCCGATAACGTGGTCATCTCACCCAGCACCCTCACCCGTCGCCTCGACTCGATGGAGCAGCGGGGCCTGGTAGCCAGGCGGCGCTGCCCATCGGACGCCCGGGGGGTGCACGTCGTGCTCACCGACGAGGGGATGAGGGCACTGCAGGCGGCTGCGCCCAGCCACGTCGACGGTGTACGCCGCCACTTCATCGACAGCCTCACCCGCAGCCAGATCGAGGCGTTGGCCCACATCGGGCGCCAAACATCGTCCCAGTAGCGTCCCGCCGATGCCCCCGCTGCTGGTCGCCTCGCTGCGCGAGCTCCACGAGGGGTGGGCGTGGTTCGTCATCATCGGCAACGGGCTCGCCGGCGTGTGGTCCCTCGGGGCCCACTGGCTGGAGCCTCTCCGGTCGAGGGCGCTGTGGTGGTTCACCGTCGTCGCCCAGCTGTCGCTGTTCGTCCAGGTCGGGCTGGGAGTGGGGATGGTGGCGGGCCAGGACATCGTGGCCCCGCAGTTCCACATGTTCTACGGCTTCGTGGGCATCATCGCCATCGGGATCCTGTACTCGTACCGCGACCAGTTGCGCCACCGTCTGTACCTGCTCTACGGCTTCGGCAGCCTCTTCGTGATGGGCCTGTCCATCCGGGCACTGCTGGTGGGCGGCGCCCGCTGATGCCGGGTGACAGCTCCGGCGAGTCACCCTCTACCGTGGGGCGATGGCCACTGCTCCTCCCCTGATCCCCCTTGAGATCCTGTTCGGCAACCCGGAACGGGTGCTGCCCGGGGTGTCTCCCGACGGCCGGAGCCAGTCCTACGTGGCGCCCGTCGACGGCGTCCTCAACGTGTGGGTCGGCCCAATCGACGGAGAGGCTCACCCGATGACCGACGACCGCGACCGGGGGATCCGCCAGTACTTCTGGGCGCATGACGGCCGGCACCTGCTGTACCTCCAGGACAAGGGCGGGGACGAGAACTGGCGGCTGTACGCGGTGGAGCTGGCCACCAGGGCGGTGCGGGACCTCACGCCGTTCGAGGACGTCCAGGCCCAGGTGGTGGAGATCTCCAAGCACCACCCGGACCGGATACTCGTGGGGCTGAACCGGGACAAACCGGAGCTGCACGACGTGTACCAGCTCGATCTTCGCACCGGGCAGCTGGAGAAGGTCGTCGAGAACCCCGGTTTCGTGGGCTGGCTGGCCGACGACCAGCTCCGTGTCCGGGCCGGGGTGGCGCCCACTCCCGATGGAGGCTCGATGATCATGGTCCGTGACCTGGAGGAGGACGCCGAATGGCGGGTCCTGCTGGTGGCCGGCCAGGAGGATTCACTGAGCACGGCGCCCCTGGGCTTAACCGCCGACGGCGAGGGCCTCTACGCCATCAGCTCGGTGGGGGCCAACGCCGGGCGGCTGGTGCTCCTGCCCCTCGACGGCGGGGAAGCCAAGGTGCTGGCCGAGGACCCGCGCTACGACGTGAGCCGGCTGGTCGACCATCCCGACACCCACCTGCCCCTGCTGGTGGGCTTCATGCGGGAGCGCCTGGAGTGGGAAGCCCTCGATCCTGCCGTAGCCGACGACCTGGCCTTCCTACAGAAGCTCCACACGGGCGATTTCGACATCGTCGACCGCGACGACGCCGACGCTGTGTGGCTGGTGGCTTTCACGGCCGACGACGGCCCGGTTTCCTACTTCGCCTTCGACCGCGACAAGCGTGAGTCGCGGTTCCTGTTCCACCATCAGCCGGCGCTGGCCGGCTACCAGCTGTCGGGAATGGAGTCGTTCAACTTCACCGCCCGCGACGGGATGAGCGTCAGCGGCTACCTGAGCTTCCCCGTCGGCGAGGACCGGTCGGGTCTGCCCACCGTGCTGAACGTGCACGGTGGCCCGTGGGTGCGGGACACCTGGGGCCTCGATCCAGAGGCGCAGTGGCTGGCCAACCGGGGGTACCTCTGCGTGCAGGTGAACTACCGGGGGTCCACCGGCTACGGCAAGGACTTCCTCAACGCCGGCAACCGGGAGTGGGGCGGGCGCATGCACGACGACCTGGTCGACGCCGTGAGGTGGGTCGTCGAGCAGGGCTACACCGACCCCCAACGTGTGGGGATCTTCGGCGGGTCGTACGGCGGGTACGCCGCCCTCGTCGGCGCCGCCTTCACCCCCGACGTGTTCGCCTGTGCCGTCGACATCGTCGGCCCGTCGAACCTCCAGACCCTGATCGAGAGCATCCCGCCCTACTGGGCGCCGTTGGTGGCCCAGTTTTACACCCGCGTCGGCAACCCTGGGACGGAGCCGGAGTTCCTCTGGTCACGCTCGCCGCTGTCGCGGGCGGGCGATATCCGGATCCCGCTTCTGATCGCCCAGGGCGCCAACGATCCCAGGGTCAAGCAGGCCGAGGCGGAGCAGATCGTCGCCGCCCTGCGTGAGAAGGGCATCGACCACGAATACATGCTGTTCGAGGACGAGGGCCACGGCTTCGCCAAGCCGGAGAACCGCCTCCGCTTCTTCGCCGCCGCCGAGGCCTTCCTCGCCCGTCACCTGGGCGGCCGCTGCGAGCAGACCCCCACCGTTGCGAGTACATAGAGGGCCTTTTCCGCACGCTATGTACTCGAAGCGCCGTGGGTTAGCCGTTCAGGCGCTTGGTCAGTGCGTCCAGTTGCTGGCGGAGGGCGGGGGGCAGGTGGTCGCCGAACTGGGAGTAGTGCTCGTTGATCGACGGCACCTCGCGTAGCCACTCCTCCTTGTCCACCAGCAGCAGCTCGGCCAGGTCTTCGGCGGAGACGTCCAGGCCCTCGGTGGGGATGGCTCCCGGCGCCGGCACCCGGCCGATGGGGGTCTCGACCGCGTCACCACCACCGGCGACGCGCTGGAACACCCAGTCGAGGACCCGGCTGTTCTCGCCGAAGCCGGGCCACAGCCAGCGGCCGTCGGCGTCCTTGCGGAACCAGTTGACGTAGAAGACCCTGGGCAGGTTCTGGGCGTCGGCGTTGCCCATCTCCAGCCAGTGGGCCAGGTAGTCGCCCATGTTGTATCCGCAGAACGGGAGCATGGCGAAGGGGTCCCGGCGGAGCTGGCCCACGGTGCCGGCGGCGGCGGCGGTGGTCTCCGAAGCCATGATCGAGCCCATGAACACGCCGTGTTCCCAGTCGAAGGCCTCGGTCACCAGAGGGATGACAGAGGAGCGCCGGCCGCCGACGAGGATGGCCGAGATCGGCACGCCGGCCGGGTCCTCCCACTCGGGGGCGATGGCGGGGTTCTGCGAAGCGGGAGAGGTGAAGCGGGCGTTGGGATGGGCGGCGGGCGTGCCCTTCTCCGGGGTCCAGTCCTCACCCTTCCAGTCGATGAGATGGGCCGGCGGCTCGTGGGTCATCCCCTCCCACCACACGTCGCCGTCGTCGGTCAGGGCGGTGTTGGTGAAGATGGAGTTGGCGGCCAGGGTGAGGATGGCGTTGGGGTTGGTGTGGGCGCCGGTGCCGGGGGCCACGCCGAAGAAGCCGTACTCGGGGTTGATGGCGTAGAGGCGCCCGTCGGGACCGGGGCGCATCCAGCAGATGTCGTCGCCCACCGTCTCCACCTTCCAGCCGGGGAGAGTCGGCACCAGCATGGCCAGGTTCGTCTTGCCGCACGCCGAGGGGAAGGCGCCGGTGATGTAGCAGGTGACGCCTTCAGGGCTGGTGAGCTTGACGATGAGCATGTGCTCGGCCATCCAGCCCTCGTCGCGGGCCATGACCGAGGCGATGCGCAGGGCGAGGCACTTCTTCCCCAACAGGGCGTTGCCGCCGTAGCCGGAGCCGAACGACCAGATCTCCCGGGTCTCGGGGAAATGAACGATGTACCTGTTGTCGGCGTCGCAGGGCCACGCGGAATCGGCCTGGCCAGGCTCGAGGGGGGCACCTACGGAGTGAAG